>JBMNLE010000003.1:0-124918 GCA_050952565.1 Christensenellaceae bacterium
CTTTGCCGCCTGCTGGTCGGCTTTGAGCTGGGCGCGGATAGAGGGCTTTTTGCCGTCCCCGCCGCGCTGGGTCGTCTTGCCGTCCTCGGCTTTGACTGCTGCGGCAAGGGCAGACAGGGAAACAAGCTCACCGCGCTTTGCCTTTTCTTCCAGCTCATCAACGGACGGGGTGTTGTTGATCTGCTGGTCGATCATGTTGTAATTTTGCTCGGTGGACATTTCTGCGGCTTTCAGATAGTTTTCCGGCTGCTCCACAGCGACGGCAAACGCCTGTGTGCCGTTGCCCATGATATGATACTTGCCGTCCTCGGAAGTATGGTGAATACCGTACCCGGCTTCCCGCATCTGCTCCACGCTCATAGAAGTCAAGTGGAAGCTGCCACGGGGCGTTGTGATCTGCTCCCCGGTCAAAAGGTTGTCGGGGGTCGGTGCTGCCTGTTGGTGCTGGGCTTTTCGCTGCAAGTCAATGGGCTTTTCCCCGGTGATTGGCTGAATACAGGAAACATAGCCTGCGGCGTAGTAGGCATTGTTGTTAAGCTGCCGCTGCCATGCGCCCGCGCTGGGTGCCCACTTAAAGCCGTTTGCTTTCAACTCGGCGCGGGCTGCATCGTCAGGCTTTTCGTCAAAGAAGATTTGCAGTCGGTTGTCGGTCTTGTTGGCTTCCACGCGCCCGCCGTCAAACTCCCAGCCCACAAAGGATTTTTCTTCATGCTGCTTTAGCTGCTCAATGCGCCCCCGGATGCGCCGGATCTCCGCGTTGTTGTTGGACAGCTCAAAACTCTGGAAAGGCTTGTTTTTCTCCAAATGCCAGCTCTGCGCCATGCCCTCCTGTAATTCTTTGATCTGTTCCGGCTTTAGGAGCGTACAGCCCTCCAGCGTACCGTGCTTGCGGTAATAGGCATTTACACCTTTCATTGTTTCCTGCGCCGCTTCCAGCTTCGCCAGTTTTGCTTCCAGCTTTGCGACAGCCTGCGGATCGTCTGCGCTGATACCGCCCATGCCTGTGCTGCGGATTTTATCAAGAATCCCCTGCACATCCTGCCAGTCCTCCATATTGCGGTCGCGGGCTGCGTTCTGCTTTTCCTTTTTACGGACAGGGAAATTGCTGCCGCCAGCGATAAGGATAGACGGTACGCGGGCTTCAATGGCATAGCTGTTATTCATATTCTCCGCAAGGCGTCGGGCGTAGGTGTCAAGGAGCTGGTCGATTCTCTCATGGTGCATGGGATCGACGCGGCTTTTCTGCTGCTGCGCAAGCTCGGCGGCTTGGTCTACCATCTGTCTGTATGCGGCGGTTGCGCTGCCCGGTGTATAGTCCCGGAAGCTGTTTGCATCGTTGGCGCGTCTGGCTGCGCCCTCGTTGATCGGATAATACTTGACGGCGGGGCTTCTGGCTGCGCCGGGGTGGATTCTTCGGGTACGGCTGCTTCCGGCTGCTCCGGCGCGTCGATGGGCTGCTCCCTCGGCTCGTAGCCGTTGGCGGCGTATTCCTCAACCGTCATGCCCGCTGCGGCGGCTTCCTGCGCAATTTCTTCCCGCACATGGTCTTTGTAGGCTTCCATTTCTGCGGCTTCCTGTGAGAAGTCGGAGAGTTGGGGCGGGTCGGGCAAATCATAATCGCCCGCATTGAGCTTTTCCCGGCAAGCATCCACATGGGACAGCACGGCATTGAAATAGGCAGTCTGCTCCGGCGTCAGCTCCGCGCCGGATTCCAGCATACCCGCTGCGGTGCGCTCCTGCTCGTAGAGATTGCAATGCAGACGCATATATGGCACGAACTCGGAGAGGATCATTTCGCGCTCTGCCTGTTCCTGCGCCCACGCTTCCGCGCCCTCATTGCGGATCACGCTGTTTTTGTAGCTTTCATCCCGCGAATAGTATTCGTGGTGGGCTTGGATATGGTCGATCAGAGAGCCGTCCCCGTCGCCAAAGTCCTGCCGTCCCTCGTAGTTGTCGGCTTCCTCGTGGAAAGTGAAGTCAATGCGGAACTTGGTTTTGTCGTACCAGCTCCCGTCATATCCCGGCTGCTCCCGTTCCGTGCGGCGGGTTTCGTCCAGAGATTTGAAAAGGGCGTCGGCACGGGCAAGGGGCATCTGCTCACCCTCGCGCAGCTTGTCGCTTTCGCTCCAAATGATCGTCACCACGGGCTGCACAGCCGGGTCAAGGGACGGCGGCAAAGGCTCGGTCTGCTGGCGTTCCTGTACGGCTGCGGTGATCTCCGCGTCAATACGCTGCTTCACAAGGTAGTCAAGGTGTCCGTGCTGCTGCTCAAAGCCTTTCTCGCACAGTTCATTGACAAGGGCAATGGTTTTCGGAAGATCCTGCACCTGTTCATGGTACTGGACAATCAAGCCGCGCTCGGCGTTGCCCAAACGCTGCCCGTCCTGCTCGGCAAGATCAATCAGCGCGTTTGCTTGTTCGGTGGGCGTCGCGTCCGGCATGAAAGGCTTGTCATTCAAAAGCCCGTCAATGCCGTTCCATTTCTGCGCTGTCTGTTCCTGCTGCTGCAAGAACTCCGGCACTTCCGCAAAACCAAAGCTGTCACAGTAATGGGCGGTTTCGGTGTCCCCGTTGCGCAGCACAACGATGTCGGAAACGGAAAGGGAGTGTCCCGTAAAGTCTGCCGGGTGGTCGATGTTGAAGCGTCGGTAAATATCTTCCAGAGATTCCCCGTCAGCCAACGGCGCAGAATATACAAGCTCGTAATTGTCCCGCTGCACATCCAGCCCCACAGCCCGCAGACGGTCAAGCGGTTCAAAGCGGTAGTCCCGTGTTTCCTCACCATCTTTGAGCTGGTAAATGGCAAAGGTGCTTTCCGGCTGGGGCGCGGTCTGCTCGGTGGCTTCCTGCTCCTGCTGGGGCTTCTCCAAATGACGCTGCCATGCTTCTTTTTCCACGCCGAAAATGCCGCCCTGTGCGGCGTGTTCGGTGATCTCGTCGGCGTTCAAAACTGCGCCCTCGGTGTTGTCCTCATAGATACGGTAGATCTCCACGCCCTCATTTTCAAAGAGCCGGCGGGCGGCTTCCTCCTGCAAGGGCAGCATCCCGTCCCATTTGTAGCCGTATTCGTTCATTTCCTGTACGGTGATTGTGGGGTCTGGCATGGGCAGCTCGGCTTGCGGCTGTCGCTGCACAATGCCGTCTTGCAGGACATAGCCCTGTGCTGCCAGCGCGTCAAGCGTTCCCTGCGATACCTCGCCGGAAATCTGCATATCGGTGTTTACCAGCATTTGCAGGGTGGCTTGTACCTCGTCGCGGATCGCCTGCTGCTGTTCGGGGGCAAGGCTTTCCAATACGGGGCGTTCTTCCTGTGCCGCTTCCCGCTGCTGCTGAAGCTCACGGAAATGCCCGTCAATCTCGGTAATCAGTTCGCTTGCGGTGGCGCGGATGGTTTCAAGGGAAGCCTTTAATTCTTTGATGTCCTTGTCGCTGCTCCATCCGGCAACATAGCCGAAAGAGTAGTCAGAGGTATCAAGCCCGAAGTGCTGGCATACGGTGTAGGCAATGCTTTCCGCTTCCACCTCACGGGTGCGGCGGCTGGGGCGTTCCTGCTGCTCTGGGGGCGCGTTCAGATCAATGTCATGCAGCTTGGCGTGGGCAATCTCATGGATAAGGGTCTTGACCGTTTGCAGCTCGCTTTCACCCTCGTTAAGAGCAATGCGCTTTTCTGCGTTGTGGTAATAGCCGTGTGCGCCGCTTTCAATCCGTTCAAAGCCAACGGGAACAGGAGAAGTCTGCTCCAACGCCTTGAAAAAGTCCTCGTACTGCTCGACGCTGCCCGTCAGAGAATCCACGGCAATGTCCGGGATCTCCTTGCCGTCTGTCTGGCTCACATCAAAGACGCTTACCACCTTAAAGGCAGGGACGGTGATTTCTTTCTGCTCGGTGACGGGCTTGCCGTCCTCACCGATAATGGGCTTGCCGTCCGGGTCAAGTTTTTCCAGCTCTTTTTTGATTTTATAAGGCGCGGGGGCAAGGATTTTAATGCCTTTTTCACCGCGCTTTACATGGCGTTCAAACTCGTCACGCCATTTGTTAAAGCCAGCTACAAGGGAAGCGTCCGGCTTCTGCATCACGATCAGCAGCGTATTGTTAAGGCTGTAATCGTGGAACTTGGACATGGCTTTCAAGTAGTCCTGGTATCGCTCACTATTGAAAAGGTCTTTTACGCCAGCTTCAAGCTGCGCCGTGATCTCTTTGACCTTTCCCGCCGTGTCGGTGGCAGTCAGCTCAATGGGACGAATGGGGATCGGCTGCTGCGGCTCGGCAGCGATTGCCGCCTGCTGGGGAACGGCGGCAGCGTCCATAAAAACCGTGTCCGGCTGGTCGGGGTAACGCGGTGTTCTTTCGGAATATCGTGGTCTGCGTACCATACGGCAAAGTCGTTTTTGTTGTTGTAGATATAGCCGTAGTCGGTGAAAGTGCCGCCGTCCTCCTGTACCGCGTCGCGCCCAAAGGCTTTGTAATCAAAATACTTTTTGGCGGCTTCCGGCAATTCCAATTCGTCCAGCTCGTCAACTACATAATGCCCGTAGTCCTCGGAATTATGGACGGTAGGATAAAGCCAGTAGCAGTCAAGATTGTGGGTAAGGTTGATCGCGTCGGCAATGCTTGCCGCGTGGTCGCCGTGGATCATGGCTGCGGCAAATTTCTCCCGTTCCTCTTGGCTGCGCTGGGCAAGCAGGGCGGCAAGGTAGTTCAGCTCGTCCAGACTTTCGCCGGAACGGAAACGGTCAGTCAAGCCGTCAACGGGCGATTCGTAGGCGACAGCCTCGTATTCAGACGGGTCAATGCCGTCAACGCCGATCCGGGCAAAGACTTCTTTCATTTTTTCCGCGTCAGTCGGTAGCTGCACCCATTCTGCGACGGGATTTTGCTCGGTATGACGGGCTTTGTTTATGAGATATACTTCAAAAATGTGTTCGTCCATGTATGCGCTCCTTTCTGATTGGTATAAGGGTTTGGGACTATCCCAAGGGTCTGCCCCAGCAAGCGTCAGCTTGCGAGGGTACAAGCAAAAAATCCCCGCCGAACTCCAAAGAGGACGGCGGGGATATGCGGGATGTGTGAAGCCCCACTTTTTCAAAGTGTGGCTACACTCCCTATGCTTGCTCCGTAACTCCCCGTACTCCGGCAGAGCCGGAAACTTCTGTGTCACGCTTTCAAAACGGTTTTTCGGGGTATCAAGGGCAATATCCCTCGGCAGTAGGAAACGCGGCTGCAAGGTGGCTTAAATCAAGGATTTTTCAGCCCCTAAACCGTGATTTGCAGCCGTACTTTTACCGTTTCCCGCTGGCGGCGTTTTCGCTCGGCAGCTTTACGCCGTGCCGCTATGGGTGCGCAGGCGTCGCAATACTTGGCACGGTTGCTGCGGGCGTGGTAGGGCTTGCCGCACATTTCGCATTTTTTCCGGGTATCATGCTCACGCATAATATCCGCGCACAGCTCCCGGTCTGCGGGCAGTACCGCTTCCCGGAAGTATCTGCACAGCAGCGAATAGCTGATTGCCTGCACACATACGCAAGGGTCGCCGTCATCCAGCACAAGGCAGCACCCGCCGTCGTTGTTGGCACAAAGGCGGCGGGTCAGCTTTTTCACCTTGCGATACTGTGCTTCGTTCAGCCGGATCATTTGGTCTGTTCGATACGGTAATTCACATACTTGTCGCCTGTGTCGCAGAGAAGCACCGTACCGTCGTAGGTTTTGCCCGTGCGCTCGGAATACAGCCCCCTTGACCTTTGCCTTGCCGTCCTTTAACAGCGCAGCGGCGATTTTCTTTGAAAAGGTAGTTTTCCTGCTTTCAAAAAACTTGTCGTTCTTCCACATCACAAAGCGGCAGGATCGGTCAGAGCAGTAATAGTTTTTCTTGCCCTCATAGACAGGGCTTTTGCAGCGGGGGCAGATGCCGATTGCTTCCTTTTCCGGCGCGAACAGCTTTTTGCCGTCCTCGGTGATATGGGAGTAGGCTTTTACCAGCTCCCGCGTCAGATCGGCAATGCCGTCCATAAATTCGTCCGGGTCTGCGCTGCCCTTGGCAATCTCGGTCAGCCTGTTTTCCCATTCAGCCGTAAGCTGCGGGGATTTGAGCATATCCGGCAGGATCACAGCCAGATTCACGCCGTCCTTGGTCGGCACAAGGCTTTTGCCCTTGCGCTCCACAAATCCGGCAGACAACAGCTTTTCGATCATGGCGGCGCGGGTCGCGGGCGTCCCCAGCCCCTTGCGCTCGGCTTCGTCGGGCATATCCTCTTTGCCCGCGCTCTCCATAGCGGACAGCAGCGTATCTTCGGTGTAGGGCTTAGGGGGTGTGGTGTAATGCTCGGAAACGGATGCGGCAGGGGTGTCAAAGGTCTGCCCCTCGGCAAGCTCCGGCAGCGTCGCTTCGTCCTCGGCTTCCTCGTCGGGCTTTCCTTTCAGCGTCAGACGGAAACGGGCGTCAATGCCTTTCCAGCCCGCAGTCAGAATTGTCTTGCCCTTTGCGGTGAACTGTTCGCCGCCGCACTCAAATACAGCGGTGACAGCTTCATACACATGGGGCGGCGCAACGGCGCAGAACAGCTTGCAGCAGATAAGGGACAGCAGTTTCTTTTCGCTTTCCGCAAGCCCGGTAAATCCAGACTTTGCAAACTCCGCTGTTGGCAGGATCGCATGGTGGTCTGTCACCTTGGCATTGTTGATAACGCGCCCGATCTCCGGGGAGAACTCCACGCCCTGCATAAAGGGCAGCATGGGCAGAAGTGCCGCAACAAGGTCAGCCGCCGTCTGCTCCATGTCGGAAGTGATATAGTTGCTGTCCGTTCTCGGATAGGTCAACAGACGCTTTTCATACAGGGCTTGGGCATAGTCAAGGGTCTGCTTGGCAGTAAAGCCATAAGTGCGGTTGGCTTCCCGCTGCAAGGAAGTAAGGTCATAGAGCTTCGGGGGCTGGGCTGTCTTTTTCTCCTTTGCCAGAGAAACGCAAACGGCCTGCGATTTCTCGCAAGCCGCCTTCAGCCCATTGGCGGCGGCAGCGTCGGTGATCCGTTTGCTCTGGGCGTCTGCGCCGTCGCAGCCGATATGCACGGTATGGTATTTCTCTTTCTTGAAAGTGAAGATTTTGCCCTCACGCTCCACCAGCAGATTCAGCGTCGGGGAGAGGACGCGCCCCACATTCAGCGTCCTATGGTACAGCACGGAAAAAAGGCGGGTGGCATTGATGCCCACAAGCCAGTCTGCCCGCGCTCGGCAAAGTGCCGATTGATACAGCGGGTCATACTCGCGCCCGTCTTTGAGCGTGTCCATGCCCTCACGGATCGCGCTATCCTCCATAGAGGAAATCCAAAGACGCTTGAACGGTTTGCTGCAAGCCGCCTGTTCATAGACAAAGCGGAAGATCAGCTCACCCTCGCGTCCGGCATCACAGGCATTTACCACTTCGGAAACATCGGCGCGGTGCATAAGCTCTTTGAGAACGGCGAACTGGTTTTCCTTGCCGGGGGTCAGCGTGTACTTCCATTCCTGCGGCAGAATCGGAAGATCCTCATAACGCCATTTTTTATAACGCTCGTCGTAGCCGCCCGCGTCGCTCATGCTCACCAGATGCCCCACACACCACGATACCAAAATATCGTTCCCGGCAATGTGTCCGTCCTTTTGCTCCTTTGCGCCCAGAGCTGCGGCAATGGTCTTTGCCACAGAGGGCTTTTCACAGATAATCAGTTTCATTCCTCGGTGTCCTCCTTATCGTCGGGATCGTTCAGCTCGTAGCCGTCATCCCCATAGCTTTCTTCTTCGTCCTCTTCATCGTCAAAATCGAACTCGTCAAGCTCGGTGCTGCCCTTAGTGGATTCTTTCGGCTTACGGAACTTGAAGTACCACACAGCAGCCCCGCCGCCCAGCGCAAGGATCAGCACGACGGCAAGGATGCCGCCCATGTTGCTTTCTTCGGGTTCTTCGGGCTGTTCGAGTTCCTCCGGCTGTTCCGGCTCGGCTTCCTTGCCCGCACAGTTTGTCATATCCTTACTGCAAAGCTGGCAGTTTGTGTTGACTGCGCCAGCTACGCATTTATCGGTGCAGGAACAGACAATCGGGCTATTTCCGTTCTCGTCCTCCAAAAGTGCCAGCAGATCGGCTTCGTCCACCGGGTTAAGGAAGTATGTCTGATAGCGTTCTTCTTCCTCGTCAAGCTGCTTGTCGTAGTCAATGACGATATAGAAAGTGTTGCCGTTTCGGGTTTCAATGGTAATGTACTGTTTGTTGGTATGCTTGTCATAAAGCAGATCGCGGGTCGCCGCAATGCCGTCCTCGGTAAACGGTGTGCCGGGGGTGATCGTCACAGGCTCGGTTTCTTCCTCTGGGGGCGTGGTTTCCTCCGGCTCGGTGTTCTCTGCCGGGGGCAGCTCGGAATCGTGGTAATCCCCGCCGCCTGCGTATGCCACGGTTGAAAAGGTTGTCACAGACAGTACAAGGGCGCATACCACAGCAAGCAGTCGCAAGGGTCGCTTATTCTTCATCGTCGTTTACCTCCTGTCCGTCGTAGTCGGCTTCTGCCTGCTCATGGTAGGCAGTTTCCACAGGCGGCGCGTCGTTGCCGCCGCCGCGCAGAAAGTTCATCAGCTCGTCACGGGTCATGCACATGGAACGGACAAGGTTGACGATTTCAAAGTTTTCCTGCTCGGTGCGCTGGGCTTCCAGCTCTTTGAGCTTGTTTTGGAACTCGGTAATCTTGCCGCGGGTCTTTTCAATCTCGCGGTCAATACGGTCAATTTTGCTCATAGCCATAGGTTAAAATCTCCTTTCGTTTTTGGGATCAGTTATAGGGCGGTCTGGCATAGGCATAGAAATGCGCCTGCCAATAGGAGCTGTTAAGGTTGGAATAGGAAATGGGATCTCCGCAATGGATCATCATGGAATTGCCCACATAGATTCCTACATGGGAAACGCCGGGGGTGTCGTATGTCCCCGTGAAAAACACAAGGTCGCCGGGTCGGACATTGGCACTTGATACAGGGGTGGAAATGTTGTAAAGCCCCTGCGCTCCCAATCGCCCGGTATTGCATACGCCGCTGTTTGTCAGCACATAGCTTACAAAGCCGCTGCAATCAAAGGAAGTGCTGGGAGAGCTGCCGCCCCATACATAGGGGAAGCCCAGATATTTTTCCGCTTCCTCAATCACGGCGGCAAAGGTTTCATCCTGTAATGCCGACGCGGGAATATCGTAGTCGGTATAGCTGCTGTTGATATACTTGTCCACATATTCAGAGCTGCCGAATAAGTCCGGGCGGTTGCCCAGCGTGGACATATACAGCGCATACTTGCTCAAATCTTCCTCGCCCATGATATACACGGGGACATGGGACAGGTTAAAGTTTTCAAGGGACACATTGCAGATGTAGTAGGTGTACGATACCGTAACCTCGTATTCGTATTCCTCGGTGCTGGTTTCGCCCGTTTCCGGGTCGGTGACGGTGCGCGTCCCCGTGCGGGTTTCTGTCCTGTACCGGGTTTCCGTTTCTATGGTTTCGGTTAGGATATACTGCTTGTCAAAGAGCATTTGCAGCGTTCCTTGTACCTCGCCAGCCGTCCATGCGCCCTCATGGAGCGCGGAGAGAATCGAAATCAGCACATAGGGGTCATGCTCGATCTCGTCAAGGTCAAAACGGCACTCGTCATAGCCGGGGTGGTAGCTTTCGTAGTTGTCCAGCTCGTCTTGCAGCGCGGCTTCCATATCACAGTAAGCGGCTTCTGCGGCAAGGATGTCCGCGTCCTCCGATTGGTAGGTGGAAGCAGCCACGCCGCCGCCCGCGCCGGAAAACAGGATGGAACAGGATTGCAGCCCGCCGATCAGCAGCACAATGAGCAGGAAACAGGCAAGCACGATCAGACAGCCTTTCCAATGCCGCGCTATAAACGCCGCTGTTTTCTTGGCTTCCTCGGCAACGCGCTTCGCCGCCTTTGCGCTGGCTTCTGCGGTTTTCTTGGTGGTCTGCGCCGTGGTCTGTGCTGCGCCGCCTGCTCCTTTCGCTGCCCGCGCCGCTTTTGCATACTGCTGTTTCAGCTTTTGCTTCTGGAAAAAGCGGGACATGGGGTTGCTTCCGGCAAGCTGGGGGTTATCGTGCAATGCCTTGTGGTACAGATAATCCGTGTTCGCCTTTGCCGCCGCCCGTTCTGCCTTTTCTACGGCACGGTAGGGCTTCATTTTGTGGTGACGGTACGCGCTGCGCACACCGCGCCCGATCCCGCGCTCCGCAAGTTCCTCTGCCTTGTGTCCGCTTTCCACGCCCACATTATCGCTTTCAACCTCATGGATCTTGCCGTGCGCCATAGCTGCCACTTCGTTTACAGGTCGATTCAGCGGATTGTGTTTGAGCTTGGACGGCTGTTTATCTACTTTATCAAAGCGCAGACGGGTATGCCCCTTGCCGGATGCTTCGTCAAAGACGCGCTCCTTGGTGATAACGGTCTTTTTCGGCACGGCTGCCCGCGCCGCATCCAGCTTGTCGGCTTTTTTGTCAGAGTTGCGGATATACCTTTGCAGCTCCGGGGTGCTGCGTTCCTCGTCGGTAAATTGCAGACGGGATGACGGACGCTGCCTTGTGGCTTCGCCCTCCCGGATGGTGCTGTTGCCCTGCCGCGTCGCCCTGCGCTCCGTGTGGGCGTCATGCTCGGCGGCTACACGGTCATACACCTTGCCAGCCATACCGCCGGAATGGACGGGGGCGGCTTCCTGCACCACGGAAGATACAGGGGGATCGCTGCCGTTTTGGAACGGGGCGGGATCATGCTGCGGCGGCATTTCCTGCTGGGGCTGTTGCTGCCGCTGCCGATTCTGCGCTGCGTCCGCATTTTCCGCATCCTCCCGGCGCAAAAGCTCCGGCTGCTCCTTTGGGGATAGGTTTTGCTCTGCGTCGCGCCCGGAAACGCTCTGGGTTTCACCCGTGGTCTGGTTGTCCTGTACCAGCCCGTCGCGGGTCATGCGCTGCGTTACCTTGTCGCGGGGTTTCAGTTCTTTCAAGGGGTATCACCTCCAATCCGTTCCCACAGCGGGGAACAAAGTCAGATTTCAGTTTCTTCCACGGTATCGGGCAGGGGCGTCAGATACTTTTTTGTAAGTGCTTTTTGCAGGGTTTCGGTGGCAAAGCTCTCACAGTCCTTGGGGATTCCCCAGCCGCGCATTTTCCTGTACGCCCTTTTTTCGTAGCGTTCAGCCTGCTTTTGCAGCCTAATAAAATCCTTTTGGCTTTTGGCTGCTGATAGCTTCCTTGCTATACTGACATTCTCCACAAAGAGAAGATACAAGTCCAAAACCAGCATACGGTAGTGCCAGCCCTCGATTATATACCGTTCATCATTTTTCATGGTGTTTGCTCCTTTCACCGTCTTTCGTTGGTGTCGCTTCCGATCCGTTCCCGTGCAAGGGAACAAAATGTAGTGTTCAGCTCAATGCCGATATAGTGTCTGCCGTGCTGCTTGGCAGCAAGCCCCGTCGTGCCGCTGCCCATGAATGGGTCAAGGACAACGCCGCCTGCAGGACAGCCCGCCAGTATACAGGTTTCAGCCAGCTTTGGGGGATAGGCGGCAAAATGCCCTCCCTTGTATGGCACGGTGTTGATAAACCACACATCGCGCTTGCTTCGGACGGGTGAGATCATTTCGTCTGTTATGCTTCCTTTTGCCCTCGGCTTGTTGATGTTCTGCGTCTGGGGCTGTCCGGGAACAGGGACGGAGTATTTGCCAAAACCGCGCCCCGCTTTCTTTCGCAGGGCGGTTGTGGGTGCTATCGGCTCGGCTATGGCAAGGCTGTCAAAATGGTACTTCTTACTCTTGGTAAACAGAAAAATATGCTCATGGCTGCGGGTGCAGCGGTCTTTGGTGCTTTCCGGCATCGGGTTTCCCTTTGCCCAGATAATGTCATTGCGCAGATACCAGCCCTCGCCGCGCAGCGAAAATGCCAGCATCCACGGTATGCCGATCAAATCCTTTGGTTTACAGTTCTTTACCACACGGGAGAGTGAAACGCTCTGCCCGTTGCGTCCCTGCGGATATTTGGGGTCGCGGGTGCTGCCTTTACTGTTCGTGCCGCAATAGCTGTCCGCGATATTTACCCAGAGTGTTCCATCCGGGCGCAGCACACGCCATACCTCGCGGAAAACTGCCGTTAGCTGCGCTATGTATTCCTCCGGGGAATCCTCACGCCCGATCTGCGCGTCCATGCCATAGTCCCGCAAGCCGTAATACGGTGGAGAGGTCACGCAGCAATGTACGCTTTCATCGGGCAGGGTTTTCAGCACAGCCAGACAGTCGCCGCAAAGGATGGTGTCAAGGGGCAGCGTCATACGCCGTTTACCTCGCTGGGCTTTGTGGACATGATACGGTAAAGCTCGGTATCACGCGGGAAGTGATCGACAAAGGGCAGGATGATATTCTCAAAGAACAGCAGTCCTTCGCCCGGTGCGGAGTTGGTGACATACTTTAGCTGCTCCTGCGAAATGTTAAGGCGTTCCGCAAGGATCTTTCTGTCGCCCGCCGCTTGGTTGAGCATACAAATGAAGTCAGAGTTTTCAAGGATGTTTTCGATCTCCGGGGAAGATAGCAAGTCCTTGACATTCTGGGTCGCGCCCGTCGGTACGCCGCCCCATTTTCTAAAACGCTTCCAGATTTCCGCGCTGTACGCTGCGGTCTGCGGCTCTTTTAGCAGCAAGTGGAACTCGTCTGCATAGTACCATGTGGAAACGCCTGCATTTCTGTTGACGGTGACGCGATTCCATACTTGGTCTTGGATAATCAGCATGGCGGGCTTTTTGAGGTTTTTGCCCAGCTCCTTAATGTCGTAGCACACAAAACGGTTGTCGATGTCCACCGTCGTTCTGTGGTTAAAGAAATTCAGAGAGCCGGACACATACAGATCAAGTGCCTGTGCCACGCGGTCAGCTTCCGGCAAGTGCTGCGCCACAAGCGCATCGTGCAAGTCGGACAGGATCGGCATATTCTCCGGGCGCGGGTCTGCAAAGTAGTTCTGATAGATACGCTGCACGGCGCGGTCAATGACTGTCCTTTCAATGGCTTCCAGCCCGGTTTTGCCGCCCATGATAAGCTCACACAGCGACAGCACAAAGTCGGATTTGAGTGCCAGCGGGTTTTCGTCCTCCGAATAGTTCAGATTGATGTCCAGAGGATTTACATAGTCCGTGCTGGTGGGTGACAGCCGGATAATCTGCCCATGCAGACGCTTCACCAAAGGCCAGTATTCGCCCTCCGGGTCGCAGACGATCACATGGTCGCCCGTTTTCAGCAGCACATTCACCATTTCGCGCTTACACGAAAAGGATTTGCCGCCGCCCGGTGTGCCGAATACCAGCCCGTTAGGGGATCGGGCATTTTTGCGGTCAAGCATAATCATGTTGTTGCTCTTGGCGTTCAGCCCGTAATACAGGGCGTCGCCGCCCTCAAACAATTCCTGCGTCACGAACGGGACGAATATTGCCACGCTGGAAGTAGTCAACGCCCGCTGGATTTCGATTTGATTCAGTCCCAGCGGCAGACAGCTCATAACGCCTTTTTCCTGCTGGAAGTCAAGGCGGGTCAGTATGCAGTTGTATTTCTGCGCTACGCCAGCGGCACGGAAAATATCGTTGTTCAGTTTCCTTGTGGTGCTTCCGTAGTTAAGGACAAGGAATGTGGCAAGGAAAAGACGCTCATTGCGGTTTTGCAGCTCATTCAGCAGCTTCTTTGCTTCGCCGCCATAGGTGGCAAGGTCAGAGGGCAGAATATCCATGTCGTAGCCGTCACGGACAGCCCTTTTCTGCTCTTGGATTTTCATTGCGTCAAGGTCGGTGATCTTGCGCTTTACCATTTTCACCGCTTCGGTCTGTTCCACCGCCTGCACATGGAAGCTCACCACAATGCCGGAATCGGTATCAAGGAAGTCTGTCAGCATTGTGTCGCTGATTTCCGGCGCGAGGATTTGCAGGAATGATACGGCGCAGATTTTATTGCCCATCTGGAAATTGCGGCTTTTCTTGAACGCGAAAGAGGACGGGGCGATAAAGTCCTTGGTGGACAGCCCGCTTGGGGCAAGCCAGTTCCAGTCAAAGTGAAAACGATCCCCGTCCGGGTGCATAATGCCATGCAGCACTTCCAGCCGTTCCTTACCGTCCAGCACACGCGCCCTTGCGCCCATCACCTTAAAATAGTTGAGTATGTCGGTTTCAATACGGATCAGACGCGCCCGCGCCGTTTTGTAGTTGTCTGCTTCCACCGTAAAGGTCAGATACTTGGTTTTTACATTGCCGTTGTTGCCCCGTTCAAGCTGCCGTTTCAGAACGCCGGAATTTTCCACGCGGATAGAATCTAAATCGTCGCCGCAGGGCGGAATCTCAAAGCTCCGTGCAATCTGCTCCTGGTCGGTCTTTCGGTTGACAAAGTTAAGCTGCACATGGATGGAAGCGTCGAGATAGTTATACAGGTCGCACAGATATTCAAAGATTGCCGTCTGCGTATCGGGCTGGGCAAGCTGGTAGTTCACATCGAAAAACTCAATGCTTTTGGAATAACTCTTGCCGCCCAGATAGCAGATGCCGTCTTGGTGCATGGTGTGATAGGGTATGCTGTCCTGCGCAGTATGGGGCTTGCCGTCGCCCTTGTATTTGCGGATTATTTCGTTAATCTGCTTTTTTTCTGCGCGGGTCAGCTTTGTTTTTGCCGCTGCGGGCTGTTCCGCTGCGGGCTTTACTGCCTTGGACAATCGCCTTTACCTCCATTTCCATTTGATGCTGCCGCACAAGGGCGGCGTATGCGTTGTTAGTCTGATAAGGTCGCTCCTTGGGGCGCAGGAAACAGGTTTCAATCATCTGCCGCCCGATCACTTCAAGGGGCTGCCCGTTTTTTTCATACACGCCGAACATAAATCCGGGCAGCATGGCAAAGATCATTACCATTGCTGCAACGGTTGTCCCCGCGCTGTCTTTGAGTAAAAAGAAAAGCGGCAAACCGATTGCCGCCGAGATACCAAAACACAAAAGCTGTCTTTTGGTTAGGTTGAAAAGTACCTTGGTCTTAACTTTCGTCAAGTCCTTGGGTACGCTCACATAAGCCATCGTTTCTCCTTTCTGCAAGCGACAAATCGCTTGCAACTTCATTGCCCCACACATCCCATCCCAGCGTTTTCTGCCGTGCAAACAGCTCCACGCGGGGCAGGTCGCCCATAAGGGCAAGGATTTTCTGCCTTGCTTCATCGGGCTTTTTGCTGTGCTGCTCTATGGGAGAGATAATAAACTGATGTACGCCTGCTGAGTTCCGTTTGGGCTTGCCCTTGGTCGCCAGCAGACAGATTTCAGCGTTTCCCCGTGTCCAGTAGCCCAGCCCGTAAAACCATGAGGGGCTTTTCCGATTCCGTTTCAGCCATACGAAAGCAACTGTCTTATAGCGGAAGCCCCACGCCTTGATAAGCTGCAAGGCTTCGGGAAGCTGGGGAAAGGTCGCCCACAAAAACAGCACACAGTCATTTGCTGCCAGCTCTGCCACGGGCAGGGCGCACAGCTCGTCTATGCTCATGGTGGGGTAGTGGTTTTCTGCCGCGCCTTGAACTTTTTTCTGTTCATATCGCCACGGCGGGTCTGCGTAAATGATTTGATAAGTAGCGGCTTTGTACCTCCTGTGTTTAATGTGCGCCAAATACGGCTTTTGCCATGCTGCCAGTCTTGAACAGGCAGAAGCAAAGCAGTACGGTATAGCCCATTGCTGTCCACACCGCGCCGGATATGTCGCCAGTTGTGGAAATCGTCTGGATCAGCACCGAATAGATGCCGACGCACACCATAATGAGAAATGCTTGGAAGCCGAGAGCCAGCAGGGATTTTAGGTAATTTTGCCCCATGCTGCGCCACTCGCCGTTTGTCATTGTCGCAAGTGGGATAGGTCCGAGGGAAGTTACAAGATATATTTCAATCATGCGCCCGTAGATCACCAGCATAATGCAGATAGACAGGATATTCATAGTCAAGCCCACGAACAGGGATTGAAACCACAGTCCGATCAGCCCGCCTATGCTCATGGCTTCCAGCCGCGTTTCAAGGTCTGTTACCACGGATGAAATGTCTATGCTGGTATCGCTGATAATCACGCCCGCGCTCTGATTTACCACTTGCTGGGTCGCGTCAAACACGCCCATGACAATGTTCCATGTATTCGTAACGAGAAGAACAGCCGCAAAGGTTTTGAACACCCATTTGAAAAACATAAAGGTGTCAATGTCGTGCATATTGTTCTTTTCCGTCACCATCTGTATCAGTTCATAGCACATTACAAGCGCAAGGATCGCGCCCGCAATGGGGATAATGACTGATTCCGAAAGGTTGCGTATCATGTTGAAGATCCCGGCGTTCCAGCCCTGCGGCGTCGCGCCGACTTCTCCGGCAATCTCGCCCACCTTTTGATTGACGGTATCAAACAGCCCGGTAAGGTTGCCTATGATGCCGTCCGTTAATATGCCCCTAAACCATTCTTCGAGCCAATCAAGTATCAAGTGGCGGCACCTCCTTTCTGCCCCCGTATGCCGTGAAGCACACGGGGGCTGCGCCTATGCCTATGTCAGAGGGCTATGCGCAAAGGTTTATGCGGGCTGATTAACCGAACAAGCCGGAGAGCAGGGGAACGAGCATCATGCCGATCAGCGCAACGCCGCCGCCAGCCATAAGCTGCTTCATGCCCTGGCTCTTGGCACCGGGATTGTCAGAGCCGTAGCCCTCCATCAGATTGATAACACCCCAGATTGCAAGGCCTGCGCCCAGCGCGATAACCAAAGTCTGCAAAACACCAACTGCGCTATTGAAAAATGCCATAAATTTTCCTCACTTTCTGCCGCTTTGCGGCTACATAAAATTGATTTGTGTTGAGTATGAAAATAGCCGCCGTTATGCTTCGGCGGCTTCGTGGCTATCCGTTTCCGGCAGCTCAATGTCGTATAGGTCAAACACTTCCTCCGGCGCGATCACGGCGGGGGTATGTTTCTTCTTTCGCTGCGCCCGGATGTATCTCTCAACATCAAAGGCATTTTTCTTGTCGGCGTCGGATAGGTACTTGTAGTTCGGGTGCTGGGTAATGTCGTACTTCTTGGAGAAGAACGGGCGTACACCGCGCACCTGTAAAATACACATTCCTCCGTCCATCGTTGCAATTTCGTCCTGTGTCATCAGCTCCTTTCCTAATTTTTGATAATTTAAGCCGTGGGAGATTTCCTTGCCCCTGTTCTCGCTGGTGTTGAAACTGTCAATCGTTTCCTTGCCCAGAATTTCCGAGATTTCTTTGAGCGTGGTTTTCTCCTTACCGCCTAAAAACAACATGGTATCGCAGTTGCCCACAATGGTATCGGCGTTGTCCTTGTAGATCGCCTTTAGCTGGCTCTGCGACTGCAAAATAATAGAAGCCGATATTTCACGGCTTCGGATGGTGGCTATCAGCTTGTCAAACTGCGGGATCTGCCCGATATTGGCGAACTCGTCCAGAATACAGCGTACATGGACGGGCAATCTGCCGCCGTACACATCATCTGCCTTGTCGCATAACAGGTTGAATAGCTGGGATTGGAGAATTGCAATGACAAAATTAAAGGTGCTGTCCGTATCACTCATTATGAGGAACAGGGCGGTCTTTCTGTCGCCCAGCGTGTCCAGCTCCATTTCGTCATACTCCATAAGGTCGCGCAGTTCTTTGATGTCAAAGGGCGCAAGACGCGCACCGCAGCTAATCAAAATCGACTTGGCTGTTTTGCCAGCGGCTAACTTGTATTTCTTATACTGTTTGAGCGCAAAATGCTCCGGGTCTTTTTCTTCCAGCCTGTCAAACATAAGGTCAACAGGGTTTTTATAGTCCTCGTCATCCTCCCGCGTGTCAGATGCGTTTATCATGTCAAGCAGGGTAATTATGTTCTTTTCTTCCTCCGGGGCTTCGTAGTAGATGTACCCAATCAGCGCGGTATAGTACAGCCGTTCCGCTTTCACCCAGAAATCTTCTCCGCTTTGTGCGCCCTCGCCCTTGGTATTGACGATGATCGTATTTACCAGCTTCAAAATGTCTTTCTCGCTGCGCAGATACGAAAAGGGATTGTAGTGCATACTCTTGGAAAAGTTAATGGTGTTCAGCACCTTAATCTTGTACTTGGCTCTTTGCAAAAGCTGTCCGCACTCAATGAGGATGCTGCCTTTCGGATCGGTTATCACATACGAGCTGTGAAGCTGCATGAGGTTGGGTTTGGCAAAGAAGCGGGTTTTTCCGCTTCCGCTACCGCCGATCACAAGGATATTTTTATTCCTTGCGTTCTTCGGCTCTTTGGGGCGATTGGACATCATCAGCCGTTCCGTCTGCGTCAGCAGCACATTGTTTTCAAACACGGGGTCGATAAAAGGCTTGATGTCTGCGGGCGTCCCCCAGCGTGCCGTGCCGTACTCCATGCCCTTGCGGTACTTCTTGGCGTTCTTCTGTTTGGAATAGATCACAAGCCGGATAATGACTGCTCCGGCAACGCCGATCAGCAAGTCCATAGGTTTGAAGCTGGGCGCGGCATTTTCAAAGGCTGCGGAAAAGCCCTGTTCAATATTCAGCAGCTTTGCGGAAAGGTCTGCACCCTGCGCCAGCCGGAACGCCTGCCCAACCTTACCGAACAGATAAACAAACATCAGATACGGGAGATGCAGAATGATTTGCTTTTTAATTTCCGGCTTCATAGCTCAATCCCCCTGTCTTTGTTTTTCACCTTGTCGCGCTTGGCTGTCTGCTTGGCGGCTTCGGCTTTCTTCTCGGTCAAATCCCTGCGGATAGAGGGCTTGCGCTCCTTGTCAAGCTTCTTTGCGGAGAACTCCCGAAACGCTGCGGTCAGCACATCGGCATCCCGCCCTTTGAAAAAGACAAGATAGCGGTCATCAGCCTTTTTCAAGGCAAAGTCAATGCCGTACTTCTTGGCAGTCTGGGAGAACGCCTTAATGTTCGCGTCGGTGATTTCGATATTGGAAACGCCCGTGCCGTGCCGCATGAGCTGCTTTAGCGTCTGCTTGCCATGCTTGGGCGTATCTCTCTGCTTGCGGTACATTTTCAAGAACTGCCGCATGGCAGCTTGCAGGGCTGTCCCGCTGATCTTGGCTGTCTTGATCGATAAAGCCATTGTTTTTTGTGTGACTTGTTCCTGCAAAATATCCCTCCTTTCGCAGATTTACAGGATTGCCGTTAAGGTGGATGCACCCGCTGATACAGGGGAATCTTCACGGGCTTTCCCATAATCGCGGCGGCTATATCCGCACCCGCAGCCCGTTAAGGTCTGCCGCACGGACACCCACAAGATACCAGCTTTCGCCCAGCTCAATGCGGGTCGGCTTCCATTTGCCGCCCACCATCACATCGAAACACTCACCGCAATGCAGCCCGCCGTAGTAGTCGTTGAGGTCAAAACGGATGTCGTAGCGGTCAGTATGTTCGTCAAAAACCAATGCGCCCTGTTTCATGGCGTGTCCTCCTTTCAGATTTTGCCGCTTGCCATATCGTGGGCGACAAGGGCAGAGTAATAACCGTTGATCGTGCTGGGCGCGTTGAACAGCACCGCACGGAGATATTGTCGGATGTTGCGGATCTTGGTGGTGTTCTCTTTCATGCAGTCAAAGACAAACTGGATATGCGAGCTGTCCAGCTTCATAAACTTGCTTTTCACCAGCTCTGCCGGGTAGTCATCCCCGGCAATGCGGATTTTCTTCCGGGAGCTGCATACCGTTTCAAGCATGATGTCCACGATCTCGTCCAGCATTTCCTTGTCCACCATGTCATACTGGCAAAGATGCTCATACTCAATGTTGTCAAGGATGATTTCACGGTAAATCTTAAATGCTTCATTTTCTTGGTCTGCCGCTTCCTTTCGCTTCCGTTCCGGCGGCGCAGCCGCTTGTCCCTCGTCACCCGTCAAGGGAAAGGGGTTAGGGGAAAGGATAGGAATGGAATCGGTACTTGATACATCCGTAATTGATTTATCTTTTTTTGATAAGTCAGTTCTTGATATATCTATATTTAATTGCGTTGGATTTTCCTGCGTAGGTTTTTCCAATGTAGGGTTTTCCTGCGTTGGATTATCCAATGTTGGATTTTCCAATGTAGGTAAATCCGATTTAGGTATTTGGGGCAGTTCATAGATTACATAGTCCGCGCCGCGCAAGCGTCCTTTCTCGTCGCGTTCCCTTGTGCGGACGATGTACCCGGCTTTTTCAAGTTCCCGCACAGCTTCGCGGATCGCGTCGATCTGCTCACGGTTGATAAGGGATAAGCCTTTCAGCGTGTAGTCCCAATTCTCCGGCAGGGACAGCATTTGCGACAACAGCCCCTTGGCTTTCAAGGTCAGTTCCTTGTTGCGTAGGTGGTGATTCGACATGACGGTGTACCCGTTATTTCTTTCCACCCGAAATACTGCCATAGATCATCAGCTCCTTTCGCTCACTCTGCCTTGCCGCGCTGTATTGCGGTCAGCCTGCCCGGTTGGTACGGACATTCCTCAAACACGCAAAACTGATACTTCCAGCGCGGACGGTAGAAGCGGCAAGTGTTGCAGTCCTCACGCTCGGCGCAGCCGTTTTCGTACCGATCAAAACCGGGTTTGCCCTGCATGAGCATTTCAAAGGCGCGGTCTTTGCCGCTGGTGAAGTACAATCCGGCTGCACCTCCTTTCTGGATTTGGGCAGAAAAAAACGCCGTAGACTTCTTTCAAAATCTACGGCGTCGGCGTATGCGAAAAGGGATGCTGCCTTGCGGTAACATCCCTTTTGTCGCTTGGTTATTCAGTTTTTGAGCTAACCTGTTTGCCCTCTGCCCTTAAAAGCGTTGATTTTACTGGGTTTTTGCTTGTTTTCTTATGTCAACGCTCTTAAACGAGGCGTTTTTTATTGAATAAGTATTATTCTGACAATGTAGACATTGCGCGTTCTCTTCTGATTTTATCAATCCATACGGAGATAACCAGACATAGACCGATCAAGATAAACTGCCAGTTTGTATTGATTTTCAAGAGGTTCAAACCGTTCTTCAAAAGTGTCATGAAGAAAGAACCAATGAAGCAACCAAAGAGTGTTCCGTGACCACCGGCCATGGATGTACCACCCATAACGGAAGCAACAACACCGTCACCTTCCATACCTTGTCCGGAAGTTTGCATACCAGCATTGATTCTAGCACAGTGTACAACACCAGCAATTGCAGCAAATGTACTTGCAACAATATATGCCCATGTACGTGTAGATGCTAAGTTGATACCGGAAAGTCTTGCAGCTTCGCCATTACTGCCGATTGCGAAGAAACGTCTGCCCAAAACTGTCTTTCTCAGGAAGAACCAAAGAAGTAACCCTAGTACAATCGCATAAATGAACGGAAGCGGTAACACGTCGCCAATTCTTGTTTGTGCGATATTTCTGAATGCAACGTCTTGTGATAAGTAAACCGGCCCTAAGCCTGGCAGCAAGTAAGACATACCGCGCAGACACATTTGCATTGCCAATGTTGCGATGTAAGGCGGTAAGCCTAGGCGTGCAACAACAGCACCGTTGATAAACCCAACAACAGAACCGGATAAAATACCTGCTGCAATTGCCAGTGCGATATTTCCGTCGTGATCCCCTTCTGGGCCATTTTGAATGATCATTGCACAAACAATACCTGAAAATGCAATCATGAAGCCCATGGAAAGGTCAACGCCGCCACTAATCAGAACGACTGTCATACCATAAGACATGATACATAACACAGACATTTGGTGAATGATATTTGTAAAGTTCTGAATGGTAAGGAATGAAGGCGATGCAATTGCCCACAATACACATACCGCTAAAATAATTGCAATTAACGTAATTTGTTGTCTTCTCTCATTGCTAGAAGAGCGCAACATCGTTTTTTGTTCTTTCTTTTCCATTTTAACCCTCCTGTTGTTCTTGGTCCTTTATGAACCGATCATACGTATTTGATGCCATATGCATGATAATTTCTTGGTTTGCTTCTTCTGTACTGATTTCACCGGTGACTGTGCCTTCGTACATAACCATAATCCGGTCACTCATGCCCATAACTTCAGGCATTTCAGAAGAAATCATGATAATCGCAACGCCTTGTTCTGCCAGGTCATTGATCAGCTTGTATATCTCATATTTGGAACCAACGTCAATACCTCTTGTCGGTTCGTCGAAAATGATAACATCTGATTTTTTACATAACCAGCGGGATACCAATACTTTTTGTTGGTTACCACCGGAAAGGAATTGCGTCCATTGGTTAATCGTAGGTGTTCTGATTGTAAGTGCATTGATAAAGCTTTCAACTGTATCATTGATTTTCTTATCATCGATAAGACCAAACTTTGAATATTCGCCTAAGTTTGCAATGTACGTGTTGAAGTCAACGCCTTGGTTTAACATCAATCCATCACGTTTCCTATCTTCTGAAAGATAAGCAACACCATGTTCAACCGCATCTGAGGGTTGTTTAAAATGGACTAACTCGCCATGTAGATATAATTCCCCTGAGTTAATTGGGTCTGCGCCAAAGATTGCACGCGCAAATTCTGTACGCCCTGCACCAATCAGCCCTGCCAAACCAAGTACTTCGCCTTTTCTTACATACAGCGAAACATCTTTTAGTTTGGGGCTAACAAAGTTGCGTGCTTCAAGAGCAACTTCGCCAATGGTTGCATTACGTTCAGGGTATTGTTCTGTCATTTCACGACCAACCATAAGTGCAATCATTTCATTTAGTGTGATTTCATTGTATGGTTTTGTCGCAACAAATTGACCATCCCGTAGAATTGTAACTCTGTCTACGATGTGTTCAAATTCGTCAAGTCTGTGAGAAATATAAACAATTCCCACGCCTCTGTCTCTCAATGTTCTGATTGTTCTGAACAGAATTTCTGTTTCTTCAGAAGTCAGAGAAGACGTTGGTTCGTCAAGAACGAGAATTTTTACATCTGTTAACAATGCGCGCAAAATTTCTACCATTTGGCAATGCGCCACAGATAGATATTGTACTTCAGCATCTGGATCAATGTAAAAATCAACCCGTTTCATTAGCTCTAGGCATTTTTCTCTCATCTCTTTATCATCAATGAGCATACCGCCAAATTTGCGCGGTTCTCTTGAGATGAAGATGTTTTCCCGTACAGTCAATGCCGGCATCAAGTTAAATTCTTGGTGCACAATGCTAATGCCTCTATCCGTTGCTTCTTTCGGGTTGGAAACAGACCATGGTTCCCCATCAAAAGTGACAGTCCCACCATCTGGTTGGTAAACACCTGTCAAACATTTCATAAGAGTTGATTTACCTGCGCCATTTTCACCGATAAGTGCGTGAACCTCGCCTGGTCTCATCTCGAAATCAACGTCTGTCAGAGCCCGTACACCCGGAAAAAACTTGGATATCTTTTCCATTTTTAAAAGTACTGACATTTTCTTTCATCACCACCATCATTCATATTTATTGGGAAACCGTAAAAAATAATAAACACATTCATATCATTTTTGTGCATTTTTTATGATAGACGCTTACTCGCAAACGATTGCTACAATTGATTTTTTTACAAGTCCATCTCTAAAAACTGCCAAAAATTATTTCTTTAATACTACCATTTGCCTTTTCGAGTGTCAAGAAAATTTTATGCTTTCAACACAAAAAGTTCATGATTATTCAGCTTACTCCATATTATATAGAAGAGTTGTGTCAAAGTTGTAAACCCGTATAAAAAAAGAAAGAAAGCAACTTTTTATTTCCTTTCTTTCATTTTCGTTTCTTAATAATTGGTCATCGCTGCATATTGCTCGTACATGGTATGATCAAACTCCAGCGGAACGGAAAGCGCATCATCAATATCATCCACTACAATTTGGCTGTTGCGAATGCCCACTGCTTTTCCGCCAAATCCTTTGACTGCAAGATCCACTGCCTTCGCGCCTAAGCGCATGGCAAGCGTTCTGTCAAATGCTGAGGGCGCGCCTCCTCTTTGTACATATCCCAGCACAATGGAGCGTACTTCCTTTGTTGTGTTTGCGTTCATATATTTCGCCAACGCTTCGCTGCTGCCCGCACCTTCCGAAATCGCAATGATGCTGGTGTTTTTCCCACGCGATTCTCTGTCCAAAATAGATTCACAAATCTCATCCACATCAAAATCCACTTCCGGCACAATAATATAATCCGCTTCACTGCCAATGCCCACATGCAACGCCAGTGTCCCACAATTGCGCCCCATGATTTCTACCACACCGATTCTATCGTGCGAAAGCATGGTATCTCTGATTTTTGCAATTTCTGCGTTGGCAGAATTGATTGCCGTATCAAACCCAATGGAATAATCCGTATATGCAATGTCATTGTCTATCGTCCCCGGCAAGCCAATGGCCGGAACGCCCAAGTGCGTCAGCGCTTGCGCGCCGCGAAAACTACCATCTCCGCCTACAACAATGAGCGCATCAATGCGAAACGCATCCAGTGTATCAATCGCTTTTTTCTTGCCTTCATCAGTTAACATCTCTAAGCAACGCGCCGTCTTTAAAATCGTCCCGCCTTTGCCTACGATGTTTTCCACTTGCTTGGTGCGCATTTCTTCCATACGCCCTTCAATTAAGCCTGCATAACCACGTAATACACCAACCACATCAAGCCCCATGCTCTTTGCCGTGCGTACCACAGAGAAAATACTGGCGTTCATAGCAGGTGTATCTCCCCCGCTGGTTAATAACGCAATTCTCTTCATTTCTTTTCCTCTATACTGTCAAATTATATAAAGCCTTTCGGCTTTTTTACGCTTCATCTGTTCCGGAAAAAACAGTGCCGTGTCTTGTCTGCACCAGCGCTTTCCCGCGAATTTTCATTGCAGAAATGTTTTCTGTAAATTGCGCAACAATGACTTCTCCTGCATCTATTTTTTCTGTATGTTGTAGCTTGGTCTCATCGCCTCGTGTCATGCCAATGAGGCTTACGCCATCTTCCAAGGCCTTTACCAATACAAATTCACTTTCTACCATCATTCTCTCCCCTCTTTCCAACCGAACGCGTTTTATTTTAGCATACAACAAATATACATACAAGAATGAAACGCTTTATTTTACTGCCACGTTATTTTGTCCTACCAATTGCTGTAACGCAAATAACAACTCCTCTTGTACGGCAACTGTCTGTGGTAATCCATAGGTTTTTCTCGTTTCATCTACCACAATGCGCACCGCAGCAGCACCATCATACCCCAGCAAAAGTTTTTTAATTTCTCGTACCAAGCTTACATCTTCCTTGGGTATTTTAATATATAATTTCTCATCACATGGCGGTTCTAATTTCTTCTCTGTTGCTTTTTTTTGCAGCAATGCTTCAAGCACAACATCCTCCAACAACAGTTCTACTTCGTCTCCGCCCATCATTACCCGTGCTTTAATGCGGTATACTTCATCCGTGCGCAAAAGATGGGCCAACTTTTCATAATATGCCGGAAAAACTGTAACGCCAATGCTGCCTGATAAATCTTCAAACACTGCATTTGCCATCATTTGTCTGTTTCGTCTGGTGGTGCGCGTTTTTATTTCAGAGAACATGCCCACAAGCTCCACATTGGCATTTTCCATGCGTTGTTGCATTTGTGGGTTTTCCACATTGCTGCGAATGGTGAAAATAGACCATTTTTCTTTCGCCAATGCATCTGCATAATCCATCAAAGGATGCCCGGATAGGTACATACCTACTTTTTCTTTTTCTTTTGCCAACTTTTCTTTTTCGCTGTATTCGGGCATATCCGGCAACGCTAGCTTTGGCGCAGCCTCTTCAGACAAAGCGAAGATGCTCACTTGCCCGCTGGCAGCAAATTTTGCTTCTGCTTGTGCGTTTTTATAAAGCGTCGCGTAAACCGCCATCAGTTGCGCGCGCTTTGCCCCCGTAGCGTCAAAACAACCTGATAAAATTAGTGATTCCAGTTTTGTTTTATTGACCGACTGCACATTGCGTTTGATAAAATCTCCAAAATCACTATATTTGCCGTTTGTCTGCCGTTCCCGTAGCACCAAGTTGATGGAATCTCCCACGTTTGCCAGCCCGGACAGCCCGAAGCGAATGGCATCATTTTCTACTGTGAAATATTTCTCGGACAAATTAATGTCCGGCATCAAAATTTCTATGCCACATTTTCTAATGTACTGCATATATTGAATGATTTTATCTGCAGAAGAGATAAAACTATTGAGCAGTGCTGTCATAAATTCTACTTTATAAAAGCATTTGAGATACGCCGTTTGATACGCCACAACCGCATACGCGCATGCGTGAGATTTATTGAAGGCATATTGAGCAAAATCCATCATCTGGTCGAACACGCGTTTGGCAACCTCTTCGCTTACACCCCGCGCAACCGCCCCTTCCACGCCTTCTCCACCATAAATAAACGTTTGGCGCTCTTGTTCCATGACATCTGCCTTTTTCTTCGCCATGGCGCGGCGCACTTCATCACTTCTCGCCAGAGAATACCCCGCCATATCGCGCACCATCTCCATGACTTGCTCTTGATACACCATACAGCCATATGTGTCTTTTAATAACTCTTCCAGCATAGGATGATCATACTTTACTTGCGCTGGGTTGTTCTTCCCTGCAATATAGTCAGGTATTTTCCCCATAGGGCCGGGGCGGAACAGAGAAATCCCCACCATGATATCATTCAGGTTTTCAGGCTTTAACTCCGTCATAAGCGAGCGCATGCCGCCACTTTCCAATTGGAAGATACCATCTGTATCCCCTGAGGAAATGAGTGCAAACACCGCCGGATCATCTAATTCCATCGTATCAAAGTCAATTTCGACGCCACGATTTTCTTTGATCATGCGCAGCGCATCTCGTATCACAGTCAGCGTACGCAACCCAAGAAAATCCATTTTCAAAAGCCCCAAATCTTCAATATTATGCATATTGTATTGGGTGGTTACGCTTTCGTCTTTTTTATTGAGCGCCAGCGGCGCATATTCGGTTATGGGCTCTGCAGAAATAACGACTGCGGCGGCATGGGTAGAACTCTGGCGCGGCATCCCTTCCAGTTTCATTGCCATCTCCAACCATTCGCGAATCTGCGGGTTGTTATTATATTCCTGCCGCAGCGCACTGCTTTCTTGCAATGCTTTTTCAATGGTCATGCCAATGGCAAAAGGAATCATTTTCGCAATGCGATCTGCCTCTTGTACCGGTATGCGCATAACACGCGCCACATCACGTACCACTTGTTTCGCCCCCAGCGTGCCAAATGTGATCAGTTGCGCAACTTTATCATGTCCATATTTTTCAGTAACATAGTCAATGACTTCGCCGCGCCGCTCAATGCAAAAATCAATATCAATGTCCGGCATACTCACACGCTCCGGATTCAAAAATCGCTCAAACAGTAGGTTGTATCGAATCGGGTCAATGTCTGTAATTTTCAGTGCATATGCAACAATACTACCTGCTGCACTGCCCCTGCCCGGCCCCACCATGATGCCTCGCTTGCGGGCAAAATCAATATAGTCCCATACAATCAAAAAATAATCAGTAAAACCCATATTGTTGATGGTATCAAGCTCATAGCGCATCCGCTCTTCCAACGCGCTATATTCGCCATATCGTTCTTCCATGCCATTGCGCACCAAATGCTCTAAATATGCGGTATCTGTAAAACCCTCCGGCACTTCATAACTGGGCAAGCGGATGACACCCAGTTCAATTTCCACATCACAGCTTTCTGCGATTTTTACTGTATTATCATATGCTTCGGGTAAATGCGGGAACAACCTGCGCATTTCCTCTTCGGATTTGATGTAAAATTCATCTGTTTCAAACAAGCCGCCATCTTCCAATGTCCGCCCCATTTGTAGGCACATCATAACATCCTGCGCCCGCGCATCTTCTTTTTCCACATAATGGGTATCGTTTGTCACAATCATTGGGATTTCTAGCTCATTGGCCAGGTTGATGAGCAGTGGATTCGTACGTTTTTGGTCTGCCAATCCGTGGTCTTGTAACTCTATATAAAAATCTGCGCCATAAATTTCTTTTAATTGTTTTGCAAGCGCATATGCTTTTTCCGGCTGCCCTTGCAAGAAAGCTTGGGGAATATCTCCCGCAATACAAGCGGATGTGCAAATAACCCCTTCGCTATATTGTTGTAACGTTTTATAATCCACGCGCGGTTTATAATAATACCCCTCTGTATGCCCCAAAGAGCATAGACGCATCAAGTTGCGATATCCTTCTGCAGTTTTGGCAAGCAAAAGTAGATGCGCATATTCTCTTTGCTGCGAAGTTTTTTCATGCATCTCTTCTACCACATACGCTTCAAAGCCAAGTATGGGTTTGATGCCTGCCGCTTTTGCTTTTTTATAAAAATCAATTACACCATACATTGCGCCATGATCCGTAATGGCAATGGCTGTCTGCCCCAAAGCTTTCGCTTTTGCAATGATATCGTCAATGCGCGCCGCGCCATCTAGCAAGCTATATTCGCTATGTACATGTAAATGAACAAAACCACTCATGGTATTCTCCTTTTCTTTCTTAAATATTATAGCATAGAGTCCCTTTAATTTATACGCTTCCGGTTTCACGAAAAAAATTTCATATTTTTTTGCGCTGAACAGAAAAATACGCTATACTACTTATAAATTAGAACTGAACAATGGGGGACAAAATGAAGTATAAACTAATTGCAATCGACATGGATGAAACACTTATCACATCAGACAAAATCATTACAGAACGTTCCAAAGAAGCAATGCTGGAAGCCGAAGCTGCGGGCGCGTATGTTGTACTCGCTTCAGGGCGTATGGCGGCAAATGTAAAAGAACTTTACGAGCCTTTGGGGCTTTCTTCCCCGTGTATTTGCGGCGGTGGCAGCCAAGTGGTGGATAAAGATTTTAATTATATGCATACCTGCTATATTGAGCCGGCGCTGGCAAAGCGCGTTCTTGATTTCGCAAAAGAGTTGGATGTACATGTACAGATTTTTGATGAGGGAGATTATATTTTCCCAAAATATACGGAATATGTGGAAGTATATCGCGGCATCAGCGGGTTGAATCCTGTGGAAAATCCGGATATGTTTGAAATGGAAGTGGTCAATACGCCTAAAATTCTCGTCATTGCAGAGCATGCGCGTATTTTGGAAATCCAACCTATGTTCCAAGAACGTTTTCCGGAACTAAACATCGGCCGTTCTCGCCCCACTTTCCTTGAAATGAACAACCCTATGGGCAACAAAGGCGTGGCCTTAAAAGTTTTGGCAGAAAAACTGGGGTTAAAGCAAGAAGAGCTCATTGCCATTGGCGATAATCAAATTGATGCCAGCATGATCGAATATGCCGGGCTTGGTGTCGCCATAGGCAATGCGTTAGATGAAATCAAAGAAATAGCAGATTATGTTTCTGCGGATAATAATAACGAAGGCGTTACAGAAGTAATCGAAAAATTTATATTGGAGAAATAATATGAGTAGACCGATTCGCATCAAACGTTTCATTGAAGAATTATCGCTCATGCCCATTTACCTAGGGGATCAAGCTTCTTTTCAAGTGGCTTCCAGCGAGTTAAATCGCCCCGGGTTGCAGTTGAGCGGGTTTTTTGAATATTTCTCGGAAGACCGTGTACAGCTTTTTGGCATGGGCGAAATGGAGTATTTGAAAAGCTTGCCCCGCGATGTTTTTGAGGCGCGGCTCAATACGTTTTTCAGCTACCCCATTCCTTGCATAGTAATTTCTCGAAACTTGATGCCTTCTGATGATTTTGTGGAAATTGCCCGCAAGCATGAAATCCCCATCTTCCTTTCCACGTTAGATACCATGAAAATCTCCACTGCTGCTTCCTTGTTTTTGGACAATGAAATGGCGCCAACCATCGCAAGGCATGGCGGGCTTTTGGATATTTATGGCGTGGGTGTTTTTTTAACCGGCGAATCCGGCGTGGGGAAAAGCGAAACAGCGCTGGAGCTCATTAAGCGTGGGCATCGTATGGTGGCGGATGATGTGGTGGAAATCAGAAAAATATCAGATTCAATTCTTGTAGGGCGTGCGCCGGATGTGATTCGACATTTGATGGAAATTCGCGGCATTGGGCTTGTGGATGTTTCTATACTCTATGGGATGGGCGCGGTTATGGAAAGTAAAACGATAACCCTTTCCATTCATCTGGAGCCGGGCGATGTCAAGGACATTGATCGCCTGGGCACCAATACCGAGTATCTGGATTTACTGGGCATTGAAATTCCTCGTATCACAATTCCTGTGCGGCCGGGGCGAAATCTTTCTATCATCATTGAAGTTGCCGCCATGAATTTCCGGCTCAAATCACTGGGGCATGATCCTGCCGCCATGTTAGATAAAGAAATGCTCAGTCTATTGTAACCGAATACAAAGTAAGCCGCGAAAGCGGCTTTTCTTTTTGCAAAAAACTTTACACATCCTTTGTTGAACCATTTTCATTCTTAAGGTAAAATAATCATATTATATAGAAAGTATCTTTATTATTAATTTATGTATCAAAAACTAATCCATGCGCTTTCGCATGCAAATATTCCATATAAAGAGCAGGTTTCTCTGGCAGAGTATACTGCATTTCGCACCGGTGGTGCCGCAAAAATTTGTATTTTCCCGCGCGCAACAGAAGAAATTATGCATATTTTTTCTTTGCTGCGTGAAACACATGTGCCCTATTATATTTTGGGTGGTGGTTCTAATGTGCTGGTTGCAGATGAAGGTATTTGCGGCGCAGTCATTGTCATCGGCAAGGATCTCGCTGAGATTTCTGTCGAAAATGACCTGATTCATGTGCAAGCCGGCGCAAAGCTTTCTACCTTAGTGCGCGAAGCGCATACCGCAGGGTTTACCGGGCTTGAATTTGCCAGCGGTATTCCGGGAACTGTCGGTGGCGGTATTTATATGAATGCAGGCGCTTTTGGTGGTACGCTATCTGAGTTTATTACGACTGTTACGTCCATTGACCAAACAGGTAAATTACATACCTTCACAAACAAAGAAGCGCAATTTGATTATCGTAAAAGTGTTTTTATGGAAAATGAGCATGTTATTTTGTCCGGTACTTTCTCGCTTTTGCGCGGAAACATTGGTGAAGCCAAAGCGCGCATGCAAGAAATCAGCCGCCTGCGCAAAGAAAAACAACCGCTTGAATATCCCAGTGCCGGCAGCACATTTAAGCGCCCGCCGGATCAATTTGCCGGGCATTTGATTGAACAATCCGGTCTAAAAGGATTTTGTATCGGCAACGCATGCGTTTCCCAAAAGCATGCCGGCTTTATCATCAACAAAGGCGGTGCTTCCGCCAAAGATATCATGATGGTCATTGCGCATGTGGAAAAAACCGTTTATGAAAAAACCGGAATACAGCTGGAAAAAGAGGTACGTATGATTAATAACGATGCCCTTTTGTCTCTTACATAAAAAATGCAGTATTTATTAGAAGCCGATTATCATACCCATACAATATTCAGCAAACACAAGCATGGCAAAGATACACCCGAAGCCAATATCAAGGCTGCCATTGCAAAAGGGCTAAAAACCATTGGCATCAGTGATCATGGTCCTGCGCATGCATTATTTGGCATTAAAGATATGTCTGTATATTTAGAAACACTGCGCAAATTGCAACAAAAATATGCTGCGCAAATTGTCGTTTCCATCGGGGTCGAGCTGAATTTTATCGGGCTGGATGGTCGCATTGATTTATCGGAAGCGTATGCAGATGCTTTTGATACGAGAATTCTTGGGTTTCATCAATGCGTTTTGCCCAACTCTTTTGCTTCCGGTATTGCTTTTTATGGGCAGCGTATTTTGGCGAAAAACAGTCGCTCTATGATAACAAAAGCAACGGATATGTATATCCGTGCGCTGGAAAAATATCCCGTTATCATTCTTGCACATCCGGGGCATGCCATCTCTCTTGATTTTGTTCCTCTGGCAGATGCTTGTAAAACGTTTGGCACTTATGTGGAAATCAACAACACCCATGGCGGGCTATGTGTAAAAGACATTGCACGCATGGCAGATCGCGGTGCAAAATTCGTACTTTCCAGCGATGCACATCGCAGCGAGAATGTAGGAGAAGTTTCTATCGCCCATGCCCGCATGCTAGCAGCGGGGCTCAGCGAAAAAGAAGTTGTAAACATAAAAAAAGGAGAATGACCAAATGAAGTTTACCATCATCACCGGTATCTCCGGTGCAGGCAAATCTTCCGCGCTCAAAATTTTAGAAGATATGGGGTTCTTATGTGCAGATAATATTCCGCCGTTATTGATCCCTGAGTTTGCTCGCGTTTGCCTGGAAAGCCCAAACCCACCTGCCAATGCCGCAGTTGTTGCAGATATGCGCATGGGCAGTATGTTTGATGATATTTATGAAGCGCTTGAAGTTTTAAAAGAGATGGATCTTGCGCTGGACATTTTGTTTTTGGATGCTTCGGATGAAATGCTGGTTAGCCGTTTTACACAAACACGTCGGCGGCATCCTGTTACCGGCAGCGGTAATATTTTAACAGGCATTCTGACAGAACGGGATAAAATGCAGCGCATCAAGGATATGGCCAATAATATTATCGATACCAGCACCTATTCCACGCGTCAGCTTTCTGAAATTTTGGCGATTCGCTATAGCGATGTTAGCGACAGCCGTTTGCTCATCTCCATTACCAGCTTCGGCTACAAGCGAGGTATTCCAATTGATGCCGATATGGTATTCGATATGCGGTTTGTCCCCAATCCTTTTTATATTCCAGCGTTTCGAACCTCCACCGGTTTACAAGAGGATGTACGAAATTATGTCCTTTCTTTTGACGAAACACAATTTTTCATTGATAAAATTTTGGAGTTAATTTTGCATTTGGGTCCCAACTACTTGGAGCAAGATAAAAAACAATTGGCAGTTGCTATTGGTTGTACCGGAGGGATGCATCGCAGTGTGGCTGTAGCAGAAGAATTGTTCCGCCGCCTGGAAGAAAAAGAGCAGCGGGCTACCATTGAACATCGAGATGTTTTATTGGAAAAAGAAAATGTGGAAAGCCGTTTTCGTGCTTCTACGCAGGGGTAACCATGATGCCGATGCCTTCTTTTTCATATCAAGTCAAAGAAGAACTCTGCCGCCGCCCATTGCGTGAACGGCATTGTATGCAAGCGGAGCTGGCAGGGATTACGCATGTTTCCGGCGCACTTTTTTTAAGTGGCAGTGGGACAGGCATTAGCTATACAACAGAACATCCCAGCATTGTAACGCGCCTGTTTTCGCTTTATGCGGGTCTGTTTTCTTTGACGCCACTGCTTTCCCAAACCAAGAACCAACTGCAAAAAGAAGTGTATCAAATTCGTGTCATTTTTTCAGATCTTGAAAACGCGCTGCAAACTTTGGCGGTTACGCTAACCCCAATGTTTGGCGTAAACCAAGCATTGCTAGCCTCCCTTCTTGGTAAAGATTGCTGTAAAGCCGCTTATTTGCGGGGCGCATTTTTGGGGAGTGGTAGCATGACAGATCCGGAAAAAGAATATCATCTGGAAATTGTCTCTGGTTCTTCCGCCGTAGCAGAGGTGTTACGCAATCTGATGTCTTCTGTTGAAATTTCTGCGGGCATCACTGCGCGCAAAGAAAATACGGTTGTTTACCTAAAAGATAGTACCGGTATTACCACGCTGCTAACACATATGGGTGCACATACCGCTGTATTGGAAATTGAAAATATTCGGATTTATAAAAACATACGTGGGAACATCAATCGCCAATACAACTGGGAAAGCGCCAATATTGACCGCACTGTGCGCTCTGCCATGACGCAGCTTAAAAACATTACGCTCATTGAAGAATATCAAGGGCTCTCTAGCCTAACGCCCGCCCTGCAAGAAGCTGCAACACTACGGCTGCAACACCCGGAGGCCTCTTTAGAAGAACTCGCTTCGTTGAGCAAAAACAAATCCAGCAAATCTGCCATGAACAATCGCTTGCGTAAATTGGCAGGGATTGCAGAAGCCATCAAAAAAGCGTATGATTTATCTTAGATAGAATTTGCGAAGAGGAAAAGGATTTTCTCTTCCCATAGAGAATTTAGAACTATGAGAATACACAAAGTGGAGGACTTGCAAATATGTTATACAAAGACTTGGAAATCAATATAGAAAACGGGCTACGTTCCAGAGGTGCTGCAATGTTTGTTTCAGTGGCAGGTCGATTTGAATCACAAATTTTAATAGAACAAGAAAATAAGAAAATAAACGCCAAGAGTATTATGGGTGTGCTTTCGCTGGGCATTAAGCAGGGTGATACCATTACCGTTGTTGCCAATGGGAAAGATGAAAAAGAAGCCGTGGAAGCGCTGGAAAAACTGGCAACCTCCGGCGAACTGGATGAAGCGTAAACATATATAATGGAAACATCTATTATCAAAAATGCCTTAACCTATTATAAAAGCGGCTTCAACTGCGCGCAAGCGGTATTGGCCGCTTTTTCGCCGATTTATCAGATGGATGAAAAGGAGGCCTTACGTCTGGCTTGCGGATTCGGCGGTGGTGCCCGCGCGGGAGAGCTCTGCGGCGCTGTCAGTGGTGCCGTTTTAGTCATTGGTCTAAAATACGGGCAAGATGTAAGAGAAGATACAGCAAGTAAGCTGCGTTGTTATGAGGCAGTAACCGCTTTCCATGCCGCTTTTCGCAGCAAAGCAGGAAACCTTGTCTGCAAAGAACTTTTGGGCGCGGATATTTCCACAGAAGAGGGCATGGCGTATGCACAAAGAGAAAATCTTTTTCCCACCACTTGCCTTTTACTTGTAAAAACAGCAACAGAAATTTTAATCGCACAAGGCTATGCAAATAAGCATAAAGGAGAATCATATGATTTATAAAAACATTGGAAAGACAGACTTAAATGCTTCTATTGTCGCGCTGGGCGCTTTCGGCTTGGGTGGCGGTAATACATGGAGTGATACCAAAGCAGATATCCGCAGCACTGCCGCGTTGCTGGATGCAGCAACAGAAGCAGGCGTAAACGTGATTGATACCGCGCCTGTCTATGGGCTGGGTACCAGTGAAGAACTCCTGGCCGCAGCATTAAAAGGAAGGCGCCAAGACTTTATTTTGCAAACCAAATGCGGGCTCAACTGGCGAGGCACGCCGGGTATTTTTGAGTATGAGCGCGATGGAAAAACTGTGGTAAAAGATCTTTCTGCAGATGCCATTCGAAAAGATTTGGAGGATAGCCTGCGCCGATTGGAAACAGATTATCTTGATGTTCTTATCACACACCGCCAATCAGATGCTACGCCTGTGGAAGAGACCATGGGCGCGCTGATGAAATTTGTAGAAGAAGGCAAAGTCCGCGCTGTGGGCATTTCTCAGGCTTCTCCTGCTATTTTGCGTGAATATGATACGTTTGGAACGGTCGGATTGGTGCAAGAAAAATTCAGTTTACTGGATGATCATAATAAGCAAGAATATATTCCCACTTGTGAAGCCTTAGGCGTCACGTTCCAGGTTTATTCTTCTCTAGAAGCCGGTGCCTTAACCGGCCCGAAAGTGCTGGGGCGTACTTTCCCGGAAGCGGATTTCCGCAGTAAATTCATATGGTTCCAAGATGCGATGAAGCCGCATATGCTGGCCATGTATCAAAAATGGGCGCCGCTTTGTGAAAAATATAATTGCTCCTACGCCAATTTGGTGCAGGCATGGACGCTTTCCGCCTCTCCAAAAATGAATTTGCTCATTGGTATTCGCACCATTGATTCGCTGCTGGATACAGTAAAAGTGGTAGAAATTCAGTTGGAGGAAAAAGATCGGCTTCAGATGGAAGCAGATGCAGCAGAAGTCATTGCGCAAGCAGCTACGCAATAACGCTTATAGATAAAAGCGCATATCATAAATGATATGCGCTTTTTATAAATCCGAACGTTTTTCAATTCCTACCGTTTAACCTACGGCATCATCATTGCGTAAATGCGCCAGATATGATAGCATAGCCTTAACTTAAGCGCATGTACGCATGAATTTTCATGTTGTCATAAAGTTTTTATTTTGGAGGAAGTTATGCACAAAAGCCATATCAATGTCACGAAAATCTTTGGTTCTATGGTATTTAATGATAGTGTGATGCGCGAACGCTTGCCAAAACACATCTATAGATCCCTAAAACAAACCATGGAACAGGGTGAAATGCTGGATAGCACACTTGCAGAAGTGGTCGCCAGTGCTATGAAAGATTGGGCGCTGGAAAAAGGAGCAACGCATTATACCCATTGGTTTCATCCAATGACAGGTATCACTGCCGAAAAACATGATTCATTCATTTCCCCTTTGCAAGACGGTCGTGTCATTATGGAGTTTTCCGGCAAAGAGTTATCGCGTGGCGAGTCAGATGCCAGTAGCTTCCCTTCCGGTGGTTTACGCGCCACCTTTGAAGCGCGAGGCTATACTGCATGGGACCCAACTTCCTATGCCTTTATCAAAGACAATACCTTATGCATTCCAACCATCTTTTGCTCTTACAGCGGAGAGGTTTTGGATAAGAAAACACCTTTGCTTCGCTCCATTCAAACATTAAACAATGCCTGCTTGCGTGTTTTACATTTGTTTGGGGATGATGATGTGGCGCGCGTAGAGCCTTCTGTGGGCGCTGAACAAGAATATTTTTTAATCCCCAAAGATTTGTTCAAAGAGCGCAAGGATTTGATTTTCACAGGCAGAACGCTTTTTGGCGCACGCCCGCCCAAAGGCCAAGAGTTGGATGATCATTATTTCGGGCATATCCGCGGCAAAGTACGCGCGTTTATGAAAGAACTCAATATTGAATTATGGAAGCTGGGAATTTCAGCCAAAACAGAGCATAACGAAGCTGCGCCGGCGCAGCATGAGTTGGCACCCATTTATAATAACGCCAACATCGCTTGCGATCATAATCAGCTCACCATGGAATTGATGAAAAAAATTGCTCGTGATTTGGATATGGTTTGCTTGCTGCATGCCAAGCCTTTTGCTGGCGTCAATGGTTCAGGTAAACACAACAACTGGTCTCTACAAACCGATACCGGTGAAAATTTGCTGGAACCGGGCGATTCTCCGGTGGATAACGCGCGATTTTTGCTATTTTTATGTGCTGTCATTAAGGCTGTGGATGAATATGGTGATTTATTGCGCGCTTCTGTGGCTTCTCCGGATAACGATCATCGTCTGGGCGCCAATGAAGCTCCGCCTGCCATCATCTCCATTTTCCTTGGCTCTGATCTTGTGGAAGTTATGGAGTCCATCGAAACAGGAAAGCCGCTGAAAAACGAAGCCGGGCGCGTCATTGAAGTAGGCGTTTCTTCACTGCCGCCGCTTCCCATTGATTCGACAGACCGTAACAGAACTTCTCCTTTTGCCTTTACCGGCAACAAGTTTGAATTCCGTGCGCTCAGCGCCGGATCTTCTATTGCAGACCCGAATATTGTGCTCAACACAATTGTTGCGGAAGAGCTTTCTCAGTTTGCAGATATTTTAGAAAGTGCGGAAGATTTCAATAAAACCTTAACCGCGCTCATTCGCGAAACATACATCAACCATAAGCGCATTATCTTTGATGGTAACAACTATTCAAAAGAATGGGAGGAAGAGGCTGCGCGCCGTGGGCTTCCAAACTTAAAAGGTGCTGTGGATGCAATTCCTGTGATGACTGCTGAAAAGAACATGCAGTTGATGCAAAAACATCATATATACAGCGCAGCAGAAATTGCCAGCCGCGAAGAAGTATTGATTGAAGCGTATACAAAAGCGCTCAATATCGAAGCGTTGACTGCTGTGGACATTGCTAGAACGCAAATTTTGCCTGCTGCTCTCACCTATCAAAAAGGGTTGTTGGATGGATTGAATGCAAAAAAGGCCGTTGGCATTGCGCTGTCAACCGATGCTGAAAAAGAAATACTTTCCGTTTTGTCCGGTCATATTAATGATTTGCATAATAGAATTGGTTTATTGGAAAGTGCAATTGCGCGCGCAACTGCCAAAGATACTTCTCTTGCTGTCGCACAAGCGTTTAGCGGCGAAGTAACAGACGCCATGAACGCCCTAAGAGCAACCGCCGATGCACTGGAGACAATGGTGGATGCTGCGCTTTGGCCATTCCCTACTTACTCGGACATTCTTTATTATCTGTAACGGGAGGTTGTAATGAAAGTTTTGATGATCAACGGTAGTCCAAATAAACAGGGCAGTACTTATACAGGGCTTTGTGAAATGCAACGCGAGTTGCATCATGCGGGCATTGAAACCGAACTCGTCTCCATTGGTTATGATGCGTTCATTGGTTGTAACGGGTGTGGGGCTTGTGTACAATTGGGGAAATGTGTGCATGACGATGATCTTGTAAACCCCTGCTTGGAAAAAATGCGCGCAGCAGATGGGCTTGTTATTGGCGGCCCTGTCCATTATGCGGGCATCAATGGCGGTTTCAAAAGTTTCTTGGATCGTTTCTTTTATGCGGGGCGCGGGGATGATGTGTTTTTGTTAAAGCCCGCGACAACAGTCGCTTCCTTGCGGCGCTCCGGTGGCATTGCCGCTTATGATGGTTTGAATCATTATCTTTCCATCAAAGGCATGATTATCGTTTCTGCAACTTACTGGAGTGTGATCCATGGCAATCATCCGGATGAAACCATACAAGATTTAGAAGGAATGCAAATCGTGCGTAACGCGGGCCGAAATATGGCGTATGTATTAAAGAAGCTAAAGGCTTCTCCTGAAATCAAAAAGCCTACTTTAGACAAAGGGAATACAACAAACTTTATTCGATAACCACGCAAAAAAACAGCCATATGGCTGTTTTTTTATATGCCTCATTCGGTAATATCTCCCTTTTCTCGCCCCTTTTCAAATTGACTTGTCAACTATTTTCGTGTATAATAGAAAAGAACATATGCGAGTATGTTTGGGGACAAATCGAAAGGCAGGTATTTTTTCATGTTTCAAATTGGCGATAAAGTTTCGCATCCTAGAATTGGCGCGTGTATCGTAACAAGCATTACCGAGCAAAATTTCTTAAACGAAATCAAACAATATTATATTTTGAGTTCCATTGTGGAGCCGGATTCTGAGATTTATATTCCTGTGGAAAATGCAGAAAACATCGGCGTACGCTCGCTCATCAGCGAAGAAGAGGCAAATGCACTGCTTAGCTCTCTGCCCCGCAAACAAGAACCTTGGATTTCTGATAGCAATGCCAGAAAAAAGAAACTCATTGAAATCAATAGTGATAACAGCGTAGATACGCTGCCCAGTTTACTTGCTGCCATTCAATCCATCTTGTTGCGCGAAACTGAAAAACCTCTTGGTAGCTCAGATAAAGAGATGCTCAACATGATGCGCAATAAAGCCTTTTCTGAAATTGCATTGGCGAAAGATTTGGAGCTAGATGATGTGATTGTACAGGCAGAACAAGTTATGTTAACTTTGGCATCATAACAGAATCTTTTATATTAAAAACATCCATTTCATCATTTCTGATTGATATGGATGATTTTTTTTGTCATTTTTTCCAACATATCTACCATATATGCTTGCTCTTTTGCGTTCATATCGTTGGTGAGTATTTCTCCAAGAGATGATAATGATTGATCCACCACAGGCATTAGCGCGTTTCCCTTTTCTGTCAACTGAATTTGGTACGCTCGCTGATCGAAACTGGAGCGCAAACGCGTCACAATACCTTTTTCTTCCAATTTCCGAATCATTCTCGTTGTCAGCGCTTCATCCACGCAAAGCTGCCCGGAAATCTGCTTTTGGTTCAGATTCTCTCCCTGCGCAATGCACCATAAAAAAGGATATTCTCCTTGGCTAATCCCATGCGCCTGCAATGTATTGTTCATATATCTTTGTGCTTGTCGATATAAAATCGAAATATAACGATTCATTTCATTTTTTGTTTGCAATTCCAAATCAAATTCCCCTCATGTTGTTTCGCCTAAAATAGCATTTCAAAATTGACTTGTCAACTGTTTTTTCAAAATGACTGCTTTCCCCTTTGTTTTTCTCGCATCAGTAGGTTTGACAAATAAAACATACGCATATATCATAAACATAATCTATGCACGATATGTATCATTCCGGCTTTCTGCTTTTTGGTCGTAAGTATGAAAGTCTCCTGCTTTTTCTATATACTATATATACAGCAATTTTCTATTTTTATGTATCCTTGCTATAAAAGCCAATATGGCTTTTATATAAAACTTTATAAAAAGAGGGGTAATCTTCATGAGCAATGTAGTAAAAATCGGTTTTGCGCCCACAAAGCGCGTTCCCTTTAACCATCCGGAAACTTTTGAAGTCCGCGATGAAATTCGTAGCGCGATTGCCGAATGGTCCCTGAATGGTGCCATTGAAATCGTTGATATTGATGATGTAACACCAAAGAATATTCTTGAAACAGAAGATGATGTCATTGCCGTTGCCGAAAAATTCAAAAAAGAAAAAGTTGATGGTATCTTCTTCCCCCATTGCAACTTTGGCTGTGAAGCTGCCGTTGCCGGTGTGGCGCGTCAATTTGATGTTCCTATTTTGTTATGGGGCCGCGAGATGAGGATCCTGAAATTGCTACAACAGCCGGCTATCAAGGGCGTACGCGCGATACGCAGTGTGGACTCTTTGCGACGGGAAAAGCCCTGCGGCGCGTGAATGCAAAATTTACTTATATCCCCAATACCGCCATTACCGATCCCACATTTGAGCGAGGTTATAAAGCATTTGCCGGTGTTTGCGCAGCTGTTCGTGATTTCAAAACAACGCAGGTTTTACAGATTTCCACTCGCCCTGAGCCGTTCTGGACAACCATGATCAATGAAGGTGAACTGCTGGAACGCTTCGGCATCAAAGTAATCCCCCTTTCTATTCTTGACTTACAAGCAAAAAGCCTGGCAATCAAAGAAAATGATACAGAACGCGTAAAAGCTACCATGGAGATGATTGCTGCCACAGAAACACCTGTCAATATGGAGAGTGAAGGCGTGAAAAATATGGCGGCGTATTATCTTGGTATGCTTGATTTGGCAGCAGAATATCGCTGCAACGCAGCCGCCACCACCTGCTGGGGTACTTTCACGCAGGCAATGGGCGTTGCCGCTTGCGCAATCAATGGCTTTTTGCATGACGCCGGTTTGCCTGTGGCGTGTGAAACTGATGTACACGGCATGATTACTTCGCGCATGCTGCAAGGCGCATCTCTTTATGAAAACGCCATCTTCTTTTCTGATTTGACCATTCGCCATCCTTATAATGATAACGCAGAATTGTTGTGGCACTGCGGTAATTTCCCGCCTTCTGTTGCCGGTTCCTCGCGCACTGTAGATGATGGAAAGGCGCAGTTTGAAGTGCAGAAAAAAAGAGACATTACGCTTTGCCGTTTTGACGGAGATCACGGCGAATATAGTATGCTCATGGGCGAAGGCGTTGGCATTGATGGCCCAAGAACGCAAGGAACGTATTCTTGGTTCGAAGTGAATGATTGGGTGGCTTGGGAAGATAAAATTGTTACAGGTCCTTATATTCATCATAGCTCCTGTACTTTCGGCAAGCATGTTCCTGTTCTTGCAGAAGCTTGCAAGTATCTGGATATTAAAGTGGATCTTGCAGATCGTGACGAACGCGATGTTCGCTTCTTCTGGTATGGTCGTTAATTGCATGAAGTGATATTTTGAAAACAATAAAAAAGCGTTTGCTCTTGGGCAAACGCTTTTTTTATATGGCCATTATTTTGCTGCACCAACATCACTAAACGCGCCTACAATGCTGCTAATACCCATGACAAACAGATAGATGGATGCCAAATATCCCACAGAGAACATAGAAGTAATGGGATTTAAGAACATCATAACGCCTAAAATAATCCCCAGTATATTTAATATTATTACAAGTGCATATTGTCCGCTGGAACAAAGCGGACGAAAAGCGCTTATATTAACCAGGCGCGCAATACAGTGCGCAATGAACCAAATGGGAATGGCAATGGAAAACGCCAATACACCAATGTTTACATTGAACAATAAAATAATACCAGCAATAATATCTAAGATACCCATGACAAGCATAACGCCCGGCGCAAACCCACCGCGCCGCTCTAGGCGTATAAACAGCCAAATATCCACAATACCACTGGCCACCGCCACAATACCATATGCAACCACTGCCGTCGTAAGCGCAATGCTTGGGTTTACGATTGTATAAACGCCAAGTATAATAAATATTATACCTAAAATAAATTCACCCCAGCCAAAGCCTGATCTTTTTTTCATAATATAACCTCCTTAAAAAATCATATCTCTATTTATATTCGCCATGTAATACGCAAATCCTGTATTTATTTCCCTTTTTATGAAAAAAAATAAAAGAGCTTTCGCTCTCTTATTTTTCTATCTGCGATAATATGGTTTTTACTACGCCTTCTATGCCCAACTTCCCACTATCCAACATCATATGGTAATTCTCTTTGTCATCCCATCCTTTTCTGGAATAGGCTTTATAAAAGTTCGCCCGACGGCGATCATACTGGCGCAATGTAGCATCAACTCTCCTCGCCTCATCGCCATATTCTTCTATCGCGCGTTGCCTTCTGTATTCGTTATCTGCATACACAAATACGTTTAGCACATCTTCTCTGGCTTGTAACATGGCACCTGCGCCACGCCCAACAAAAATACATTTTCCTTCGTTCGAAAGATCTCGAATGATTTCGGCTTCCATTAACGTGATTTTGTCTGTGGGGCTTAGTCCATCTGTCTCTCCTGCTGTCGCGCGCCCAATGAGATAAAGTGAATATAGAAAGCTTCCCGTTGCCGTTTCTTCATAGCGCTCTAGTTGGGGCACGGTATAGCCTGTTTTTTTCGCCACCATTTCAAGAATTTCCTTTCCGTAAAAAGGAACGCCCAGCTCCTGCGAAAGCCGCTCACCAACCTCTCTGCCGCCACTGGCGTATTGCCGTTCTATGGTGATAATATTATACTGCATGTGCATTTTCCTCCTCCGGCGTAAGTCTTTTATAAATGGATTGCATCTTTTTATCAATGTCCGATAATACTTCTGCACATTCTTTAAGTTCTCTCTGCAACGCCTCATTTCCTGCATGTTTTTTGGAACCTTTGTAATAAAGCTCATGCTCCAAGCTTGCCCACATATCCATCGCGATGGTTCTGATTTGTAGCTCCACGGGAACATACGTTACGTTTGTCGATAAAAAGACGGGTACTTCTATGATGAGATGTAAGCTACGGTATCCGTTTGCTTTGGGCGATTTAATATAATCGCTTTGCTTTAAAAGATGAATATCATCTTGCGCCAATAGCATTTCGGATAACTGATAAATGTCCTCCTGATAATTGCAAATTACGCGAATGCCCGCAATATCCGTAATCTGTTCTTGCATCGCTGCAATGCTCATAGAAACCCCTTTGCGTTGCATTTTTAGCAGAATGCTTCGTACTGATTTTAAGCGATGTTCCATGTGGTGGATCGGGTTGTGGTCATACAGCGCATGAAACTCTCCATCTAAAATCTCCAGTTTGGTATTGATTTCTTTTTGCGCAGCTTCGTAAAGATGCATGGTACGCTTGCCTTCGTAAATCATTTCCCCGATGCTCTGTTCCATATATTTTAGCAGAAGCGTATCATCGCTTTCCAACAATTGTGCCAGCAGCAAAAGATCCTGCTGAGAGAGATTGGTTGTACCGTTAGCTAGCTTGCTCAAACTGGCTATTATAGAGTTCTGCATAAAATCCTCCTTCTGCCAACAACGCTTCATGTGTACCGTTTTCTATGATATCCCCATCCCGCATCACCAAAATCATATCTGCATTTTTGATGGTGAAGAGACGATGGGCAATGACAAACGATGTTCTGCCTTCCATCAAATGATCCATTGCTCGTTGTGTGAGCACTTCTGTTCTCGTATCTACAGAGCTTGTGGCTTCATCCAAAATCAGCATTGGTGCATCTTTTACAATGGCGCGTGCAATGGTAAGCAGTTGTCTCTGCCCGACAGATAAGTTAAGGGCATCATTGAGCATCGTATCATATCCATTTGGCAACGTTCTGATAAAACGATCCATCCCCACAACTTTGCAAGCCTCTACTACTTTCTCATCCGAGACATTCTCCATGCTATATACAATATTTTCTTTTATCGTCCCCTCAAAGAGCCATGTATCCTGCAATACCATACAGAATTGATCATGTACATTTTCTCTGGTTACTGCTTCAATGGGTGTTCCTTCAATGGAAATTTTACCACCACTGACTTCGTAAAACCGCATCAATAAATTGACCATCGTGGTTTTCCCTGCGCCTGTCGGCCCGACAATTGCAATCTTTTGCCCTGCCTTCGCTTCTGCCGAAAAGTCATGAATAATCGGGCGATCTTCTTCGTAACCAAACTGTACATGTTCGAAAGATACATTGCCTTTTACATCTGTCAAGCGCAATGTTTTTTCTGATTCATCTTCCATTTCCGTCTCATCCAGAAATTCAAATACACGTTCGCTGGCAGCCGCTGCTGTTTGCATGTTGGTTGCCGCTTGTGCCATCTGTGAAAGCGGTTGGGTGAAAAGTCTGACGTACATGATAAACGCAACGACAACCCCAAAAGAGATATGCCCGTTTAACGCCAGCGCACCACCTACCACACACACAGCCACATAGCCAAAGTTTCCAATGAAGCTCATTAGCGGCATCATAAGCCCGGAAAAGAATTGTGATTTCCAGCCGGTGTCCCGCAGATTTTCGTTGATTTCATCAAACTCTTTTTGGGCATCTTTTTCGCCATTATAGGCCTTTACAATATTATGCCCGGAATAAATTTCTTCAATATGTCCATTCATCGCGCCAATGTTTTGCTGTTGCTGCATAAAGTATTTTTGTGAACGCTTCATGATAATCATCATAAATACAAATCCAATGAGCGATGCGCCCACAGCCGTAATCGCCATAATCCAGTTGGTTACAAACATCATGATGAGCGCGCCTAAGAAAAGTGTAATTGCGCTGACAATCGTAGTAACGCTCTGGTTTAGCGTCTGACCAATGGTATCAACATCATTGGTCACGCGACTCAGTACCTCCCCAAAGCTGGTGTTATCAAAATATTTTAGGGGCAACCGATTGATTTTCTTTGAGATACTGGTGCGCAATCCGCCTGTCACTTGCGCGGTTACCGTCGTCATAATAAATCCCTGTATGTAGGAAGAAATTGCTCCAATGCCGTAAAGAACAGCGAGGGATATTGCAATGCGCCCGATTTCTTTCATATCAATGCCGGCCATGGCGCCATTGATCATGATATTGGTCATCTCGCTTACTCTGTCCGGTCCAATGATGGTAATAATAGAGCCTACCATGGCCAGAACCAATGCTACAATGACCAATGGCAAATATTTTTTGTTAAAAGCAACCAATTGGCCGCTTGCCTGTTTGAAGTTTTTTGCTTTTTCGCCGCCGCCTTGATTTGGGCCGCCCGGTCCGCCGCCCATGGGAGCGCTTTCTCTTTTTCTATTCTCCATGTTTTAATTCCTCCTCTGATAGCTGGGAGTAAGCAATTTCCTGATAAACCGTATTGTTTTCCATCAATTCTTCATGTGTCCCCATGCCTACAATTTCGCCTTCGTCCAGCACAATGATTTTATCTGCATCCATAATTGTCCCAATCCGCTGGGCGACAATGAGGCGCGTTGCTTCTGAAACTTCTTCGTTCAAGACAGAACGTAGTTTTCTATCCGTCTTATAATCCAGCGCCGAAAAGGAATCATCAAAGATATAAATTTCCGGATCCCGTGCAACGGCGCGTGCAATAGAAAGCCTTTGCTTTTGCCCACCGGATACGTTTGTCCCGCCGCGTGCAATGGGAGCATTGTATTCGCCCGGCATACCTTCTACAAACTCTTTTGCTTGCGCAATTTCCACAGCGCGTTTTACGCCTTCTTCTGTTGTTTCTCCTCTTCCATTGTCGCCGTATGCAACGTTTGAAGCCACCGTTCCGCTGAACAAAACCGCTTTTTGCGATACATACCCAAGTTTGTTGTGCAATGCTTCTTGTGTATATTCTTTTACATTGATACCATCAACTAAAACTTCGCCTTCTGTTGCATCGTAAAACCGTGGAATCAAATCCACCAGCGTACTCTTCCCGCTACCAGTTGCGCCGATAAAGGCAACTGTCTCGCCGGAGTTTGCAGTAAAGCTAATGTCTTTCAATACGTAATCCGCCGCATCGGGATATTTGAAACTAACATTTTGAAATTCCACTCCGCCCTTCACATCAGTAGGTGCAATCGCGAGCGGCCCATCTGTAATGCTGGGTTCCATATCCAAAGCTTCATTGATCCGCGTCGCAGAAACGCTTGCCCTTGGCCACATAATAAAGATGGCCGTTAACATCATAAAGGACATGACTACTTGCATCGCATAAGAAGAGAATACAACCATATCACTGAACACCGTTACTTTATCCATACCCACGGCTTGGTTGATTAAGAATGCGCCAATCCAGTAAACCCCCAGCGTGAGCCCATTGCTGATGATTTGCATGCCCGGCTGCATGATTGCCATAACCCGCCCGGTAAACCGCTGTGTACCTGAAACTGCTTGGCTGGCCTCTTCAAATTTGTTCTCTTGGTAGCTTTCTGCGTTATAGGCGCGTACAACCCGTAACCCCAATAAATTTTCCCGCGTCACGCTATTTAACTTATCCGTTAATGTTTGCATCTTTTTAAATTTGGGCATTGCAAGCAATATAATCGTGCCAATGAGCACAAAGAGCAGTAGTACCGCTGCCGCGACAATGACGGTCCATTGCCAACTCTTGCTGGAAATTTTCGTAATTGCCCAAACTGCCATAATCGGCGCTTTGATAATCAACTGCAATCCCATTGAAATGAGCATTCGTAGTTGCGTCACATCATTGGTCGAGCGGGTAATTAGGCTGGGCGTTGAAAACTGATTGATTTCTGCCATAGAAAAGGATTCTACTTTATAAAACAAATCTTCTCGTAGCCGCGCACTAAACGACGATGCAATTTGCGCCGCAAAATACCCAACGACGACAGACGCCACAAAACTGCCCAGTGCGCATAGCAGCATCCATCCGCCTACACTTAATATTTCGCTCATTTTGCTTTCCGGCGTCTGCACCAATGTGGTGATTTCCGACATATAGTCCGGCAGCCGCAAATCCAGCCAAACCTGTCCTACAATGAACACAACACAAATAAGTATCATTAAAATCTCTTTTGTGTTGAGTCGCTTTAATATTTTTCCCATGCTGTCCTCCTGTTGCTTTTCTATCATTACACTTTTTGAGGCTTAAAAAGTGTTTAGTACAAATTTTCCTTAATATTCTCTTTGATTTTCCTTAAAACCTGTGCAAATGTCTCTAAATCTTCTTTTTCGATACCTGCGATAAGCTCTTCTTGAAAGCCTGCCATATCGGTTTGTATCATTTGATAAATTTCTTTGGCCTTATCTGTCAGTACAATTTTTTTCAATCGAGCATCTTGTTCTACCGCTTCTCTAGAAATGAGTCCGCTTTTTTCCATACGCTGCAGCATGTTTGTTACTGTGGAGCGGCGAATGGAAAATTGCTCTTCCAAATCTTTCTGAAAAACATCTTTTTCTTCGTTTGCCGATAAGTAGTTGATGACCCAAAGATGAACGGGCGTAATATCGTTTGATAAGGTAGGCTTTTTCCTTTGGTCCATTCTGCGCTTAATCAATATAGACAATTCTCTAAATTCCAATGCAAGTGAATCTTTTCGTTTCATATGTTATCCTTTCTTTCGAGATTTGTTTGTTAGCTAACTAACATTATACATGTTATTGTTTTATTGTCAATGAATATTTTGTGTACAAATAAAAAAAGAAGCGGTTTTCCCGCTTCTTTTTCTTTTTTATACCGTCATCTTTTTCAAATCCAACCATTCAATGATGCGCTGTATATAAGTATCCCAGAAATCCCAATCATGAATTCCCGGTCCTTCTTCATAGGTAAGCGGTACACCTAATTCTCCCATGATTTTTGTGGTTTCCACAGCCGCGTCATAAATAAAATCTTCTGTTCCCACTGCAAGATAAAATTCTGGTAGTTTCACGCCCGCCGCCAGTTGTTCTTTTAGTATCGCAACTGTATCAAGCTTTGTCCCTACGCCATCATGCGGTGCCGGTAAAATTGCCTTCCAGTTCCAAGGTGGATTCTCCATCGTCGCATCAATGCGCGGTAAGAAATCAATACCGCCAGATAGCCCCGCAACTTTGCCGTACAAATCTGGCCGCCGAATGCCTAAATTAAACGCAGTAAATGCGCCCATGGAAAGCCCGGAGATATAGTTATCTTCCCTTTTATCGCTGGAAGGGAAAACTGTTTGTACAAACTGGGGCAATTCTTCGGTTAAATAAGTAAAATACTTTGGTCCCAACTCCATATCTTGCCCAAAAGAATTGGCGTAAGACGGCACAACAATCATCAGCCGCGCAAACTGCGCATACTTTTCAATGGATGTGAGCCGCGGCCAATCACCATAATCGCCGTGGGTACCATGTAATAAATAAAGTGTTTGGTGTTTTGCACCTTTGTGAAAATAATTGTCCGGATTAATGGGGGTATCCACCGGATGAGGTGTGGGTATGATTACGTTGATGTCTGTACTCATTTGCAGTGCTTCTGAATAAAAATTTGCATGTATTAATGCCATGGCCCTTCCTCCCTTTTGTTTATATCTTATTATAACAAAAAATAACCACCTTGCAGCAGCATTATTTCCCCCAAAGTTTCAGCCAATCAGGGTCTACCAACAACAGTGTAATAAAAACGCCAATGCCCGAAACAATCAAAAAAATCGCCAAATACTTTCGCCTGCGCGCGTGAGGCTCTATTACCGCCGAACTGTGGTAGAGCACTGATCCTAAAAAACCGCCCAATGTATTCAATAAAACATCATCAATATCCGCCACACCCAGCATAAAAATATACTGTAAGCATTCGTAAATAATGCTGACGCACATAGCGTATACCACTGATTTCCAAAGACAATCTTGCTTCTGAAAAATGCAAAGCAGCATTCCTAAGGGTACAAACAGCAAAATATTCCCCAGCTCGTTGATCCAGCCTTGCGCCATCTCTCCTTTTATAAATTCATCGATGGTATGAAATGGAATAAGATTTAACGAGCGCGTTCGCGTTTCTCCTAATTTATGAAACGGTACCTCTTTGAACAAGATCAGTTTGGTCATAAAGAGTAGATATACGATCAAGATGCTTATAAAAAGCCATTTCCAAAATCGGTTGTTTTTTTCTAAATGATACATCGCCCATCCTATGCTTTTTAAAAGCGCGCTTTATACTTCGTATGTTGTTGCCGCTGTATCGCCGCCTGCGCCTGTCCAGTTGGTATGAAAAAAAGTGCCGCGCGGCTGGTCTAAGCGCTCATATGTATGTGCGCCAAAATAATCTCTTTGCGCTTGCAACAAGTTTGCCGGCAATTGCGCAGAAGTATAGCCATCAAAATAATTGAGCGCAGAACAAATGGCTGGCGCGGGCATGCCATGCAGCATTGCCGTTGCCGCTACGTTACGCCATGCGGGAATAAGAGAAGTAATTGTTTCTTTAAAGTAGGGCGCCAGCAGTAGATTCTCTAACGCAGGGTTCATGTCATATGCCTCTTTTATTTTCCCCAAAAATATAGAGCGAATGATGCAACCACCGCGCCACATAAGCGCAATGTCTCCGTACTGCAAATCCCAACCGTAGGTTTTTGCTGCCGCTTGCAGCAAAGTATACCCTTGTGCGTAAGAAACGATTTTTGCCGCATAAACGCTTTTGCGCAATGCTTCCAAAAAGAGTTCCTTATCGCCTGTAAAAAGCTTTATTTCTTTTCCAAAAACACGCGCCGCCTGCACCCGTTCTTCTTTCATCGCAGAAAGGCAACGGCTAAATACTGCTTCGCCAATGAGCGTCAGCGGAATGCCTTCTTCTAAAGCAGCAATACCTGTCCATTTCCCCGTTCCTTTTTGCCCTGCCGTATCCAGTATTTTATCAATCAAAGGCGCACCATCTTCATCTTTATACGCCAAAATATGCGCCGTGATTTCTATGAGATAGCTGTTGAGTTCGCCTGCGTTCCAATCTTCAAAAACCGCACTCATTTCATCTGGTGTCATGCCCAGCATATCTCGCATGATTTGATAGGCTTCGCAAATAATCTGCATATCGCCATATTCAATGCCGTTATGTACCATTTTCACAAAATGCCCTGCGCCATCACTGCCCACCCACGCCACGCAAGGCGTACCATCTTCTACTTGCGCCGCTATGCTTTCAAAAATATCCTTTAACGCAGGCCATGCTGCAGAAGAGCCGCCGGGCATCAAGGAAGGTCCTTTGAGCGCCCCTTCTTCTCCGCCGGAAACCCCGATCCCAACATATAACAGCCCTTTTTCTTCCACATACGCGGTTCTTCTTATCGTATCTTCAAAATAGCTGTTGCCGCCATCGATAATAATATCTCCCGGTTCCAATACTTCTAATAGCGCTGCAATAAAATCATCCACCGGTTGCCCCGCTTTTACCAGCAGCATCACTTTGCGTGGCTTTTTCAAACGCTCTGCTAGTTCCGCAAGCGAATATGCAGGAATAATGTTTTTTCCTTTGGCCCTACCTTCTACAAAGTTTGTTACTTTCTCTGTGGTCCGGTTGTATACAGCAACAGAAAACCCTTTGCTTTCCATGTTCATGACCAAATTTTCGCCCATAACCGCCAAGCCAATGAGCCCGATATCCGCTTTTTTCATCGTTGTTCTCCTTTATCGTTTTACGCGCGTATTGCCTTGCCATGCGCGCCAGACTTCTTCTTCATTCAATGGGCAAATATAATCTTCAAAAACTGTGACTGCCATAGCCCCTGCGCCCCAGCCAAATTGCAATGCCGCTTCCGGCGTAAAGCCTTTTAGTAATCCATATAATACGCCGCCCAAAAAACCATCTCCGCCGCCAATGCGATCCAATACCGGAATCTCTCTTGCCGGCGCTTCATATAGTGATGCGCCATCCCATAACAGCGCGCCCCATAAATGTAGATTTGCATGATATGTCTCCCGTTGGCTGGAAAGAACATAAGAAATGGATGGATATGCCGCTTTTAATGCTTGCATCATGTTCATTGCGCCTTCTTTTTGCCCTGCCACATCTGCCGTCTTCGTCCTGTTCTCTAACCCGAGACAAGCTTCTGCTGCAAAAGGATCTGCCACCAAAATATCAGACAACCCAACAATTTCCCGAAAAATACTGCATAGTTCCGTTTCTCTCTCTGCCCAAAAAGAAGGACGATGGTTGAGGTCAAAGCAAACTCTCGTTCCGTTTTCTTTTGCCGCCCGCGCCATGGCAAGGCATAACGCGCCTGTTTCTTCGGAAATCGCCGCGATAAGCCCTGTAATAAGCAGTATCTCTGCGCCTTCTTCCTGAAAAATCTGTTGCATGGAAAAATCTTCTGGCGACAGCGTTGCCCCAATTTCTCCTGCGCGGTCGTTCCAAACACTGGGGCCGCGCATGCCATACCCGCTATCCGCAATGTTGATTTGATGGCGATAGCCCCAAGGGCCGCCTTGCGGCACTGCTTCTCCAGCATAAGCGATGTTTCTGCGCTGCAAATCTTGCTTGATTAATTTTGAAATCGGGTTATCTTTTACAAATTTCGTATATACTTTGGTGCGTAGCCCCAGCGCTGCCGGCACAGACAATACATTTGATTCTGCGCTGGTTACCTGCACATCATAATCTAAGCTTATATGCACAGGTTGCCGCATTTTAGGTGTCATACGCAGGCCCATGCTGGTGGGCGCAACAATGGCATACTTGCTGTTTTTTCTAAACTCCATAAGGAACCTCTTCCCATTCCAATATACAAGTCGGTGCTGGAACGTCTATTTTCTGTTTAAGCGAAAGTCGCCCTGTTTCTTGCGCTATGGAAAATACGCTAACCGTATCACTCTCTTGATTGGCAGCAAGCGCCCATGCGCCGTCCTGCGTCAACCATAAATCCCGCGGCGTCTTGCCGCCGGAAGAAATATCTTGCACACGACAAAGCTTCCCTTCTCCCTTTATTTGAAATACATGAATTTGATCGAGTCCTCTGCTGGTACAGTAGAGGTATTTTCCGTTTTGAGAAATACGAACCGCCGCCATTGTTGTGTTTGCTGTCTCTTCTTCTGCAATCACACGCGTCGTTGCAAGATGCGACAAAGCTGCCATTTCTTTTTGATATGCGTAGGCATCTATTGTGCCGTTTAGCTCATTTAAGCAGTATAAAGTTTGGTTTGCTTCGCCCCAAGCCAAGTGTCGTGGCCCTGCGCCGGGTGCTGCATGTACCATGTCCATAGGCGTTAACTTATTTTCTACGGTACGGTATAAAACAATTGCGTTCATGCCAAGATCCGCCACGCATGCATGTGTGCCGTCTGGCGTGAACAGCGCCATATGCGGGTGCGGTCCTTCTTGCCGGAAGGGATTGCAGCTCCCGCCCACATGCGTACGGATATACGGATTTCCCGCAAAGTCGCCTGCTTCTTCCAGCGCGATCAATGCCAAATTGCCTCCGCTATAATTGCTTACAAGCAAATTTTCTCCCGTTGGGTTAATTGCTAAATGGCAAGGGTTCGCCCCTTCTGTTCTTATTTGCTCTTTGTATTTGAGTGTTTCATTGTCTTTTATTTGATATGCATATACTTCCCCCACCAACTGCTCGCTGACAGCATAAAGAATCTTTTGTGTTTTATGATAAGTGAGGTAAGAAGGGTTTTCCATTGTTGCAGCAAGAACAAGAGATTCTACTTTACCGCTCTCGCGCTCTAACGTAAGCGCATAAATCCCTTCGCTTTTTGTTTCTTTTGAAGCATACAGCTCTTCTGTATACGTACCGATAAAAAAAGTATTGCTACGTTGCATCCCCGCGCTCCCTTCTCTTGCTATCAGTATACTAAAAACCATTGGGAATGAAAAGAAAATTCCTTGCTGCGCTCAAGTGAGGTATAAAAAAAGAATCCTTTCGGATTCTTTTTTACTCTTCTCGTACCAACACATCATCAATCATGTTCATCAGTTCCAATTCACTGCGGAAATTCTCTGTTTTCTTTCCTTCCGCCCAATTGATGCTCCCTTGCCAAGTTGCGTTTTGCCTATATTTGATTTGGATTGTAAATGTCGCATTTTTTTCTTCTATTTCTTTGCCATGCTCCATTTTCTCACCCCCAGTATATTTCATTGAATGGTTATATTATATACGAAAAGCATCAAAAATACCAGCCTTGCCTTTTATGATTCACATTCTATACACATCTCTTCATTGTCTCCTTTTTATCGGGTATGCTATACTACAAAAAAGGAGGAATTGTTATGACATATGCTGATCTTGTATATCAATTGATTGATTTGCCTGCGCTTGCCTTACCGCCAAAGCAGGGGGAAGCAGGTGGTTGTTTTTCCAGTTATGATCGCGCGTCAAAATATGATGAAGCGACAGATCTCTATATCGATTGGGGCGCCAACGCGGATGGAACGGGCTATCTTCGAAAAGAGGGCAATTCTATTGTGGCGCTGGAGCTGGATGGACCGGGTGTCATTTGGCGCGTTTGGTCTGCCCTGCCCAAGCGGGGCCATATTCGTATTTTTGTAGATCATGAAGATACGCCTATTTTAGACCAACCGTTCCAAGATTTTTTTGAAGCAGTACCGGGTGAGTTATGCCCTAAAAATTATCCTGAATTGCTCCCCATTTTATCCCGTGGGCGCAATAGCTTTATTCCCATTCCTTTTCAAAAACACATCAAAATTCTGTTGGATGAAGATTGGGGTATGTATTATCATTTTACTTATAATCGATTTTCGGAAGATACCATACTCCCCAGATTAAGCATCAACGATGGCGGTGCAGGCGATATTGCGTTGGCAGAGGTGGATCGTTTGCTGGCGCAGCGGGATGAAGATTTTATTTCGCCGGAAACGGGAGATACGCTTGTACCATTGATGGCAGAAATTCCTGCCGGAGAAGCTGTTACAATTTATGCGCATGATGCGCCGGCTGCCATTCGCTCTTTGCAGTTTGCCACGCCGCGCCTGCCCACCATTACAGATGCTGCTTTGTTGCGCGGGCTTACCATCAGTATGTATTGGGATGGTTGCGAGACGCCGCAAGTCTGGTCTCCTTTTGGTGATTTTTTTGGCGCAGCGCCCGGTATAAAACCCTATGCTTCTTTGCCACTGGGGATGAGCAAACATCGCTTATTCAGCCATTGGTATATGCCTTTTTCCGCTTGTAAAATTGTCATAGAAAACGAAACCCAAGAACCTGTTCCCCTTGTGGGTAGCTTGCTGCTCTCTTCATTGCAAGAAGCACCGGAAAATCTGCTGCGGTTTCATGCCAAATGGCACCGCGGCACGCTTGTGAGCGATACACCGGAGCGATTCGAAAAAGGCGGAGATCGCTGGCCGGATTGGCCCTTGCTACAGGTGAAAGGCAGCGGCAGATACGCAGGAATGCACCTGCATGTCTATAACGATTGGAAGGACCCTGCAAAAAAAGCAGATGCTTGGTGGTATGGCATCGGCGAAGAAAAATCCATCGATTGGTGGTGGGGCGAGGGAGATGAAAAGTTTTTCATCGATGGCGAAAAGTTTCCCTCCACATTTGGCACGGGCAGTGAAGATTATGTAGGGTATGCTTGGGCTGCCGAGCCGCCGTTTTCCATGTTTGAAAGCGCTTTTGCTGCGCAGCCATATACGCCTATTGATGGAAAAGGGCATACCAGCGTAAACCGTTTTCATATTGCGGATAATATCCCCTTCCAAAAGAGCTTTGATGGGTTTTTGGAAAAATACTGGGATGATAATTGGGGTGAAAGCGGCAAGTGTCTTTATGCGACAACGGTTTATTTTTATCTCTCAGCAGACGGCACAGACCCTTATGAAAAAACGCCTTATTCTCTTCGCTATGGGTATGATCATCTCTAGCTTTTATAGAACTGTCGGGCAACAAATTACCCGGCAGTTTTATTTTTACAAAATTTCCGATTTCTTTTGACAAGTGGCTTTTCTCGTGTTATACTGTTCTAGTATTCTCGATGCATCATTGTTCACATGTACTTGTAGCCAATGTTCTTGCAGCGCTACGGACATGTGATTTTTTATTTTCGAGCATATAATATAAGATGGAGGTACCAAAGAATGAATCATGGTACTGTGAAATGGTTTAACGCAGGAAAAGGATTTGGATTTATCGCAAATGATGAAACAGGCGAAGATGTATTCGTACATTTCAGCGCTATCAATACAGATGGATTCAAGACACTTGACGAAGGCCAAAAAGTAACATTCGATACAGAAACAGACCCAAGAGACAGCAGCAAGTTGCGCGCCGTCAATGTCGTACCTGCTTAAAGGCGACACACAAGAGCTCTTCGGAGCTCTTTTTTTGTACAAAAAATATTTTTCAAATAATAGGAATATTTTCCCTCTTTTGATTGACTTATGCCGATTAGTATGCTAAAGTTGTCTTGTATTCTATGTGCACCATTGTCTCACATGCATTTGTAAGCCACTGCTACACAGGGTTTACGCGCATGTGTTTTTTTGTGCACGGAATATAATTTAAGATGGAGGTGCCACGCATGAATAATGGTACTGTAAAATGGTTTAATGCAGGAAAAGGATTTGGTTTCATCACCAATGATGAAACGGGGGAAGATGTATTTGTACATTACAGTGCGATTGTTTCTGACGGCTTCAAAACGCTGGATGAAGGACAAAAAGTCACTTTTGATACAGAAACAGATCCAAAAGATAGCAGCAAATTGCGTGCAATCAATGTTGTTGGAGCATAAACCACACCAACAAAAAGCCCATATCGTATGATATGGGCTTTTTTTATTGCGGTTTACAAAGAAATGTATGCAGTTTTGTATCAAAAATATCTTGCGCATGTGCAGGCGTTATGATAACCGCTGTATCTGCCCCTTTTCCTGTGCCGCCCACTGCAATCACCTTTTCTCCTGCAGGAATGAGCCCGCTATCCAGCGCCATTACAGAAATTTCCACGCCAACTTTTGTGCCCGCGCCGAGCATCCGCAGTGTATGCGCCATGATTTCTACGGGATAAACCCCTCCCATCTTGCGGCTCATGCCCCGCTCTGCGCCGCTTAACACATGCGTTGTTGTAAGCACGCTTATGCCAAGTTTTTCAAGCGCTTCTTTTTCTACCGGAGAAAGTTCGTTTTCGCCCGATTTGTGAAATCCTTGTACATGGGTAACACAAATGACCTTTGCGCCACAATCCGCAAACAACTTTGCTGTTTCTCCTGTATTAGAGGCAACAACAACGTAGCTAATTTTTTCTGCTGCAACAGCTTCTTTGACCAACGCTGCTACCTCTTTGCTGTTCCCTTTGCCCGGTTTTTCAAAATATACTGTTTTCATATGTTCCTCCTTTTTTCACTACAATAAATTAATGATGCAAATGCCCATGATGACCACCATTAAGAGCAGCAATAATATTCTTACCTGCTTTTCTGCCATTTTTTTATTCAGTTCGCTGCCAATGATGCCGCCTAAAATACCGCCTGCAATCATGATTCCCATTACACCCACATCCACTGCCGGAATCCGCCCGGTTACAATGGTTTGTACAATGCTGGTCAGCTGTGAAAAGGTAATGATGTAAAGAGAATTGAGCCCGGCTTCTTTTGTTCCCATGCCAAACAAAAAAGACAATACCACAAGGTTAAACGGCCCGCCGCCCAACCCAAGAAAAGAAGACATCGCGCCCAAAAAGAGCCCTGCCAGTAAAATAATAGCAGCGTTTTTGACTTGCTTGGTTTTTATTCTATGTTCCAATAAGGTATAAAGCATGGTACCGCCCACCAGCGCCAGCAGTATTCCTGCTTGCAGGCGCCCTGCCGCTGCATCTCCAATTTGCTCTCGCAGGAGATCAAACCCGCTTTTTCCCAGCAGCCCGCCAATGACTGCGCCAATTGCCAAGATCGTTGTGGTTCTATACGCAACTTTTTCTTTTCCACCATGCATTCTGCGATACAAAGAGACAAGCGACATCACAAGGACTGTTCCTCCGGATAAAAAGCCGGCTTCTGCTGCAGTAACAAGCCCTGTCATGTCCAATATCGGCTTCATCAAAATGCCGCCGCCAATGCCACAAATTGCGCCTGCAATGCAAGCACCGATGCTGATACAAAATGCAATGATATAAAACACAATTGCTCCTTTAGTCCGAAAAATATTTATAAATCTCGCGTGCTGTAGAAATATCTACTCCTTTGACTGCTGCCAGTTGATCTACGCTGGCTTTTTTGATGCCCGCAATATCTCCAAAGGCTTCCATCAGCGCTATTTTCCGCTTGTTGCCCACGCCTTTGATGCGATCCAGCTCGGAAGAAATAATCCGCTTCTCGCGCAAATTTCGATGGTACGTGATGGCAAAGCGATGGGCTTCATCACGAATTGCCGTCAACAATCCTATTTCAGGCGCATTTTTCGGGAGTACAATCGGTTCGCTCTCATAAGGCAAGAAAATCTCTTCTTCCCGCTTGGCAAGGCCGATGACATGCATATCTTCCACGCCCAGCGATTCCAGTACGCCAACAGCGCTTGAGAGTTGCCCTTTTCCGCCGTCGATTACGATTAGGTCCGGAACTGCGCCAAACCCTCTTTCTTTATCTTCTGCGCGAAAACCTTCTAAAATGCGCCGCGTCAACACTTCTGCCATGGAAGCAAAATCATCTGCCCCTTCCACCGTTTTAATTCGAAAACGCCGGTACTCTTTTTTCGCGGGTTTCCCATCTAAAAAAACAACCATGGATGCTACAGAATCTGTTCCCTGCGTATTTGAAATATCATAACATTCCATGCGATGAATGTAATCCATCCCCAGCAGTTCGCCCAAACTTTTTGCCGCGCCTACCGTTCTTGCGTACGCCCGTTTTTCCGCAGATTCTTTGCGTCCCAATGCCTCTTTCGCGTTTTTTTCTGCCAAATCCGCCAGTCGTCGATAATAGCCCCTTTGCGGTTTGATGATTTCCACCTTCCGCTCAGCCCTATCTGAAAACCATTCTTGTAAAAGCGTATTGTCTTCCGGCAGCGTATTCACGTAAGTTTTTTTGGGAATCATGCTATCTTCCGCATAGAATTGTTTTAACAATCCGTTCATCAGTTCTTCCGGTGCACCTGGGGCTTCCACGTAAAACCGCCGCATGCCCGACAGCTTACCGCGCCGTACAAAAAAAACTTGCATTGCGCCATATTTTTCGCCAATGGTAACAGCAAAAATATCAGCATCTTTTAAGTTTGGCATACCTGCTTTTTGCCGCTCTGCAATGCGCTTTAATACGCGCAACTTATCTCTAAAACTGGCTGCTTTTTCATATTCTTGCCGCGCCGCCGCCTCTTGCATTTGCCGCGTCAATTCCTTTTCCACCGGCGCAAACTTACCCGACAAAAAAGAAAGAACCTCTTCCATGACTTTATGATATTCTGCTTTGCTGATATACCCGCCGCAAGGCCCTGGGCAGCGCCCCATCTGATAATTGAGGCAAGGGCGTTCTTTTCTGCCGTCTTCTTTGATTTCTTTTTTGCAGCTGCGAATGGGAAAAATTTTATAAGCCGCATCTAAAATTTCGCGAATGCTCAATGTTTCTAAGTAAGGTCCAAAATACTTTGCGTCATCCTTTTCAATTTTACGAACAATCTCTACCCGCGGAAAATCCTCCCGCATATCTACCCGAATATAAGGGTAATGCTTATCGTCCTTTAAAAGAATATTGTAATATGGCTGATATTCTTTGATTAAGTTACTTTCTAAAAAGAGTGCCTCTTTTTCCGTATCTGTAATGATATATTCAAAATCTGCAATGTGACTTACCATAGAAGCCGTTTTGGAATCTTTTTGTGCGCCCATGCCAAAATATTGGCGCACACGGTTTGCAAGTACTTTTGCTTTGCCCACATAAATTACTTGCCCCGTTTTGTCGCGCATCAAATAAACCCCCGGCTCGCGTGGCAGGGTTTTTAACTTTTCTTCCAGTTGTGCGCTTAATACATCCATTTTTTTCTTTCTTAATAGCCGTGATCTCGCAGGTAAGTAAATACTTTTTTGGTCATTGGCGCTGCATGAGCAGAGCCAAATCCTGCGCCTTCAAATATGACGGCAACTGCATAAGGATGTTCCTTATCGCTAAACCCAATAAACCAGCTATGGTTTTTCTTTTCACCATCTTCATAATATTCTGCCGTTCCTGTTTTTCCGCTGACGTTCATACCTTCTACACCGGCAGAAGTGCCTGTGCCTTCTAAAACAACTTCGCGCATGTATGCTTGCATGGTGTTTGCAATCCCACCTGCCAATACGCGCTTATATTCTGTTGTATTAAACCGGAAGCTAGAACTTCCCGAAACTTCTTTTAACAGCTTAGGTTGCATCATCACACCATCGTTACCCACAGCACCTGCAATCATCGCTGCATGCAACGGTGTAATTAAATCTGTATATTGCCCAATGCCCGCCCACGCAACATCGCCTAGCTCGCTGGAGTTTTCATATTTACTGCGATATAGTTCTACATCTGAAAAATTGAACAATGTATTAAACCCAAACTTGTTTGCTTGCTGCAACATGCGTTTGCCGCCAATTTTTACAGATAATTGTGCAAAGTAAGTGTTACAAGAGTTGGTAAACGCTTGCTCTAAATTTTGCGTCCCATGCTCATGGGTACATGTTACCGGCTGTCCGCCAATAATATCTCTGCCTGTACAGGTGTAAGTAATATCAATCCCTGTTTCCAGCGCAGCAGAAGCGGTTACCACTTTCATAATAGAACCCGGCGGGTATCTTCCCATGGTCGCGCGGTTTAGTAATTGTGTATCTTTTAATTCTTCTGTGGCAACGGTTCTGGGGTCAAACGTCAAGATGCTGACAGAGGCTAATATTTCGCCTGTTTTATAGTTGATAACAACAACTGCGCCTCGCTTGCCCTCCATGTTTTGATAAATGTATTTGGAAAGATCCGCGTCAATGGTCAGCGTAATATCACTGCCTTCATTGTCTGTTCCATCTAAAATATCTTGAAAGCGGTCAATGATATTTTTATCAATGCCATAGATGTATTTGGCAAACACCGTCTCTGCGCCCATGGATTTCCCATGTACATCTCCCACCACATGAGAAACAGAGCGGCGCGTCTCTTCGCTGCTGTTGTATTGCCGCGTACCATCTTCATTCCATGCCAGCTTTACACCATTTCGGTCATATATCGCGCCGCCCGCCATGCTGTCAATGGCATTTTGCAGCCGCGGATTATACGGCGTTGCGTACCATTTCTCGCCGTACATGATGACAGAATAACCAAAGTATACAATAAGTACAATGAACAGCAATATGAAAAACCACATTGTAAAGCGCATATTGCGGCGAAATTTCAAAACATTTTTCATCGAATATCCACCCCCATCATGGCAAGTTCTTCGTCTTCTTTTCTTCCATTTTTCAGCGCCACGCCTTGAATCATTCCCAGCTGCATCATGGAAGCCAACAGTGAACTTCCGCCGGCGCTGATGAACGGTAACGTAATTCCTGTCAAAGGAATCAGCTTAATGACGCCGCCGATGATGATAAAACTTTGCAATGAAAACATCGCCGTGCAGCCAAATACCAAAATTGCGTCATATGTTTCTTCTGCATTTAATGCAATCAAAATCCCCCGCACAATAAAGACAAGGTAAAAAATAATCACAAAAATTCCAAAAATAATGCCAAACTCTTCGCCGATTACAGCGAAAATATAATCTGAACTGCTGACAGGAATGGCGCTGGGCATGCCGCGCCCCAATCCTGTTCCAAGAAGCCCGCCGCTGGCCAACGCAATTAAGCCCTGCACCACTTGAAAGCCGCCGCCTTGTTCATGGTAGCTAGCCCAAGGGTCTTGCCAAATTTGCACACGACTGCGCACATGGGGAAATACTTTATAGCTGGCGTATGCCCCTACGCCAAACACGCCTAACCCCAGCAGCGCCAGCAACGTCCGCCCGGTTGCCGCAAAAAACATCAATAGAAACGTTCCCGATATGAGTAGCCCCGCGCCAAGATCTCTTGAAGCCACCAGCATGATCACACATGCACCGGCAAACAAAATATATGGAATAAAGGAGCTGAGTTTCTCTCGCGTGGATAAGAAGAAGGCCGAAACCATAATAAAAAGCAGTTTGGCAAATTCACTGGGCTGCAGCGAAAACCCTGCAATGTTGAGCCAGTTGCGCGCACCGCCCTGTACTTGCGCAAAAATAAGCGTGCTGAGTAGCAACACCAGCGTCGCCCCCATAAAAAACCAATTCCATTTCCCAAAATTCCTGCTTTTGCGGATGACCAGCATCACTATGATCATGGCAAAAGAGCCTACAAACAAAAAAATAAACTGTTTTATCGCAATGTCTGCCGAAATACGATACAACACAATCAGCCCCAGTGACCATAAAAATTGCGCCGCCAAAAGTGTAAACCGTTCAATATGTACAAATGCAATTTTTAAAGTGGAAAATTGTATGATGTTAAAGAGCATTAGCCCAACGCCCATAACAACCGCAACCATATCAAATTCTTCATTGCGCAAGGAAAGCAGTAAGAACGCCGCAAGAATGAAAACGGCCTGTAAAAACATAATGGTTCTAGCGCTTCTTCTTCGTAGCGTCATCATCATAACCTGCTACCTCCTCTCGCAAGAAAACGCTGGCTTCCACATTTCCAAACGTAATAACATCGCCGGAATATATTTGGTATGCTTTGGTGGCCCGCCGCCCGTTGATTTTTGTTTCGTTTTTGGCAAGCGGCGCCAAAACAACCATATCGCCTGCGCGATACAAAAGGGCATGGCTGCGCCCGACGCTTTTATCATCGATTACAATATCTGCGCTTCTGCCGCTCCCTACTGTATTATCCGCAGTGATGCCAATGCGTACACCAATGGCATCTGGAACGCCTGCAATAATTTCCAAATACCCAATGTAGTATTGAATTTCCCCCAGCGCTGCTCTGCGTTCTTTGTATTCTCTTCTGGAAATTGTAATGATCATAAAAAGCATAATGCCTGCGATGAGAATAAAAATATAACGCATCCCCACGGAAAGTGCTGAAAAAATTGCATTTGAAATGATCATACTTTCCTCACTTTCCCGCGCGCATCAACGCGCTGCGTATTCTTACTTCATAAAACAGCGAAACTTTGGAATACAAAAAATCATAAACAACAAAAGCAATTTGCACCAATAAAGCAAGTAATATAGGTGAAAGCTCTGCCAAAAATGCACTGCCCAGTGCATGAAAACTTAAAAAATATACGCCCAGCATCCCCGTGTTAAAATAAAGCAATTTTGCAATAAACGAAGCAATTTTGCTGCGCATTTTTTCAAAATAGTATTTGCCGATGCCGTAATGTCCAAACAATAAAATGTAGGGCAAGACCAAGCTCAAATCCGGCACAATCAAAAGTGCCAAAACACTCGTTACCACAAACTGCAAAATCGCGCCCACCGGTTGTCGTTCCACAAGAAGCGGCATGGTAAAAATTGATGCAATGAAGTAAAGCGCAAGCCGCCCGGAAGGGAGAATGACTGCCAAATATAAGGTGATTAACGATAAAACAGAAAACATCGCCCCCACGCTCGCGCGCAGCGGACCACTTGCATGATTGTTTCTCATCATAAGCGCCTCCTAGCAACAACCCCGCGCGCTGCCGCAGCAAAAATCCAGGCACATCGCGCCCATACAAATATCACAAATGCTACAACTGCCCATATCTGTGTTTTCGCCATAGAAACCCCCATAGCGCCTGCCAAACATGTTGACAGATTGATACGCCTGAGCATATTCTCTGTTGTTGGGCTCCATTTGTACTGCATTGGCAAAATGTTGCCGCGCGCCATCATACCAGCCGCGCCGTAATAAAATAACACCTTTTAAGTAATGCCATTCCGCGCCGTGGTTGGTCATGTTATCCAGCATCGCTTCTGCGCCGGTCAAATCATTTTGATTGATGCGCATACGCACAGCATTGTAACGCGGGTCAGAAGAAGTGGATTGGTATTCATAGCCACCATAGCTTTGGTAACTGCCGTTGCTATTTCCTTTTCCGCTACGTATGCGCTCAATTTCTGCGTATGCCGCGTTTACTTCTTTTAGCCGCTCTTCTGCTTCTTCTTTTAATTTGGTATCGGTATAACGATCCGGGTGATATTTTTTCACCAAATTACGATATGCCGTTTTAATCTCCTCATCAGATGCGCTGCTGCTCACCCCGAGTACACGATATGGATCCATTTATATTTCCTTTTCTACAATTATTTTTTGCGCTATTTTTTCTAAAACAGCTTGCGTTCGCAAAGCAAGCCCCTGATACATAATGTTATCCAAAATCCCTTTGTGCTTTTCTATTTTTAATAGATCATAGGCGAGTACTGCCGCGTTTAACGTACTTTTTAGGTTAAATGCAATGCGTTCTTGCAATGCTTCTCTTTTCGCCATATCGCTTTGTGTTTGCAGCAAAAACGGATTATAGTTTCCCTTTTTTTCGTCCTCTTCCAAGTCATCTGCCGCATCCATCAAATAAATCCATCGCCCCAAATGATAGCCTAGCTCTCGCATAACATTTTCTTGCTGTCCCGCTTGTGCAAATATCACGCCAAGCAACGAGGCAAATGTATCCGCAACGAGGTCAATGTTCGCTGTTTTTTCCGCCTCAAACGCCGAAAGTTTTTCCAGATATTTTTCTATTTCTTCCGCCACATCGGGAAACGCCTGCTTTGCTTTTTTATATGCATTGCGGTATAAAAGCGCCATGCTCCCATAAAGTGGATTTTTGCTGTCTTTTTGCTTATCTTTTATACTCCCTACGCCCAGCAAAATATTCATTGCCGCCGCATAGGAAATTCCATTGTCAATGGCATAATTCTTTTTCTTTACCGGGCTCACCGGGCATATCCCTTTTTCATAAGTTTCTTGCATTTCATCAAAACCGGCGCTTAACAAATACAAAAAGGTACAATCATAGCTAATAAGTGCGCGCGGCAAAATACCGTATTCCTTGCCGATTTGTCTGCATAAACCGCAATAATAAGCCTGAAATGTATTATACTCTTTTACTTTTAGCTCCGGTTTATAAATGCTGACATACCCAAACAAATTAGCGCCCCCTAGCCCACATATTATAACATCTTTTATGCCATATTAAAATGATTCTACACCAAGAAAGCCGTTTCGTATCAGCTTTTGGAATCTATTTTTCTTCTGTTACTAGAAAATTTACAATGCGCGCCAAGGCTATCATAATGCTACAATACCTAAAAAAACCAAAATTGCATTATTTCATTTATATACCTGCATTCTTTTTTGTGATGCCCTGTTTTTATTGCCTTTCATTGTTTTTGCGAAAAACTCCTTTACGAAGGTGTTTTTCTCCCCTTTTTCTTCTCCCCTCTTCCTTGTTCTCATTTTCCCCAAAAAAATATATGCAAGTTTTTGTTTTTTTTATTGCAATATATTGCGTTCTATAGTAATATAAATTGGATATTTTACAGATAGAAAGAGGATATATATGCAACCATATCATGAGCAGGATGCCGCATCACTGCAAGCGGCATATGAAGCAGCCAAGCAAGCGTATCAGGCTTTTCAAAAAAAAGGGCTTTCGCTTGATATGTCGCGGGGTAAGCCTTGCAAAGAACAATTAGATCTTTCATTGCCTATGCTGGATCTTGTCGGCAGTACCACTTCCATGTTGGCAGAAAACGGCATGGACATTCGCAATTATGGCGTACTGGATGGGCTGCCGGAAGCCAAACGTTTGTTTGCAGAAATGCTTGAAGTAACGCCGGATATGGTTTTTGTAGGTGGTAACTCCAGCTTAAATCTCATGTATGATGCCATTGCAAGGGCAATGACCTTTGGCGTTTTGGGCAGCAAGCCTTGGAGCGCATATGAAACCATCAAATTCATTTGCCCTTCGCCCGGCTATGACCGGCATTTCGCCATTACAGAGCATTTTGGCTTTGAACTCATCACGGTTCCGATGCAAAAAGATGGTCCTGATATGGGGCTGGTAAAAAGTTTGGTGGAAAATGATCCGCTCATCAAAGGCATCTGGTGTGTTCCTCATTATTCTAACCCCACAGGCATTACATATTCAGATGATGTGGTGCGCGCGTTTGCGGCGCTAAAGCCGGCCGCGCCGGATTTTCGTATTTTTTGGGACAACGCATATCATATGCATCATCTTTCTGATACACCGGATGTACTGCTCAATATTTTTGAAGCATGCGCCCAAGCAGGCAGCGCAGATATGGTCTTTTCCTTTGCCTCTACTTCCAAAATGACATTCAGCGGCGCAGGAATTTCTGCTTTTGTTGCTACGCCGAAAAACCTGCAAGATGCTATGAAGACAATTACAATACAAACCATCGGGTTTGATAAAATTGCACAGTTACAACATGCGCGCTTTTTCCCATCTCTGGACAGCATGCTGGCACATATGAAAAAGCATCAGGTGCTTCTTGCGCCAAAGTTTGATGCGGTTACAAATGCGATAGAAAAAAACCTTGTTCCGCTGGGCATCGCCAGCTATACCAAACCGAATGGCGGCTACTTTATTTCTTTTGATGGATTGCCGGGCACTGCAACGCGCGTACATACGCTATGCAAAGAAGCCGGGCTTGTTATGACAGATGCCGGCGCGCCTTTCCCTTACGGCGTTGATCCGGAAGATAAAAACTTACGCATCGCGCCTACGCTCCCGCCCATAGAAGAGTTATGCGCTGCCATGGAGCTCTTCTGTCTTGCCGTAAAAATGGCATCGCTTGAACTTTATTTACAACAATAACATTTCATTTGAAGCAAAACCCGCAGATGCTTTTCGTATCTGCGGGTTTTTATTACACCAGATTTTCTTTCCAACGCATCTCGTATTCCATTTCTCCCGTTTCTTCTTGCACTGTTTTGTTTACAATTTGAAATCCATTTTTTTCGTAAAATGCAATTGCCTTTTTGTTTTTTTCGTAAACATGTAAGGACAATGCAAGCTATCGTCTTTTGCAATAAGACAATAATGCGCTGCCAATGCCCATATTTTGCGCAGCTGCATCCACAAATAGCCCTGCTATGTAAGAGGCTTCGCTAATCCCAATAAACCCTTTTATCTCCGCCTCCTTTCGGTAGACGTAAAGTTCTGATAAGGGCATCATCTCTTCTACTTGTTTTTCATGCCCCTCCCAATATGCCTGTGCAATAAAATCATGCGCCGCCTGGTTTCCTGTGCGCCAAAGCCGCATAATTTCTTTCATATCTGTTGGTTGAAATCCTTCAATCATTTCTTGCCTCTTTCCGCTGATCCGCTTCGTAAAGCGTATAAAAATAACCATGTTTTTGAATGAGGGATGTAAAATCTCCCGCCTCCACCACTGCTCCATCTCTCAGTACAAAAATTTGCTCTAGATGTTGAACCGAACGCAACCGATGCGCCACGACCACCATTGTTTTTCCCAAAAACCGCTGCAATAAGCAGGTCATGACAGCTTCTTCTGTCACATTGTCCAACGCTGAAGTTGCTTCGTCCAGCAAAATAATTTGTGGGTCTTGCAAATAAAGCCGCGCAAGCGCCAAGCGTTGCCGTTCTCCGCCGGAAAGTGTAATGCCTCTTTCTCCCAAACGTGTATCAAGTCCTTCTTCTAGCCTCGCATACCATGGCCCAAGCGCCATCTCTTGTAACGCGCCAAGTAGCGTCGTCTCTTCAATCTCCTCATCAAATGCCAAGTTTTCCCGCAGCGTTCCATCAAAAATCGGTGATTCTTGCGGAATATATTGCACATAATCATAATAGTCGCTTAGCAAAACATTCTCCAGCACTTGTCCGTCTACGAAAACATTTCCTGCCTGCGCTGTAAGTAGCCCGCCCAACAATCTTATAATTGTGGATTTCCCTGCGCCACTTTCGCCCACCAGCGCCACTTGCATTCCTGCCAGTATTTCCATGGAGAAGTTTTGCAAAATTTGCTTTTCGCCATAGGAAAAAGAAACTCCTTTCAGCGAAATTGCGCCATTTTTTGCCGCAAAAGCATTTCCTCTTGTAAGGCGCGGATCTTCCGGCGCCGCCAAAAACGCTTTGTATTTTTTCCAAGCCACTTCATTTAATCGGTATTGCACATAAATAACATTGAAGATTGCAATGGGCGTATATGCATTTTCCACCAGTGCAATGAGCGCCACCACCTCGCCCACGCTCAAAGCATGGCTCTGCCATGCATAAATGATAATCGCAACTTTCACAAGCCCCATCAGAATCGCAAAAATGGCAAAAAAAGCTTCATGCACCAGCGCCATTTTTGTATTGGCGGAAGTGATTTCTTCGGCTGCGTTGCGCGCCTTTTGTATCTCATTTGCAAAACGTTTGTTCACACGAAATACAACCATCTCCATAAACCCTCGCACCAAAACATGATTGAACTTTTCCGCATTCACCAACGTGTTTTCCTTCACGCGATATAGCATTTTTAAAAGCACCGTAGAAACCAAAAATACAACAACATAGCCAATCAATAATGTCAGCATGACAGTGCGGTTAATTGTATATACAAAAAAGAAACTCACCAGCATAGTTGGCAGAATTTGCCCAAATATTTGTAGCCAAAAAGAGAAAAACATATCTCTCCCTGCTGCTGCGCCTGTTTCAATTTGTTGTACCAATGCGCCCGTTCCAATTTTTTGATACGCCAAATAATCTATGCGGCTTATCTTTTCCAGTGCTTTTGTTTTTAAATCAAGGTAAATGCCATGCTCCAATTTGCGGCTGGGGTATTCATCTATATAGTTAAAAACAAACAAGAAAAGCAATAACGCGCCGTAAAAAATAATCTCCTGCAGCGTTAATATTCCATCATCCAAATGATCAATAATCACTTGAAAATAATCTGCGCTGTATCCTGTGAGAAAAGCGGTCAAAAAGCCTAAGCACAAAAAGAGAATGATATTCCATTTATGTTTTTTTATCAGGGTTCGCCAAAGCATATCTGTATCTCCATCTTTTGTTATGCCATTATAACATGCGGCTATGCTATAATAAACCATGGGGCAAAAATGGAACTGCATTGGAAAAGGGCGTACTGCCGAAATTTTCTTGTATCATAACCGTGCCTATAAGCGGTTTTTTTCTGATTTTCAAAATGCCAAAACAAGAGAAGCGCAAGTGATGGCGCAGTTACAACAGTATGCGCTCCCCATGCCTATGTTTTTTGGCGTAGAAACGATTGATGGCGCCGAATATTTGGTTTATGCATATGTGAACGGTAAAACCATGTTGCAACTGCTGGTTTCTCACCCACTGCGCGTTCGAAAGTATGGCAAAAAATTGGCGCTATTACACTATGAAATCCATCAAGTGAAAGATCCTGCATTACCCGCAGAAAAGGCTCGCATACAAAAAGCCATTTCTACCGCGCCCCTACGCCCAGCGCAAAAGGAAAAAGCGCTGGAAGCTTTGACCCTCTTGCCCAGTGGTGCTTCTCTTTGTCATATGGATTTTCATCCGGATAACATTATGATGGATGAACCAGGTAACGATTATGTCATCGATTGGACCGGCGCAACCCAAGGACATCCGCTTTTTGATGTTGCCCGCACATTGCTCCTTTTTCAAGCCGGTTCCGTTCCACCGGATACGCCTTTTGCAAAAAGAATACTGATGCAACTTTTCCGAAAGATATTGGCGCGCATCTACGAGAAAACATATTACAAGTTGTCCTCTTATACAAAAGAAGGTTTGCGACCATTTTTCTTACCTGCCGCCGCAGCGCGCTACAGCGAGCAAATTGAAGAGGAAAAACCTTTTTATAAAAAATTCTTTCAACAGATCTAAAAAAGAAAGGCGTTCGCCTTTCTTTTTTATTGTTATTCTTCTAATAACGCCGCAAATTCTTGCAGTACAGTGGGGATATCAATATTCTGTGGACAAAGGCTACTGCATGCGCCGCAGCCAATGCAAGCGCCGGGCAGCTCATTTTCTTGCATGGAAGATAGTGTATAGCTCAGTATATTTCCGTTGGTGTTGCGCATTTCGTTGTACATGGCAATGAGCTTTGGAATATCAAGTGCCTGCGGGCAAGCTTCGCAACAATATCTGCAGGCCGTACAGGGTACAAGCGTTAATATATCTGCAATTGCTTCTTGCAGCAACGCCTCTTCTCTGGCGTGACCGGATCCGGATTTGCAAAAAGCGCCATGTTTTCTTTTAATTGTTCCATTGTGGTCATACCACTCAGCACTGTTAGTAATCCCGGCAGCGCTTGCAAATAGCGGAATGCCCAAGCAGCAATGGAATCCTGCGGTCTTTTTTCTTTTAAAAGCGCATTCCCTGCTTCGCTGAGTGAAGCCAGCGCGCCTCCGCGCACAGGCTCCATTACCACAACCGGAATATTGCGTTTTGTCAGCAACTCATATTTTCGCCCTGCTTCCTGCAACGCCCAATCCATATAGTTCAATTGAATTTGTACGAATTCAAAGATGCCGGGATAATGATCCAAGAAACGTTCTATGATCTCTACGCGCCCATGGCTGGAAAACCCAAGATGGCGAATTTTCCCCTGCTTCTTTTGCTCCTGCAAGTATCTAACAACGCCTAATTCTTCATTGGTATAAAAATCATAAGAGGATTCTGCCACGTTGTGTAGCAAGTAAAAATCAAAGTAATCTACACCACAGCGCGCCAACTGATCTTCAAATAGCTCTGCAATGGAATCCATGGTATGCCCGGCCAAATAGCCTTGAAATCCTAACTTCCCGTTTTTATAGTGCATCATATGCCCGGGCATTTTTGATGCTAAGTACCATGTTTCTCTCGGAAACTGCGCCAAAACTTCTCCTACAAAAGGTTCTGATTGCCCATCATGATAGCGATACGCTGTATCAAAATAATTGATGCCGTTTTCGTATGCGTAAACGAGCATCTCCTCTGCCTTTTGCTTTTGAATGATACCATTTTCATCTACTGGCAAGCGCATATTGCCCATGCCCAAGCTTGAAATCTTCAAATCCTGAAATGTTTGATAAGTCATTTTTGCCTCCTCACAAATATCTTACTTCTAGTGTAACACTTAAAGTCCACTCTAAGGCAAGCATTGTTTTTTATGTGGTTGACTTTCCACTTTTCTCCGCCCATAATGATTTTATGAAGATCGTGGATTTTACAAGCAAACATGTTGCCGATGCTTACCGGCTGGCAACACAAGAATATGAAACTGCGCGTGAAAAAACGCCGGTGTTGCCTGCGCTTGCTTTGCCGAATTTGGCTTTTTACGCAGAGAATGGACTGGGCGTTGCGCTTTATGAAAATGAAATGTTACTTGGTTTTCTCGCCACAGAAATGCCTTTTCAAAATGCGTTTCATATTCCGGGCGTAACAGGTATTTTTTCGCCATTGGGCGCAAACGGCGCCGTATCTTCTGCGCGCGATTTTGTTTATGCAAAGCTCTATGAAGCGGCAGCAGAAAAATGGCATTCCCATGGCGCAACCAGCCATTCTATTTGCCTTTATGCATTTGATACTGTTGCGCAAAACAAGCTCTTTCAATATGGGTTTGGCATGCGGTGTGCAGATGCCATTGCGCCAATATCTTCCTTCTTTTCGCTACCCAAAAACGAAGCTTACGCTTTTCGTACCTTGGAAAACGAAGAGAAAAAAGCGATATTGCCGCTTTTAAACGCGCTACAATCTCATTTAGAAAAAAGCCCTGTTTTCATGTCGCGCCCACCTTTTTGCGAAAAAGAGTTTATGGCGGAGCAGCAAGCGCATCCCACGCGTTTTTTTGTGTTGCAAGAAGGCGATGCGCCCATCGCGTTTTTAGAAATCGCAGAAGCGGCAGAAACATTTGTTTCTCGCGCGCCTTTCATCGCAAATATTGTGGGCGCTTACTTGCTGCCTGCTTATCGCGGGGAAGGCTTATACCCTTCGCTACTTTCTCATGTAGCAACTGTTCTTGCAGCAGAAGATAAAACGCATCTCGGCGTAGATTTTGAAACCTTTAATCCGGCTGCGTTTTCATTTTGGCATAAATATTTCAGCCCATATACCTATAGTTTGACCCGCCGCATCGATACACCTTTTTAAATTCTTTATATTTGCTTGACAGTAGAAAAAACACCGTGCTATCCTCCTATTAAGAGAAAGGATGTTGCTTATGAGTGTCTATAAAAATTTAGAAAATTTAGGGCTTTTGCTCCCCACGCCACCGGCAAAAGGTGGTCTCTATACGCCTGCCAAGCGGTTTGGTAAAAACCTTGTCTATGTTTCCGGTTGCGGGCCAGCAATTGATGCGCCCGTCAGTGGTAAACTGGGCGAAAGTTTTCATGTTGCTGCAGGGCAAGTACACGCAAGAAACGCCATGCTCAATGTACTTTCCGTTTTAGAGCAAGAAATTGGTGATTTAAACCAAGTACAAACCATTGCAAAATTGTTGGTGTTTGTCGCTTCTACAGATAATTTTTACAATCAGCCGGATGTTGCAAACGGCGCCAGCGAATTGCTCGCAGATTTATTTGGCGCAGAAGCCTTGCCCGCGCGTTCAGCCATTGGCGTCAATGTCTTGCCGAATAATATTCCGGTCGAAATCGAAGCATTGTTTGAAATCAAAGGAGAAGCATCATGCGATTAGAAGATTATACATTTTTTGCAGAAGAAACGCCCAGCCCTGCGCTGGTATATTATCCAGAATTGATTCAAAAAAACATTGACAGCATGCTTAAAATCGCGCCTGCGGGGCGGCTTTGGCCGCATATCAAAACATTCAAAATGCGCCCTGTTTTGGAAATGCTCATAGCAAGCGGCATCACGAAATTTAAATGTAGCACTATTTTGGAAGCAAAGCTGGCTGCAGAAAGCGGCGCAACAGATGTGCTTTTGGCATATCCGTTGGTGGGTCCCAACATCTCTCGTTTTTTATCGTTGATCCCTGCTTTTCCCGCAACAACGTTTTATGCTTTGGGCGATGATGTGGAAGTTCTTTCGCGCCTTAGTAAACAGGCGCAAGAAAAGGATCTCATCATCCCAACCTTTTTAGACATCAACATTGGTATGGACCGTACCGGCGCGCTGCCGGAAGAAGTTGCCTCTCGTTATGAAACCATTTCTCATCTGCCGGGTCTTACCTGTGCGGGGTTACATTGCTATGGCGGTCATCTAAAAAATGCCGATTGGGCTGCACAAAAAAAGCAAGTTATAGAGGAGCAAGCAACGTTACGCGCCATAGAAGAAACGTTACAGGCAAAAGGGTATTGCGTTGATGCAACCATTGTTGCCGGAACACCAACCTTCCCGCTCCACGCAGCATACCCTCATTTTTATCTCTCACCGGGCACTGCCACAATTTTTGACTATGGCTACGCTTCAAAATTTCCGAGTCTCCCCTTTACGCCTGCCGCTGCAATTATGGCGCGGGTCATTAGCCGCCCTGCGCCCCATAAATTTACGGTTGATGTCGGCTGTAAAGCAATCGCCTCTGACCCTGTTGGCGCAAAAGGGCTTATTTTGGAATTGCCGCATGCCACGCCCGTTTCGCAAAGCGAAGAGCATTGGGTCTTTACAGTAGAAAAAGAAGAAGATTTGCCTGCCATTGAAACAGTGCTGCACATTATCCCCACACATATTTGTCCTACGACTGCCCTTTATCCTTTTGTGTATGTGGTGGAAAATCATAAAATTGTAGGTCATTGGACAGTGGATGCACGCGACCGTACATTGCAACCAAAATAAGGAGAATCTTATGACGCGACTTACCATGCCCACGCCCACAGGCGATCATTATTGCGTGGAAGAACAATATATTAAAAAAGATAAAATTGGTTATTATGGAGAAGCCATCGAGAAGCTGGCGCGTTATGAAAATCTATATGATTCTTTCTTGACCAAACTCTCCCAAACCGAAACAGAAATGGAATCCTTGCGCAACGAAAAGAAAACCGAGAGTGTCCGTTTTCGCCAATTGTTTGCCAACAAAATGATGTTACAAAGCACGCTTGCCTCTTTTCAAGTCTATGGGCTCCATACACCGGAAGAGGAGATATAGCCATGCAAAAAAGAGCGCCGCGTTTATCTGTTGTTTTACTCTCTTATCTGGGCATTGTTCTTGCATGGTCTTTGTTTTATCTATGCATCGCGCCTTGGAGAGAAGCGTTGGCCTTCCCGTTTTCAGAGCTTCTTTCACAGGCTTGCAAGCTCCTCATCTGGGCGCTGCCTGCCTTCCTTTTGATTCGGAAATATAGCGATACGCTCTTTTTTTCTTGGGAGACGCTTTTCCGCAGCTCTTTTCCAACCAAGCAAGTATCTTTGCTTTCTCTTGCAATTTTATTGTTCTGCATATTGCGCAGCCTCCTTTCCAACGGAAGAATTGTATTTCATGTTGATGCGCTGGCTGAAAAGTTTATCAGCACTGTTTTGTTTGTAGACCTGACAGAAGAGCTTGTCTTTCGCGGCTGGTTGCTAAATGCAACTTGGAAACGCGTCAAAAATTGGCTTGTTCTTTTGCTAAATGCGCTTTTGTTTTTGTGCATTCATTTTCCGTTATGGGTTTTTGAAGGTTCTTTTGCCGCAAATTTCGCCAATGGCTCTTTTCTTACAATATGTTTGCTTAGCTTACTTTTTTCTTATGTTTTTTTGTCCAGCAAAAATATTTGGGCAACCATAACGCTTCATATGGTTTGGAATTTTTGCATTATTTTATTTTTTGGCCTCTAATCTATCTTCCCGCTAGAGATATGTCCCCTTTGCTATTATTTCCTATTTCGTCTATACTATTGGAATCATATAGAATAACAATTCACCACATTAAGAAAGGAACGCTTCCATGAAAATTGCTTTTTTTGATACAAAGCCATATGATAAACTTTACTTTGCTCCTTTTGCAGCAGAAAAAGGTTATGAGATTGATTTTTTTGAATACAAATTAAAAAAAGATACCGCCCAACTGACAAAGGGTTATGATGTGGTCTGTGTTTTTGTCAATGACTCTGTAGACGAGGATGTAATAAACACACTTTATGAAAATGGCGTACGCCTCATCGCGCTTCGTTCTGCAGGCTATAATCATGTGGATTTTAAAGCAGCCTTTGAAAAAATTCATGTGGTGCGCGTTCCCGAGTATAGCCCCGCCGCCATTGCCGAACATGCTGCAGCGTTACTGCTTTCCATCAACAGGAAAGTACACCGCGCCTATGTGCGCACACGGGAAAATAATTTTAGCATCAACGGGCTAATGGGATTTGATTTGCGCGGTAAAAAAGCAGGCGTAATTGGTACAGGAAAAATCGGCCGCTTGTTTATTGAAATCATGCGTGGCTTCGGTATGGATGTAATCGCGTATGATCCTTATCCATTGCAGAATAGTGATATTGTATACGTCTCTCTTGATACACTTCTCGCCTCCGCAGATATCATTTCCATGCATTGTCCGCTGACACCTGAAACGCACCATATGATCAATAAAAATAGCATTGCACAAATGAAAAAAGGCGTGCTTTTTGTTAATACATCAAGGGGCGCGCTTGTGGATACGCCTGCGCTGATTGATGCATTAAAAGCAGGGCAGATTGGTGCGGCTGGTCTGGATGTTTATGAAGAGGAAGAACGTTATTTCTTTGAAGATTTTTCCGATCAAGTGGTAGGCGATGATGAGCTAACCATACTACTCTCTTTGCCCAATGTACTACTCACTGCGCACCAAGCATTCTTTACAAAAGAGGCAATGGAGACCATTGCACGGGTTACAATAGATAATATAGCGTCTTTTGCGGCAGAGGAGGTGCTTACAAACGAAGTTTGTTACCAATGCCAAGAATTTGGTACCAAATGCAAAAAAGAAGCTGGCGCAAAACGCTGCTTCTAAGCAAACACGCACATTTTAAAGCCGGACATTCCTTTTAGAATATCCGGCTTTTTCATTATCAATTGATTCCCTCTCTCTATTTTGTTTTATCACGATATGTTACAATTCTATAAGCCAACTTATATATCAAGACCGATGCACAAATAGAATATATAAAATTCACCAAAACGTACAGATAGAGGCTATCTATGTATCGCATTATTAGAAACGCCGCAAGCAACATTGCTACGCCTGAAAGCGGCAAAAGCAACCATCGATTTATACTTGGGTTCAACAATCTTGCTTCATATGTTTCATCGCGGCTTTTTTGCAAATTCACTTTTTGTGCCGAAATAAAGTGAAGGATAACAATCCCTGCATATAACAAAATCAAAAACCCAATTGAAAAAGTTACCCATTCGTATTCCAATGGCGCAAATTTAAATAAATGCAAAAAGAGAAATGTCAGCACCGCATATTCTGAAATCATTAATATTTTATATCCTTTGGGAGAAAATATTTTTCCCATGCCCTATTCCTCTTCTGTTGTCATATGCCCAAATACAAACGCAAATACGCGCTTCCAATATTCTTCTCCCAATACTGCTGATGCCGCGCCATGTCCTGCGCCGGGCACCAATATTTTTTCTTTGGGTACGTCCGCTGCTGCATAAACCTCTTCCAGCATGTTTGCCGGCACAAATGTATCTTCGCTGCCATGCACAAATAAAATTGGAACCGTTGCTTTTTTCAACTGACGTATTGCACTGGCCTCCCCCAGCGTAAACCCTGCGCGCAGTTTGGCAACAGCTGTCGCAGCGTACATGATGGGAAACTTGGGAAGCTGAAACAAAGCTTTTAGCTGATAGGAAAATTCATCCCATGCTGAGGTATACCCGCAATCTTCCACTATCACTTTTACTTGCGGTGACAGCGCCTCTCCTGCCGTCATCATCACTGTCGCAGCGCCCATGGAAACACCAAAAAGCATAATTTCTGCGGCCTTATCTTGTTTTGTGAGAAACGCGATCCATTCTAAAATATCTAATCTGTCATGCCATCCCATGCCAATATATTTGCCTTCACTGGTGCCATGCCCACGAGCATCTGGTAACAGCACAGAAAAGCCTTCCTCCCCAAAACGCTTGCCTGCGCCTATCATCTGCATTCCTTCTGCCGTATAGCCATGGCAAATAATCGCGTATCGATGCGTTTCTTCTTTTTGCTTCATAAACCAGCCGTGCAATTTCAATCCATCAAATGAAGTAATATGCACAACTTCTTTTTCCGCCTCGAACCAAGCATTGTCCGCGTCTTTTTCTTGTTCCTCTATATCTCCCATATCCATTTCATTGTGTGGCGCGCCAAAAACCACATCTCTATTCGTTCCCGGCACCAACGCCAAACGATAAAAATAGTTGCCTGCCAAAAAAAATACAATCAGAAGTATGAGAAGTAGGGAAACAATTAATATAATCATATACATTTTTCTCCAATTTCGTACCATATTTATTGCAAGGTTTTTGCTATACATTTTTATTATACCAAGCAAATAAAAAACATGCAGCCATCAGGCTGCATATTTCAGCAATTTCGTTTTGTAATCATCTTTTTTGTCAAAGCGTCTTTCGCCATGTATTTTCCCATTCCAGCTTTTGCTCCAATAGGCAAAGTCTTTCGCCATTCATATAGACCCATTTATATTCTGTAGGGTAATCTCCGTTTTCATCTCTCTCCGTTTCAATTCTAATTTCTAGCCCATCCTGCAGCTCTTCTATTTGCTGCCCGGCAGCATATTCATGGTATAGGGTTTTTACCATGTCTTGTCTTAGCGCAGGATAACTTTCAAAAATTTGTCGCAATGCAGTTTTTGCCTTCTTATCTTGAAATTGATTATAAAACACATATAAAAAATCTGCGTTCTTCTCCGGCGCTGCAAGAAATGTTGCCAGCGCTGCATTGATGTTCAAACCCCCGTTGCCCAGTATGCTTTGCATGCTGTATTTTTCATATGGCGCCAAATTTTCCATTTGTTCCAGTTCCGCTGCCACACTGCTTTTCATCACCGGCTTCACCAAAAGAAGTGCATCTCTGCCCTCTTCTCTATAAAGCCAAACGAGAAAATCTGCCGTAACATGTTCTTTGATTGCGTTTTTCAACATGCCTTCATAAATATCTCTGGAAGAAGGATAGTTAAGCGTACGGTGTTCCCATTTCGCGCTTTCCCAAACCCCTTGTGCCAATTTCAGTGCTTCTGCCTTGCTTATTTTTTGTGCAGCCAATTGTTTTTTTGCCGTTTCTTTGTCTGCAGGTGTGGCAAACCTGCTGTGTAATATTTCAACCGGCAGCAATCTGCCACCCATCTCTGCAAGCACTGCATCGCATGCTTGTTTTACAACCCGCGCGCCATCTTTTTTATAAACATAATCTGTAAGAGGCTTGCGCATTTTATAACCATATGCGCTATCCGGTACAACTTCCATCTCTTCAAACATCAATTTTAATGTACTGGCGATGGCATCCATGGCATCTCGATAATTTTGTTTGTTTTTGATTTTTTTGTTGTACTTTTCTTTTCGTTTATCTCCATCAAACAAATCAAACCCTGCATAATGCAACAGACGATACAAAAGCGTCTCTTGATAATCGCTGCTGAGCGCTTCATGAAATTGCTCCGCATATGCTTCAATTGCTTCTCTGCGTACTTCCTTATCTTTGTGAAAAAAGTACTTCTCCGGCAAAATATCAATGCCGTACTTCCCATATGCTTTTTGTAAATCCACTTTGAATAACGCCATCATGCTGCTCCTACTCAGTTTTCAAAAAAGGTCAGTTGCTTTCTTTCATAACGCCTACTGTTCTCTGCAACAATTTCATGCATTTTGTATCGCAGTCCATATGCTTTGCAGGCTTCTGTAAATAATCTATAAAGCGCTTTGCTTCTTGGGCTTTAGCAACTATATGTATTGCCAAAAACTCGAATGTACTGTTCTTTTATGCCTGGAAAATCTCGGTGCAACGCTTCAAAAAAATGTGTGCGCTGCCGGTCTCGTAGCGTTACCCCAAATCCTCCGTATGTATAAATATAGCGCGCGCCCGCTTTGTGCGCCGCTTCTACAATGCCAATGATGTTTTCTTCTGTATCATTGATAAACGGCAAAACCGGCATCAGTAGAACGCCTGTGTAAATCCCTGCAGCAGCCAATGCTTTTATTGCTGCAAAACGTTCGCTTGATTTCGCCACGCGCGGCTCTATTTTCTCTGCCAGTGCATCTTCCGCGCATGTGATGGTAATGCCTATATTCACCGGCGCATGCTGCATAATTTCTTGCAATAAATGGATATCTCTTGTCACAAGGCTTGATTTTGTATTGATGGCAACGCCAAAATGATTTTTTTGAATCAGCTTTAACGCGCCCCACGTTAACTGCATTGTTGCTTCCCAAGGATTATAAGGATCGCTCATGGCGCCCGTCATTACAATTCCTTTTTTTCGCTTGGCTGGAAGTTCTCGCGCGAGAATCGTAAGTGCATTTTCTTTGGCACGCACACGGTCAAAATCCTCTATTCTGTAACACTCACTTCTGCTGTCACAATAAATACAGCCATGCGAACAACCACGATATATGTTCATGTTGTATTGCGCGCCAAACCATCCGCCTTTTTCTTGGTATCCTGATAAAATTGTTTTTGCCGGAACTGTAGGTAACATATGCCTTTTTTATTATTGTTGCTTCTCTTCTGCAAAACACCATTTTTTGATTATCGGTTGCAATGGTTTTGCAAAAAGAGACATGACTTTCCCGATCACCAGTGCCGATAACACAGTGCCTTCTCTTACAACGCCCTCCAATAAGCCTTTTTTGAAGCCAAATCCAATGACGCTAATGAGCACCGCCAGCGCCACGCTGGTACAATCTAAAATGGTTTTTATTTGGTGAAACGGCTTTTTGCTTTTTTCTGCAATTGCCATTGCCATTCCCTCCATGGGCATGGGTACAATATCTGCTGTCAAATAAAAAACCAACCCTAGCGCAATAAATATAATGCTCAGCGCCAGCATAGCAAGCCGCCCAAAGTAAGTGGGGATGATAAAATCGCCCAGCAAGCTACCTGTAAACGTAACAAAATAGCCAAAAATTGTGGAAAACACAATTTGCAACAAATCTTTTAATTTAAACGCACTGCGCAAAATAAGCGCCTGTATCCCTACGTATGCCAAAAAAATAATCGTAACACACCAGCCGCGGTCAAACCCTGTTACATTACTGACCGAAACAGGAAATGAATTCACCGGTGAAACACCTAGGTTTGAATTAATAGATACGTTTACGCCAACCGCAATGAGTAAAATACCAAATAAATAGCATAAAACGCAGTTTATCACTCTTCTTTTCATCTTCTCTCCTCATCTCTTCTCTTAGAAATAATCTCTTGTATTATACTTTCTTTTTTTATACAGTACAACCATCCTCTCCGTTTTTCATAGGAATATGTTATACTAAAAGCAATCATTTTATGGAGGTAGTTGAGATGGAAGAAAAAAGAGTTTGTAAAAACACACATCCCTGTACTTGCCCCAATGAAAACTGTAGCCGGCATGGCACTTGTTGCGATTGCGTCGCACATCATATGGCGCAAGGCAATATACCCATGTGCGTGCGAGAATTAAACGTAAAATAAAAGGTTCTGCCTAGGCAGAACCTTTTTTTCCGTTGGGCCTTATGCAGCATGCGTGATATACATGACTGTGGGGAATAAATCAATAAACAGGGTATTAGGGTAGGGAGTTTCCTCCCAATAGAAGGATAGTACTGCATAAGATTCCCAATGGTGGTTTATTCTTTTTTCAATTTCATCATACTTCCTGGTAAGCTTTTTTTCAATTCACAAAAACAAAGATATGTATATCTATTTTGCTTTTTGCAAAACGCGGAAAATATTTTGTGCGCGCTTATCAAATCCTTGATAGCCATCATCTCGCGCAAGAGGCTGCACCAACTGTAAATACTCTTTTGGTGATAGCTTTTTATGATGAATCAGCCATTTCTCAATGGAAACAAGGTATGCATCTGCGTAAAATTCGGCAAATACATGTCTATCTTCTTCCAGTATATAAACTTCATCTATATAAATGAATGTGATGACTTCCAAAATTCTTGCGAAATATGCGCGAAAAGAATTTTGCCCATCATAGGATAGCGCGGCAATGTAAAACGTATCATGTTCTCGTAAATAAGTAAGATATGCTTCGCAAATTTTATTAATCATCTTTCTTGGAATTTGCGGCAAAACATCTCTTAACATTTCTTCAAGCGAGCAATGCTTTTCTTTTTCAATCAATCCAAAAGTATACAGCAATCGTTTCATATCCATTTCAAAAATCCAAATGAGCAACTCATATTTATCTTCAAAATAGTTGTAAAAACTTTTCCGTGACAAGCCTGCTTCTTTACATAAATCACTGACACGGATTTTCTGAAAAGATTCTTCTTTCAATAACCGTTTTAATGTGTCGGCAAAAATGTGTTGTGTGCCCTGTGCGTACATACGCTTCACTCCTTTGATGTACAACAATTCACAAGATACAAATAGAGATGCCAAGAACCGGGTCTTTTCCATACATGCCCGGGATTCGCTGACAGGATAAAAATTTAAGAAAAGAAAAAACGCAACCCCGATACTAACGAATGTTTGTTCGTATTTTTATAATAACAAACTATCGTTCGTTTGTCAATCATATTTTGAAAAAAAGAGAGGAGCTCCTCTCTTTAAGATAAAATTTGCATTTCACGCTTTATGAATATGACCTCTTGCAACCCAAACCGATTTCGCAGCACTTGTGCGTAGCGCTGGTCTGTCCCAAGATCCTTCGCCATATGGGCATCTGAGCCAATGGTGAGATATTTTCCGCCGCAATCTTTATAAATTGCAAGAATCTCTTCATCCGGCATCGCTTGCTGCAATCCCTTGCGCAGTGAAGATGTGTTGATTTCAATGCACAAATCTTTTTTCACAATTGCCTTACAAATCTCTTCGATCTTTTCCGCATCCAAAACAATCCGTTTGTAATATCGCTTTAAAAAGTCCATATGCGCCACACAGTCAAACCCGCCCAGCGAGACAACCTCTTGCATCTCTTTCCAATATTCCGCCGAGCTTTCTTCAACAGATATACCCCGCGCGATGAGTGTTTCAGGAAACATCGTGCGGCGAATACAATGCAGGCTCCCCAGCACAAAATCATATGGGTATGCATTCATCTCTTTTAACTCTTTTTGATACAAATGCGGCTCTGAAAATTCCATACCCGCAAGCAAGCAAAGAGAATCTTTATATTTTTTCTGTAGCCGCTCCAACTCTGTAAAATACGCATCTTTGTCATAGAAATTATAACCATAATCGGTATCATTGAATTCCACATGTTCTGTAAAGCAGATTACATTGAACCCTTTTTCTTTTGCTATGTGGCAATAGTTTTCCATTGCCTCCGTTGAATCTACAGAAAATTTTGTATGTACATGCATATCGCATAAGCGCGCCATTTGCTTTTCTCCCGCTATCATTATTTCCCTACCAGCATACCCAAAAATCAGCCTAACAAACGCCGTTGCTTACGCATGAATGTAAAGCCTTCTCCATGCACTTCATGGACATCCAATATTGAAATGAACGCTTTTTCATCTACAGCATCAATGATACGCTTGGCTGCCGCAACCTCTCTTGGACTAATCACACAATACAAAATACGCTTATCCACTTGCTCGTAACCACCTTCGCCGTAGAAATATGTAACGCCCCGGTCCATCTGCCCCATAATCACTTCTGCGATCTCTTCTATTTTGTTACTCATAACAAGCAGCCCCTTCGCCAAGTATGCGCTACTTTGTACGCTTTCAATGACGCGGCTGGAAATAAAAGAGCCCACCAGCGTATAAACCATCTCTTTCAGCGTAATATAAGAAAGAGAACCGGCCAAAACCACCACATCCAAAATCAGTAATGACTGTGCCATTTTAATGCCGTATTTGCTTTCCCACATTTTTGCCAAAATATCTGTTCCGCCGGTTGTTCCGCCGGCGCGATATACAAGCCCACTGCCAAATCCGCCTACGAGGCCGGAAAGCAACGCAGAAACCAGTAGATCCCCTCCGGTATCAATGTTCATAGGAATCCGCTGAAAAATCCATAAAAAAGCGGATAACGAACCTGTCCCCAGCAGCGTATAGATCATCGTCTTGTTGCTGAGCGCCTTTCTGCCCCATAGAAAAAGCGGAATGTTGATGGCCAGCGTTGTATACGCCGGATCGATTTTTAAAAAGTGGTTTACAATAAGCGCAACCCCCGTCACGCCGCCTTGCGCCAGATTGTTCTCCATATTAAAGGCGACAAAGCCAAAGGCAACAATTGCCGAGCCCAATAAAATCATCAGTATATCTCGAAACGAGACTTTTAATAGTTGTTCAATGGAAAGCTTTTTCACAACTTCCTCCTTTGTTCAAAAAACAAGTTTCTATCATTCTAACATATATGTATACACGCCGCCTTGCTTCTTTCAAACAATTTTTACGCAAAAAAAAAGCGCCAAAGCGCTTTTTTATAAATCAGTCATTTAGTTCTTTTGTCATCTGGTTTAGTACAAAATAATCAAGCACGCCCACAATCCCGTAAATGAGCATAAATGTACTGAGCGCGCCGGAGATGCTGGAGCCTTTGCTAAACATGTTGACTGCTACAATGATACCAAAAATCAAATACAACCCCGCAAAAATCAGCGGAATCCACCATGTGTTTTGATTGGTATCTTTTAGGCGAAATGCATTTAAGCTATCTCTTAATACGCTAATAAATGTCCAGAATAAAATTGCAAGCGGCACCAGAACGTTTGCCATCACTCTGCTGAATATTAAAAGAATAACGCCTACTGCAAGTAATATAACTGCGTTGACAATGCTGTTCATCGTCGCTGTCCCTTTGGAGCGATTTAAGAAATATTGTACAATCAATATAATCCCTCCGCCCAATACCAAAAAGCCCAATACATTAATCAGTTGGCTCAGCCCCGCAAAGGGAGAAAAAACAAGCAAAATAAGCCCCAATACAATGAGCGCAAGGTTTAACATCAACCCGATTGTTCCTATCTTTTTCATAACAGTAGCTCCTTCTCCAAAATAATGCACGTCTTATATTACTTCTCTAGCTCTATCATAACAAATAATTCTAGATGCAGCAAGAAGTTTCCTTTTCATTTATCGTATGTTTTTTTCTCCTTCACTTTTTGTATACATATTACGGAAACCACCTTCTATCCATAAAACAAAAGAACCGTCACAAAAATGTGTCCGGTTCTTTCCCTCTTTTCCTCGTGCTCAGAATTCGATGAAATGTATCTTGTCAATAAGATACCCGCTTTTCATCTTTTTCAAACAGATTATGAGTTTTTCATAACAATGCGTTCTAGCGCATCGGCCACTTCTTCGCAACCATCCAAACAAGCCTCTAAGCAATCAATGATTTTACTCCATACCATCAATTCTTTGGCATCTTCTGATTCTGTAAATAAATCGTGAATCGCCGCGATTTGTGCGCGATCGCCTTCTTCTTCCAGCATATTTACTTCTACAATGTAATTATGTATTTCTTTTGATTTGCGAAAATTTTCGAAGTTTTCCATTGCAGACTTCATAGAACGCGTACATCTAACGATGATATCTGAAAATCTGGAAGCTTCCGGGCGCAACGTTTCTACGTTATACATGTACATATAGCGCAGTACATCGTCAATGTTATCCACAACTGTATCCAGTTTTTGAATCATCTCCATGATGTCTTCTCGTTCAATGGGTGTGATAAATTCTCTTACCAAATTTGTTATGGTGTCATGCCGTAAATCATCAGCATCATGTTCTATTTGATGAATTTCTTCCAGCTTTATCAACAAATTTGCGCCTTCAAAATCTTTGAAAACCATATCCAGGTAAAGCGCTGCTTTATGTGCATAATCCGACATCGCTACAAATGCGTCAAAGTAATTAAATCCTCTATTCCGTGCCATAATTATTTCCTTTCAATCAATCAATTTTTCTAGAACAACAACATGAATACTTTTGCCATGACAAACCCTACAAGGCCACAGCCCGGGAAAGTGAGTACCCATGCCCAAACCATTTCTTTTACCACGCTCCAATTAATTGAGCTAAAGCGCTTTGATGCACCAACGCCCATAATTGCAGTCGTTTTTGTATGTGTTGTACTGACAGGAATTCCTGTAAGCGATGAAATAAGCATACAAACAACCGAAGCAAAATCTGCCGAAAACCCTTGATACGGCTCCAATTTTGCCATATCCATCCCCACAGATTTTATGATTTTATAGCCTCCCATGGATGTCCCCGCGCTCATGACAACAGAGCAAACAACCATCAGCCATATTGGAATTTCAAAACTGGAAGCATCTGAATTTCCTTGTACCAGCGCCATGCCCAGCAAAAATACACTCATGAATTTTTGTCCGTCTTGTGCGCCATGCATAAACGCAGAGCCTGCACCTCCTGCAATTTGCCCGTACTTAAAAAATACATTTGCCTTTCTGCGTTCCGCATTGCGGAAAATACCTTGTACACTCTTTGAAGTAAGCCAACCTAAACCAAACCCCAAAACACTGGAAAGCAAAAGCCCATAGACTACCTTAATCCATTCTGCGCCATTGATGCCGCCAAGTCCGCCATGTAGTGCGATCGCCGCGCCGGAAAGGCCTGCAATCAGCGCATGGCTTTCACTGGTGGGAATCCCAAACATCCAAGCTGCCGTCGCCCATACCACAATTGCAAAAAGCGCTGCGCATAATGCAATAAGCGCCTCTTGGCTGTTGCCACCAAAATCAACCATGTTGTAAATTGTCATGGCAACAGTGTTGTTGACCATGGTCATGATAAACACGCCCAAAAAATTGAAAACAGCCGCCATAACAACAGCCGCCCGCGGGCCAATCGCCCTTGTGGAAACGCAAGTTGCGATGGCATTTGGCGCATCTGTCCAACCATTGACCAAGATAACCCCAATGGTGAGAAGTGCTGTAATTGCCAAGGTTGGGTTTGTAAATAACTGCGATATAAAATCGCTAAAAGACATCGTCATATGTTACCCCCATGTCCTTTCTTCTTTATTTTTTCATATTTTATTCATACAGTATTCAATATAACATAACGACAGAAGATTTTACAATATCTTCTTTTCATTTTACATAAGTCTTACATTGTTTTTTTAATCTATATCCCAATGATGATATACTTCCGGTCGATAATCCGGTTCATTTGCATATTCATTTTTAACAAACAATCGTCTTGTCACAAGAGATAGATCAATTTCTGCTGCATAAAGCCTTTCTTCTATTCCATTTAAATCGCCGCCATAATAATGAATCGCCGTTTTAGAAAAAGGGGTTTCCTTGGGGCCCAAAATAACGCTGGCGCCGCCAAAATAACTTTCTTTATCTTGTCCCACTAAGTTCGCGCTGGCATAATACATTGTTGTCGTTCGCATGTTATATTCCAGCATCAAGCGGTAGTAAGATAAAAACGCTTCTCGGCTTTCCGGCAGTTTGATTTCCTCTGCCAATGCCGTCGGGTTTAGATAAAGCCGCGCTCCTTTGTGCGCATAGTAACGCGCCAGTTCGGGAAATTGATATGTATCATAGCAAATGCCAACGCCGATTTTGCCCCATTTTGTTTCCCATAGTAGCGGTGCTTTTCCTTTTGTAAACGCCATATTTTCTTTGTCATACGGATGAATCTTGTGGTACGACACCACTTCGTCCTTTTTGGGGTTCAAGAGCACTGCCGCATTGTACATTTTATTCGCTTTTTTCTCTGCCATACCATAGACAATGTGAATCCCATGCGCCATAGCGACGGCTTTTATCTGCATGCAGCTTTTACTGTCTAGCGTATCTGCATATTCATGTTTTGCTTCCCAAGGCATTGTCGCTTCAATAAAATAATCATATCCATGCAATGCGAGTTCTGGGAAAAGGAGTAAATCTATCTTTTCTTTTGCTGCCGCTTCAATAAAGAAAAGAATCTTTTCCAAGTTCTCTGCTTTATTTCCTGATCGAGCCTGCATGTTTACCACGCCCAGTCGCATTTTATCTTCCATATTTTATATGCCTCCTATTTGGTATTATAACGGGCAGCCTCGTTTCTGACCAGATATTTATACAAACCTCATACATGTTTTGCAGATGTCTTTTTCTTTTGCCTGCATTTCTTCCTTACTTTTTGTATATTTGCAAGAATTCTTGTGCACACCCTTGCACATGGCCGAATATTTATTGCATTTTTATGCAACACTTTTGCCTTCGCCTCCATTTATGTGAGCCTCGATTTTCTCCTAATTAACAGACTTTTCTTTGCTTTTGGTTTGACTTTCAAGAAGAAAGGTTTTATGATAAATAAACATAATTATTCAACAATGTTGAACATTAGGAGTTATCATGAAAAAAGAACCATTCTTAACACTTGCCGAGGTACAAGAAATTGCCAAAGAATACCCAACTCCCTTTCATATTTACGATGAACAGGGCATTTTTAATACATTGCAAAACATAAAAAAAGCATTTTCTTGGAACAAAGGATTTCAAGAGTATTTTGCTGTGAAAGCCACGCCCACGCCCGCCATTTTACAAATCATAAAAGATGCCGGCTGCGGGCTTGATTGCTCTTCCTATACAGAGCTCATGTTGGCAGAAGCATTGGGCTTTTCGGGAGATGATATTATGCTTTCTGCAAATGTTGCGCCGGATGAAGATTATTTACTGGCGCATAAACTGGGCGCCATCATTAATTTGGATGATTTTACGGATATTGATCATGTGGCAAGCCTTTTCCCGCTTCCCAAAACCATGTCGCTTCGCTTCAATCCCGGCGGGCTTTTTGCCATCGGAAATGATATTATGGATCATCCGGAAGATGCAAAGTATGGTATGACAAAAGAGCAGCTCATCAAGGGCATCAAAAAAATGATGGGTTACGGCGTAGAACATTTTGGCATTCATGCTTTTCTGGCCAGCAATACCATTACAAATGAATATTATCCTACCCTTGCGGGCATGTTATTTGAAGTTGCTGTGGAAGTACAAAAAGAGACAAATGCAGATATCTCGTTCATCAACCTTTCCGGCGGCATTGGCATTCCCTACCGCCCTGAAGATACCCCAAACGATATTTTCAAAATTGGTGCGGCAGTGAAAGAAGAATATGATCGAATTTTAACGCCTGCGGGTATGGGCAATCTCTCTATTTTTACAGAACTGGGGCGGTTTGTAACAGGTCCTTCTGGCGCGCTTGTAACGCAAGCTGTGCATGAAAAGCATATTTATAAGGATTATATTGGCGTAGATGCCTGCGCCGCAAATTTGATGCGCCCTGCCATGTATGGTGCATATCACCATATTACTGTGCTGGGCAAAGAAGATGCCCCTCATACAAAGACCTACGACATCACCGGTGGGCTTTGCGAAAACAATGATAAATTTGCCATCGATCGTTCCCTTCCCGAAATAGAAATTGGAGATTATCTCTTGATTCATGATACAGGTGCGCATGGTTTTTCCATGGGCTATAACTATAACGGAAAATTACGCTCTGCTGAGTTATTGAAAAAAACAGATGGCAGCATCGCGCTCATTCGCCGCGCAGAGACACCTGTAGATTATTTTGCCACATTTGATTTTCTCAACATTTTCTAGCATGCCTTTTTGTAAAACTACTTGCCACGACAATAAGGCAAGTGGTTTTTTTACTTTGCGCACAGAATATGTTATTATATGGAAAAGGAAACGAGGAGGATTGTATTATGAAACCTTATCTAAAAAACCCTGCCTATCTGAAAAAGACACTAGAAATCTATACCCCCATCTTAAAATCAGATGTGGAAAAGAAGTTTAAGCGATTGCCGGTGGATGCCAAAGAATATGCCAATCAAACCATCGACCGCTTGCAAGCTGCTATGAAAGAAGCAAAAGAAAGCGGCGCAGAAGGCATAAAAGAACTGCATGCTTATTTTGATGAGAAACATAAAGAGTTGGAGCAGTTGCGAAAATAAAAAAAGAACCGTTCGTTTGAACGGTTCTTTTTTATGCATTAACTTTCAAAAATTTCTGCCACTTGCGGGAAATAACCTGTAATGTCTAGATGCTGCGGGCAATTTCCTTCGCAAATCTTACAATCAATGCAATCTGCAATTTTCCCGCGCCCTTCCGCGCTTCTGGTATATTTCATTTTCATGCCCACCAGCCCCACTTCTGGGCGATAAGTATAGGCATTGTAAACTGAAAAATAAGCTGAAATGTTGATGTTCCTCGGGCAATCTTCTTCGCAATATTGGCAGCCTGTGCAAGGAATCGCCTCGCTTTTTTTCAAAATATCTACGACGCGCTTTATAAGCCCTTGCTCGTTTTCATTGAGCGGTGCAAATGATTGCATATAAGAAGTATTGTCTTCCACTTGCGCCAAATTGCTCATGCCGCTTAAAACCATAATAACGCCGGGCAAAGAAGCCGCATATCGAATCGCCCAAGAAGCGATGGACATTTCCGGCTGTGCCTCTTGCAAAAGCACTTCTGCTTCTTTTGGCAAGTTTGCCAAACTCCCGCCGCGCACAGGTTCCATGACAATGATTTCTTTTCCATGCTTGCGCGCCACTTCATAGCAAAGGCGCGATTGAATGCTGGGGCTTTCCCAGTCAGAGTAATTGATTTGTAGCTGTACAAACTCCGTTTCCGGATGTTCTGTTAAAATCTTATCCAGTAATTCTGCATCATCATGAAAAGAAAATCCAATCTTTCTAGCCTTGCCTTCTGCTTTGACCTTTTGCAAAAACCCAAAGCCATCGCGTTTTTGCACATCCGCATAGCTTACTTTCCCCATGTTGTGCAGCAAGTAGTAATCAAAGTATTCTACACCGGTGCGCGCCAACTGGATTTCAAAAATTTCTTCATACGTTTCTTCCGGCTTCATGATATGCGCCGGCATCTTGTCTGCCAAAAGATAAGAATCTCTCTTGTGTCTTTCCACCAGTGCTTTTTTCAAAGCCCCTTCGGAGTGATGCTGATGATACATATATGCTGTATCAAAATAACAAAAACCCGCCGCAAGATATGCATCTACCATGCGGCATGTCTCTGCCATATCAATACTTGTTGCATCATCCGGGTTTGTCAGTGGGAGGCGCATTGCGCCAAAACCTAATTTTTTCATTTCTATCCTCCTGTTTTATATGTTAGCAAGCTAAATTATACCATAAAACAAGGAGAAGCAAAAGCATATGGCATGCTACGTATTATTCTACTTCTCGTATGATGCTGTTGATGCTCTGCGCTCCAATCTTTCTCGCCAACCACCATGCCGCCAAAAGATTTGCCAAAAACAAAAGGCACATCCCAATGCCCACAATCAAAAGCAATGTTTTATCGTGCGTAAAAAAGCCGTTTACGCGCAGGAACAAAAAACCAAATAATATCCCAAAAGCACTGCCCAAAAACGCGTAGACATTTAACTCAGCAAAAACGATATCAAAAATATCTTTTACTTTCATCCCCAGCCCTCTGAAAATACCAAACATCTTTTTTCGGCGCTCTAGCGATAGGTAAATGGTTGTGTATAAGCTAACCAATGCAAAACTCCCCAATATAAAAATCATTAACGCTTGTGTTGTTTTCATAATATTTCTCTCTCTGCTGGCTTCTTCTTTGCGTTCTTTCATAGAAGAAAAATATGCGTTGGGATAGCGGTATGCAATTCCTCTTAGCGCCTGATCCACTTTTTGAGATTCACTTTTTGAAATATCTTTTTCAAGGCTCACATCAAACGACTGATAGCCTTTTATAATAGGTGATGTTTGTATAATTTTTTCATTCACCAATAATGTGGGCGCTGTATTTTGCCATACGCCATATTCATTTTCTATGCCAAACGTTTCTGTGACGGTTTTCCCAACCTCCATGGTATATGTTTCAAACCCAATTGCTTCCGGCGCCTGTTCAATAATTTGCATAAAATCACCATCATACGTGAGTCTACCAAAACGAAGTTCTGTTGTTTCAGTTTCAGATACCGCTTGCGGCAGAAATAAAATTGCCTGTTCCATATGCAGCAGATCCATATCAAGCAGCTCGGGATAGGCTTCTTTTACTGCCTCTTCATTTTGCGCATGCACCAAAAAGAAAGAGAAGTTTGTCAGGGGGAAATATTTTTCGGCAGTACTTCCGGCCAGGGGAAATAGCCATCATACGGCATTGGATGAGAATAGCGCTTCCAACCTGCATGCGCTGTTGTCTCTTCAAAAAACGGAACCGCGCCATCCACCTCCAGCCTGGGCGCAATATACGAAATTCCTTCTATTTCGCTTAGCTCATCAAATACAGCCTCATCATAATGGCGATCTTTTGTTTCATACATACAAAAGCCATCGTAATCTACCCATGCCTGCGTAGTCAGTGCATTCATTGTATAATCGGGAAGTGGCACCGTATTGTTTTCAATCATCATACTGATATGTACTTGAAAAAAGGTCACCGCAGATAATAAAACACCTATCATCAATACAATCATGAATACACTTTTCAGGTTCATGCGTAACCCATTTCTCATGAGCGCACGGGATAAGTTTTTGCGAACTTTGATTTTTGAGGTTCTTTGTTCTTTTAATGCCGAGGTAGATTTCCCTCTTTTTTTCCCAATGATGCTCCAATAAAGAATATGTATGATGAGAAAAAACAAAACAATAAATGCTGCCATGAGCAAAAATACAAATGTTGACCATACCCAAGGCATCATAATATTACCAACAAAACACATCAAACCGCTTAGCAATACGCCCACCAGAGTACCGGCAGGCAACGATACCAAAAGCAAGATGATATTTTGCCAGAAATAAAAAGCGTATACCGCTTCTCCTTCCCCGCCCAGCGCATAAAGAGATAAATACATTCCAAGGTGTTTTCTTACAAACAAAAATTGCGCTACAAAAAACATACCGGCGGTAATCAGTAACGCAATGCCTCCAAAAATCACTTTTAGCCTGTTAAGATACATTGTATTATTGTATTCATTTGCAAGGTAAGGTTGTTGATTGACGCAATAATTGTAAATATTGATTTCTGATATTCGTATCGGTATATCATAAATCTGTTCTTCTACAAATCCTTTCCCTAGCATAAACACAAAAGAAACACTGGTAACGACATCACTATTTGTTGCATGAAACCCCTCTGCCGTTATTAGATTGGGCAAATCATTCTTCCCTTTTTCAAGGCCGACAGGAGCTTCCCAGCTGACAGAATAATCTTTTAATATCCCTGTCACAACAAACGTTTCCATTCTGCCTGCTTGTGATAGCTGGATTTGGCTACCCGGCGCAATTTCTTCCAAAAAGCGATATGAAACGTTTTGCTCCAATATGATTTCGTTTTCTTGCGCAGGCATACGCCCTTCCAAAAGCTGCAGATGCCCCATCTCTTTTACTGCTTCATCCATGTACCCCAAAGTAAACGCCGCACCATTTTCGCCTTCCCATACGCCAAAATTATAGAGATAACCTTCTCTTACAAGTGCCTCTTTTTCGCGGATTTTTTGTATCACCGTTTCATCTGTATCGTATAAAATGGCATGTTGCGCGCCATATATGTGAATATACTTTTCATTCATTGTTACAATCAGAGCATCGTAAAGCGGAATAATTGCAACAAAAAGCGCAAAGCTAAATATCAGAATAAGCGCTAAGATGAAAAAACGCTTCTTTTGTTCTATGACAAATCGTTTGGATAACTGCCACATAGCCGCTCCTTTGCAGATGCATATTCTCGAAAAATAAATTTCATATTAGCAATATTCTGTGGCATGACAACCATCTCCTTCGCGCGGATGTATCCAAGTTGTCATCAAGTTGCGGAATAGTTGTAATATCTTCGCAAAACCAATTGACGCATTGTATTTTTTCATATACTGTAAAATCATAACAAGCAAGAGGGGCGAATAACACTTCTTACCATACACGTGCACACCCACTGCACAAACTTCTCCCCCACATCAAAAATCATATCTGTTTTTTTGCTCCTCTTGTTTATTCCTTTTGTACATCTCTTCTCTACGCGCAATTGTCTTTTCTCTCTATTTTCATATACTACCACTGTAACGCATACAGCCAAGCGTTGCATCCAAGTTTCATCTAACTTGTAGAATCGCTGTAATTTTTCTAATTTCTATCGCCATACGTTTCTTTTACAAGGTACCGTATGGTTGCGCAGCGCTCCCCTTCGCCTACTATGGAGGTGCATTATGTTTACAAAAAAACGATCTTTCTTACGCGCCATTTTGTTTTTACTTTGTCTCGGCGGTATTTCTTTTCTGCTCTTAGTGCTTTCCACTGCCGAAGCCTCTGCTCTTTCCCGCCTTTTTTGCCGCTAAAGCAGAAAAACCATTCTGCTTTTCCCATTGCCTATGCTATACTAATGGTAGCATACCAAAGGAGAAGCAAAATGCGGGTTTTAATTACAGAAGATATTGCAGCCGAGGGAAAAGCTTATTTGAAAGAAAGAGGCTTTGATCTTATTTTGGCCAGCGCTGCCGACGAAGCTACGCTCATGCGTGAAATCAGAAGCATGGATGGCGCAATTGTAAGAACCGCGCCTTTTACAAAAAAAATCATTGCAGCAGGAGACCGCCTAAAAGTCATCTCCAAGCATGGTGTAGGCGTAGAAAATATTGATGTGGAAGCTGCTTCTGCCGCAGGCATTCGCGTTACAAACGGCCCGCTTTCCAATGCAAACTCTGTAGCAGAACATACGCTCGCTTTGATGCTCACGCTGACAAAACAGTTGGCCCTTTGTGATAAAGCTGTAAGAAGCGGAGATTTTGCCATTCGGAACCGTATTGTTTTGGATGATCTTGCGGGGAAAACCGTTGGTATTATAGGCTTTGGCAACATTGGTCGTCGCGTGGCAGAAAAATGTCATTATGGGTTTTCCATGCGCGTCTTGGCGTACAACCGCAGCGAAAAAGAAATGCCCGATTATGTAACGCCCGTTTCTCTTGATACATTGCTTTCTTCTGCAGATTATATTTCACTACACATCCCGCTCACGCAAGAAACGCGCAAGCTCATTGATGCTGCTGCGCTTTCGAAAATAAAACCAAGCGCTTATCTTATCAATGTAGCGCGGGCAGATGTTGTTGATACGGATGCGCTCATTTATGCTTTGAAAAACAAAAAGATAAAAGGCGCAGGCATTGATGTTTTTTCGCCGGAGCCGCCGCTTCAAAATAATCCGTTTTTCACATTGCCCAATGTGGTACTATCGCCTCATAACGCCGCGCATACAAAAAAGGCTTTTTCCGATATGAGCCTACATGCCGCCATTGGCGTTGTAGAAGTGTTAGAAGGCTTGCCTGTTACTTGGCCCATCAACTAATCAAAAAAAGCACATATATATGTGCTTTTTGATTTTCTTAAATATCTTTTAGTTTCAATAATTTTGCCAGCGCACGCAGCATTTCCGTTTCTTCAATGCGCCATTTTTCTTGGTTTGGGTCTGTTACAACCGCGCTTGCAGAAAATATGCGCGCCGCCAGCACAAGCAATCCTAAGTTTTTCAGTTCTTCTTGTGTGTTTTGAATGCGCCCCATCGCTGCGCCTCGGGCAAACACTTCGCTGATGTAATTAAGCCCCGCTTCCATCACATACGTGTTATAAATCTCCCGCGCTGTTGCATCTATATATTTTCTTGCCCATAAAATACGCGTAATTGCAAACATCTCCAGCTGCGGCTCTGCCAATGGATAATTAAAAATCTCCAAGATTTCTTCTGCCGTTCCCGTTTGTAAAATCGGCTCGCATGCTTCTATGGATAGTCGCGGCAAAAGACATCGTTCTTTATATAGTGCATACATTTGATCCAACAGAGCATCTTTGCTTTCGTAATGATTATAAATTGATGAAGGGCGTATCCCAACTTTTTCTGCAATTTCTTTCATGGAAGTATAATTATATCCATAATCCGTAAACAAGAGCGCTGCTTGCGCAAAAATTTGTGCTTTGGTCCCACCGTTTTCCATTTTTCTTCCCCCAGAAATTTCTGCACTTAGTGTACCACTATACGATCATTTTCTCAAACTCAATTTCATGCAAAATCGGAATTTCATGATTTCCGATGATAATATTTTCCGCAGGGAACTTGATTGTGCGGGTGATTTCAAAGGCACCAATGTGAATGGCGCAAAGTGAGAATCCTCTTTTTTCGTAAAAACGAATGGCATGTAAATTATCGTTTGTGGTAATGAGCCAAATGCGCACGCAATCGTTTTCTTCTGCTACTTTTTGTACTGCTTGCAAAAGCCTTGTTGCAATGCCTTGCTCCCCTTCCAGCGAAAAAAGTACGGCAACTTCGCATTCTTTTTCCCGCAACACATATAAAACAGCGCCCAATAATTTGCCCTCTCTTGCAGCGACAAACCCTGGCAAATGATCGGCATGATAAATATTCCCTTTTGATACAATCTTCGGGCCGTTCCATTCGCGCTTTACATGGGCATTGACTTCCTCGCGAAACATTTCGTTTAATTCATATAACTCCATGGCTACCCCCTTATGATCCTACAACACGATATATAAACGCCTCCAGTTCCGTAAACATTTCAGTTACAGAATATGGCGTCTTTCTCCCAATGTCTTCATGTACGCGTACTTCTATGCCAATGAGAACGGTATGCATGAAAAATGTGGCGACAATATTGGTATCAAACGCCTCTACCCAACCGGCGGCAACGCAAGCATCAAACGTTTCTTTGATAAACGAAATACTATCGCCCAAAAATACATCATTAAAAATTCGCCCTGCTTTTGCATCTCGAAATTGCTCTGCCTGCACCAAGCTAAAACTGTAATAGGTAAAAATATGTACAATACTTTTTAACTCTACAAACATCATTTCAAGCACGCCTGCAAACGTATTTTGCGCGCTTGTCGCTTCTTTTAGTCGCGCAAAATAAAGCATATATAGATGTTCAATATGATCAAGCGCGCTGTCCCAAAGCATTTGCTTGCTTTCGAAATGATTATACAACGAAGCCGCTTTGATGCCTACCGCTTTTGCAATCTCTTTCATGGAAACTGCTGCATATCCTTGCAGCGCAAACAAGCGAATCGCCTCCAAAAGAATTCTTTCTCGCGTAGATAATTCTTCCGAAACTTCTGTCAGCGGATACTCTTGCCCCAGCGCATAAGACTTCTCTGTATTCTTTTTCATAGAAAGCCTTCCTCTCTTTTTGCTTCTTCTTATTCGATGACAAGCGGGAACAGCGCTGTTTCGATGATATGATAAATCCTATCTCGCGCGGCCTCGCTTGTTCCCTCTGCGCGTACAACAAGAGAAGGTCCTGTATTGGAAGCGCGTACAAGCCCCCATCCATCTTCAAACGTGGCGCGCACACCATCTACCGTAATCACTTCTTTTGCGACTTCTTCCAGCATTTGCGTTGTTTTTTTCACATACGCTTTCTTTTCTGCTTCTGCGACAATTGCATGCAATTCCGGCGTGGGGTATGTTGTAGGGACATCTGCAAGAAGTGCGCTAAAGGGCTCATCTGTATTTGATAAAATACGCAGCAATCTTGCCGTTGCATATAGTGCATCATCAAACCCATAATATTCATCGGCAAAAAACATATGCCCTGACATTTCTCCTGTAAAAATAGCCCCAATTTCTTTCATTTTGGCTTTGATCAGCGAATGCCCTGTTTTATAGAAAAATGGTTGCCCTCCTAATTTCTTGATTTCTTGCACCAAAACATCCGAGCATTTCACTTCCACAATTGCTTCTGCACCCGGGTGTTTTCGCAAAATTTCACGCCAATACAAAATCATGAGCATATCACCATAGATGACTTCTCCTTTTTCGCTTACAACACCAATGCGATCACCATCTCCATCATACCCAATGCCCACATCCGCTTTTTCTTTTTGCACAGTTTTGATTAAATCCTGTAAGTTCGCTAAGCGCGTGGGGTCAGGAAAGTGGTTTGGAAACGAAGCATCGCTTATGTTGTTGATGGGAATGACTTCACAGCCAAGTCGCTGCAAAAGCGTCTCTGCAAATAAGCTTGCTGTTCCGTTGGCAGGGTCAACAACTACTTTTAATTTTCGCGGCCCCAATTTTATTTTCTCCAAAATCATTTCATAATAGGATTCTACGGGAGAAAGCTCTGTAACGCTTCCTTTCCCCCTTAAAAATCTTCCTGCTTCGATACGTTCTTTTAAGTGCGTCAATGTTTCTCCAAAAATTGTCCCACCATCATATTGTACTTTGAAGCCATTGTATTCTGCCGGGTTATGACTGGCCGTTATCATAACCCCGCCTTTTATTTCATATAATTCTGTGGCGTAATAAAAAATAGGAGTGATAACAGTTCCAATGTCAAAAACATCAATGCCTGTGCTGCATAGCCCCTTTACAAGATGCATTTTGATCAGCGGCGAAGAGAGGCGGTTGTCCATCCCCACCACTGCAAAATGTTCTCCCTTTTCCCGCAAGAACGTTCCAAAGGCCCTTCCAAAATCATATGCGATTTCATCTGTTAATTCTGTCCCATAAATGCCGCGAATGTCGTATGCTTTAAAAATAGCATCCAATTGTTTTTCAATAACCATCTTCTCTTCCCTTCTACATGAGCGATATCATCAGCCATACCAACAAACTTTCTGCGCCCATATTCAAGTTGATTTCTTTTTCTCCAATGCCATCTCTGCAGCCGCCTGTCTCTTCATCAATGAGCATTGCCTGCTTGCTGTTTTTTCCAAAAAACCAAGCCTTACAGATTTCCATGACTTCCTGATAGTGTTTTTCTTTTGTGAGCTGCAATGCTGCTTTCGCTGCCAAATATGTTTTACAGGCTTCGATGGGCTGTTCATCATATGCCGCCCGTATACCGCCATAAACATACCAACCATTGCATCCAATGGGGCGGAAGATATCCTGTGCGTCAATGGTGTGCTTTAGCAAAAACGCTAGGCTTTCAAGGCCTACAGCGCTTGCTGTTTCGTTTTTATAGCGCAACGCATATTGCAACAGGCTAAGTGGAATAACAGCGTTTGCGCTGGTCAATTTCTCTTCATACCAATGCCAATCTTCTTTTTTGTTCTCTGCATATGCTTCCAGCAGTTCTTGCGCCAATTGCCTTGCTTCTGCGCCATATCGTTCATCTTCCCAGTTGCATAATCCCAGCAGCGTATAAGCGCGAGAACGCAAATGGCGAAACATTTTTCGGCTTTCTTTTGTCTCTCCCACCAAAACCCGCGCCACGTTTTTAATGTCTTCTCCCAGCGAAGGCGCAGCTACAACGTAAGAGAGCGCCCAAATGCATCTACCGTAACAGTCCTGCGAAATTTCTAGTTCTTCAAAAACGCGATCATATCGCATAAAATTGCGAAACCATCCATCTTCTCGTGCATACAGCAGGAAAGATAAGTAGCGTACCACCAGCGTAAGATATCTTGGCTCTTTTGTCTTTTCATAAAGCAACACTACAACCAGAAGCGCCCTTGCATTGTCATCTGTCGTATATCCATAAGCCCGGTCAGGCACGCCGAATTTTCCATGCTGAAACATACCGGTATCGTCTGTCATACGAAATAAATAATCTGTGTTAATCGTTTTCATAGCTATAATGAAATCAAAACATCTTTATATTGTTTTGCCACTTGATCCCATGTCATCGTTCCACCTAAACGTTTTGTATTGCATTCCATTCGTTTGCGCGTTTCTTCATTGTCTAGCAAAAATGTGATGGCATCCGCCAACGATTCAGCGCTATTGAAATCTGCCAGAATACCTCTGTTTTCTGCCAGCATTTCTTCTGCATAACGATATGGTGTGGAAACAATTACCGTCCCGCTCCCCACCGCATAAGCCAGCGTTCCGCTGACTGCTTGGTCTTTGCCAAGGTAAGGGGTAAGGTAAATATCTGAAAGCTTCAGCCATTCCATAATTTCTTGTTTTTCAAGGTATGCATTGATGAATCGAATGTTTTCTGCAATGCCCAGTGTACGCGCCAGCCGCTCCAGGCTATGTCGATAGCTTTCTCCTTGTTCTCTTTGAATCACGGGATGTGTCTTCCCAATGACATAATAACGCGCCTTGGGGTGCTTTTTCACCACTTCCGCCATGGCCTCTATGCCATATTCCAAGCCTTTTCCCGGCGCCAGCAAGCCAAACGTACTGATGACTGCCCCCTCTTCTATTTCCTGCGCTTTTCGCAACTCTTTTTTGCTACGCAATTCTATGTTGGGCACACCATGATGAATCATAATCATCTTTTCCCGCGGCACTTCATACACATCATGCAGCACTTCCATGGAATTTTCCGACATCAACACCACCGCTTCACTTTTCTCGCAAAGCGTTTTCAAAATTTCTTTTTGAGATGAACTGGGGCTGGGAAGCACGGTATGCAGCGTAGCAACTGCCGGTTTTTTTAGTGCATCCACAAAATCTAATAAGTACGCACCATCTGCCCCGCCAAAAATGCCATATTCATGTTCCACCATGACCACCTGATAGGGGCTTTTGTTCAAATATTTTGCCGCATGTAAATATGCTTCTTTTTCCTGTTGTTCCAAAACATGCACCACATCTTCCGGGTAACGATATGCATCATCGTTCAACGCTACAATGCCCACTTCCACATCATCCATTTTTTTTAGTTCCCGAATAATATCTTCTGTAAATGTGGCAATCCCGCATTCGCGTGGCGGATAAGTGCTCACAAAAGCTGTTTTTAATTTGCGTTTCATAACAGTCTCCTTTTATACCATGTATTCTGCTTGTATACTTGGTTGATACGCTGTTCCGGTGGTAGATTCTCCTGTGGTAAGCACAGTATCACGCACATGCGCATCGCTGCGCACCACCACATCATTCCATAAAACAGCATTTTCCAGATGCGCATTTTGTCCAATGATGCTGTTATCCCCTACAACAACATTTGGTCCGATCACTGCGCCTTTCCCGATATGAACATGTTTTCCGATATATACGGGTCCTTTGATCACCACCGGCCCATAAAGCCGCGCGCCAACTTCGCTGTATATTGTATTTTCGGCAAAAGAGGCTTCTTCAATATGATACTTTCCTTGAAACGCATCTCGTTGTGCCTGCATATATTTTTCCTTTGTACCAATGTCCAGCCAATAGCGGCAATTATCATATGCTGCAATTTTTCCGCCCTCTTCTAAAATGCGCGGGAAAATTTCCCGCTCCGCGGAAATTTTTTGCCCCGCGGGTACATCCTCTAATACATGCCGCTCCATAATATAGATGCCTGCATTGATGAGGTTGCTACGCACTTCGCCTGGCTTTGGTTTTTCGGTAAACGCGGTGGCATAGCCCAGCGCATCTGTTTCTATAACACCATATGCCGTTGGATCTTCTACTTTTGTAACAGCAATTGTAATATCCGCATGCATCGCTTTATGAAATCTGAGCATATGCCCATAATCAATGTCGCATAAAATATCTGCATTGAATACAAAGAATCGTTCGCCCAGCTGCGGTGCGGCGTATTTAATGGCGCCGCCTGTTCCCAGCGGTGTATCTTCATAAGTGTATGCAATTTCCATACCAAACGTATTTCCGTTGCCAAAATGATTCTCAATACATTCCGGTAAATAACAAACGCTCAAAACTATATCTGAAATATCAAATCCTTGTAACCGCTTCATATTCCGTTCCAAAAGCGGTTTCCCTAAAATGGGTACCATTGGTTTTGGAATATGATCGGTGAGTGGTTGCAGTCTTGTGCCCATACCACCTGCCAAAAAGAAAGCTTTCATCATATCCTCCTTAAAAAATCTCTAAATTGGTGCAACTTAGTACATGGCTCATTACATCTGACATGGCAGCCGTCGCCACTGCCACATAGCTATCTGCTGCGCCATAATATAGCCGTAACCTGTCCTCTTCTTTATCCCAAATCCAACCGCAAGGGAATACCACATTATCCACATCCCCATATTTTTCATAAAATGCATCCGGGCCAAACACCCATTCTTCACAGCGGCGAATCATTTTATACGGCTCTTCCAAATCAAGAAGCGCCAACCCAACACGATAAAGCGCGCCGGCTGCCGCCACACGCACGCCATGGTACATCACAAGCCAACCTTCCGGTGTTTCCAGCGGCGGCGGTGAAAGCCCTACTTTGTTGGCATCCCACCATGCACCACGCCGCGCGTTGATGAGTACATGTGCGTTAGACCATGTTTTCAAATCTTCCGAACCGGAAATCCAGATATGCCCGCCGTTAATGATTGGGCGGTGAATGAGCAGCCATTTATCATCAAATTTCCTTGGGAATAACGCCGCATCTTTATCATCTGCGGGCATCAGCATGCCACACCGCTCAAAATTTACAAAATCCTTTGTAAACGCAAGGCATACACAAGGCCCCGCATAAGAATATCCGGTATAGACAATGGCATACTTTTCCAGTTCGGGCACATATGTAATGCGCGGGTCTTCAATGCCCCAAGCTTCTTCCTGTGAATCAAAATCCGGCAAAAATGTGGGCAAAGAATCAATCTGCCAATCGGTATAGCCGTCTTCGCTTGTCGCCTTGGTCAAATGGCTAAACCCCCGCTTATCTTCTACGCGTACCAATAGAAGCGTTTTTTCTTCAAACATGGTTACGCCCGGATTAAATACCGTATGCGCTGCATATGGTCACATATTCGCCGTCAAAATTGGGTTTGCTTCATATCTGGAAAAAAGCTCATTGTATACGGTTGTAATTGTCCTTGTACGCATACGCGCTGTAAAAAAATCCATGTCGCCTCCTTTTATGCATTCATATAAGTATGTAAAAAATGAATGCCTTCCCCTTGTACTGCAATGTTTTTTCTTTTTGCGGGAATGAGCGTGGTATCTCCCGCTTGCAAATTCACCTCTTTGTCATCATAAGCAAGCGTTCCTGCGCCGCCTAGCACAATGAGAATTGCAAAGCTTCTCTCATCTGTATCGCAGCAATACCTCCCGTTTAGCAAAACACTGTCTGAAGAAAAACAGTCAATTTTGGGGCCATGCTGAATATAAGCTCCATTTCGCTTTGTTTTTTTCGAATAATCCTGTTCTTCTGTCGCTTCTTCTCGTAACGCCGCTAGGCTCTCGCTGATATGCAATTCCCGGGGTGTACCGGCCTCTTTTCTATCCCAATCATAAAAGCGAAATGTGGTATCGCTGCTTTCTGAGATTTCCAGCAAAAAGATATCCCCTAATATGGCATGTACTGTTCCTGCCGGCACCATCACAAAATCTCCCGGCTTAACGGGAATGCGTTTTAATATGGATTGCACGTTGTTTTCTTCGATGGCTTTTTTAATTTGTGGTTTGCGCACGTCCGGTTGCAATCCAAGTATAAGTTTTGCTTCTGGTTCTGCCTCTAAGATGTACCAAAGCTCTTCTTTGCTATTGATACCTGCTTTTTCTGCCGCATATGCTTTATCCGGATGTACTTGCACAGACAAATGCTCTTTCGCATCAATCAGCTTACAGAGGAGAGGAAACTGATTTTCATATCGTTTGTAGATTTCTGTCCCTACAAGTTCTGCACCATACATTTTGGTCAATGCATTTAACGTTATGGAGGGATCGTTTTTGGTATAAGATTCGCTGCCCAACACATCGCTCAACAGCCAAGCTTCTCCGATTCCTTCTTTTGTTACAGGCATCTTGAGATAAGGTAAAATTTTCGTCCCACCCCAAACTTTCTCTTTTAGGATGGGTTTAAAAAAAATAGGGTCGCGCATATTCGCTTCACCTCACTTGGAAGCCTCGAAGAACACTAACAAATATTCGTGCGTCAAATTAATCGTATCAATTCTTTTGTGTAGTGTCAATAAAATAGGCTACACAAAAACCAAAATTTGTAACCCTTTCCAAGAGAAAAACGTTTTTTGATTTCTGTCGAAGAATAAATTCTTTTGTTATTTCTTCTCATGTGGTATACTTTGGTTTGCATTTTTTGTATGGGAGTTTATGATGAAAAAGAACGCTTGGGTTGGTATTTTATATGTCTTATTGGCAGGCATCTTCTGGGGAAGCATTGGCGTGTTTGTGCGGTTTTTGCAAGCTGCGGGACTTGCTTCTTTACAGATTGTCGCAATTCGCGTTGTGGTTACTTCTGTCATGTTACTTTTGGGTATTTTGCTTTGGAAGCCTTCCTTGCTGCGCATTCATATAAAAGATATTTGGATCTTTCTTTGCAGTGGGCTTATTAGCATTGTTCTTTTCAGTTATTTTTATTATCATACCATTTCGTTGACCACCGTTTCCGTTGCCGCTGTGCTGCTTTATGTTGCGCCCATTATTGTTATGTTTTTATGTGCGCTTTTGTTTCAAGAAAAATTGACTACGAAAAAAATCTGCGCTGCTATTTTAGCGTTTTTGGGATGCGCGTTGGTGGTGGGGTTATTGGATGGTGGCAGCAGCGTTTCGCTGGCAGCCATTGGTAGCGGGCTTGCATCTGCCTTTTGCTATGCACTATATAGTATTTTCAGCCGATTCGCGTTAAACCGTGGCTATCATCCGCTTACCATGACGCTTTATACCTTCTTGTTCGCCAACATCGGCATTTTGCCGTTGGTCAATCTATCGGAAATTTTTACGCTTGTTACGCAAAATACAAATACCATTGTCATGTCCATATTATTGGGGCTCATTACCAGTGTCATTCCTTATATTTTCTATACCATGGGGCTTTCTAAAGTGGAGACTGCAAAAGCTTCTATCATGGCTTCTGTGGAGCCTGTGGTCGCCACGCTTTTCAGCGTTTTCTTGTTTGGAGAAACGTTAAGTTTTTTTGGCGTTTTGGGCATCATACTGGTCCTCTCTGCCATTGTATTGCTCAATTTGCAGAAAACAAAAAAAGAGTAGGCTCTGCCCACTCTTTTTTACTTCTCTTATATATCTGTACCAATGGCGTATAGATAGCTTTCTTCATACCATTGCTTTACTTGCGGCGTTTGTAAATCCGCGCCAATTGTGCCGATGCCTATGATTTTTGCGCCTCTCGTTTCCAGCAACTTTTTGCAAGCTTGCATCGTTACGCCTGTTTCAATCCATTCATCTATGAGCAAAATTCGTTTTCCCGCCACATCACTTTTTTTATATATGCCCAGCGTTTTTTCCGTTTTTGTGTAGTCTGTATCATACGATTCTATTTGCAATGCTTCTTTTTTATATGGCAGCCTTTCCGCCTTTCGCAGCCCCAAAAAACCTACGCCCAATCTTTCTGCAACTGCTGCGCCCAAAATGAACCCTAACGCTTCCGGCGCTGCCACAAGGTCAATTTGCTCCGTCGCAAACCGCGCAGCAATGTGTTTCACAATATTGTGAAACAACTTCCCTTCTGCAAAGACAGGCAACAAATCATAACGGCCACTGCTTTCTTTCGGCAATATTTCTCTAATTTCGGCAACCAACGTTTGATTTTTCATCTACTGCATTTCCTTATAAAGTGCATGTAATTTCCCATACATTTTTTTATATACTGTTTTATATTGCTTCTCATAAAATGCTGCCAGCCCTTTGTCAGGCAAATATTCATGCATATGGCGTACCATTGCCGCTACTGTTTGCTCCATGGAAGCAAATTCGCCCAATCCGAGATACGCCACCATTGCTGCGCCCAGCCCTGCCGTCTCGCTGGTTTGTACACGATAAACCGGCAAGCCAAACATATCCGCCGCCAACTGGCAGACAATCTCACTGCGCGCTCCACCCCCTGAAATGGTAAGCCGCTGAATTTCATATTTTGTGCGCCTTGCAATCTTTTTTAATCCATCCATCAACTCATAGTTAATGCCCTCTAAAATGGCGCGATAAATATGTTTTTTGGTATGTCCGCCATGAAAACCGATAATCGCGCCCTTTGCCTGCGGTTTTTTAAGCACATTGCCCCAATAAGGCTGCAAAAACAAATTCTCTGCCCCCGGCGGCGTCTCTTCCAGATATAAATCCAGTAGTGATTCCGGTGTACAATCATTCTCTGCTGCTTTTATGCGCGCTTCTTCTCCAAATTGTTCTTTGTACCAACTTACCATCCAATATCCATGGTAAACTTGTATCTCCGGATTATAGTGCCCCGGCGTTACAGCCGGATACGCCGGCATAAAAACTTGCGGCTCCACATATTTTTCTGTTGTAGCTTGTACTGTGCTGGATGTTCCTAAGCTGAGCGCCGCTGTATTATTATCAATGCAACCGCTCCCCAACGTCTCGCAGCTTTTGTCTGCGCCACCTAGTAAAAAAGGAAGCCCTGCGGGAATATCTGTTTTTGCTGCCACTTGGCTTGTAATCTCCCCTGCTTTTTCACCCGGCTCCAATAAATCAATCATTTTTTCTGCCGGGATATCAAAAATAGGGTATTTGAGATGGCTTTTGCGCATCCATTTCTTTTTCGGATACCAAAAGGGAATATGCCCCACTTGCGAGGCCATAGAATCTACCAAATTGTTTGTAAAACGATATGTGAGATAACCGGAAAGCAAAACATATTTCTCCGTTTTTTCCCATATTTCCGGTGTTTCCTGCCTGATCCAATTGGATTTTGTTTCTGCCCTTGAAGCATATGCTGTCGTCCGCATCCCCGCAATTGTGTAAAGGAGTTCATGATACAAAGAAAATCGCGGCAAATTTTCTGCGCGTCTTGTATCCATCCATAAAATACATGGGGCAATCGGCCTGTTTTCTTGATCCAGGCAAACAGCGGTATCTCGAAATGTGGTAAGCGTTACGCCCACCAGGCGGGTTTTATAGCTTTGATCCTTTGCCAGCACTGTTCTTGCTGCATCACATAATTTTTCGAAATAAAAATCGGCGTGCTGCTCTGCCCAACCCGAAGCGCGGGAAAAATACGGCGCATATTCTTCCGCTGCATAATCAACCAAATTTCCTGCGTTGTCATATAGCAAAGCGCGCGCACTTTGCGTTCCGCAATCAAAGCTCAAAACAAGAGGTGTCTTTCCCATTCCATACTCCTTTATAGAAAAAGTGGTAGCGCAGCATATCTGCTGCCTACCACTCAATGTTTAAAAATCTGCGGAACGTGGCGTTCTGGGGAAAGGCAGGACATCTCTGATATTGGCCATTCCTGTCATGTACATGATCATTCGCTCAAAGCCCAGCCCATAGCCGGCGTGTTTCACTCCACCATATTTGCGTAGTTCCAAATACCACCAATATTCTTCTTCCGGCAATTCCAATTCTGCCATACGCTCTTTTAATAAATCAAGCCGCTCTTCTCTTTGGCTGCCGCCAATGATTTCTCCTACGCCCGGCGCCAAAAGATCCATCGCCGCTACAGTCGCGTTATCATCGTTGAGCCGCATGTAAAATGATTTGATTTCCTTCGGGTAATCTGTTACAAAGACCGGGCGATGGAACACTTCTTCTGTAATATAGCGTTCATGTTCGCTTTGCAAGTCAATGCCCCATTTTACCGGGAATTCAAACTTTTTCCCCGAATCTTCTAAAATTTCAATGGCTTCTGTATAGGTAATGCGCGCAAATTCTGATCCCAGAATATTGTTCAAGCGCTCCAACAATTCTTTATCAATGAACCGATTGAAAAATTCCATTTCTTCGGGACATTCTTGCATAACATATTCAATGATGTATTTTACCATGCTCTCCGCAAGGTCCATGTTATCTTGTAAGTCTGCAAATGCAATTTCAGGCTCGATCATCCAGAACTCTGAAGCATGCCGCGGTGTATTACTGTTTTCTGCGCGAAACGTCGGTCCAAACGTATAAATGTTGCGGAAGGCAAGCGCATATGCTTCTCCTTCCAATTGCCCGGAAACGGTCAGGTTTGCAGGTTTTGCAAAGAAATCTTTATCATAATCAATATTGCCGGCTTCTGTGCGCGGGGGGTTATCCAAATCAAGCGTGGTCACTTGAAACATCTGCCCTGCGCCTTCTGCATCGCTGGCAGTGATAATTGGCGTATGCACATAAACAAAACCTTGTTCATTGAAAAATTTATGAATGGCATATGCCAGTACAGAGCGCACGCGAAATACCGCCGAAAACGTATTTGTCCGTGGGCGTAGATGCGCGATGCTACGCAAAAATTCATTCCCATGCCGCTTTTTTTGCAACGGATAGTCGCTGGGGCAATCCCCCACCACTTCAATTTTATCTGCGTGAATTTCAAAAGGCTGGCGCATTTCCGGTGTTTCTACCACATACCCATAACAAACAATGGCTGTACCCACACCCAGCTTTGTGATTTCTTTAAAATTATCTAGCTTCTCTTCTTCAAAGACAATTTGTACGTTCTTGAAAAAAGAACCATCGTTTAATTCAATAAAACCCAGCGCCTTACTATCTCGCAGCGTTCTAATCCAACCGCCGATTTTTACTGCTTCTTTTGCATAGTCGCCTGTCTTGCGATACAGCTCTTTTACCGTAACCATATATGCCTCCTGTTTATAATAGGAATATGCCCGCTTCCTTGCAGGCTTTTCTGATCGCACCGCCCCATGTGGAAGACTGCACTTCGCCAATGTGTGCTTTGCCCAGCATCAACATGCAAATGCGTGATTGCCCCAACCCGCCGCCAATAGTCAGCGGATATTCTCCATTTAATAGCGCCTTATGAAAACGCCGCTCTTTTCGCTCTTCCGCATTTGCAATTTTTAATTGCCGCGCCATCGCTTCCTCATCTACGCGAATGCCCATAGAGCTTAGTTCAACTGCTTGCCCTAAAATCGGGTAATAGATAAGCAAATCTCCGTTTAATGCCCAATCATCATAATCAGGCGCTCTGCCGTCATGCGGTATCCCTGAACGCAACGCACCACCAATTTGCATAATAAACACTGCGCCAAATTCCTTTGCAACAGCATCTTCTCTTTCTTTTGGCGATAACGATGGGTAGCGATCCTCTAGCTCTTGTGCTGTCATAAAGCATAGTTCTTCCGGGATATAGCGCTGTACGCTAGGAAAGGCTTCCAAGACAGCCGTCTCTGTATCTTTTAACGCTTGGTAAATTTTCTTTACCGTTTCTTCCAAAAAAGCAAGCGTTCTTTCTTCTTTTGTGATAACGCGTTCCCAATCCCATTGATCCACATAAACTGAATGTAAATTATCCAGATCTTCATCGCGGCGAATGGCATTCATATCCGCATATAAGCCTTCCCCTTCATGAAAGCCATAGGCTTTTAGCGCCAATCGCTTCCATTTCGCCAAAGACTGTACAATTTCCACCACTTGCCCTGAATCTTTCACATCAAAACGAACCGGGCGCTCTACGCCATTCAAATCATCATTTAATCCGCTTTCCGGCCGTACAAAAAGCGGCGCAGAAACACGCGTTAGGTTTAATTGCTTTGCAAGTTCACGTTCAAATGTATCTTTAATTAATTTTATTGCAATTTCGGTTTCTCGTATGCCCAGCGCTGCATGGTAATCTGCCGGGATTGTTAATTTTTCAACTGACATCGTGGCCTCCTAAAAACAGTTCTTTTTATTTTATCACTTGTATATGCCCTGTGCAACTGCTTCTTTGGGAAATTTCATTTCTTTGCCCAAGGAAAAAAGCAAAGGCCTATTCTTTGCTTTTTTCTTTTTTCAAAAACCACTCGGTTTGCAAGATGCCCATATGAAAGGTATCATATCATCTTCCTTCGCGAAAAAGCGCTTCTCTGGCGCATCCCTCGTTTTGAAACCCCAATTTTTCATACAATGCCAGCGCTCTTTTGTTCATGGCATACACATTGAGTGAAACACGATGTAAATTCATTTCGTAAAATGCATAATCAAGAAGCAAGCTCAGCGCTTCTTTCCCGTATCCTTTACCCCAAAAATCTTTTTCTCCAATATCAATGATGCCTTCTGCATTTCTATTTTTATCATCAATCTGAATCAGCGAAGTGATGCCGATCGCTTTTTCTTCTTTCTTATCAATGATCATATAATTTTTTGCTGCAGGTGCATTTAGTATTACCTGCTCTACAAACTGACGGGTTTCCTCCGCATCATACATATCAAGATAATGGTTTGTCGTACGCATAACTTCCATGTCTGTACGCCAAGCATGATAAAGCGGAATGTCTTCCGCTGTCATTTTTCGTAGTCGAATGCGGTCTGACTCAAATAGTTTCATAGGTTATTCCCTCTCTTATTTCAAAACAACTGTTCACATTATAATACACTTTCTTTTTCATTTCTAATCTGTTTGCATGCCAGCATATTTCTTAGTATACTAAATAAAAGAAATTAGGAGGCGACCATGCACGAAACAATTCGCGATAGACTGATAAAACGAAATGCTTCCCTTGTCGGGTTTGCAGACATTACGATGCTACCGGAAGCGCAACGTATGGGGTTTCCCCGCGCAATTTCCATTGGCATTGCGCTTGATCCCGTGGTGGTTTCCCGCATTCCTTCGGGACCACATATTGATTATAGCATTGACTACAATCATCTCAATAAAAATTTAGATGTACTGGCAGAAGATACTGCTTGGTGGCTGGAACAAGCGGGGTTTCGCGCTTTTCCGCTTTCCAGGAAAAATGCGCCTTATAGCAACGATACCTCCAGAACCATATTGCCGTATAAAACCGTCGCGCGGCTTGCAGGCTTAGGGTTCATCGGCAAAAATGCACTGCTCATTACAAAAGAATATGGCGCAGCGCAGCGCTTTACCACTGTTCTGACGGATGCACCGTTTGCAACCAACGATACTTATTTAGAGCCGCTTTGTAAATCTTGTACTGCCTGTAGGGAAATTTGCCCCGGAAGCGCCATACACGGCGTTACTTGGGATTTGGAAACAGACCGCGATACACTCGTCGATCATAAAGCCTGCCAAGAAGCCGTCAAAAAGCGAGGCGTTGATTTACCGTTGCGCAGTGTAACTTGCGGCTTATGCGTTGCAGCTTGTCCTTTTACAAAGGCTTATTTAAATCGTTCCCTCAAAAAATAAAAACTGCGCATATGCGCAGTTTTTTTACTATAATGCTCGCTCAAAAATGCTTTTCACAATTTCTTTTGTGGCTGCACCTTCATGTACTTTCTCTTCTTCAATATAATAGGTGGGAACAAAATAATAATCAAACGAATCTGCATAGGCTGCCTCTTCTGATTCTTCAATGATGCGCAGCGGAATCTCCGCAAATGCTGGGTTTTCAGCAAACAATTCTTTTTGATACTGTAAAACCGCTTTGCAATACGGACAATTTTTTAAGATGAACAATTTGATTTCTTTCATAACTAGTCCTTTCCGTTTATCTTTGAAAGTTCCATGCGTTCTTTTAGCGTGTCAAAGGCTGTTTCTTTCATCTCTTCCCAAACGCGCCCTTGCGCATAAGAAGAAATGATCATCGGCACAACATAGTTGAGCGCGCGGTGTACTTCTGTCATCCCCTCTGCACAGAAATACACAATATCTTTTTTCTCCGCCACCACTTTTGCAACGGTATTTAAGAGTTCCATGCGAATCACAGGCGATTCTTCGATTCCCGCTTCTTCCAGCAGGGTAAAAGAACGGTTGGCATAAAGTGCATCACGGAAAAAGGAAATGCAGGCTTCCAGCGCTTCTGCATTGGAAGTTCCTGATAAATAAAACAAAATTACATAATATAAATGCCACCGATAGTTGACATTGATTAGTTTCTGCACAGTCTCAATTAAAATGCCACAAAATACATCTTCATGATATAGCTTTCGTTCAAATTCCACTTGCTCATCCAGCCGTACCGTCTCATGGGCGTCGTTTAAAAGATTAAAAATATAAAGCATCATCTCGCCGTAATCTTCCAAATCATCTGCCTCGTTCACATCCATCAAATAGCGGACAACCGCATCACAACTACCTTTGAAGTCAATGCTAAAGCCCATTTGCGCTTCCAAAAGCTGCGTAAACGTTTCATAAACCATGTTTGCAACAAAAATTTCAATGCGCCGCGCTTCAGCCTTTTCCATTTCGCTGCGCCCGGCATCTCTCTGGTTGCGAAACCGATTGTACAAAATATAAAGCTGGTTATCAATGGTATCTAAATTCTTTTTGATGGAAGTAAACAAATCCGCCACAAAGCTATCGGCAATGAGATAATCGTTGTTTTTATAAACCATGCGATGCTCAATTTCGCCCCAAAACATATTGACCAGTGCTTTGATCTGTAACTCAAAGCGCATCACTTCCCGCCCCAAAAGATACTGCCCATCAATCTTATAAATTTCAAAACCATTATGCTGCATCTGCGGTTGCGGATCTGCCAGTTTCAATTGTATTTTCGGAAGCGATGGCATATAGTAAAAAATATTATCATCCGTTTTTGTAAAAACTTCGCCCAACAAGCGAAATGCTTCTTCCTCTTCTTCTAAAAACTTGCATTCTATGCGGCAACCAATCACATCTTGAAAACTCGCCAGAATATCTCTTCCGCCGCCTTTGTTTACATTGTAATTGTTGCGAATGATTTTTTCACGAATGCTGGTTTCGGTTTTGATACGATAGGTAAAATTCAGCTCATATGTGGTTTCTCGAAAAACATGCGTCTCAAAAAAATCTTTGATTTCTTCCGCAATGAGCTTATAAACTTCCTTTTTATCTTCATAAGCATCTAGCACTTCGCCAATATGCTCAAAAATTTCTAAATTCAATATTTGTTCCTCGCTTCTCTTACTTCTCTTTTAGTATACTATATTGCAGAAGCGAATGACAGTTCACTTGTGTTTCTTTACAATTTTTTTGAAAAACAATACCCATATGTAAAAATATATCTACGCTTCTTTGTTGCGCTATGCTATACTCCACATGTAATAATTCTTTATGGATACGAGGTGTGTTATGTTAGAAGTACGTCATGTTACAAAACGCTATGGAAAACTCACAGCAAACGATGACATCAGCTTTTTTGTGCGCGACCGCCAAATTGCTGTTTTGTTGGGGCCCAATGGCGCCGGGAAATCTACCATTATCAAATGCATTGCCGGATTGCTGCGGTTTCAAGGCGAAATTATGGTGGAGAATTATGAAAACAAAAGCTTGGAAGCCAAAGCGCGCCTAGGGTATGTGCCGGAAATGCCGGCGGTTTATGATTTGCTTACCGTGGGTGAGCATTTAGAATTCATACGCCGCGCTTATCAAATCGAAGATGATGGGTATGGTGATCAATTGCTGGAGCGTTTTGATTTATGGGATAAAAAAGATAGGCTGGGCAAAGAGCTTTCAAAAGGCATGCAACAAAAACTTTCTATCTGTTGCGCACTGGTGCATCACCCGCGCGTGATCATCTTTGATGAGCCATTGGTTGGGCTGGATCCACATGCCATTAAAGAATTAAAGGATCTTTTTGTGGAACTGAAAAACGAAGGCGCCAGTATACTCATCAGCACACATATGATTGATAGCGTAGAAGATTATTGGGATGTGGCGCATATTATGATCAACGGAAAATTTGCTGCCACAAAAGTGAATCACGAAGAGCCGACAGAGGCAGATATTTCCCTTGAAGCGCTTTTCTTTTCCATTACGGAACCGCAAAGCGGAGAGGATGGTGTCCTTTGAAAACTTCAGCGTTTTTCTATTTATCCTCTGCCCGCATTAAAAACATGCTAAAAAGTATTGTGCGTAGCCCTGCTCGCCTCATTTATACTGTTTTCATGGTTGCTCTTTTTGCGTTTTTACTCTTCATGCCAAATGAGTCTACCGGCGCGGCATACCGCAGCAGAGAAGAGCTTTATGCGATTGTTTTTGCTTTCTATACGCTTATGTTTGTCCTCATGGCAGCAAAAGGATTTAAAGATGGCGGAAACCTTTTCTCGCTGAGCGATGTACAGTTTATTTTCACCGCTCCTTTTCGCGCGACGCGTGTTTTGTTCTATGGCATGCTGCAACAGTTGGGCAACTCTATCTTACTTGGATTTTTTATCTTATTCCAATATGGTTGGCTCAGCAACACCTATCATGTCCAACCCCTTGAGCTCCTGTACTTGATGCTAGGGTATGGCGTTGTGTTATTCAGCGGGCAGCTTGTTGCTATGGTCATCTATGCCTTTTCAGCCGGCGAAGAAAAAAAGAAACGTATTTTTGAGAGCATTTGTATTGCTGTTATTCTTATATTTGCTGCATATCTTGCTTATTACATTTTGCAGGATCCCACGGCGCTTTTCCCGCGCCTCATTTCCGGCGTAAATACGCTTTTTATTAAGCTCTTCCCTGTCTCCGGCTGGATTACAATGATTTATGGCGGCATTATAGGCGGCTCTCTTTCTTCTGTTCTTTTGGGTGGCGTATTGTTGCTTCTCTTTTTTGGTGCGTTTACGCTATTAATCCGTGTTTCTAACCCGGACTATTATGAAGATGTTTTAAAAACAGCGGAAATCTCTTTTAGCGCCATCACCGCAAAAAAGCAAGGCACACAACAAGAAGCTGCGCCGCAAAACGTGAAGGTTGGCAAAATTGGGATAGAGCAAGGATGGGGCGCAGATGCCTTTTATTATAAGCATCTCATTGAAAACCGCCGCGCCAAAACCTCTGTTGTTGATCTCACCACACTTTTGTTCATTGGGATGACCATCTTGTTTTCCTTTTTCTTAAAAGAGGCTGGGCTCATTCCCATCTTTGCGTTTAGCGTTTACATGCAGTTTTTCAGTGTATCAGTTTCTTCTCGTTTTTTGAAGGAATTGACAAAGCCTTATATCTATCTTACGCCAGCTTCTTCCTTTCAAAAAATGATTGGTGCCACGCGAGAGAGTTACCGCAAATATTTGATTGAAGCAATTCTTACTTTTATTCCCATTGGCTTGCTTCTCGAGATTGATACACCCATTATTCTGCTGGCGATTTTGGCGAAAGTTAGTTTCTCTTTCTTATTCATGGCGGGGAATATTTTAACAGAGCGCATTTTTGGAGGAATTTCTTCCAAAACGCTCATCTTCACATTCTATTTTCTTTTATTGGCCCTGCTGATGGCGCCGGGCTTGCTGCTCGCCATCTTTTTACCGCTGCTGGGCATCATTGTATACTCGGGAACGGTTACGGCGTTTCTTGCCATGTCTCTTGCTAATTTTCTTTGCACGTTGCTTGCCATCTTCCTTGCACGCAACATGCTCCAGTATGCTGAATTGAACCAACAATAAATATATAAAAAAGCACCCTATTTGAGGGTGCGTCTTAGGGATTTTTAATCCCGGAAAAATATCGGCATAGTTTGGTATGTATTTACCGGCTATGCCGATTTTTCTTGCTTTGTGGTGGATGTAGAAACCGGTGGGTCAAACTCGCCAATGCAGTTATAAACAATTTTGATACGCTGTACCCGTCTGCCATCAATACGCTCTGCCTTATAAACATAAATTTTTTCAACAAACTCCCGGATAGTCTCCGCTGTGAGTTCCTGTATGTCAGTGTACTTTCTTACCAAGGAGAGGAAGTGGTCTACTCCCAGTGCGCTTTCCTTTTCTGATGTCATAGTAGATTTCAGTTCTGCCACTCGGCTTTCAAGGGTATGCTGCTCGGCTTCATAATTAGCGGTCATCTTAGCGAAACGCTCATCGGTAATCTTCCCTTCGATATTGTCCTCATAAAGCCTCTGGATAATTTCATCCAGTTTTTTGATACGAGCCTGTGACTGCTCTAATTCTCGTTTTCCGTCACGCATACTCTTGTCAAGTTCTATCCTTGTTTTCTTCGTGACCATCTCCACAAATTCATCCTCATGGTCTCTGGCAAAAGCGGTTACCCGGCGGATACCGTCAAGGAGCAATTCCTCAACTACCACATTGCGTATTTGGTGAGAACTGCACCCACCTTGTATCTTGCGGTAGGTAGCACACACAAAATGCTCCTTATCATGCTCCCATCCGCGATGGCGTACTTGGTATAGCTTGTTGCCACAATCCGCACAGAAGAGCATACCGGAGAGGATTGGCATTTCACCCATCGGTGTAAGCCTGCGTCTGCCATCTCGGATTTTCTGCACTACCTCGAATACAGACTCTTCAATAATCGCTTCGTGGGTATTCTCGAAAATCATCCATTCTGACGGGTCATTCTTCAGCTGCTTTTTCTGCTTATAGGACTTGCGGTAGGTTTTGAAATTTACCGTATGCCCTAAATACTCCTGCCTTGAAAGCATATGAACGATTGTACTGCTTCTCCAGATATAATTATCGTCATGGCCTCTATTGTCAGGGATATTGACTCCATTTGCCTTGGCATGAGCTGTTGGATTCATTATCTTCCTTTTGCTGAATTCTTTAGCTATCTGCGTAGGCCCATAACCTTGCATACACAGGTGAAATGCCTCTTTCACCACTTTGGCGGCCTCTTCATCAACAATCCAATGCGTCTTATCTTCCGGGTCTTTAATGTAGCCATAAGGTGGATTGGTGCAGAGCGGTTTGCCGGATTGACCCTTTGACTTAAATACGGATCGGATTTTCTTACTCGTATCCTTGGCATACCATTCGTTGATGATATTAAGGAATGGTGTAAAATCGCTATCTTGCTGATTGGCACTGTCTACATTGTTGTTTATGGCTATAAAGCGGATATCAGAGCCGGGAAACAATACCTCGGTGTAATAACCTACTTTAAGATAATCTCTACCAAGACGACTCATGTCCTTTACAATGACGATACCGATGTTGCCTTCTTCCACTTGGGATAAAAGACGCTGCCAATCTGGGCGGTCAAAGTTTGTGCCACTGTAGCCATCGTCCACAAAGAATTCTGTGTTAGAAAAGCCGTTGTCATCTGCGTACTTCTGTAAAATAGTCTTCTGGTTTTTAATGCTGTTGCTGTCACCTTGCGACTCGTCATCGCGAGATAGGCGGCAGTAGAGTGCGGTGATTTTATCGTTATTCTTCACAGTAATATTTGACTGTCTATTATTCATGTTTACCTCCTTTCCGACAGTCTTCAAGCGGTACTCTATATTCCCGTACTACTGTGAAGAAGTCAAGATATTTAGGCTAAGATGCCTTCTTTATTTCAAGGCTTGCGGCGTCATTAAGTATCATGCGTTTCAGCTTGTCATAAGCAGTCTCTTTGGCGATGCTGCTGACTGCCGATTCTATAATGTAGAGCGTGTCACCGATAACCTTTTCGGTAACGCTAATGGTCTTTTCTTCCATAGGGATTCCTCCTTTCGATATGGCGTAACGAATCGTAACTCCCCTTATATTGTTTGTAGACCAGTAGGGGGAGGTAAAATCTCCACAGCTTTTTAAAGCGGACAACGGCGTGGGGTAACGCGTAAAAAAACGCGAATTCAAACGGGGTATTAAAGGCACAATCGCATTTTTTAGAGAAAATAAGCACAGCAGAATGTCCACTGTGCCTATTCCCATATGTCTTATCCGATGGCTTCGGTATTTATCTGAATTACCTTCACTGCCTCATGACGGATAAGTTTACCGTCAAGGAACTCAAAGGCAAGATATCCAATCTGGTCATGTAGAGCAAACTTCTCTGAGAGTGTCTTGACACTGACAGGACTTCTGGCGATAACCCAGTAGTAGCTGAAGTCACCAAAGGCAATAGATTTACTGTCTGATTCAGTATTTGGCATATATTCGGAGATAATAACTCTTTTTCCGAGAATGGTATCATTGCTATTGCGCCAGAGGTAATTCCCTGCGCTGTCTTTAAGAGTGCGCAAAGCAAGTGCAGTTTCATCGTTCATCAGCCATACTGCATTTCTGCGGTATTCCCGCTTTAAGGAGAAGTACAGGCTGATAACATCATCGTAGGTAATTTCAGCAGTGGTAATGCCCACATCTGCTCCATTGCTAGCGTTTAGAATACCTGTGGGCATTTGGATACCGGTGCCGTTTATAAAGGCATTGTCCTCGGCTCTGCCAAAGTTCTTAGCAAAGCGGTTAATAAGGTAGTTTTCGATATCGAAACCGGCATCACGTATAAAAGCCTCGTCCATTTTTACGAAAGCAGCCAGTTTCCAACTGTCCACAGTGTTGATGGTGAAATCATCTATACTCTCGTATATTGGGATGGCATCACTTTCCGATACCCACTGGGCAAGGTCATTGTTATCCTTGGCGAATATACGGTAACCGTTGTCATATGCCTTAATTACCGTACCAATATTGCGGAACAGACTTTCTTTTTCAAGGGCGGCCATGTACTTATTGTTGGCATTGTTCGGCATGGGATAAGTGCCAGTTTCAATGTTGCGGGCTTTTGAGAGTTCGGCATAACTGCCATTATTGCCGCGCATAGCGTTCCAGAAATGCTTGTCATATTCCGGTGAGCCAGTATAGGGTAATCTTTCAGTGTAAGTAATCATGTTTTTTCCTCCTTATTTCTTGTCACAAACAGGGCATTTGTATAGGCCCAGTTCGTTATAGTTGAGTGAACTGCCAATTTGCTTTAGCATACTGCTTTTACAATTTGGGCAATGAATATCATAGGCAAAAGCCATTTCAATGTTGTGAGCCTGTTTTGCATGGAGACGATAATACTTGTGCAGTTTTCCATGCTCGTCTTCAACGATGCAATCTGACAGGAATAAGTCAAATGTGTTCTTTGCATATTCATCAGTGTAGAATGAGTGTTGCGGGTGAAGGTGCGTTCCTTCCTTATTCATTTTTGTAAGTGGATAGTTTGCCATTTTAAATTCCTCCTAAATTATTGTTGTGGGATGTACCAAAAACTTTAGCTCATTTTTGAGCTTAAGCCATATCAACTGTCTGGGTAAAGGTTCCTGAGTTCATACTGCTTTGCCAGAAAGATAGGTATATCCAGCATTACGGCAGTATTCAGACAGATCATCGTAACCATTGATGTGGACAGTTGACTGCCCGTCAGTGACGGTATAGCGGATTTCTTTTGTTACTATCACAGGGGCTCCGGAACGGTTGCGAAGATAGAGTTTACCTTTGATACTGTTGTGGTTTCTGCCATAAAGTAAGTCAATTAGCTTCATGCTGTTTTCCTCCCTTCATATCTTGATTTTTAGTAGCAGAAGTAGCAATACTGGTAGCAGAGTTTTTTTGTACTGCTACTGCAGAAAAGTGAGGAATATCAAGGGTTTCCAGCCGGTTGGTAGCAGAAGTAGCAGTGCGGGCGAGTTTATACTCACACTCCGCATAATCTTTGAATATATATTCTTTTCTTGTACAACTTTTTGAAACTTTGCTAAGAAGTTATAAGAACTGCTACAACTGCTACCGATTGCTCTCAAAGCCTTGCACTGTGGGCATTTGGTGTGGTAGCAGTTGTGATTTTTACTGCTACCGGCACTGCTACTACTGCTACCATTTTTATAAAAACTCAGTTCCGTCATAGCCATATTCACTCGAAAACTGTTCTTTTGCTTCACTTGTGAGCGAATAATCCTTATAGTAGGTGTTGCCATTCTGCCGGGTAGTGATTGTAGAATAATATGCGCCGAGGTTTGAAGCGATAGCTTCCCGGAACTCTTTAGCAGTCTTGGCAAAGCCGTTATTGTTTTCCCTGCACCAACCTTAGTAAACCTTGTAGATACGGCCTGTGGTACAGTGCTTGTTGATTTTCCCATCAGGCCATTCACACATACACTCCTCAAAGAAGGAGACCACAGTATTGTTATCTGACATATATTTTTCTCTTGCGAGGCTTACGCTGTCTGGCTCCGAGAAACGGTAGCCGTTAGCAATAACTTGCTGTAGCGCCTTTATAGCCTTAAAAACAATGCCGTCACGCTCGGCATACATTTTGTCGAGGAGCGTTTTGTCCTGTTTATCCTTCGGAATCACGTTAGGACAGCGAACTACCATAATACGGTCATATACCCACTTGCCATCATCACCGCCAAACTTGGGAAGTCTGTTCATACAAAACCAGAGTAATCCGTTATAAGTAAACTCAAAGGCTTGTTGTCCTTTGAACTCGGCATACAGGCTATCGCCGCCTGTTATTTTCTTGAAGGTTTTCAGTTCATCCACAGAGAGAAAACTCATATCGGAACTACCGGCAAGGCGGGTTCCGTAAACTGCGCCGGTACCGAATCTGGCTTCTATTTCCTTAAGGTCAATGCCGATAAAGTTCCCTTTGCCGAGCAATCGCTCGACAAGGCTCTTTAGCTGAGATTTGCCAGTATCACCATCGCCTACAAGGAACAGTGCTTTTTTCATTCGCCATCCCTTGATGTTGGAGATACATACACCGATAAATTCAAGGAGCAGTTGTTCTATGGTTTTATCGCCATTTGTGAGGGTGTGCATATATCTGTCAAACACTGGTGTTGGTGTCTCTTTGCCTGTCCAGCTACATGGAATTTGTATGGTGGAGAGGATATCCGGGCTGTGTGGAGCAAGATTGACATTGTTAGCAGTAATACGAAGCAGGCCATTGCTGAAGTTAATTAAATCCTCATTGGCGTTCAATTCCTCTTGGCTGACATAGTTAAGGTCGGTAGTGATGTGCTGCAAGGTTTCACTGACCTTTCCCATTTTGACAAGTTCCTCATCATAATCAGCAATGTACTGCTTGATAATTCCCATCAGCATATTGTCGGCATAAAGCCTGTAGCAGCCGTTTTCGTAGACATATTTCATAAGTCCCTGTTTTCCGTTATCCCTTACAAGAACATAGCAGAGGTGTTCTCGCACATACTTTGCAAGGAGTGGTATGCTGACATAAGCCTCTCCGGTCTGCTCGTTAAACTTGATGAAATACGGATGCTCCATCTTGGATTTATGGAAGGTGCCATGACAGGCATCAATCCCGGTAGCAATGGTAGCTTCTCTGTAATCCTCACGTTCCCATTTTTCACGATAGAGAGCAGAACTACGGAAGATATCATCAATAGCATCTGGATCAGGCCCGGTGCGAAAAGCAATCAAGGCACATAGTGCGGCATCCGCTTCTGACTGTGAGCCATACTCGGAGATATCGCCATCATCATATAGCTTTTTAAATTTTTCTCCGTTTTTCTGTTTACGGAGATTACAAACAATATCAAATCCTGCTCGATCACCGTCACGCTTTTCGCTGTATTTTTTCTTCTCGGTCTTTCGCATATTTTTATCAAGCGTAGTAAGAACTGCGGCTGTGCTTTCTCTAAGAGGCTCATTTAAAATCACATCTCCTGTGAAAGCCGCAAATCGGTTTGTTAGGCCACCTATATACAATTCCAGGTGATTATTTGGATTCTTCATGTAGTAGGCTTTATCCAGTCTGAGATTGCCGTTCTTATCAGCGTAAGTGGGTAGATTATTCAAATCGCATTTGCCATAAATATGGATACCGCCTCCGCTGACAGAACGCTCGGTATAGGTGTTGAAGCGTTCAAGCATCATCTCCACGAACGGGTCTGTGAGAGAAGTGTGGTCTATGTCAAGAAAGAAGTAGCCTTTCGGTATCACAAAGCCAATGCCGGCGGCGCTCTGTTTTTTCATAGCAGTGACCGCTTCATCATAAGTTACCCATGTGTGCCGGTACTTTTCATTAGTGCCTGTCACACCACCACCGGCAGCAAAGGGTATTTTATTGATACGGTCTCCATCCATCTCCTTGCGCCAGAGAAACCATATCTTCATATCCATCAGTTCCTGCATTGCGTTCGCCGTCTCGTCCACCTCCTCTCCGTAAAATTTGCGTTTTCATTATCTGTGTGCCGAGTTTTTGAGCAACCATTCCTTATAGGCATCAACCGGAATTAGAATTCTTGTACCAATTTGTATGATTGGAAATCCCGGTGATTTTACAAGTTCGTAGGCTTTCGGTAGGCTAATGCCCATCTGCGCCGACAGTTCCTGCACACTCATGGTCGTTTTCTCCATTTGCTCTTTCCTCCTTATCTTGATATTTATTTTGGTTTCTACATCCACCATTCGCTACCGTTCCAAAGGCAGCCACCTGTTCGTGGTCTCCTCGTGTCCAATTGCAGCAGAAGCGCTCCGGTTTTCACCATCGTGGCGGCGGCACTGCAAAGGTATCTCTTGCGGGTGGACTATTCACTTGTCAAGGATCATAAATCAAAGAGTTTTACAATTTGTTCTTGTATTTAATGCCATTGTATAATAAAATGTAATCGAAGCATAATTATCAACGCTTACACAAACGATTACAATCAAAGGGTGAATGATATGAAAAGACTACCGGTAGAGAATCTTGGTTTTGTTGAAATAGGTGGCGTAGGTGAAATGGTATATAGGGCTGTGCGATTTCCTGAGTATGTCCCGGACTATGACGATGACGGCGAAATAATTAAACCTATATTCACAGGGGGGCATGCTCCGAAAAGTGGCACTGATACTTCACTGACAGGCCAAGAACTGTTGGTTAGCCTATGTAATCTTTACGGAAAACTAAATAACCCAGACAGCACCGTTTCGATTACAGATGCCGTCTGGGATTGGTGTAGAAACAATATTCATCCTTATGAAATTGATAGTCTGCATGAAATGCTTAGAAGCGAGAAATTTGCACACATTACTTACATGGATATAATCCAGAATGACGCAACCTTCAGCATAAAACGATTCTTGAAGGATTTGTGCGACTTAGGTGCGGTCTTCGAACTGTACTTTGCCTTGAGAAGAGTTAAATACTACGGTGAAATTGACTACGCAAGGAATCTCTATTATGAAGGTAGACTTTGTGACAGTCTCGCTTTTCTTGAACAATACAAGCAAGATGAGGATGATACGGAGTACAAGGCTCATATTTTAGAGAATTACAATGACCATATATTACAAGCGATTGATATGTTCCCAGACTTCCGAATGAGACTAAAATTAGATAAGAAAACAGGCAAAGTGATGTACGGAGCGGACATTCAATCTGTTTTTGATATTTGTTGGTACACCTTTTCCAGAATGGTAGCTGACGTTGCACCACCGGTAGACGAAGATCTAAACTATTTTGAATCACAAGGTTCCATTCTCTCCTGCCTTGCCTGTGGCAAATATTTTGTTCGTCATTCGAGCCGTCAACTATATTGTGATAGTTGGGATTGCCAAGCTGAGCGTAATCGTAGAAACAGACGAGCCAGCTATGCTCGGAAGAAGGCCGCTGAAGCAGAAAACAAAAAATAAACCTCGCTACCATCCCCCAATTTTGGGTACAGTAACGAGGTCTATTTGTTTGAGATGATTTATTCGAGATTCTCCTTGATAAAAGCAATATCCTCCTCGGAAAGAATGGTGATAACTTTTAAGTGGCTGAAATGCTCCTACAACTGCTTTTCTAATTCTTCTTTACAGTTATATGGGCCACTGATTGTAATCAGGTTATTATCTGTGTCCTTGCAGTAGGCTGTGAAGATAATCTTGTTCAATTGTTCGCAGAACCCTTCATAACCTAAATGTCCGGCTGCTTTCATAGCTTTACTTGCATTCTGCAATTCTTCCTGTGTCCAGTCTCTACTCATGTGGCACCTCCTTCACTACATATATTGCTCAGAAAAAGGATAATAGCAACACATTTTCCTCATTTCATTGCTCCAATTAGTGTTATAAGGTTATATGCTCGAGTACCGTTTTGGTAGGTAAGTTAATTGTGAAATTTAGCAAGTTGTAAAATGAATTGCCCAAACAAATAAAAAATGACCCATTCTGCGGTCAAACCAGTTATGCTTAAATTGATGAACAAAAGCGACTGGAGGGAACCAGAATGGATCTAGAAAAGCATAACATGGGCAAGCGAAAATGGAAACAGATTTCTGAAAAAGAACGCTATAAAATTGAGGCACTGTATGAACAAGGACTGACTCCCTTACAAATAGGAAATGCACTAAGCCCCAAGCGAGACAGACGGACTATTGAGCGAGAGCTGAAGTCCGGCCTAGTTGAACAAAAGCGGATAAATCCCACCAACAACAAATATGCACCTCTGTATATCGTAGAACTAGTGTATAAGGCAGACAGGGCGCAAACGGTGCACGAAGAGTGGGCAGCGAATAAAGGCAGAGGGCTAAAAATAGGGAACGACCAGAAGCTAGCAGATCACATCGAAAGTAAAATTAAAAACGAGAAATGGTCACCGGATGTAATAATCGGTAGGCTCAAAGCAAAAGGCTGGGCATACAAGACAACAATCTGCACCAAGACGGTCTACAACTATATCGACAAGGGCATCTTTCGTGAAGTTACAAATAAGGATCTGTGGGTCAAAAAGGATGGCGCTAAAAAGCGAGATTACAAGAAAATAAGAACTGTTGCCCTAAACAACAGAAACGGTAAAAGTATAACAGAACGTCCCAAAGGGGCTGATGATCGGAGCGAACCAGGTCACTGGGAGATCGACTTGGTTGTTGGTAAACAGGGCACGAAACCAGTCATACTGACGCTTGTGGAGCGCAAGGCAAGAAAATCACTTTATGTGCTCGTGAAGAATAAGACACAAAAAGAAGTAATTGCGGCAATCAAACGAGCGCGGCGGCGAGTAGGAGGTGATTTCTCTGCAGTAATTAGGACCATTACAGCAGACAACGGCAGTGAGTTTCTAGACAGCGAAGCAATCAAGAAGGCTGCCGGATGTGGTGAAGTCTATTATGCCCACCCATACAGCAGCTGGGAGCGCGGAAGCAACGAGAATGGCAATCGGATACTCAGGCGGTTTGTTCCAAAGGGTACGGATATTGGGAAACTGACTGCTAAAGAATTACAACGAATAGAGGACTGGGTTAATAATTATCCCCGAAAAATTCATGGCTATAAGACAGCAAATGAAATGATGGCGGCGGCATAGAGAAAAGTTAATTTTTTTACGCTCACCTTTGGGTAGAGTAAGGGAACAATACAAACATAACTGGTAATTAATGGTGGGCAATTAAAGTTGCAATTTTCACAATAACCATTATCTTACAAAAACGTACTTGATATTTTTGAAGGCCTGGGGTATAATATTTTAATAACTATATATTCTAAAAAATGCATTGAAGAGAAAGAGTAAGTAACAATAGCTTTTACAGAGAACCCAGTTGCTGAGAAAGGGTAAGGCGAAGGTTGCTGAACATGGTCTTGGAGCAGCGTACCGAAAAGTTTACTTTTAGGCTACGTCGGGATCTCCCGTTATAGAGATAGAGTATCGGTACTTATACCCGTACTCGATGAGGTTCATTTCGTGAGGAATGAATAAATAAGGGTGGTAACGCGAAGCACAGCTCTCGTCCCTGAATATTTCGTATTCGGGGGTGGGAGCTTTTTTATATTAAAAAAATTAGTAAGATAAATACTTCATATTAATAAAAAATGAAATGAGGGATAATAGTGAAAAATATTTTAATCGGAGGCGCATGGCCTTACGCAAATGGCTCACTTCACATTGGTCATGTCGCAGCTTTGCTACCTGGTGATGTTCTTGCAAGATATTACCGTTTAAAAGGTGATCAAGTTTTTTATGTTTCTGGCAGTGATTGCCATGGGACACCAGTAACAATTCGAGCAAAACAAGAAGGTAGAACCCCAAGAGAAATTAGTGAATACTATCATAATGAATTTAGTTATGTATTTGGGAAATTAGGGTTTAGCTATGATTTATATAGTAAAACTACAGATTGTTCACACATAAGTTTCGTAACTGATTTTCACAAAAAGCTTTATGAAAGTGACTATATTTATGAAAAGACTGCGCCTCAAGCATTTTGTGAGCATTGTCATAAGGTACTAACCGATCGTTTGGTTAAAGGTATTTGCCCAAATTGTGGGAGTCAGACAAGAGCCGATCAATGTGATAATTGTGGCACAGTTTTAGAACCCGAAGCAGTAACTGCACCTTTTTGTTCGGAATGTGGTAATTTAGTCGTTTTTTTGGAAACAAATCAACTCTATATTGCAATATCTAAACTTAAACATGAGCTATCAAGTTATCTATCATCAAAACCTAATTGGAGAAAGAATGCGATTGCTTTTACAAAAAGATATATAGATGAAGGCTTAAGGGATAGAGCAATTACAAGAAATCTTGACTGGGGCATAGATGTTCCTAAAGAGGGTTACGAGGACAAAAAAATATATATATGGGCTGAAAATGTACTTGGATATCTATCCGTAAGCAAGGTAGTTGCAGAAAGTCGGGAAATTATTTTCAAAGAATTATGGGGAAGTAATGCACGGCACTATTATGTTCATGGTAAAGATAATATTCCGTTTCATACTATAATACTACCAGCATTATTACTTGCTCATGACGAAAGCTTACATTTGCCAGATGATATTATCTCAAGCGAATATTTAACATTGGAGGGAAGGAAAATTTCAACAAGTCAGAACTGGGCAATATGGGTTAAGGATATTGTTGAGAATTATAACCCGGATTCGTTAAGGTACTTCTTTATAGCTAACGGCCCAGAAAAAAGAGATACTGATTTTTCGTGGCGGGAATTTGTAGAAAAAAATAATAGTGAGCTATTGGGGGCATATGGAAACTTTATAAATAGAACACTCGCTTTTATAGTTAAATATAATGAAAGTACAATTCCGCCTGGTATATTAGAAAGTGATATAAAAGAGAAAATAGATGATTCTTATTCGAAAATTGGCCAGAAAATTGAAGATGGCCAGTTAAAGGATGCACTCGATTCTATATTTGATTTTGTTCGATTTGGAAATAAGTACTATGATTCGATGAAGCCATGGAAGAGCAGAATTGAGAATAAAGATAAATGTGATAGTACACTTAATAATTGTGTACAGATTATTGCGAACTTAGCTGTACTATTGCAACCCTTTCTACCATTTTCCTCACAAAAAATTGCTAATTGGCTTAACTTAAATAATGAGTGGAAACCTCAATATGTTCAAGAAGGTTATAAGCTTTCAGACATCTCCATATTATTTGAAAGACTTGATAAAAAAATTATAGAAGAAGAAAGAGGAAAACTTGGATACAAAATTTGAGATATAGTGGCATCTTCCATTGCATTGGCTTCATGAAAAATATCTAAAAATCATCGTTGT
>JBMNLE010000004.1:0-430654 GCA_050952565.1 Christensenellaceae bacterium
GTTTAGTGATACCGTTGAAACATATAAATGATAAAGCGTAAAGAAAGACCACACAAAAGGTTTAATCCTTTGGCGTGGTCTTAATTTTTAGCTTCCGCTTGAAGAGAGTCGGTCGAAAATTTACTTGTTTTTGTAAATCCCTAAGTTGAACTCCCTTTGGAAGGGTGCTTTTTTATTTTACTTAAAATCACTTTTTAGCTTTTGAAAAAATCATCATTTGAGGTACCGCCATACTGCCCCGGTTCTGGCGTATAAGGCTGCTGTCCGCCTTGTTGCGGTGTACCATACGGTGGTGTCGTTCCATATTGTGGCGCCGGGTTTGTAAATTGTGGTGGCGGCGTCTGTTGCTGTGGTGCCCCATAATAAGCTTCAACCGGTTGTGGTGTTTTCTTCTCTTTTTTTGTTTTGCTCACTAAGTGCAAAAACAATGCGCCAAACAGTGCCGCACCAACAAATGCTGCCGCACCCATGACAGAAAACCCGACAAAATAGTTTGCGTTGACAATGAAATTATCTGCATCTCCGCTCACATATGCATTTTTCGGATCTGACTTGCTGCCACTATATACGTTTTTCTTGTTGAATGCATTGGCAAACATAAACGCCGCCACTGCCAACAAGATTACACATAAAATAAGGCTCGTGATTTTTACTGCTGTTTTACCCATACTACGCCTCCTCTATTTCTAACTTTTCTTCACTATACTATATTTTACCGCGCAACTCAATCTTTTCATCCTTCTTTCCTCTCCCATGTTGTGCTATGTTTTTTACCTCCAAAGCCTTTTTATATCGCGTATTTTCTCATTGCATTTGAAAAGACGCTCCTGTATAATAACGTTGAGATTGAAAATAGATACGTATCGTTTGGGAAGGATATTTCTTGTATGGCAAAACGTATTCTAATTATACTTGGTACCGCACGCAGACAAAATACAAATACGCTCGTAGAAGCTTTTGCGCGTGGCGCAACAGAAGCCGGGCATCTGGTTGAAACCATAAGCATTGGCAGTAAGTTGATTCATGGTTGTTTTGGTTGTGATGCTTGTCGCACTTATGACGCGCCTTGTGTACAAAATGATGATATGACGCCGCTCTATGCAAAAGTAGAAGCAGCAGATGTTCTTGTTTTTGCTTCCCCTATTTACTATGGCTCTCTCACCAGCCAAACAAAAGCTTTTATTGATCGCCTTTATTGCTATGGGAATCCCGCAAAAAAAGAAAGTGCGTTATTGTTAACTGCCGGTGGTGGCGGAGGTAAAAATACGGATAGCGCTGTTTCCACATATTTTATGGCCGCAGAGTATCTTAATTTAGAAGATAAGGGAACCTTGCTTGCTGAGCATGTATCCTCAGAAGAAGATGTTTTGGCGCATCCCGCTTATGAAGAAGCTTATCTGTTTGGAAAGAGCATTGGCGCATGAACGATAAGGCATTGCGCACATTACAAGCAAATGCTGCAACAGAGCTTTTCTTAGCCATTGCCACAGAAGAAATTGAAGCATTGGCAGATGCAATCATCGCGGCGCAGCGTATTTTTGTTGCAGGGTTTGGACGTGCAGGCAATGTGGTTCGCATTCTAGGGATGAATTGCGCGCAAATGGGCAAAATTGTGTTTTCGGTGGGTGATAACAATACGCCTGCCATAAAAGCAGGCGATTTGCTCATCATCGGCTCACGTTCCGGTAACACCAAAACCATGCAGATTATTTGCACACAAGCGAAAGAACATGGCGCAACCATCGCGCTCATTTCCAGCGATGCCGCTTCGCCCATTGGAAAGATGGCAGCGCTAAATGTTGTTATCCCGCGCATTGCAGTAGAAGCAGAATTGCCGCTCCTCACAAAGGGGCTTACTTACTACCAAGCGGCTTTTATACTGGGCGATTATATGGAAGAAATCATTATGCGCCGTTTGGGGCTTACTTACGAGGACGTTATGGCAAACCATAACAATCTGGAGTAGTATCATAGCGCAAGCTATTTTAATTGATACAAATGAAAAAGGAGAAAGAAATATGAGTGAATTAATGAAAACCAGAGAACTACAAGCAAAAGTCGTTACTGATATGTTTTTGGCTGTAGATCAAGATTCCATCGAAGCACTGGTGGATCTCATCATGGATGCAGATCGTATCTTTGTTTCCGGTTGGGGGCGCGCAGGAAATGTAGGGCGTATTTTAGGCATGAACATGTCTCAGTTGGGGCGTGTTGTATTTTGCGTAGGGGATAACAATACACCTGCCATTACAGATAAAGATCTTTTGATCATTTGCTCCGGTTCCGGCAACACAAAAACCATCAGCTTAATTGCACAGCAGGCAAAAGATCATGGCGCAAAAGTAGCGCTCATGTCTTTCAACGGTGCAGATTCTACCATGGGCAAAATTGCAGATGTGAATGTACATATCCCGCGGATTACAAGAGATGAACTTGAAGCACAAGGTGCAAAACCTTATGAAGGCGGCGCGCTGGGCGAAGTATTCTACAATGCAGCTTTTATGTTGAATGATTTTATCACAACTTGTGTCATGAAAAGAACCGGGCAAACATTTGAAGATATCATTCGAAACCACAACAGCTTAGAATAGGCCTGATTTCCCAATAACAATTATATAAAATAAAGGAGTATATAAAAATGGCTGTAGATTTTATGAAAAGAAGACAAGAGATGTTGGATGACATCGCTGAGCAATTTTTGAAAATAGACCAAGCGCAGATAGATGAGTTAGTAGAAGCAATCTTAAAGGCAGATCGTATCTATACCTCCGGCTGGGGGCGCGCAGGAAATATCGTACGCATTTTGGGCATGAATATGTCTCAATTGGGGCGCCTGGTATATTGTGTTGGCGATAACGGAACGCCTGCGATTAAACCGGAAGATCTTCTGATTATCTTCTCTGGTTCCGGTAACACAAAAACAATTTCACTCATTTGTGCGCAAGCAAAAGAGCAAGGCGCAACGGTTGCGCTAATTTCCGGCGGCGGAAAAGAATCCACCATGGGCAAAATTGCGGATATCAATATTGAAATTCCGTGCCTACCCCGCGATGAACCAAGAGAAGGCGGCGAGCCTGCTCCAACGCGCGGTTTATCCATTTATCAAACTGCGTTTATTTTGAATGAATTCATTGAAGATTGTGTCATGTATAAAACAGGGCAAACAATGGATGATATCATTAAGAACCATAACAACTTAGAATAGAGTTGATGATTGAAAAACGTATTGTAAAAAACCGATTGCAAAAGCAATCGGTTTTTGCTTTTTTTTATAATCTTTTTTATACTGAAAGCAGAAAACAAGCGAAAAGGAGCCATTCATGAAAATGCCCGCTATGATTGATCTAAACATGCTTGCCCCTTGCGGTGTCAATTGTGCTGTATGTTATAAGCATGTAGGTGCGCAAAAAACACCTTGTAACGGATGTCAAAACGGAGAACAAGGCAAGACATGGCGCTGTATTAATTGTGCCATCAAATGTTGTGTTGCCGAAAACGGCGTTACACATTGTTTCGCCTGCACAATGTTTCCTTGCAAACGAATCAAAAATTTAGCGCGCAGTTACAAGCGTTACCATGTGGATCTCATTCACAACAATTTATACGCAAAAGAAGCAGGCATTTCTGCTTTTTTGGAGAAAGAGCGTCAAAAATGGCTTTGTACAAATTGCGGTGGCGTCATTTCTTTGCAGGATAATGCTTGCAGCATCTGCGGCGAGAAAAATTTTATCTAATTCATATTCCTTTCTTTGCGTTTATAATAATATCTGCAAATTTGCCCAGCGTCACTTCTCCCACTTCCTTGCCTTCTGTCCCACAAAAAAAGAGTGCCGGCTCCGTCAGCTCCAGTTCCATGAGGTGTACAGCGTCTTTTGTTTCCAAAATATCAATCCGCGCATAAGCAAGCGCATGTACATTTGTTTTTTCTGCCACTTCTTCTGCCAACCCTGCCACCTGCGGCGGTAATTGCGCTATCGCCTGCGCCGTTTTTTTCTCCGCCAATACACCGGGGAATCTGCGTACAGCATGGTTGTATTCTCCACTCAAATAGATAACAGAATATTCTCCTGCTACAACTTCTTCATAAAAAGGTTGGAGCATAACGCCTATTTTCTCTTTTTTCGCCAGCAATGTTTGAAAAGAGGCTTCTGCTTTTTTATACGACACGGGGTTTGCCAGATCAAACAACATGGTATCATGCCCGCTGGCAGATACAATGGGTTTTAATACAAAATGTTGCTTTTTTGCCGTATCAAAATATTTTTCCGTTGTTTCTTGCAGAGAAGCTGCAGGAAGCATAGTGTTTTCATTTTTATCATGAGATAAAAAAACTGTTTCCAGCAAAGGCAATCGTAGCGCTTCCAATGCGGCGAATTGTTTATTTTTATAAATATTACGGCGAACTGTATTTGCATCATTCAGGAGGCATATTCCTTTTTCTTCTGTCATGCTAAGCCAAGCCAAAAATGCTTCCATGTTATGTTGATAACCCCAAGCAGAACGAATTACCGCAGTTTCAATTGTTCCCCAGTCTACCGCCGTATCCTCCCATGCAACAATTTCCGCCGTATATCCTTTGCTTTGTAGCATTTCCAACAAACATAAATCATCTTGTACTATGCCCACATTCGGTTTTGAAGATATAATTGCAATCATAATAACACCTCAGTTAGTTTTGTCTAACCAAGAGTATAACCAAAACATGCAGGTTATGCAATACTCCCTTTGTTGATGTGTTATACTAAGTACCTGGCAGAAAGGAAATTTGTATGGAAAAGGAAATTCGATTTTTAACATCAAAAGATTTGCCTGCAGCATTGGCGCTCGTAGAACACGTTTTCATGTTGTATGAAGCGCCGGATTATACGCAAGAAGGTGTACAGGAATTCTTAAGTTTCATTTCTTTGCCGCGCATACAACAAAAGCTGCAGCAAAAGGAAATGTTTTTCTTGGGCTGTTTTACCGAAAACATTCTCTCCGCTGTACTGGGCTTCACGCCACCCGGCCATATCAACTTACTTTTTACACATGAAAAGTTTTTCCGACAAGGCATTGCCCGCCGCTTACTTTCGAAAATAGAAAATTTTGCAAAAGAAGAATATGCTGCGCCATATCTCACGGTAAATGCTTCTCCTTACGCCATAGAAGCGTACAAACGTTTGGGCTTTCTCCCAACGGATGTGATTAAAACAGTAAACGGTATTACATTTTTACCGATGCAAAAAACAATTTAAAAAAGATGCGCTTAAGCGCATCTTTTATGATTCTATTTTTTCAAACGCTGCGCGCTTTTCAAGGGCCAACGCTCGCTCTGCTTCCGGGTTTACTTTCGCCGCCACATACAAGTTCCCCAGCGAAAACGCTGCTGCCAAGAAAAAGACCCAATAACTTCCCCAAGTTTCCCAGATAATGCCGCCTAAAATCGCTGCGATGATGGAGACCACATGATCAAGGCTCGTACCCATGGAGAGTGTTTCAGTAATTTCTTCATTGCTCCAAGCAATCTCCTGCAAATAAATATTTTTTACCATGCCCAGCTGCATTGAGATGCGATCCACAATGTATAGCCCATATATGACCCATGTCATAACGCCTACCATAGGTACACCGCCCTCGGTAATCAGCCAAACAACGCCACCAAATACAAGGTACGCGATAATAAAGGCAAATGCTTCAATATACATCATACGCTTTGTTCCATAGCGATCCATCCATTTGCCCACCTGATGCATGAAGAAAATGCAAATGAAGTTGGTGGCAATCATGAGCAGGGAAGTTACATCTGCCCCCTTGCGCAAAATTTCGATGACCACCCATGCGCCATAAACAGAAGTGATTTGCTTTTGCACCCCGCCCAGCATGGTCAGCAGATAGAAATATTTATATTCCTTACGGAATAGCAACCGAAATTTTTTGCGTGGTTTTCTTGTTTCTTTTGTTTCTTTTAGCAGTACAATACATAAAATCGCCGCAACGGCAAACGCAATAGAACTGACGAGAAAAATCCATTTTACTTCTGTTTTGAACGAAAAGAATCCATAACGAAACCCAAAGAAAGTAAGCAAGGCTGCGACAAACCCCACTGCGCTTTGTACGCTGGCGTATTGCCCCATGCGTCGCCCCACTTGCTCCGGCTCAGCAAGCGACATCCCAATGGCGCCCTGCGTGGGCATGAATAAATGCGAGCCCATGGAATGGACAAACACAAAAATAATCATCACATCAAAAGACGGTGTTGTAAGCCCTAATATCAAAATTCCAACGCAAGATAAAATTTGTGCAATCAGCGATGTGCGGATATCTCCCAGCGAAGAGAGCAGCGAGATGACGACAACGCAAAGCATACCCGGCAGTTCTCTCGGAAATTCCAAAAAGCCTCTTTGCGCTGCAGTAACGTCATATGCGTCTTTAAAATAGTTGCTCATGACCGAATCGCTCAGCCCTTTCCCCAGCGAAACCACGACAAGCAAAATGAAATAAACCCACATCGCTGACTTCATTTTTGTTCTTTTCAAGTAACATCTCCCCCTTTTCTTATAAAAAAGCTTTCACAACCGTGAAAGCTTTTTTGTTTACTATTCCAAATAAACTTTCCTCTATTCTTTTGTTTCCTCTTTTTCTTCCGGTTCTGTTTCTGCCGGTGCTTCGGAAACGTTTATGACTGTCGTATTATCCTTTTCCAGCGCCTTTCCTGTTAAAAACCCTGCCAAAAGTGATTTTAAATCCACGCCGGTTGCTTCTTTTACGCCTTCCGAAACCTGCGTTGTTGTATTTACAATATCTCGTACCAATTTAGCAGAATTCCCTTCCCCATACATGGTAATGCTGTCCACATTGGCAAGCGGCGTTGCAGCGTTTTTCATGACCTCGGGCAATGCTTCAAAATACATTTCAAGAACAGCTGCTTCGCCCATTTTGGTCATCGCCTCTGCCTTTTTTTCAATCCCTTCTGCTTCGGCCAAGGCTTTGGCGCGAATGGCTTCGGCTTCGGCTAACCCGCGGGCGCGAATCCCTTCTGCCTCTTTTTGTTGCTCATATAATTCTGCTTCCGCTTGCATTTGGCGCGCATATTTTTCCGCATCTGCTTTTTTGATTACTTCTGCTTCCAGCGCGCGCTCTGCCACTTCCGCTTCTTTGGAGCGCAATTCCACTTCCCGCTCTCTTCTTGCAATATCGGCATTTACTGAAGCAATTTCAATGCTACGCCTTTGCGCTTCTTCTTGAATGCGGTACGCAGCATCTGCTTCCGCTTGCTTCACGTCAGAACTTGTCTTTAGCTCTGCTTCTTTTATCGCAAGATCTGTCTTACGGCGAGCAATTTCAAGATCCGCGTTAATACGGCTATCGTTTGATTCTTGATCAGCCTTTGCTTGTGCAACAAGAATATCCCGCTCTCCTTCTGCTTTTGCAATGGCGGCAGTTTTCTTGATTTGCGTAATATTATCAATCCCCAAATCTTCAATTACACCATTGCGGTCAATGAAGTTTTGTACATTGAAACTAACAATTTGAAGCCCCATGCGTGCCATATCCGGCCCGGCGTTTTCTTGTACTTTTTCTGCAAATAGTTTGCGATCCGAAACCATATCTTCTAGGCGCATTTGCCCAACGATTTCTCGCATATTTCCTTCCAGTACGTCTTGTACCGCAGAAACAATATAAGCTTCATCCCGGTTCAAAAAGTTTTCAGCGGCAATGGTCAGCAGCGCCATATCGCTTCCAATTTTAATTTTCACGGCAGAATCCACCATGATGTTTATAAACTCCGCTGTAGGTACAGGCGAGCTGGTTTTCACATCTACAGAAATCATCTTAAGGCTTAATTTATCAAGACGCTCTAAAAAAGGAATGCGGATCGATGCGCGCCCAATGACAAACTTTCTTCTGAGCCCCGAAATGATATAAGCTTGATCCGGCGGTGCTTTTACATAACCAAAGAGAAGTAATAAAAGCAATATAGCGGCTGCAACTCCAATAATGATAAGCGTCATAGTATATACCTCTATCCCTAAAAATTTGTCTGTTATTATAGTAGCATAGCAATACAAAACTTACAAACAAAAAGATACACACCCAAGGGCGTGTACCTTTTTAAAGGGTTTGCTCATTATCCAGGAGTACAGATAATAATGGTGAAGTTCCGATTCCAACCAAATGTTGCACGATCATTTGATAAGGTAGTAGTTATGCACTATTCATGAGGAGTAATAGTTTTTTATTTGGTTAGTTTCGACTAACTTCATACACATCATAATCTCTTCCGTATCATTTGTCAACACTTTTTTAATAATTTTTTATTGTTTTTTTGAATACATATCTTTTGTTTTGTTTTTTCGGAAGAAAGCCCTTTCAAAAGCTTTTGTTTTTTCCTCAAATGAGGTCGTGCCGCCTTTTGTTATACCGTATTTTTTTCCTCACGCCAAAGAAAGGGTCAATTAGTCTCTTCTAACAAATAATCAAGAAATCTCTTCCTTATTCTAAAAAAATGTAGTATGATAAGTGGTGAAATAAAGTTTTAGGAGGATGCTAATTTATGTTAGTACCAATGAAAGTGATCGTTGACCATGCTTATAAAAACAAGTATGGCGTTGCTGCACTCCCGAGTGTCAACGAAATCCAAGTGCGCGCTTCCATCGAAGCCGCTGTAGAGGCAAATTCACCTCTGATTTTCTTAACAAGCAATCGTGGGAATCCGGAATTCTCCCATGGCATCGTAAAATACTTTGCTGATATGGTAGATATTCCTATCGCGCTTTGCTTAGACCATAGCCCTTCTTTTGAAGATTGCGTTATGGGTATCCGTACAGGGTGCACTGCCATCATGGCAGATCGTTCTCAAATGCCTTATGAGCAAAACGTTGCGGAAGTTGAACTTTTAGCACGCATCGCACATGCTGCAGGCGTTAGCATTGAAGCTGAATTAGGTCATGTTGGTCAAGGCGACAACTATGCAGTAGATGGTATTTCTGCATTGACAGACCCGCAAGAAGCAAAAAGATTCATCGCTGAAACAGGTGTAGATTGCTTAGCAGTTGCTGTTGGTACAGCACATGGTCCATATGTCGGCACACCGAAAATTGATTTTGATAGACTGGCTGATATTGATGCTGCATGTGGCATTCCGCTGGTTATGCATGGCGGTTCCGGCTCTGGCGAAGATAACATTCATAAGGCTTGCACCATGGGGATTGCAAAAGTAAATATCGTTACAGATATTCTGCAAGCAACCGTACAAGCTGCCAAAGAAGGAGATTTCTCCGGCAACGGCGGTCATAGATTCTACCCCACGCTTTCTCAAACCACAAAAGACATTTCAAAACATATGTTTGAAGTTGTGGGCAGCACAGGCAAAGCTTGGAAAATCGATCGTGGCGATCTCGCTGCAAACGAAGGTAGCGTAAGAGAAAAATAATATTTTACTCTTTAAAACAAAAGGAACGCACAGATGCGTTCCTTTTTCTGTTCAAAAAACTACAAATAAAAAATCGCCGTACAGCGATTTTTTATATAAATCTTACTTTTCTTCTATTAATGATTCTCCTGTCATTTCTGCAGGCTTTTCTAACGCCAGCATGTCAAGAAGCGTGGGTGCAATATCTGCCAAAATACCGGTTTCTTTTAGCTTAGCATTTTTATAATCATCCCCTGCCAAGATGAGCGGCACAGGGTTAATTGTATGCGCAGTAAATGCGCCGCCTGTAACCGGATCTTCCATCATCTCGCAATTGCCATGGTCTGCTGTAATAATCGCGCTACCACCAACTTCTTTGATGGCTTCCATGACTTCTCCCAGCCCCGCATCCACAGCTTCTACCGCTTTTATGGCCGCTTCCAGTACGCCTGTATGCCCTACCATATCGGGATTTGCAAAATTTAATATCATAACATCATATTTTTTTGAGCGAATCAATTCTGCCGCACGCCTCGCCACTTCCGGCGCGCTCATCTCCGGCTGCAAATCATACGTTGCCACTTTAGGAGAAGGAATCAGCACACGTTCTTCGCCTTTGTTGGGTGTTTCTACACCGCCATTGAAGAAGAACGTAACGTGGGCATATTTTTCAGTTTCTGCAATGCGAAATTGCGTCAACCCTTTGTCCGAAATATATTCACCAAACGTATTTGTCAAACTTTCCGGCGCAAATGCAATGTGTACATGTGTAAACGTTGCATCATACTGGGTCATGGTCACGTAATAAAGCGGGAAATAAATTCGGTCAAACCCATCAAAATCAGGCTCTGTCAGCGCGCGGGTCAGTTCTCGCGCCCGATCCGGACGGAAATTGAAGAAGATAACGCTATCACCGCTTTCAATGGTTGCGGTTGGCGTTCCATCTTCATGAATTACAACGGTTGGCTGTACAAATTCATCAAACTCGCCTTTTTCATATGAAAGCCCCATGGCGCTTGTTGCGCTATCTGCCAAAACGCCCGTGCCATTCACCAGCGCATCATACGCACGTTCCACTCGCTCCCAGCGATTGTCGCGGTCCATAGCATAGTATCTACCGCTTACCGTTGCAATTTTTCCTGTGCCAATATTCGAGAGCCGCTCTTCCAGTTCTTCAATGAACCCAAGCCCACTGTTTGGCGCAACATCTCTTCCATCCATAAAGGCATGGATGTATACTTTTTCCAATCCCTTTTGCTTCGCGAGCTTCACCAGTGCTTCCAAATGATCCATATGGCTATGCACACCACCATTGGAGACAAGCCCCAACAGATGAAGCGCTTTGCCATTTGCAATTGCCTGTTCAATCGCTTCTACCAACACAGGGTTGGTGAAGAAATCGCCATCTTCAATTGCTTTTGTAATCCGCGTCAATTCTTGATATACGACGCGCCCTGCACCTAGATTCAAATGCCCTACTTCTGAGTTACCCATCTGTCCTTCCGGCAAGCCCACAGCAAGCCCGGAAGCAGAGATACATGAAGTCGGGTATGTTTCCATGAGTGCATCAATGTTTGGCTTTTTCGCCAAAATTGCCGTGTTTGTCGGGCATACTTCTCCAAGTCCAAATCCATCTAATATAATTAATGCTGTAAATTTACGCATATCTACCTCGCTTAGTAGTTTACAACTTGAGAGAAATCATCCGCTTTTAAGCTGGCTCCGCCAATGAGTCCGCCATCGATCTCTTCTTTTGCCATAAGCTCTGCCGCGTTCGCCGGATTCATGCTGCCGCCATATTGAATACGCACAGCATCTGCCGCGCTGCCATATACTTCGCGCACCGCCGCGCGAATATCACCAATGGTTTCGTTGGCTTCCTCTGATGTTGCTGTTTTTCCTGTTCCAATCGCCCAGATTGGCTCATATGCAATGACAAGCCCTGCAACTTCCTCTTCGCTCAAACCCAAAAGCGCCAGTTTTGTTTGCGCGCTTACAATCTCTCTTGTAATGCCGCTTTCTCGTTCTTCTAAACTTTCGCCCACACAAACAATTGGTTTTAGCCCAGCAGCAAGGGCTGCCTTTGTTTTTAAATTTACTGTTTCATCGGTCTCTGCAAAATATTGGCGTCTTTCGCTATGCCCTAAAATAACATATTCTACGTCCACTGCCTTTAGCATTTCTGCTGAAATTTCGCCGGTATATGCGCCGCTTTCGGCAAAGTGCATATTTTGTGCGCCCAACTTGATATTACTGCCTGCAATTGCATCTTTGACAGCATTTAAGCATACATACGGCGGGCAAACAACAACTTCTGCTGCTGCCTCTTTTACAAGCGGCTTTAGCGCTTCCACTAATGCAGTCGCCTCTGCCGGTGTCTTATTCATTTTCCAGTTCCCTGCAATAATCGGTTTTCTCATAACTTCCTCCATTGTAAAATCTCTCAATATTATAAATGCAAGACAATTTGTTATCGTCTTGCATTTTTTATCGTATTCTTTTTTACTCTTTATCGTCCAGCGCTGCGATACCCGGCAGTTCTTTTCCCTCTAAAAATTCAAGGGAAGCGCCGCCGCCTGTGGAGATGTGGCTCATTTTATCACCATACCCCAAGTTTTTCATCGCTGCCGCTGAATCACCGCCACCGATGATTGTAATGGCATCTGCTGCATTTGCCAATGCTTCTGCAACTGCCTTTGTACCATTTGCGAAGTTTTCCATTTCCGCAACGCCCATGGGGCCGTTCCAGATGACTGTCTTTGCTTTGTTGATTTCTTCTGCAAAAATCATGCTGGTGGATCTGCCAATATCAAGTGCCATATATCCTTCCGGAATGTTTTCCACAGGCACCATGACAAACTTTGCATCATTATCAAACTTCTCTGCTGCAACCACATCAATGGGTAGCAAAATCTTAATGCCCAAGCGTTTTGCTTTTTCCAGCAATTCTTTTGCCATATCAATGCTATCTGCATCGACAAGCGATGCTTGCATGCGAATGCCTTGCGCTGCCAAAAATGTATTTGCCATGCCGCCACCAATGATGAGGCAGTCTACTTTGCTAAACAAATTTTCAATCACACCAATTTTATCTGCAATTTTCGCGCCACCCAAAATTGTCACAAACGGGCGCTCCGGCTTATCAATGGCGTTGCCCAAAAATTCCAGCTCTTTTTCAATCAAGAAACCCGCAACTGCCGGCAGGTGTTTTGCAATGGCTGCTGTTGAAGCATGCGCTCTATGCACTGCCCCAAATGCATCATCCACATAAATATCTGCGTAACTCGCTAATTTTTCTGCAAAAGCATCGTCGTTTTTTGTCTCTTCGGGCATAAAGCGTAAGTTTTCCAGCAGAACCACTTCCCCGTTTTCTAACCCAGCAACTGCAGCATCTGCGCTTTCACCCACAACATCTTTTGCAAAGGTTACTTTTGCAGTCAAAAGCTGTTGTAGCCGTTTTGCCACTGGCGCCAAGGAAAATTCCTCTTTGAATTCGCCTTTGGGGCGCCCCAAATGGGAAGCCAAAATAACTTTCGCATCATGATCTAAAAGATATTGAATCGTCGGTAATGCCGCTTGAATCCGTGTCTCGTCTGTGATTTCACCATCTTTTAGGGGGACATTAAAATCCACGCGCACAAAGACTTTTTTCCCGGTTTCATTCACATCTTGAATGGTCTTTTTTTTCATAGAGTTTGCTCCTTTATCATTCTTAACATAATATACATTATAAAAGCGTTTTTCACGCAAAACTACTCTTCTATTTTAATGATATTGCGCGCTTGCGTCAACTAATTTCTCAGGGTTTTGCAATCTCTTTACGTCAGCCCTGCAAAATCCTGCTGCCGCAATACCTCATATGCTGCAACCGCAACCGAATTTGCCAAATTCAATGAACGCAGCTCCCCGCGCATGGGGATACGCACAGCTCGCTCCATATTGGAAAAGATAAGCGATTCGGGAAGCCCAGCCGTTTCTTTCCCAAAAAGCAAAAACGCATTTTCATCGTACTGTACTTCTGTATAAAACTGCTTCGCTTTTGTGGAAAAATAGTAACAAGAAGCGCCTTCATTTTTTGCAAAAAAATCATCTGTATTTGCATACGTTGCTACATTTAGCTTATCCCAATAATCAAGCCCTGCCCGCCGTACTTCTTTCTTTTTGATGGAAAAGCCCAGCGGTTCAATCAAATGTAACCTTGCGCCTGTAATCGCGCAGGTGCGCGCAATATTTCCTGTATTTCCCGGAATCTCCGGCTCTACCAGTACAATGTTCAGCATAATTTCCTCAAGTGTTGTTTGTTCTTTATAGAAGATTATACTGCAACCAAATAAAAAAGCAAACGCGCACGTTTGCTTTCCATGATTTGAAAAATCCATACAAGCGTGGGCAAACGAAGAAATATTGCAGTTTTCAGCGAAATATTTGCGCGACAGCACATGTACCCATATCATGCCGTGCAACTCACCCGCAATTCTAACCGTTTCTGTTTCCCAATGAAAACAATATGCTTTTGCAGATATCTTTATCATTATTTTTCATTAAAAAGGCGGCAAATAAATTTGCCGCCACTTTTTATAATGTTGCAAGAAAATCTTTGATGCGCCGCATCGCTTCTTCTATGTTCTCCATGGAAGCCGCGTAGGAGCACCGCATAAATCCTTCCCCGCTGGAGCCAAAGGCCGTTCCCGGCACGCACGCAACTTGCTTTTCCATGACAAGGCGCGTACAAAATTCTTCTGATGTTAGCCCTGTCCCTGAAACATCCGGAAACACATAAAATGCACCGCGCGGTTCAAAACAAGGTAATCCCATTTCTCGAAATTTTTCCAACACAAAAACCCGCCGTTTATTATAACTGCGCTTCATTTCTTCAATCTGCGGGTAACCGGCTTGCATTTCGCTTTTTAAGCCTTCGATGCCTGCCACTTGGCTCATTACCGGCGCGCAAAGCATTGTATACTGATGAATTTTCAGCATCGCTCCAATAATTGCTGCCGGCCCCATGGCATACCCCAGCCGCCAACCTGTCATGGCAAATGCTTTGGAAAATCCACTGATCAAAAGCACTCTGTCTTCATATCCTGCCGCAATGGAGGCATGCCGGCTGCCGTAAGTAAGCTCTGCATATACTTCATCTGCAATAATAAGCAAATCATGTTTTTCAATGACAGGTTTTAACGCATCTAGCTGTTCTCTTGTCATGATTGCCCCGGTAGGGTTATTGGGATAGGGCAAAACAATGGCTTTTGTCTTTTCTGTAATGGCCTTTTCTAACTGTGCGGGTGTAATAATAAAATTGTCTTCTGCGGTTGTTACCACCGGAACAGGCACACCATACGCCATTTTCACGCCCGGCTCATACGAAACATAAGAAGGCGCAGGGATTAAAATCTCTTCGCCCGGGTTGATCACTGCGCGAAAGGCAAGATCCAGCGCTTCGCTGGCGCCCACGGTTACCAGTACATCTTTTACGGGATAGTCTACTTGAAACCGTTCTTTTTGATACGCTACAATCAGTTCTCTTAGCTCTGTCATCCCGCTATTGGAAGTATAATGCGTTTCCCCTTGCTCCAGCGAACGAATTGCTGCAATGCGAATGTTCCAAGGGGTCACAAAATCCGGTTCTCCTACGCTCATGGAGATGACATCTTTCATCTCACTTGCAATGTCAAAAAACTTCCGAATCCCGGAAGGGGGTAATATTTGAATTGACTTTGCCACCATTTTTTCTGGGTTCATGGAGAAACCACCAATCTGTTTTCTCCTGATTCTCCCTTCAGGAGCACGCCGTTTTCTTTATATTTGCGCATGATAAATAACGTCTCTGTACTTCTTACCCCTTCTAATACAGAGAGTTGTTCCCATACAAATTGTGAAATGTCTTTTACTGTTTTCGCTTCTACACGAATGGAAAGATCATACCGCCCCGACATCAAATAGAGTGCCTTTACCTGCGGAAATTGATAAATCCGCCGCGCAATGTCTTCATATCCGTAATCTGCTTTTGGTTCTACTTTGATTTCTATCATTGCCTCTGCAGGCGCTGCTTCGCCCATGGCTTCTGTATTGACAACTATGCTGTATTTTACAAGAATACCATCCTCTTTCAGCTGCGCAATGGCCGCGGCTGCGTCTGCCTCCTCGATGTTGAGCATGGCGGCGATTTGTTTTTCGCTGGCCAACGCATCATTTGCTAAAATCTTCAATACTTCATACTTTACGTCCATTTCGCACCTCCTATAGGATTTTTAATTAGGGTATAGTATATAGGAGCGCGCCCACTTCGTCAAACAAGTTTTGAGATATTTTATGGGATGCAATATGATTTTCATTTTGTATTAAAATGATACTTTTTTTTCTTTCTTACTTTGTCTTCCCATTACTTGGTTGACATTTGCCAAACTATTAGATATAATCTAATAGTAATCAATAACTTTTACTTGCAGAAAGGAGTGTTTTATGAATGCACAGTATAAAAAAGGTGTGCTCTCGCTTTGCGTATTGGCGCTACTGCATCAGAGAGATCATTATGGCTATGAAATTTCAGAATATCTTTCCCAGCATATCTCCATTGCAGACGGCACAGTATATCCAATTTTGCGAAAATTGAAAAACGATGGGCTTCTTTCAACCTATCTGCAAGAAGAAAGCGGTGGTCCGCCGCGGAAATATTACTCTCTTACAAAACTGGGGCGCGAAACCTATGAAAGTGAAAAGAAAACGTATCTAGCATTCGCACAATCTGTTGCCCGCTTATTGGAGGAAAACAATGATGGAAAAAAATGAATATTTATTGCGCTTACAACAAGCACTACAAAAAAATAATATAGAAGATGTTGCAGAAATCATGAGCGAATATGAAGCACATTTCAGCTTCAAAACAGCAGATGGCTATTCTGAAGCTGAAATCATTGCCAAACTGGATACGCCAGAAGCACTTGCAGCTTCTTTTGAACCAACGCATATGGAAAAAAAGAAAACCGCCAGTAAAATTATGACTGCCATTGGGTTAGGGTTTGCTGATCTGTTTTTCGGGGCATTTTTGCTGCTATTGTTTTGCTTTTTCCTGCTTCTTGTTGGTATCTCCCTTGCAGCAGCAGCTGCTTCAATTTGCCTGCTCACTGGGCTCAACATTTATGGAATACTCCCCTCCATGCCATATTGGTGCGGTGCAGTATTTGGCATTTCTCTTTTGGCGCTCTCTGTTCTCACGATTGCCGGATGTATTTATTTCGCAGTATTTGCTGGGCAGCTTTTCCGCGCTTACCGTCGTTTTCATTATAACGCTTATGCAGCCGCAGCCGGAAAAGCCACACGCCCATCGTTGGGCATGCACATAAATCTTCCCGCCAAAACCAAGCGTCGTTTGCGCGTTACAACGCTTCTGGCGTTATCCATCTTTGCCGCTTCATTTGTGCTGGCTATCTTGGTTTCTATGATTTCTGCCGGTGCTTTTGAATTCTGGCATACTTGGCAGTGGTTTGTCTCATAGCAAAGGAGTCTGTTATGTATGGTCTAAACGCCGTTGCGCTTCTCTTTTTCATCGGGATTCATCTTGCCGCAAATTTTCTTTGTACATGTGAAAAAGCATTGCAACAAAAAGTTTTAAGGCGCATATCTTTTTTATTACTATCTTTCAATTTATTACGATACGGCTTTGCGCCGCTTCTACAGAATGGTTTAAAAATCCCTGTGGAATTCTCTGCAGTTTCTTATTTCCTTGTCCCAATCCTAGTGCTCTTCGGGCGCAAAAAAAGGGTTGCTTTGGGCGGCATATGCAGGCATTATGGCAGGATTCTTTTATTATATAACAATGATGCTATTGGGCGGTGTTATTTACGGCACGCAACCACCACACAATGTCTATATCTCCCTTTGCTGTCATGGTGCGCTGTATTTTTTAGGGTATACATTGATGCAAACAGAATCCTTTGCCGCAAAACAAACGCCAATATTGCTCAGCGGCATCGCTTACACAGCGCTCCGCGCTCATCTTTTGCGCGGGCAAGTTGAAAACCCTGCCGGTTTGTTCATTTATCAGATAATTGATGGCATCTACTTGAAACAGCTCTTCCAAAGTACAATACTGCCTTTCATACTTCCTCTTTTTTATGGGCTGGTTGGTTTGTTCTTTTTGGTATCAGTAAAACTTTTCTTTTCATGCAATCGTCGGTTATACCAAAAACGGCAGCGACAACAAGCAGATGCGCCCGATGCATTTCTGCATGGGTATCAAAAGCAGCTCTCTAAATAAAACATTCATATATCAGCAGTATGTATTTTGTAAAAAGCATATGCTTGCTCATCTCATCAATTCAACCTATACTAAAAGCAAAACATCTATCTTTTTGGAGGTGTAACCATGAACAAATATCATGCTGCAATGCAAATATTACAGGACAGGTTTGGCTGTGATACCCTCCTTTCCCTTGCTACACTGGACGGCACTCGCCCTTCTGTTCGTATCGTCAACAGTTATTATAATGACGGCGCATTCTATATCGTTACTTACGCTTGCTCCAACAAAATGAAGCAAATAAGCATTCATCCTGAAGTTGCTGTTTGCGGTGAATGGTTCACCGCCCATGGGATTGGCGAGAATTTAGGTTGGGTGCGAGATACGAAAAATATGGAGATGATGGAAAAGCTACATGAAGTTTTTGCCGCATGGTATGACAATGGGCATACCAATGAGGAGGATCCGAACACATGCCTCTTACGCGTTTCTCTGACGGAGGGCGTGCTTCTAAGCGATGGAACAAAATATGATATCGACTTTATTCGCAAGAAAGCATAGGGTTTGAGCATTTTCTGCAAAGAAATCTTAGCTGTTTCGTGTAAGAACATATCCCTCCCTCAAAATACTTTCTGGCTTCATTATAAATGTAACGAAAAAAAGCAACAAAACACGGTTTTGCCACAATAAAAAGATGATGCTCAATTGAGCATCATCTTTTTATTGTCTGATTACCACTTCCATAGGAGCATCTCTTTGCTGCAATGCCTATGCATTCTTTTGTCCTGTGATTTTTGCAAAATATGCTGCATCGGCTTCTTTTATCATTTCTTCCAGTTCCCCATCCGCATACATGGTGTTCCGCCCTAGCGCATACCCAGCGTCAATTTTTTCTTTGACGATTGCCACAAGCGGGCTTCGCTTATCAATTTTATCTTGTTCTTTTAGCTTAAAATGCGTGTTAATCCAGTATGCAATACCTGCCGTTCCTGAATGCTCTCCCAGCATAACACCCACCGGGCGGTTTAATATTTTTTCCGTATCGAAAATATTGTATATTTCTTCGTCTTTTAAGATGCCATCTGCATGAATGCCTGCCCTTGTAGAGTTAAACTGCTTGCCCACAAACGGCATTTTTTCATCAATGGCATACCCTATTTCTTTTTCAAAATATTCTGCGATTTCTGTAATAACGCTTAAATCCATTCCTCCGGTGTTTCCCATTAAGCTGGCATATTCCATTGCCATCGCTTCCAACGGGCAATTCCCCGTACGTTCGCCCACGCCAAGCAGCGAACAGTTTACACTGGAAGCACCATAAAGCCATGCCGTAGCGCCGTTTACAACCACTTTATGAAAATCATTATGCCCATGCCATTCCAGCAATCCCGAGGGAATCCCTGCGTAAAACCGCAAACCATAAACAATTCCTGCTACGCTCCGCGGTAACGCTGCGCCAGGATACGGAACGCCGTAACCCATGGTATCGCACATTCTTACTTTAATTGGCATCCCCGATTCTTCCATCAGCTTCACCAATTCCGTGGCAAAAGGAACGACAAATCCATAAAAGTCAGCGCGAGTAATATCTTCAAAATGACACCTGGGGCGAATTCCGTAAGAAAGTGCATCTTTTACAATGCCCAAATATTTATCCATGGCTTCTTTTCTGGTCAATCCCATTTTGTTAAAAATATGATAGTCCGAGCAAGAAACCAAAATGCCCGTTTCCGGAATCCCCAGTTTTTTAATCAACTCAAAATCATTTTTACTGGCGCGAATCCAAGTGGTAATTTCCGGGAATTTATACCCTTCTGCTTGGCAAAGCTCCATTGCCTTCAAATCTTTTTCTGTATAAACAAAAAATTCGCTTTGTCGAATCCGCCCTTCCGGCCCGCCTAATTGATGCAGCAATTTGTATAAATGCAGTATCTGCGCGGGGGTAAACGGTTCCATGGCTTGCTGCCCATCACGAAACGTCGTATCTGTCATCCAAATATCACTGGGAACATACATAGGAACCAATCGGTGATTGAACCTGGTTTTGGGTACTGCGTCATAGGGAAACGTATCCCGAAACAGGACCGGTTCTTCTACATCTTGTAAACTGTAGTCATAATCATTTTCTTGCAATAAGTTGGTACGCTTATATTGCTTTTGCATTTTCCTTCCTCCAAAATGAAATTTATCTCAATTGCAATTATGCAATTTTTGTTTTGATTTCTTTCATTTATTTTGTTTTCATACCATAATAATACCTTTCTCATGAAAAAACAATAGGAAAATTGCATTTTTTGAATAAAAAAATTGCAAAAAGGTTTTTGCTTTCCTTTTTGCAATGTTAATTGTATGGTTCGTTTTATGCTGCTTCTACTTTTTTCTCTCTTCCACCGTTAAAACGCATAATGATATGCGCAAGGCGCGGATAAAGAAGCATGGCAATCAGCGATGCCAATGCACCTTTTAACGCATTAAACGGTACGGTTGCATAAAATATTACCTTTGTCAGGCTATCAATGGCGCTATTTACCGCATTGCTCATCCCTACAATCTTATCTGCTGAAAGCCCCATCAAGTTAATATACGCGGGAAACAACAAGAAATAATTAAGGAGCGCACTTACCACAATCAGACTTACCCAGCCTACAACACAGCCCAAAAGAGCGCTTTTCCAAGTCTTTTTCTGTTTATAAATAAGCGCCGCTGGCACCACAAGCGAGCAACCCATAATAAAGTTAGACAATTCTCCAATGCCTGCTGTTGTCGTCCCATCCATCAAAAGATTCATCAAAACCTTTATCAGTTCAATGAGCATGCCTGCGACCGGCCCCAGCGCAAAACTACCTGTTAGTACAATCGCTTCGCTCACATCCAGTTTATAAAAACCGGGAGCAAACGGAAGCGGCACTTTTAGAAGCATGACCAGCGTAGAAAGCGCGCCCAAAAGCGCTACCACAATCAGATATAAAAGCGGCGAAATTGTTCTTTGTTTTTTCCCAAGTGTGTTTTCCATTTCATTCCTTTCTGTTTGCTCGGCATAGAAAAAGCCTGAAGCAAACATCTTCAGGCTTGACACAACAAAAACATTGCGTTATCTTCTCTCATCCGGACTATGCCGTCGGCTATGGAATTTCACCACAATCAACCTTTTATAAGGCTCGCAGGCTATCACTGCCGGTGGGGAATCGCGCCCCGCCCTGAAGATTTTTATCTATTTTCTATTTTATCTTACTACTCCAAAACAGGGTTGTCAATGGCATGGATTTCCTTGCCGTCTTCTAAGCGAATGACTTCTACCGGCGCGCCTGTTTCATCCACCAAAATAGAAGTACAAGTGGGGCAGCGCACAGCATCAATGGAGATTTCGCTTTTGCAAAATGGACAAATTTTTGTTGTGGGCGCCGGCGCTTCCTCCTGCTTTGCGGGAAGCAGATGCAAGCTGTTAATTTGATTGACCGCTTTTACAAAAAGAAAAATGACCACTGCCGTCAAAAAAAAGTTAATAACAGCCGTAATAAAATTCCCCACGCCCAAGCTCACTGTATCCGTCAGCTTTATGGATAAATCTTTAAAATCAATGGCGCCACCGGTTATCAGCCCAATGATGGGCGATAAAATGTTATTCACCAAGGAATTGACAATGGCCGTCATAGCGCCACCAATGATAACACCTACCGCCATGTTAATGACGTTTCCTGTGCTGATAAACTCCTTAAATTCTGCTATGATCCCCTTTTTTTTCTTTTCCATACCAGCCTCCAAAAAAATTTTATTCCAGTACTGCGCGAATTCTTCTCACGCCCGCAGAAGAGCTTTGCTCTTTTTTAATCTTAAAACTCCCCAGTTCTTTTGTGTTTTCTGCATGTGGCCCGCCGCAAATCTCTTTGCTCCAACCGGGAATGTCATATACTTTTACAATATCACCATAGCGCGAAGCGAATACACCTGTTGCGCCGGCTTTGTCTGCCTCTTCCACCGTCATTTCCGTGAAAGAGACGGGAACGCAAGCCGCGATGGCTTCATTGACAAATGCTTCGACTTCTCCAATCTCTTCTTTTGTCAGCGGGCGCGGGAAATTAAAATCAAAGCGCAAGCGTTCTGCTGTAATATTACTGCCGCGCTGTTGAATTTCATCATCCTGCAATACTTTTTTTAATCCTGCCAACAACAGATGGGTTGCCGTATGTAGTTTTGCCGTTGTCTCTCCTGTATCTGCAAGCCCGCCTTTGAAGCGTTGCTCTGCGCCGGCTTGTGATTTTTCTTGGTGCTTTTTGAACGCCTCATCAAAACCTGCTTCATCTACGCGAAAACCGCGTTCTTCCGCCAGTTCCAACGTAAACTCCAGCGGGAAGCCAAATGTATCGTATAAGCGAAACGCGCTCTTCCCGGGAATAACAGGCTCTTTTAGGTATGTCACCAATTTTTCAAACTCTTTCATCCCTTGATTGATGGTACGAGAAAAGCGTTCTTCTTCCAAATTGATTTCATTGATGATACGGTTTTGATTGGTCTTTAGCTCCGGGTAAACGCTGCTGTATTGGGCAACCACTTGCGCTGCAATCTCAGAAAGTTTACCGCTTTCAATGCCCAGTTTCATGGCAAAACGAATCGCTCTTCGCAATAGCCGCCGTAAAATATAGCCTTGGTCTGTATTGGAAGGTGTAATCCCTTTTTCATCGCCAATCATAAACGTTGCGCAACGAACATGATCTGCCACAATGCGAAACGCTCTTGTTGTCTCTTCATCTGCGCCGTATTCTTTGCCGGAAAGCGCTTTTATTTTTGCAAGTACATCGCGAAATACATCTGTATCGTAGACAGATTCTTTACCTTGCAGCGTAGCCAGCGTACGGTCAAGCCCCATGCCTGTATCCACATTTTTCTTGGCCAGCGGCTCGTAAGTACCTTCTTCTGTCTTATTGTACTCCATAAAAACATCATTCCAAATTTCAAGATATTTTCCGCAAGAACAAGCCGGGCTACACTCCGCCCCGCAAGCAGGTTTCCCCGTATCGTAAAACATCTCAGTATCCGGTCCGCAAGGGCCTGTTAGCCCTGCCGGCCCCCACCAATTATGCTCTGCATCCAAAAAGAAAATATGATCTTCCGGAACGCCCATTTCCCGCCAGTGCTGAAAAGATTCTTCATCCCGCGGCGCATTCTCATCGCCTGCAAAACAAGTAAAATATAGTTTTTCTTTGGGGATTCCAAGCCATTTTTCATCTGTTAAAAATTCATAGCTCCATGCAATGGCTTCTTTTTTAAAATAATCTCCCAAAGACCAGTTTCCAAGCATTTCAAAAAAAGTACAATGAGAAGCATCTCCGACTTCTTCAATATCGCCTGTTCTGACGCATTTTTGCACATTCACCAGCCTTGTCCCCGCGGGATGCTTCGCACCTAATAAATAAGGCACCAGCGGATGCATACCTGCCGTTGTAAATAAAACCGTTGGGTCATTTTCCGGAATCAAAGAAGCAGAAGGGATTACCGTATGCCCCTTGCCTTTGAAAAACTCCAAATATAAATTTCTTAATTCTCCACTCGTTAGCTCTCTCACGCCATCATTCTCCTCGAATTTATTTTCCAGACGCCTTCCAAAAAACGCCTTTATTTGCTTCTTATCAGTATAGTATTACAAGGCTGTTTTTGTCAATGAATCTGCGGTTTCTCGCCCATTTGTTCTATCCTTTCACAAGCAAATAAAACTATGATACAATACTATTACGAATAAAGAAAAAGAGGGCATTATGCATAAAGGGGACCGCGAACGCATGCGAGAGCGATTTTATAAAACAGGCTTGGAAGGATTTCACGATCATGAAGTGTTAGAGTACATCCTTTATTTTGCCATCCCCCGCCGCGATACCAATGCGCTTGCCCATACGCTTCTTTCTCATTTTGGATCACTGGAAAAGGTTCTGCTGGCAGATGTTGCCGAACTAGAAAAAGTAGCGGGCATTGGCGAACAATCTGCTGCGCTGCTCAGTTTGTTCGCGCCGGTGGCCAAGAGGCTTTTTTCTGCGCCGGCCAAGCAAAAACCGTTGAATACCAGCGCGCTTGCCGCAAGTTATATTCAACCTATTTTGTACGGGCGACACACCGAATGCCTTTATCTTATCTGCATGGACCATAACTATACAATACTGCATGAGCAAATTGCTGTGGAAGGCTCTATTGATTCTTTGCCCGTTTATCCGCGCGAAATCGCTGCCATCGCGTTGCGGCATAACGCCACACGGATTATTTTGGCGCATAATCACCCCAGCGGGAATGCAACACCCAGCCGACAAGATATCACATTTACAAAAGAAATCATTGATGCACTTTTGCCGCTCAACATTATACTGGCAGATCATTTGATTACCACAAGAGATGCTTATTATAGCTTTGCTGAAAAACGCGCTTTTCAAATTGATCTGGTTTCCACTACGCCGCTTTTCGCAAAAGAAGGGCTTTCTCTCACTGCTCTTGAAAAATAATCCTCCAAAATCTCGAAAAAAAGTTGTATGCCCTTTCTTTGTTGGTTATAATAAAGGCATATATTGTCAGAACTGCAAGCAAGGGAGGTCACTATGGCAAATGAATACGCAATATTAACTGATGTAACAGTGGATTTACCTGCCGAACTGTTAAAAACGCTTGGTATTCCTGCTTTACCCATGCCCTTTACAATAGATGGCGATAATTATATACATTATGCAGACTTTCGAGATATTTCTCCCGGTGATTTTTATAAAAAATTACGCGAAGGAGCAACCGCTGCCACAAGTCAGGTGACATACGCTTCCTACATGGAATATTTTACGCCCGTTTTGGAAGCGGGAAAAGATATTTTGTTCATTGCCTTTTCTTCAGCCCTCTCCGGCAATTATCAAGGTTCTGTCGTTGCAGCAAAGGAATTGATGGAAAAATATCCTGCGCGCAAAATCATTACTGTGGATACGCTTGCCGCTTCTTCCGGCGAGGGTATGCTGGTTTATTATGCGGCACGCAAAAAGGAAGAAGGCTATTCCCTAGAAGCGCTGGCAACATGGTTGGAGGAAAATAAGCTTTCCATGTGTCATTGGTTTACGGTAGATGATCTTGGTTTTTTGCGGCGTGGCGGGCGCATCTCCGCTACATCTGCCACTATCGGCAGCATGCTACGCATTAAGCCTGTCATGCATGTGGATAATGCTGGTAGGTTAATTCCTATGCAAAAAGTGCGCGGCAGAAAAAAAGCCTTGCGGCGTCTTTGTGAATTTGCCGCGCAAACAGGCGTCAATATAAAAGAGCAAACCATTTTCATTTGCCAAGCAGATGCGCGAGATGAAGCAGAATTTTTGGCAAACATGATAAAAGAAGCAACTGACGTAAGTGAAATTATTATTACAGACATCGGGCCTATCATCGGCGCGCATGCCGGGCCTGGAACCATCTCCGTATTTTTCTTTGGGAAAGCGCGATAGACATTTGTTAGGAGAAAAGCGTATGTTGCTCAAACATTCAAAAAGACGTATGCATCATCACAACATTTGGTGATTTGGCGCTACAACGCAGGCCAAACCATCTTTTTGGTGTTGCCTGTGTCTACAAGTAAGCCTTTTAGACTTTCAGGGACACCTGAAAGTTTTTTTATTATAAAAAAGGCGAAAATCATGAAAAAAACACCACCAAAAGGTATGCGCGATTATCTACCGGAAGAAATGGCGCTGCGTCGTTACGTAGAAAACACCATCCGCAAGGTCTATCAACAATTTGGCTTTGTTGAAATCGGAACATCTGCTTTGGAATCAATTGAAAATCTCACTTCCAGCGAGGGTGGCGAAAATTTAGCGCTTATTTTTGAAGTCTTAAAACGTGGCGTAAAGCGAGAAGCAGCGCTCAAAAATAACGCAGCACTTTCAGACCTCGGTTTGCGTTATGATTTAACTGTTCCGCTTGCACGCTATTATGTACAAAACAAAGCAAAACTCCCTTATCCTTTTAAATGTATTCAAATCGGCTCGGTTTATCGCGCAGAGCGCCCGCAAAGAGGACGCTTCCGCGAATTTATGCAATGTGATATTGATATTTTGGGAGATGCCTCGTTGGCTGCCGAAAAAGAGCTTATTATGGTAACAGCGACTGCGCTAGAAGCCTTAGGATTTTCAGGCTTTACCATACAGATAAACCATCGCGAAATTTTGCGCGCGCTTCTTCGCTATTTTGGATTTTCGGAAACAGTATTCCCGCGCTTGCTCACTTTGCTGGATAAATTTGAAAAAATGAGTTTTTCTGATTTTGCTGCAACGCTGCTTGCCGCCACAGAATATCCTCCTACTTCCGTAAAGGAATTTCTCGCTTTTTTAGAAGCAGGAGATTTCTCGCTTCTAACGATAAAGCGTTTATTAGGCGATATTGCAGCCATAGCAGAAGTAGAAGAGATACTAAAAAGCCTTACGCCATTATCAAGCAGCGACTGGCAGCTTGCTTTTTCGCTCACATTAATTCGTGGGCAAGGTTATTACACCGGCTGTGTTTTTGAAGCCATATTACCTTCCTACACCTCTTCCATCGCCGGCGGCGGGCGCTATGATAATATGATTGAAAAATTTGTCGGAAGCGCTACGCCTGCCGTTGGTTTTTCCATTGGGTTTGAACGTGTACTTGAAATTCTAAAAGCGCAAAAGTTTATCATACCTATGGCTAAGCCAAAGCTGGCTGTTTTATATGACACCACCGCGCCCTTTTCATCTGTTTGGCAAGAAACGATTTCTTTGCGTGCCCAATATGATGTAACAATCTTACCACTTCAAAAGAAGCTGGGGCGACAACTGAAAAATCTCGCAACAGCAGGTTTTGCATATTCAAAAATAATCGGAGAAAGGGAAATAAAATGCCTTGAAGCATAAAAAGAGATTTTCTCTCTACTCTCGCGTGCGCATTGCGCTGTTAATACTTTTGCGGTAAATACCGTTTAGCAGAACAACGGCAATGAAAACATAGAGAACTGCGCCCACTAGCCCACAAATACCTAGTACAATACAAGCTGTTATTAAGTGCTCGACTGATAGAAGGATGTATAAGATTTGCGCAAAAACATGATGAATAACGGTGAAATAAAGCACATAAGAAATTGCAAGCGATAACAGAAGGTAGCAAAGCATTTCATAAAGAATGGAGAAAAACAATTGCCGCTTTTTCATGCCCAGCGCGCGGAATATGGCAATAGAAGGTTCTCTTTGCAGCAATGAAAGATATTGGGTTGAAAATGTGCTGGCGAAAGCAAAAATGCCAAGTATCAGCACTACATAACTCATGCTTGTGTTTACAATTTGTCGCATTCTTCCTCGCTCTGCTTCCTCTTCTCGTAGTGAAGTAATCTGTACATAATCTGTAGAACTGCCTAGAATGCGAATTTGGCGTTCAATGCGCGTATAATTATCTTCTGAAATATTTTCGTCTAAATAAACGTAAATGCTTTTTACTCCTGTAAATAAAGGTGAGTTGAGAAAAGTCTCTTCGGATATGATAATAACAGGGAAGCCTTTTTCCAGTCGAAATCTTCCGGTATCAATCAAAAGAGGTGCTTCCACAATCTCTTTTACTGTTAAATTATGTTCTACATATGAAATAGAAGATATGTCTTCTAACGCTGCAAAAAAAGGCTTTTCTGTTTCCAAATATCCGAAGCGCAAAGCATCTCCCGCTTGCAGCGTTTTGTTGGTTACGATTTCGCTTTCGGGGATATGTTCGTAACGAGAACGCGGCGGCAAAAAGAGCATTGCTTCATTCTCGCCCGGCAATTCATTCTTATACGCAGGGTAATTTTTCAAAAATAAATCTTCTGTAACCGGATCCAAAACCATGATTGAATAATAAAAAAGTTCATTGATAGGCAAAACATCTTGCGGCAGCCCGACGATTTCATCGGCATCATAATCTTGATTACTCATATCTTTTTGCAATGGGCTCCAATATGGGTCATTTTTATCTTCCAGCAGCAACCGCGCGCGGTTCATGCCAAAGCTCGTCTCCACATATGAAACGCCTTCCATTTGCATCAAATCCAAATAGTCTTTTTTCGGAAGAAATCGGTTTTTCGTCATCTCAAGAGAGGCCGGTCCAATTGTAACAAAAGCATCATCGCCCGCATTGACAAAAAAATCTGCCGGCAGCCCATCGTCAATTCCATAATAACTCTCAAATGCATCAAAATAAATTTTTGTAAACGAAAGCAGTGAAAAGAGTAGTGTGATGAGTAGTATCACTGGAATCATTTTCTTCAAATTCACTTTTAATTGGTGAATGGTTAATGAATATGTAAAAGAGCTTTTTATGCGCATAGGGCGTACTTTCCCTTTTTTTGTAGCGGAAACAGATGCGCCGCGTAACTTCTGAATTTTACCACGGTATCCCCTTATCATAATGACAATAATCACGACAAGCGTTAATAACAAATAAAACATGCTCTGCTTCGTAAACAATGCAATGCCAAATTGCGCTTGCTGTATCGTTGCCAGAAAGCAAAAAAGCGCACCAATAGAGATGCCCAATAGTAGGCTTGCTACCAGCAAGCAAATTTGTTGTATCACATAGATCAGAAACGGATACTCTCCCTCTGCGCCCAATGCAAAAAGCATTCGATATACATCTTGGTATTGATCTAAATACAACCCGATTCCCGTATAAAGCGCAAACCCCGCGCCCACTAATGTAAAACAGAAAAAAATCAACTGAAACATCCGCAACTGATCTATTTCTTCTCTATGGATGCGATACATATTCCCATTTTCTACGTATTGTTTTCCAAGAGATAGGGCAATGCCATCATTTTGACTCTCATAAAGCCCATCTTCTATTGTCATGGCATGCATATGCCGCGCTTGCCCTACATCAATAACAATCCCTTGCGGCAAATCGTTTACGCCATAATAAAGCTCCTCCGTGCCTGTCCAAATGCCTGTATAATTGCTTAAAAAACCAACTACCATATATTCTTTTTCTTGCTCATCTACTATAAGCGTAATTGCCTCTCCAACATGCACTTCGTTTTCCATGCGAAAAAGCGCATTCTTTTCCAGTGCAATTTCGTTTTCATGCGTGGGCAATCTGCCTTCTAAAATGCGAATATGCCCCATCTGCATCGCTTCTTCATCAAAGCACCCCAGCGTAAGAAATGCCTCACTGCCTGCAAATTGCGCCCGCCCAAAGTTATAGATGATGCCGCATTCTTTTAATATTTCTTGTTCTTTGACATATGCTGCTTGCGCTTCATTTAAGTTATAAATAATTCCTTCGTGCGCGCCATATTTATCTGCTGCTGTATCAATAATGCTTGCTTTTATACCTTCAAAAAGGGGTATAACTGAAAACACCAATGCAAATACAAAGGTTAGAATCAGAACGAGTAATATTGTACCTCGTTTTTTACGAACCATAAATTGTATTGCAAAATTTAGCATGCTCGACTCCCTTTTTCTTTTATCAAAAAGGGCAGATAAATCTGCCCTTATAGTGCTTTTATGCGTATTCAATACGACCAGACATAGTTGGTCCATTCGTGTAGACTTTTTGTGCATAGAGTGTTTTACTACCTTTTGACCCTGTTCTTGCTCTTTCTACGTTATCTAAATTCATCGTTGCACCCAACTGTACTCCAGCCTGTTTTACAAACCATTTTTCCATTGGCACACCACTGCTATCCAGTTTTGCTTTCGCGCCAATATAGGTAGAGGTAAATGTATGTGTAAAGCCTTTTGAATGAGTCTGGTTAAAATACCAGTAGGTTGCTTTTGCCGTCGGTAAAACCGCTAATAGTAACGTCAACATAACAAACCCTAGTATTAGTATTCTTTTCGTCTTTGATTTCATAAAAAGTTCCTCCTTTTTATTCTCTTTTCATTAAGTCAATTCCTTTTTTATTGCATATCTTTATAAATTGTCTATTAAGATATGCTGAAATATAATCATTGGAATCTCCTCCTTTTCTATATTGTAATTATACAAAATAGATATGTTTTTATTTTTTTACTTTTTATTCCTTGTAATAATCATATCTTTTTTACATATAAATGTAAATTATATTTTCCTAAAAAATAAAAAAGAGATAATCTGAAAAGATTATCTCTTTTTTTGCTCGTTTTCTTCTGCTATACCCCTAACTTTTCCGTAAACGCCGTAATTTCAGCCATATGCTCAGGAATCGCAATGTTTTGCGGACAAAGCGTAACACAAACACCACAAGCAATGCAATTTTTGGCCTTTTCCGCGTCCATTAACGCGCGATAGCTGTTTTTAAACCACTGTATATTCTTCTCTTTGTTGGAAAGATAGTTGTTATATAGCGCGAATACGCGGGGGATATCTACACCCACCGGGCAAGGCATACAATAGCGGCAACCTGTGCAAGGAATCGTTCCTGCAGCCAAATACGCCGTTTTCGCCTGTTCAATCGCTGCATATTCTGCTTCTGAAAGTGATTTGAAATTGGAAAATGTTTTTATATTATCTCCTAATTGTTCCATGGTTGTCATGCCGCTTAAGACGCACATAACGCCTGGTAACGAACCTGCGAAGCGCATTCCCCAAGAAGCGATGCTTGCCGCTTCGTCTTGCGCTTTCAAAAATATTGTCGCTTCTTCATTTAGCGCCGCAAGCGCGCCTCCACGCACCGGCTCCATGATCAGCACCGGAATATTCCGCTCTGCTAAAATTTCATACTGTTGCTTTGCATTGGAAGCTTCCCAATCCACATAGTTCAATTGAATTTGCGCAAAATCCCATGCATAGTCATCTACAATTCCTTGCAATACTTCCGGGTTGTCATGAAAAGAAAATCCAAGATGCTTGATTTTCCCTTCTTTTTTCTTTTCCATGAGAAAATCATAAATATCAAACGCTTCAAATACTTCTCGATGTTCTTTTGAAAGTGCATGCGCCAAATAAAAATCAAAATATTCTGTTTGGCATTTTAGCAGTTGTGTTTCAAAAATCCGCTCCACATCTTCTTTTGCATTCACCAGCGCCTCCCATGTGGGCATTTTTGAAGCCAAATAGTAGCTTTCCCGTGGATATTTTTTCATGGCATTTCCAAAAAACGTCTCGCTTTCTCCGCCATGATACCCCCAAGCAGTATCATAATAGTTAATGCCTGCTTGCATTGCCCGCGCAATCAAAGCCTCTGCTTTTGCGTAATCAATCTCTCCTGTCCCCTCCAGCAGCGGAAAGCGCATGCCCCCAAACCCTAGAAGAGAAATTTCCTTTCCAATGTTGTTAAAAATTCTTTTTTCCATTCTACTACCCCTTTTCTTTCAATCTCTTTTTTACAAATTCGCGTAGCAAAACAAAAAATCCTGCTTATACAGCAGGATTTTCATTTCACCACATCTTTATTTTTGCTTTATTTCGTTTGTTTTGCGCAAGCCAATACTGCCGTTTTACAGACAGTCAACTTTATACCAATACAACGCGCATAACGACAAACACGATAAATATGACAATGCTATATAAACTCACTTGTGTACTGATATAAGAAATTTGCTTTTCGCCTTTTGCGTAAACGCTCACAATGTACGGCGCCGAAAGCGCGCTCATAAAGATAAGCGAATAAATGACAAGCGCATCTGTAATTCCAATCAATTGTAAAAACAAAATTGCCAAAACGCATATTCCCGCCATCGTTACCAACCGCAGCAGAGATGTTTTTAACACAGGCAGGAGAATATCTTTTTGCAACTTTAAGTTGTATCCTACAATGACCAAAATAAGCGCCGTTGTAGGCGAAGTAACCAGCGACAACGTCGCATCAATCGTTGGCCCAACCGCTGAAGTGAATAGCATATTCCCAAGCCCGGTTGCGCTGCATAAAAGGCCAATGATACAGGCAATTAGGCTGGGCGCTGTAAAGATGTTTTTTATGGTTTCTTTTGCGCTTTCTGATACGCCATTCTCTCTTTGCAAAATCGGCAAATAGATGCAAAAGAAAAAGATACATCCACCCGCATCCAGGCTGGCCAAAAAGCCAATGTTTTCTGCGCCAACCAGCAACGGGAAAAGTGCAAAGCCAAGTAGCCCAACTTCATATCCTGCCATCAAAAATGGATGGTATGTGCCATATTCTTTTAGCAATGGTTTTGTTAGAAACCCAACACCCAACGCCAAAACATCCATAACAAGGCATAATGCTGCTAAAATAAGCACTGTCCCTGAAAACTCCATACGTGCCAGCGCGCCAAAAATAACTGCCGGTAGCAAAAAATTTGTAATCAGCTTTTTAATACCATCTAAAACCTCTTCGCCAAACAAGTTTTTCACCCGACAAAAAACACCAATCAAAATCATGACCAACACCGGCAATACCAATTCAGTGATTGCAAAAAACAGCTCCATTTGTTTCTCCTAAACTTTATTATCACACAATGTGTAACTTTTCATTAATATGTGTAAATATACACAAGATAGTATTATACAAAAAGATTGTCTTTTTGTCGATTTATTTTTGCGACATACATGCAACAAAAAAAGACCTCTACAGGTCTTTTGGTCTTTCTGCTTTGGTAAGTTATTCTTCTACATGCCACAATGAAAACGGAATGTTTCCATTTTCATCATAAACAAATGCGTCATATACGCCATCTTGCTTTGCCGCATACATAGCCATATCTGCGTTGTGTATCAACGTTTCCGGATCTGTTCCCGCCGCAGGATAAACAGCAATGCCTATGCTCACCGGCACATGCGCTACGCCATCTTGCAAATAATGCGGTTCTGCTGCCCGCTTTTCAATGGCAGCGACAACTTCACGCAACGTCACTTCTGTAATATCCGTATAAAACAATACAAATTCATCGCCGCTATGCCTGTACCCATGCGCTTTGGTCAACGGAGATGCTTCTAATATTTTACCGATGCGCTCTAAAACTTCATCGCCCGCCCGATGCCCCAATGTATCGTTCACTTGCTTAAAATCATTTAGATCAAAAAACAAAACATATGCCTTTTTTTCAGTGCCTTGCAACGCTGCCAAAGCATTTTCCATATCTGCAACCAATTTCCCTCGGTTGGGCAAGCCGGTGAGTTCATCATATTCTGCCATATGGCGAATCAGCTTCTCATTTTGCTTGTTTTCCGTGATGTCCACGCTACTGACTACATGCGCCAGCCGTCCATCCACCCAAGGAAACGCCGCGCTAAACACACGAAACCATGCGCCATCAAACGGCCGCTCATAATCCCAAGAATATACTCTTGTTGGGTTTCCGCTTTCATCCAGCAATTTTTTTTGCGGGCAATATTCGCATTGCCCTTGTTTATCTTCATATAAGGCTTTCCAGCATTTTTGACCGCGTAAGGCTTCCACTCCGCCATATGGCGCCGCCATAGATTTGTTTACGTACAAAATCTCATGGGTATAAAAATCATTGACATATACATCAATGCCCATGTTATCCAGCGTTCGCTCCAGCGCGCGCCGAGAATTATAAATTTGCTCTTGGTATAAGCGCAGCTTGATTTGGTTCGCTGCAACGGTCAAGATAGAAATGGCAACCTCGTAATCTTCTGTGCTAAGCCCAATGTTTCCCCGCCGGTCTGACATTCCAATAAAACCAATCAACGTTTTTTCATCATCTACAATAGGCACCAATACCAGAATTTGCGCGCCCAAAAGTGCACTCAACTTTTCTGCCACATCATTTTTTGCAAACGCAGGCGCTGCAATTACGGCGCGTTGCTCTGCCAATCGCGCAATCTCTTCTTTTGAAAAGCTGGTTTCTAACTGCAGTTGTTCTGATAAGTTTTCATTTTTGTAAAGCAAATAGGATTCATTTAAAGAAAAAACGCCTGCATAATCGCCTTGGTAAACGAACCCGCAACCAAACCGAAAGAATTCGTACATCTCTTCTAAGATATCCGGTATTGGCGCATAGAGATCTTCGTTTTCGCCCAAGTTATTGATAATTTTCAAAAATAAATTTTTATACCTAAGTTGCTCTTCCATTATCCCTCTTTATTTGTCAGCACATTTCGAATGATTTTCCCTGATGTGGTCTTGGGGAGTGCTTCCATGTATTCTACAATTCTAGGATACTTGTAAGGCGCCGTATTGGTTTTTACGTATTCTTGCAGTTCCTTCGTTAGCGCATCGGAAGGCGCAAACCCTTCGCGCAACGCAACCACCGCGCAAACCACTTGTCCGCGCAATTCATCCGGTCTGCCTACAATGGCAGATTCTTTGATCGCCGGATGTGTATTTAATACACTTTCAATTTCAAACGGACCGATGCGATACCCGGAACATTTGATCATGTCATCATTGCGCCCCACATACCAATAATACCCGTCTTCGTCTGCATATGCAATATCTCCGGTGTGATAAATTTCATCATACCCTCGCGTAAACACACCATCAATAATATATCCTGCCAATAAGCCTATGGGCGTTTTCTTACCGTCTGTATAGATAATAACCTCTCCGCTTTCGCCTGCTTCCAGCGGCATTCCCTCTTTATCTACAATGGCAACATCATATAACGGCGAAGGCTTGCCCATAGAGCCGGGGCGGACTTCCAGCCATTCATAAGAACAGGTAATGGGCGTTCCTTCGCTCTGCCCAAAGCCTTCATGAATTTCATGCCCTGAAAGCGCAAAAAATGCTTCATTTACCTTGGGGCTTAACGGTTCGCCTGCTGTAGAATACCATTCAATGGAAGCGATGTGCTTTTTCTCCACACCATCGTTCAATAAAAAGCGATACATGGTAGGCGGAATACAAAGGGTGGTGGGTGCATATTTCTCCATGATATGCATCAAATTCTTAGATTGAAAGCGAATGGGGTCATACGCCAAAATTGCCGTTTCCGCAATCCATTGCCCATATAAATTCCCCCAGCCAAATTTTGCCCAGCCGCTATCTGCCAGCGTCAAATGCAGCCCGCCATCTCGCACACACTGCATGTATTTTGCCGTAACAATATGCCCTAGCGCATAGGTTTGGTTATGCACTGCCATTTTGGGATATCCGGTTGTTCCTGAAGTAAAGTAAGCAATGAAAGAATCATCTTGCTTTCTTTTTGCGCAGCCTTCATAAGTTCCATATTGATCAAAAGATGCATGAAAATCTTCATATGCGCCTGTATTTTCGCCCACAATCAATATATGCTCCAGCGTTTCCGATTCTATTTGCTGCCCTTCCAGCTGCTCCAATACAAAAGCATCATCTATGGCAACAATCATCTTTGCCTGCGCCGCTTCTACGCGATACGCAATGTCTTTTTTCATCAATTGAATGGAGCCGGGCACGAGCAGCGCGCCCAAGCGATGCAGGGCAACGGCAATCATCCAGTATTCCCAGCGCCGCCGCAGCAATGTAATTACGCTATCTCCCGCGCCAATCCCTTTTGCCGCGAAATACGCTGCAATTTGCTTAGAATATCTGGCAACATCGCCAAAAGTAAACCGCTGTTCCTCGCCTTCATCATTACAATATAACAACGCCAACTTATTCGGTTTTTCTTCTGCCAAAACATCTATGACATCCCGTACATAATTAAAATCCTCCGGCACATTGATTTCAAAGTGTTCCTTAAAATCAGCATAATCTTCAAACTCTGTTCTCTTTAAAAACTTGTTTAGCAATTTCATATTCCTTACTCCTTTTGCCATAAAAACAAAAAAGCCACGCACCCTCTTAGGGCGAATGACTCGCGTTACCACCTAACTTCATATAAAGGTATTACCTTTATACCTCATTCAGCACAGGCCAAGCCGATGCCGCTTCTTCCTTGTACGGGGAGAAATTCCCGTCAGAGCCTACTTAGGCTTTTGCCCGTTCAGTCTGCAGCTCCAAGACTACTTCACAACCTCTCGCATGAGGCTTTTCCACCATCTGCCTCTCTCTTTGTTTTGAAACGATTGTTACTCCTTCTCTTCACAGCCTTTATCTATTCGATTGGTATTTATTTAACATCAAAAATTTTTGTTTGTCAAGCCTTGCCGCTTTCTTTTTTCGCAAAAACCTCTGATTTTCCCTTTATTTATGGGTATTTTGTTACAAATGTTTGAACATTATACAGAAAAAAATCGTTTTTTATTGTACAACAAATTTTTATATGTCATATATAATGTATATTCTTGTATATTAAAGGAGAAGTAACATGCGTAGGGGAAAACATTTTTTGGCCATTTTAATGGTAATTTTATTGTTTATTATGATGCTTCCTACTTCCGCATCTGCAGCAAACTTTGATTATGATGTTGTAGATGTAAAAAGTGGTGCTGTGATAAACAATTATGCATCTTTTGATGATGCTTATACAGCCCTTGGTTTTGCCATTACTGCAGGAACAGGAAAACCGCATGATTATGCCATTGTCATCACCAGCGATGCACCAAACCAAACCGTCACACTCTCCAGTGTGAACGCGCCCAATGCCGTCATCATCGCAAACGGGGTTTCTTTGACATTTGAAGGTGCTTGTTCTTTGTATCGTGTGCCCATCATGCTGGGTGGTGCAACAGCAAGCATTGATTCTGCTACAGACACTTCGCTTCATTGCGCATGGGTGAATAAGCCCTATTTTAGTACAGATAATTCACCGGCTGCCATGATGCTTTCAAGCGGTATTATTTCTTGGGGTACCAATGACGCAGCAACAGGAGAAGCCGCTGCAGGCGTTGATCTTTCCAGCGCAGATGCTTTTACGTTCTTACAACATATTATTGTCGTAAGCGACGGGGGAAACGCAGCCAACCAATATGTTTTCTCCAGCGGAGAAGCAACCTTGCCTGCAGATTTTGATTTGCGCAAAAAAGAATCTTTTGTCATTGAAGCGGATGCCACCGTCTCACTTGCAGCAAACGTAACGTTTGCGTTAACAGCCAGTGCTTCAGTGACCAACAAAGGCGCTGTCTCTTTGGGCGATGGCGCTTCGCTTAACATTGGGGCAGCTTGCAATATTACGAACGAAGGTACCATTGATGGCGGCGGTGCTACCAGCACAGTTTCCATTGCTTCCGGCGGTTATTTTGAAAACACAGGTACTGTTGCTATTACGGGAAACGTTGAAAACGAAGGTGCATTGTGTGTGAAAAATGATTTTTCTGTAGAAGGAGCGGTGGCAAACGGCGGTGAAATTTTCGTTTTTGAAAGTGCGTCTTTTGATTATACAACGCTTACGGGTGATCCTGTTGAATCCATTGATGATGACATGTCCATCGCCTCTATCTTCGGGCAGACCGTACAAGCCGGTAACGAGGCAGGCACGCTAGAAGATCCGAAAAAGATTTCTCTTTCTGTTTCCAATGCTGTAGATGCGCTTGTGGAAACGGATATCGTTCTCTCTTCAGAGAACGCATTCTTTTTATTATATGATTCAGCTTCTTTTGAAAACAGCGCAACAATTCCCTTTGCACTCAGTGTAGGCGCAAACAATATTTACTGCGAAGTTTGGGCAGAAGCAGAATCCGCTGTTACTTTTTATCATATTGAAATCACGCGCGCAGACAAGAAGGATGCGTTCATCACGCCGGTTTCCGGTATTTATGATAAAAAAGCGAAAAATGATATCGTGGTTACGGTTACGCCCAATGATTATACCTTGACTTCTCTTCGCATGGATGGCGCTACAAGCCCGCTTGTTTTAGGTACACATTACACATTGACAGACAATGTTGTTACGTTTACAAAAGCATGGATGGATACATTGGCGCTTGATACATATGATATTCTGTTCCAGATGGATGGCGGCGCAACCCCTAAATTTGCCTTGACCGTCATCGACAATAGCGGGACCCTCTTCACGATAAAAGCCTCTGCCGGGGCAGGCGGTACCATTTCCCCCCATTGGCGATGTTACTGTCGAAAAAGGCGGCAGCAAAGCCTTTACGTTCATTCTGGATGAAGGATATGCTGTAAAAGAAGTGTTGGTGGATGGTACAGCAGTTGCTATCACTAACAACACCTATACATTTGAAAATGTAGAAAGCAACAAAACCATTCATGTCACATTTGTGGAAGATTCCAGTGGTGGGGCAGCAAAAACAGGAGATGCGCATAACAGCATTTTATGGATCAGCCTGCTTAGTTCTATGCTGCTGCTCGTTGGCATTGCAGCATATTACTTGAAGAAACAAAACGTTTAATTTATCCTAGCAAAAGAGCTTGTACTTGGTTGCAAGCTCTTTTTATTTTCTTTTACAGAAGTCTTTTTCTGTAAATGTGCAAGCGCACGGATATCTGTTATAATATTAACGAAGGTTCGTATGCCATAAACCCGCGAGGTAGAATATGTCAAACAAACTACAACAAAATATTTTTCAAATATTAGGTGCTGCCGAAACAGGCGTCTGGCAATGGAATGTAGGCGAGGCAGCGCTTTATGGAAACGATGTCTTTTGGGGGTTCTTACATTTGACGCCTCAAAGCGCTTATCCTCTGGAAGAAAGCTTTCAACATCTTGCAAGCGAAGATATGCGGCGATTGCAAGCAGATTTGTCGCACCTTGCAAACGATGAAATAGAAGAAATGATATTTTCTTTCCGATTGGTGCATGCAAACAAAGCGCCGCGCTGGCTGTATATCTACGGAACTGTGATCGCCCGCGACGATGCAAACAAACCGCTTCTTTTGGGCGGCGTTTCTCTTGATATTTCCATGTACCAAAGTGAATTACAACAACTTCTGGCCGAGAAAGAGCATGTGGAATATGTCTCGCATCTGGCAGGTTTAGGTACCTGGGAATGGGATATTGCAAATGATCATATTACCTTTAGCGATGATTATCAACATCTAACCGGTTATACGCCGGAAGAATTAAATGGCAGCATCAAAGGCGTTTCTGTCGCCATGCATCCGGACGATTTTGCAACAATGCAAAAAGGTTTGGAAGATTATATCGCGAAAAATGAAGGTGTATTTTCCATGGAGATACGCATCAAGAGCAAAGATGGCATCTATCTTTGGTTCATGGATATCGCCAGCATTGTAGAGTGGGATGCGGCTGGCAACCCCATTCGCATGCGCGGTGGGCTTTTGTACATCGATAAAATGATGCGCGCAGAAGAGGCGCTACGCACCAGCCTGCAGGCAAATAAAGATTATAGCGAAAAGTTGCAAAGTGAAATGGCAACGGCTGTTGCAAGTTTGGAGCAAACACGCCATACAATGACAGCGATGTTTGATGCCAATCCACATATCAATGTATTGTTTGATCATCAATTTCATGCCATTGATTGTAACCCGTGCGCCATTTCTTTCTTTGGATTTTCTTCCAAAGAAGCGCTTTTGGCTGGGTTGCATGATCGATTGGCAGAAGCTTCGCCACCTTTTCAACCCAGCGGCAAACCAACAGATACCATGGAAACGCGCCTACTTATCGCGCTAAAAGAAGGGCAAACTGAGTTTGAAGCAGAGCTTGTATTCCATCATAGACCGGTGGTTGTCAATGTTGTCTTAAAGCGCATCCCTTACGAAGGCTCTTTTGCCATCGTTTGTTATATGATTGATCTTACACTGCTGCGCCAAGCGCGCAATGAATTGGTGCGTCATGATCGTTTGTTGCAATCTGTCAACAGCGTGGCCAATCATTTGGTTTCTGCAACATCCGAAGAATTTGAACGGGTCATCTGGGAATCGCTACAAACCATCGGGCGTGTTGTAGGCGCAGATAGAACCTATATTTGGGAAAATTACGAAAAAGATGGTGTTGCTTATTGTCGCCAAACATATGAATGGGCGGAAGGCGTTGAGCCGCAACAAGGGAAAGATTTTACCATTGACTTGCCTTATGATGAAGTTCCGTTTTGGCATGCTTCTATTATGAATGGTATTTCGCTCAATGGGCCGGTAAAAGATTTACCGGCAGAGGAGCGGGCAATTTTAGAGCCGCAAGATATTATCTCCATTCTTGTCATCCCCATTACGCAAGCGGGAAAAGCTTGGGGGTTTATCGGGTTTGATGATTGCCAGCATGAACGGGTTTTCACAAAAGCAGAAGAACAAGTATTGCAATCAGCAGGTATTTTGATGGTTTCTGCGTTGCTCCGAAATACGCTCATGCGCAATTTGGTGGAAACCACTGAAATTGCCGAAGCAAATACGCGGGCAAAAAGCGAGTTCCTCTCTCGTATGAGCCATGAAATCAGAACGCCCATGAACGCCATTATTGGCATGACCACTCTGGCACAAAACACAGAAGATTTGCCAAAGATACAATATTATTTAGAGAAACTAGCCCTTTCTTCCAGGCAGCTACTTTCCATCATCAATGATGTTTTGGATATGTCTAAAATTGAATCAGGGAAATTTGAAATTTCGACGCATAATTTCGATTTTGAAAAAATGCTGCAACATGTTATCAGCTTGGTGCAAGTGAAAATGGAAGAAAAGCGGCAGCATTTCCAAGTTGAGTTGGAGGGCGATTTCAGCCGTGAAATGATAAGCGATGAATTGCGGTTGACGCAAGTTTTAACCAACCTTCTTTCCAACGCAACAAAATTCACCGGAGATGGCGGTAACATCACGTTGCGCATCAAAGAAGTGCCTGCAGATGATACATCTTCCTTTTTACATGTGGATGTAATCGATAACGGCATTGGCATTTCAAAAGAACAACAATCCCGCCTGTTCACTTCTTTTGAACAGGCAGATGGCAGTATTACAAGGCAATTTGGTGGCACAGGATTGGGGCTTGCCATTTGTAAAACAATCATTGAACTCATGAACGGAACCATCTGGGTGGAAAGCGAACTTGGGCAAGGCTCTACATTCCGTTTCGAAGTAAAAGTGGGCTGGGGGCAGCTACATTTGCCAAAGGACTATTCCTCTTTGCCCCATGATTTACGCATACTGGTTGTAGATGATAATCCGGTGGATCTTGAATATTTGGAAAAATTATTAGAAAATTTCTCTTTGTCTTGCGATGCCGTATATGGCGCAGATGCATTTTATGAAAAAATATCTGCCGGTACAAAAGACGGAACACCTTACGATCTTGTTTTTATTGATCGGCGGCTCATGGGGCTTTCTTAGGAACGCCTGGAAGAATCCTTGGGCAAGGCAAAAGAGCAAACCACTTTTATTTTAATGAGTGCCGCTGAGCGAGAAGAACTCACACCGCTCATGACTGCGCATAACATAAAACATCTGCTTTCTAAGCCCATCTTGCCTTCTGCGTTATTCAACGTCATCATGGAAGCGACAGATCCAAAAATTTTAGCAGAAACCGCCGCAAAAGAAGACCATGACTGGGCGGAAAAGCATATTTTGCTGGCAGAAGATATAGAAATCAACCGTGAGATTTTGGCAGCACTTTTGGCAGAAACCAAGGTACAAATTGATTTTGCCACCGACGGCCAAGAAGCCATTGATATGGTTCTTTCTGCGAAGGGGAAATATGATCTTGTTTTGATGGATGTACAGATGCCAGTTTTAGATGGATTAGAGGCTACAAAAAGAATTCGTGCGCTCAGTCTTCCTGCTGCACAAACACTTCCCATCATTGCCATGACGGCAAATGCCTTTAAGGAAGATGTACAAGCCTGTTTAGATGCCGGTATGAATGATCATATCGCAAAACCCATTGAGCTAGATCGCCTATATGAAGTTTTGGCGCAGTATCTCTCTTAAATTATTTTGAAAATCGTTTGCCGTTTATTTTATAACCATGCCCCACATAAATTTTTGTGGGGCTTATTTTTTTAATTTTTTCGATGCTGCAAAGCAGCTCTGCTTTCTCTTCATAAATTTGCGGTGTCTTCATGAAGGGCAAATGCATCAGCGCATCTCCTGCAATGAGCGTTCCATTGTCCAAAAACACGCCAACAGAACCCGCCGTATGCCCTGGCAGGGCAGTAATTTTTCCTGCAATGCCATATGGAGCAAGGCACATCCCTTCTTCCAAAAAAACATCCGGCGCAAATTCCTCGAACGCGCGTTTTTTTGTCTTTTGATCTGTCATTTTCATCATCTGCTTGCCCAGCGCGCTAGCATGCAACACGCTTGCTTGCATATCTTTTAGTATGGGCAAGTCAGCTGGATGCATGGCAATGGGAGCGCTTAACTTTTCGCGGAAATAAGCTGCGTTATCTGTATGATCCCTATGTCCATGGGTGAGTAATATCAATGTTACCGCTTCATTTTTTATTTTGGCAAAAACTTTTTCTCGCTGCGCGTAAAGCCCTGTATCAATTAAAATGGCGCCTGCTTCTCCTTTTACAAGAAAGCAGTTGTTGATTATACCAAATTGTTGTATCTGCATCTTTTCCCCTCAACCTTTTTTATAGGATATAAAAAACGTTGTATCCTACGCTCCCGCATAAGATACAACGCAATCAAACAACCCATCTATTCTGCTTCGCCGGATGCCCGTTTCATAACTTCTGCAATTGTCTCTTCAATTTGTTCAATTTCAAAAGGTTTTCCTATATGCGCATTCATCCCCGCCTCCAATGATTTCTCCACATCTTCGCGAAACACGTTGGCCGTCATGGCAATGATGGGAATCATCAGCGCATCTTCTCTTCCTGATTCTCGGATGCGCCGCGTGGCTTCATATCCATCCATGACGGGCATTTGAATGTCCATAAAAATAAGATCATATTTCTCTGGCGCATTTAGGTACTTATTGACACCAAGAAAACCATTATCTGCCGTTTCTACCGTCGCACCCAGCTCTTCAAACACATTGGCCGCAATCATTTGATTGATTGCAGAATCTCCAATTAGCAAAACGCGTTTGCCTGTTAAATCCACTTGCCCCTCTTGTTGCGCTTCTTTTTCAACTGCAACCGGTGGCGCTTCTTTTAACCATACATTAAACGTAAATGTACTGCCGCGCCCCATAGCGCTTTCCACAGAAATTTCTCCCTGCATCGCTTCTACCAACTGTTTTGCAATGGCAAGCCCTAGCCCTGTGCCGCCAAAGCGGCGCGTTGTACTGCCATCACCTTGTTCAAAGGGATCAAACAAAGTCTTTTGAAATTTTTCTTCAATGCCAATGCCGGTGTCTTTTACTTTCCATTCAATGTTATAGGAATTGTTTTTATATTCCAAAACACGCCCCGAAAGCGTAATGCTCCCGCCTTCCGGCGTAAATTTCACTGCGTTGGAGAGTAAGTTGACTAAAATCTGTCGCAAATGTGTGCTGTCGCAATAGACAAATTGGGGCATGCCTTCTTCAATTTCCAAGGAGAAATATTGTTGCTTTACTTCAATTTGCGGCATTATCATACGGCAGATTGCCTCAATTTCATCTTTTAACGCGACCGCAACTTCCTCCAGCTCCAATTTGCCCGATTCGATTTTGGAAAGATCCAAAATATCATCAATCAAGTGTAGCAAGTGCTGCGAAGAGGTATCTATGTTTTCCAAATAATAATAGATTTTTGAAAGTTCTTCTGTGCTTTGCGCCATACGAGAAAGCCCGATGATGGCATTCATAGGCGTTCTAATTTCATGGCTCATACGAGAAAGAAATTGGCTTTTTGCCTCGCTTGCTTCTTCAGATTGTTGTGCCTTTTGGCGGTATAAATTAAGCCCTGTAATGCCTGTATAAATGACAATCGCCATGGAGAAGAACAATACCCAAGACAAAATACGCATCCGCTCCTGCATCAGCACAATTTGCTCATCTGACATATCCACCCCTGCAACACAATACACTTCGCCATTGGCATCATAAACAGGCGCATATGCAGCAAGAATGCCATCCCAATTTTCCGAATAGTTGCCCACACCGCTGCTGGCAGCAGTTCCTTTTAATGCTTCTTCTGGCGCCGGCTCCAAATCCACAGGATCGCTATGCAACCCCACTTGCGTTTCAGGGTCAACATCACTATCGATGACAAACTGTAATTTCCCGTTTTCCGGACGTAAATAATAGGTAAACATGATTTCAGAATCTTCGGTAAATGAAATCAACCGCTCTCTTATTTCCTGGTACAGCGGTTTTTCCATATCCTCTACCGTTTGAAATTCTTCTAACTCTTCTGCTGTTACCAGTTTTGCAGCAGCTTTGCTAAGAGAAATAAGGCGCTGTTGTGTATTGTATTCAAGTAGTTTAGAAGACTCGTTCATCAGCGCGCTGGCAATCAAAGAAATCACCAGTACCACTAGCGTTGCAGAAAAAAAACAATAATATGATTGCATTGTCGCGGATAAATTTTTTCATGGTCACCTCTATGTCAGCCTTCTTTTCATTGGTAATACAAGCGCAATTCTCTACTCTTTATATTTTATCAGTTACACCCCACATGTCAAGAAAAGCCGCATTTTCACGAGGAAAAGAATTGATCCGCAGTACAAATACCTTCTTCAAGTGGCATATTTGATCAGCAAGTTGTAAAATGAATTGCCCAAACAAATAAAAAATGACCCATTCTGCGGTCAAACCAGTTATGCTTAAATTGATGAACAAAAGCGACTGGAGGGAACCAGAATGGATCTAGAAAAGCATAACATGGGCAAGCGAAAATGGAAACAGATTTCTGAAAAAGAACGCTATAAAATTGAGGCACTGTATGAACAAGGACTGACTCCCTTACAAATAGGAAATGCACTAAGCCCCAAGCGAGACAGACGGACTATTGAGCGAGAGCTGAAGTCCGGCCTAGTTGAACAAAAGCGGATAAATCCCACCAACAACAAATATGCACCTCTGTATATCGTAGAACTAGTGTATAAGGCAGACAGGGCGCAAACGGTGCACGAAGAGTGGGCAGCGAATAAAGGCAGAGGGCTAAAAATAGGGAACGACCAGAAGCTAGCAGATCACATCGAAAGTAAAATTAAAAACGAGAAATGGTCACCGGATGTAATAATCGGTAGGCTCAAAGCAAAAGGCTGGGCATACAAGACAACAATCTGCACCAAGACGGTCTACAACTATATCGACAAGGGCATCTTTCGTGAAGTTACAAATAAGGATCTGTGGGTCAAAAAGGATGGCGCTAAAAAGCGAGATTACAAGAAAATAAGAACTGTTGCCCTAAACAACAGAAACGGTAAAAGTATAACAGAACGTCCCAAAGGGGCTGATGATCGGAGCGAACCAGGTCACTGGGAGATCGACTTGGTTGTTGGTAAACAGGGCACGAAACCAGTCATACTGACGCTTGTGGAGCGCAAGGCAAGAAAATCACTTTATGTGCTCGTGAAGAATAAGACACAAAAAGAAGTAATTGCGGCAATCAAACGAGCGCGGCGGCGAGTAGGAGGTGATTTCTCTGCAGTAATTAGGACCATTACAGCAGACAACGGCAGTGAGTTTCTAGACAGCGAAGCAATCAAGAAGGCTGCCGGATGTGGTGAAGTCTATTATGCCCACCCATACAGCAGCTGGGAGCGCGGAAGCAACGAGAATGGCAATCGGATACTCAGGCGGTTTGTTCCAAAGGGTACGGATATTGGGAAACTGACTGCTAAAGAATTACAACGAATAGAGGACTGGGTTAATAATTATCCCCGAAAAATTCATGGCTATAAGACAGCAAATGAAATGATGGCGGCGGCATAGAGAAAAGTTAATTTTTTTACGCTCACCTTTGGGTAGAGTAAGGGAACAATACAAACATAACTGGTAATTAATGGTGGGCAATTAAAGTTGCAATTTTCAAGTGGCATATTTGATCTTTGCTTTTGCTTGCATTTCCTTTATATTCTCCGTATAATAAAAAGAGACGTTTTGCAGAGAAAAAAGAGTTTAGAACGCTTCTTTTTGTTGCATGCGTCTTTTTTATGATTTGTATTGGAAGAGGAAACCAGATGGAACAATATATTTTAGCGCTGGATCAGGGCACCACCAGTTCTCGTGCCATTTTGTTTGACAAAACGGGAACGCCCCTCAGTACAGCGCAGCGAGAATTCAAGCAATATTATCCAAAAGAAGGTTGGGTGGAACACGATGCAGATGAGATTTGGACTTCTCAAATTTCTGTGGCGCAAGAGGTTTTGCTAAAAGCACAAATCTCTTATCAAAACATCGCTGCCATCGGCATCACCAACCAAAGAGAAACGACAATTGTATGGGACAAGCATACAGGAAGGCCCATCTACCCTGCCATCGTTTGGCAATGTCGTCGCACAGCTTCTTTATGTGAACAATTGGCTGAAGAAGGGCTTGGCGCGCTTTGGAAAGAAAAAACCGGGCTTATCATTGATCCTTATTTTTCTGCCACAAAAATTCACTGGCTTCTGGAAAATGTCCCCGGCGCCAGAGAAAAGGCAGAAGCGGGCGATCTCTTGTTCGGAACCGTTGATACTTGGCTTCTTTGGCGGCTCACCAACGGTAAAGTGCATGTAACAGATTATTCAAACGCTTCGCGTACCATGTTGTTTAACATCAATTCGCTTACTTGGGATGATGAAATTTGTAAAAGACTTTCCATCCCGCAGGCCATGCTGCCAAAAGTGCAACCTTCCAGTATGAACTACGGTGAGACAGATCCGCTCATTTTTGGCGGACCAATAACCATTGCTGGCATCGCAGGCGATCAACATGCTGCTTTATTCGGGCAAACTTGCTATAGCGCCGGCAGCGTGAAAAATACTTACGGTACCGGTTGTTTTATGCTGATGAACACAGGGAAAACACCTGTTGCCTCTAAGAATGGACTCATCACCACCATTGCTTGGGGGTTAAATGGCGAAGTAACCTATGCGCTGGAGGGTTCCATTTTTATGGCAGGCGCTGCAGTGCAGTGGCTGCGCGATGAACTGGGTTTGATTCAAACCGCTGCCGAATCAGAAGAATGGGCAAGGCAGGTGGAAAATACCGCTGGGGTTTATTTGGTTCCTGCATTTGTGGGGCTGGGAGCACCATGGTGGGATAGTCATGCCCGCGGGACGATTGTGGGGTTGACAAGAGGCGCAGGCAAAGCACATGTCATTCGCGCCACACTGGAATCCATTGCCTATCAAGTACAAGATGTATTGTCCGCCATGCAAGAAGATACTGGCTATATGCTAGATACTTTGCAGGTGGATGGCGGTGCGTGCGCCAATAATTTTTTAATGCAATTTCAGGCTGACATATTAAATGCTTCTATATTACGCCCGAAATGCATTGAAACAACAGCCCTTGGCGCAGCTTATCTTGCCGGGCTTGCCGTGGGCTACTGGAAGAACCAACAGGAAATTTTGGAAAACTGGCAGATAGATGAAACCTTTTCGCCAAAAAAAGATGAGGCTTGGCTCAAGCAAAAATTAAGCGGCTGGCATAAAGCCGTTAGGCGTGCGCTGGCTTGGGAAGAAACAGAGTAAAGTTCTATTTTGAAATAAATAACACATAAAAATGATTTACACCTAAGAGTATAAAGAGAAAAGGCGTAAACAAAAATGATCCGTTTGTTTTTGGTACGCCTTTTTCTTTTGTAGAAAGGAATTATTATGCATGATGTGATTATCATCGGTGCAGGCATTACCGGCTGCTCCATCGCCCGCGCGCTTTGCAGATGGCAGCTAAATGTGCTGGTGTTAGAAACCGGAAGCGATGTGGCAGATCGTGGTGCAACAAAAGCCAATACTGCCATTGTACATGCAGGGTATGATGCCTTACCCGGCACCAATAAAGCAAAATTCAACATATTGGGCAATGCCATGTTTGACCGGCTCACAAAAGAACTGGATGTTCCTTTTCATCGCAATGGGTCTCTTATTGTTGCATTTCAGGGGGATAATCTTAAAATACTTGAAACATTGCAGCAACGAGGCAATGAAAATGGTGTTCCCGGTCTCGAAATTCTTTCCCAAGCTGCGTTGCGAGAAAAAGAACCGAACATTGGAAAAGATGCTGTGGCAGCGTTATATGCGCCCACCGGTGGTATTGTATGCCCTTATGAACTTGCCATTGCAATGGCAGAAAATGCAGCGGAAAATGGCGCTCAATTTTCATTTCATACGCAAGTTGCCGCCATTGAAAACCATGGCTCATATTTTTGTGTGACAGACACCGAAAAAAATACATATAAAACTAAAATCGTCGTCAATGCAGCAGGCATTCATGCAGATGAAATAAACGCTATGCTTTCCTCACATTTGTTTCAGATAACACCACGCCGTGGTGAATACTATATGGTGGATAAGCAGTTTGCAGGTACGTTCTCTCATAGCGTTTTTCAACTCCCTTCACAATTGGGCAAAGGCGTGCTTGTAACGCCTACCGTAGATGGACCTTTGCTACTTGGCCCCACTGCAGAAGATATTTTGGAAAAAGAAGATACTGCCACAACGCTGAATGGGCTGGCTACGATACTAAAACGCGCAGAAAAAACCTGGAACGCCATCCCCGGGCGAAATTTCATTACAACTTTTTCCGGCATTCGCGCCCATGCCGATGTGGATGATTTTATTTTGGGAGAAGCAAAAGATGTGCCCAGTTTTTATAATGCTGCAGGCATTGAATCCCCGGGGCTGACTGCTGCGCCTGCCATTGGTGCTTTTTTAGCAGCACAAATTGCCGAAAAACTTTGCGCCGTGGAACATAAAACATTTCAGCCGAAACGAAAAGGTATTATAAAGTTTCGTGAATTATCGCCGGATGCACGCGCTGCGTATGTGCGCGAAAATCCGCTTTATGGCCATATTGTATGTCGCTGTGAACTGGTGAGCGAAGGAGAAATCCTTGCCGCCATTCATCGCCCGCTGGGCGCCACCACTGTAGATGCTATAAAGCGACGAACACGCGCGGACATGGGGCGCTGCCAGGGTGGCTTTTGTTTGCCACATGTCATTGAAATTTTGGCAAGAGAACTGCATGTTTCACCAACGGAAATCACAAAACACGGCGGGATATCTCAATATCTTGTTTCCACACTCCAAGAAGGAGCTTGTTTATGCAAAAAATAGATCTTCTCATCATCGGCGGTGGCCCGGCGGGGCTTGCCGCTGCCATCAGCGCGAAAAAAGCAGGCGTAGAAAACCTGCTCATATTGGAGCGCGATGCGATACTGGGCGGAATTTTACAACAATGTATTCATAACGGATTTGGACTGCAAATCTTTTCCGAGGAACTCACCGGCCCTGAATATGCAGCGCGGTATATTGCAGAAGCAAAAGAAATGGAAATTCCTTATCTTTGTAATACCATGGTCATAGATATCACAAGCAAAAAACATGTTACCGCCGTCAGCAAAGAGCAAGGTATGCTCTTCTTTGAAGCAAAGGCCATCATGCTTGCTATGGGTTGTCGCGAACGCTCTCGCGGGGCACTTGCCATTCCCGGTGCGCGCCCCAGCGGCATTTATTCTGCCGGTACTGCGCAACGGTTTATCAATTTAGAAGGTTTTTTGCCCGGGCGAGAAGTGGTGATCTTAGGCTCTGGTGATATTGGGCTTATTATGGCGCGGCGTATGACGTATGAAGGCTGTAAGGTGAAAGCTTGTGTGGAAATTATGCCCTATTCTTCTGGGCTTACCCGCAACATTGTACAATGCCTTGATGATTATGATATTCCGCTACTGCTCAATCATACCGTCATTGACATTAAAGGCAAAGAGCGTTTGGAGCGCGTTACCATCGCTGAGGTTGACGAAAACCGCAAGCCCAAACCGGAGACTGCCACAGAAATTGCTTGCGATACTTTGCTGCTTTCTGTAGGGCTCATTCCCGAAAATGAGCTTTCTCTTTTGGCAGGTATTTCCCTTTCGCCTGTTACCGGTGGCCCTGTTGTTACAGGGCAGCTGGAAACCACTGTTCCCGGTATCTTCGCCGCAGGAAATGTGCTGCATGTCCATGATTTGGTGGATTTTGTTTCTGCGGAAGCAGAGGCGGCAGGCGCCAATGCAGCAGCCTATATAAAAGGTAGTGCTGATTTTTCAGGGAAACAAGTTCCTGTTTTAGACGGCACCTCTGTTTTGGGGTGTGTGCCGCAATTTCTCTCTTACGCGCAAGAGATGCCGCCGGTTCGAATCATGTTCCGCCCCACAGGCGTCTTTGAAAAAAAACGCATATGTGTCTGGTTTGATGAAGTGCCTGTGCTCGTGAGCCGCATTCATCGCGTATTGGCGCCCGGCGAGATGGCCGCCATTGAACTTCCATCAGCGCTTTTTGCCGACCATCCTGCGCCTGCATCCGTTAAAATTTCTTTGGAGGAGGCTTCGTTTCATGTCTAACACGCGCTTGCTTACTTGTATTAATTGCCCGCTTGGTTGTCAATTATCCGTCACATATGACGATACACAAATTCTTTCGATTACCGGCAATCAGTGCGCCCGCGGAAAAAGCTACGCGACAGATGAACTCTACCATCCCACGCGTACAGTTACTTGCGTTATCCCTATAACCGGCAGAGCAAAGCCGCTGCCGGTTAAAACCACTGCGCCTGTTCCAAAAGACAAGATTTTTGATTGTCTTGCTGCCATCCGTTGTGTCGAGGTTTCGCCCCCCATCCAGTTGGGCGAGATAATTCTTGCAAACATCTGCAATACCGGCATTGACGTAATTGCCACTTCTCCTTTAGAATAGGTTTATGAAAACGGCCATGACCACACAAGAATTGATGGATGGATTTATTGAAAACCCGGTAATTGCAGCAGCAAGGGATGAGGCGATGTTTGTAAAAGCGCTTGCTTCTTCTTCCAAGCTGGTTTTTTTGCTGTTTGGCAAGTTGATGGAGCTGGAGCAGCAATGCGCTGCATTAAAAGCTGCAGGCAAACTTGTATTCATTCATATTGATCTCATTGATGGCTTAAAAGCAGATCAACAGGGTTTACAATATATTGCAGAAAAAATCAAACCCCATGGCATTATTACCACAAGAGGTGCTTCTGTTCGTTATGCCCAAGAGCTAGGGCTTTTTACCATACAGCGCATTTTCATGCTGGATTCTTCTGCGCTTACTTCCGGCGCAGGAAACGTTACAAATGTCTCCCCCGATTTTGTAGAGCTGCTGCCCGGCATTTCGCCCAAGGCAATTTCGCTTTTCGCACAAAAAATTCATGTGCCCATTATCGCCGGCGGGCTGGTTCTGGAAAAAGAAGATGTTTTTGCTGCATTACAAGCCGGCGCCATTGCCGTTTCCACCAGCGAAGAAGCGTTATGGGAAATGAACGGTTAATCTCTTTTTGCTATAGGCATCCCTCTTTTTTCATGTTATACTAAGCATATTAATAAACACAATCATAAGCGGGTGAAACTATGAAAAAGCGCATCTATCTCTTTTTGTTTTGTTTCTTATTTTGTTTTGTATCTGTATTGGCGCCTGTCTATGCTGCAGGGATTCCAAAGCCGGTCTTAAATGCGCGTGCCTCCGTTGTTCGCATCGTGGTACAAACTTGGGATGCCGCTTATTCTGGAACAGGGTTTGTCATCCATAAGGAAAAGGGCGTTACGTATTTCGCCACCAACAGCCATGTGGTGGATTTTGAAAATGCCAGTATCTCTGTTTGGATTGGCGAATCCGAAGAAAAATTTGCCCGCGTGGTCTATAATGAACCGGATTTAGATCTGGCAATTATTTCAGTAAAAAAAGAACTGGGCGCAGAGCCGCTGCTTATCAACACTGATGTTTCGCAGGGCGATGCAGTTTATGCCATTGGCTTTCCTGCCGCGGCAGATCATATTTCAAATACCATTACGCATACACAAGATGATGTTACCATTACGGACGGTGTGGTAAGCGCCATTCGCTCTGTAGAAATGGTGGATGGCGGCGAAAAAGTGAAGCTTTTGCAAATCAACGCCAGCATCAATCCCGGCAACTCCGGCGGTCCGCTTTTGAATCAAAAAGGGGAAGTTGTAGGCATCAATACACTTGTTGTATTAAATACACAAGGCATTTTCGGTTCCATTGCCGTTTCAGAACTAAACACTGTGGTCAAAGAAGAGACAGATTTTTCTTTGCATACACAAGAAGGTATTTCTATCCCCATTATAATTGCATGCATCGCCGGCGGGTTGATTCTACTCACACTTTTGGCGTTTCTCATTTACAACATTATTGCAAAAAAGAAAAAAACAAAGCAGCAAAGCACCGATTCTGAAATAAAAATGCCGTTGCTTACCTATCTTTCAGCGATGCCCGGCCCGCTTAACATTTCTTCTATTGTTTCGCTTATGTTGCCTGCTGCAAGAGAAGTGCTCAACGCCCATGACGACGGGACGATTATCGGCAACCTTTCGCCTGCGCGCATCATGCTAAAAGAAGCTTCCGCTTTTCTTGCCAACGAAACCATCTTGCCCCAATACGAATTCATGGCGCCGGAACAACAAGCGGGCGCGCTTCCCACCATGCAAAGCGATATCTATGCATTTTCTGGTTTGCTCTCTTTTATCTATTCTTATGGAAAAGCTGATTTTTCATTAAATCCGGAACATCCGTTTGATAAACTCTTAATAAAGGGTCTGGCTTATACGCCAGAAGAGTGCTTTGCTTCTATGCAAGAACTTATTTACGCATTGGCGCCATTTAACCATGGGCTCATGCCTGAAGCCCATATTCCGTTCCGCCGCATGCGCGGCATTCCCGGTTAAGAGCCTGTGGAATGATATTTACGTACGCCCAATTTCCAGAGCGCCAAGCAGGGAATTAAAAAAAGCGGCGTCAGCATGGGCAGGAAAAAGTAAAGTAAGTTTTCGCTCTTGCCCAATAAATATAGCAATGGATAATATTGAAACAGCGCGATGGGTACAATATACGTGAAAACTGCCAGTATTTCTTTCCCGCAAACAGAAACCGGATATTGCCCAAACTCTTTGCTGCCATATGTGAAAATGTTCATGAACTCCAGCCCTTCTGTGGTAAAAAAGCAAAGCGTTGCATATAAAATGAAGAGCCCCATGAATACGGTAAACCCGCCCAACAACATGGTAATGAGCAGAAAAATATTGGAAAGCGACCAGTGTGCACCGCTCGCGGGAATTGCATAAAGCAGGACGGCGAAAGCTTGTAACAACCTTCCAATGCGCCCAAACTCAATTTTTGATGCAAATACCTGAAAAATTTCGCCGCGCGGGCGCACCAGAATACGATCAAATTCTCCGTTTCCCAACATGACAAAAAATGTATCAAACCCACGGGCAAAGCATTCTGCCAGCGTAAACCCCACTAGCACAATTGCATAGCACAATAAAACTTCCGAAAATGAAAAGCCTTCAATGGCATGAAACCTGGAAAGCAAGAAATAAATGCCCAATACAGCAGAAAAAGCTGTAATAAACTGCCCAATGGTAGTAAGCCAAAAGGATAGTTTATGCTCCATTTCGCTTTTTAATTGAATGGCGAAATATTTGAAATATAAGCGCATATTACCCTCCTTGTACCACAACGCGTTTTAGCGCACGCCGCATCCATAAATACCCTAAAAGCGTCAATATAAGCGCCCAGGCAAACTGCATGAGCAGCGCCTCTATCATTGCATTTCCTGCCACATGCCCGCTATAAATCCGAAAAGGTAAATCCTGCATAAATGCAAACGGCGTAAACTCTAGTATTTTACGAAATGTTTCGGGCATAAACGGCAGCGGAATAAGCGCGCCAGTCAGTATTTCGGTAACCGAAATAGCAATGGTGCGCACACCACTGGGCGTCAGGGTATAAAAAATGATGATGTAGACAAACATACTAAACGAAACCACCACAAAAAGCCCCAATACCATGCTAAGCAAAAAGCCCGCGCCTTGCGCAAAATCCGGCGGAAGCGTCATACCGTAAGGCGCAGGCAAAAACGCTGCCACCAGCAAAATCGGCAGACACCGCAACACCACCCGCGCCACCCGCACTGCCACATTTTTTGTATACCACATGGCGTATAAATTCATGGGGCGCACAAGCTCATAAGATACATTCCCGTTTGCAATGCTATCCATAATGGCCGGATCATAATACCAGCCCATAAACAACGCCAAAAAAGCCTGCTGCAACCAAATATAACAAGAAAACTGTGAAAATGTCATGGGAAACGCCGCCGCATCAGCCTTATAAAACGCGCGATACAAAAGAATCGTCAAAAACCCCCATGCAAATTGCGTAGAGATTCCTGCCCAAGCTGCCAGCCGATATTGCAACCCTGAAATAAATTGCATGCGAAAAAAACTCCAGATTTTTTTCATATTTCAAACGCTCCATACATGGATACAACCATTTCTTCCGCTGTTGGCTCTACCACTGAAAAATCCTGCATTTCTATATGCTCGGAAAGTCTTTGAATGATTTCTGAAACGGTATATTCCCCCGCAGGAACAGAAAGCCTTGCGCTTCCTTTTTCATTTTCCAGCACGGATACGCCGGGTAGCTCAGGAATTTCTCCTGCAGTATAGGTTACCACCAATGTTTTTTTCTGTGCGTACGTTTCTTTTAACTCCCGTAGTGTGCCATCCAGCAAAATTTGCCCTTTGCCGATGAGTAAAATACGCTCGGTTAACGCCTCAATATCCTGCATATCGTGGGTCGTTAAAATAACCGTTGTCTTTTTTTCTTTGTTTAATGTTTTAATGAATTCACGTACAGCGATTTTAGAAACGGCATCCAACCCAATTGTCGGTTCATCCAAAAAGAGAATTTTAGGGTCATGCAGCAACGAAGCTGCAATTTCACAGCGCATGCGCTGCCCTAAGCTCAATTGCCTCGTGGGTGTGCGTAAGAGTTCTTGCAACTGTAGTTGCTCGCTTAACGCCGCCAAATTGTTGCGATATACTTTTTCATCTACTTCGTAAATATCTTTTAAGAGCGAAAAAGAATCTTCCACCGGCACATCCCACCATAGTTGTGAGCGCTGCCCAAATACCACTCCAATTTCTTTCACATGCGCTTTGCGTTCTTTCCATGGAACGCGGCCGTTGATGATGCATCGCCCGCTATCCGGCGTTAAGATACCGCTCATGATTTTGATGGTGCTGCTTTTCCCAGCACCATTTGGGCCAATGTAGCCGACCATCTCGCCTTCTGCAATCTCAAACGAAATCTCTTTTAGCGCCTCAATATAACTATATGAAGGACGAAAAAAAGATTTCACGGCAGCGCCAAATCCTGCGCTTCGTTTTACCACGCGAAACGTTTTTGAAATATTCTCTACAGTAATCATGAAAACAATCCCCTCTTCAGTAGAAAATTCTTTTTGTTGGGTTCAAATCACAAGAAATAAGCAAGTATGCTAAAATAAATAGGAATAGAGTATAGCAAATTCTTTTTCACAATGCAACAAAAAAGATTGACTTATCTGCGTTATTTGCTTATGATACTGCAAGGCTATTTTTATGGAGAAAAATATGAAATGTTCAGTGATTGATGAAAAAAACAAAATTGCACAAGTAATAAGCGATACACCTGTCGTTATCGATATTCCTTCTGCGCTGGATCTGATTGCCACACTCTCTTATGAAACAGACTGTCATAAGGCAATTCTTACAAAAGCGCTTTTCGCCGAAGATTTTTTTCAGCTCAAAACAAAACTTGCCGGCGAAATCATTGAAAAGTTTGTACAGTATCATGTTGTCGTTGCAATTGTGGGGGATTTTTCTGTATATCAAAGCGAAAGCTTAGCGGCTTTTATTCGGGAAAGCAACCGCGGAAAGCATGTTTTCTTTTTGCCCTCTATGGAAATCGCTTTGGAAAAATTAAGATCACTGTAGAAAACGGAGTAGATATTTTGTATTTTGAAGAATTTGAGATCGGGCAACGGTTTCCTCTGGAACGCGTCGTCATAAAAAAAGAAAATATGCTGGCCTTTGCCAAAGAATATGATCCCTTACCGCTGCACATAGATGAAAATTACGCAGCGAAAACCCAGTTTGGCGCGCTCATTGCGCCGGGCGTAATGAGCTTCATGTCCGTATGGTCGCAATTTTTGCGCAAAGAAATCATTAACGATGCGCTTATCGCAGGCAAAAGCACCAAAATCGAATGGCTGGCGCCTGTTTATGAAAATGATATTCTTGAAGGAACTGCCATCATTACAGGCCTCACTTCACGCAACGCGTATAATGGGTTGGTGGAAATTACAGTTGATATCTTTAATCAAGACGGCCTGCAGGTCATACGCGATGTTACCGAAGCTATTTTAAAAAAACAACCAAAAACCGATGCTTAAGGTCATCGGTTTTCTATTACACTTACCGGAACTGCAATGCGCGCGCCCTGTGCTTGATCGGCGCCAAAATTGAAAAGAGGCATGTCCCTTCGCCTTGCATATCCTTTTTCTGCAAAAGAAAATTGCTCTATTGCTTGCATAACAGCATCAATGGCACCACAAAAATCCTCTTCTTTTTCATATGGTGCGCTGATAAAATAAAGCATTGTAGAAGGCGCTAGCGTTATTATTTCATACGCATCCAGCAATGTTTTTTCAAAAGACAATGGTACCTCAACGCCTGCTGCATATTTCGCTGTACCTGGCGCTACAAGTTGCGACGGTAACGTTACCAGCGCCGCTGTATCAAACTTTTCTGCAATGCTATTGAGATACCCTTCCCATTCACATCCCTTTTCTTCGCAATAACTCCAATAATCCACCGCTTCTTGTGCGCGCTGCAAAATAAGCTTTCGCGCAGGTCTTTTTACGGCAACTGTCGTAACATCAAAAAATTCTTGCATATGTTCTTGCTCCTGATATGTTTGTAAGTGTATACGGCTGGTAACGGGATAGTAGGTAAATAGAGAAATTGCAGGTTTCCCTTCTTTGTAGTTTCTCGGCGTTAGTGAAAATTGCTGCTTAAATGCCCGTGTAAACCCATCATGAGAAGAAAATTGCGCCTGCAATGCTGCATCAATCACTTTTATGTTTTCATCTCTTAATTGTAGCGCCGCCTTTGAAAGGCGCAAGCTTCTGATATAGGAGAAAACCGGCATGCCCATGCATTCCTGAAACAACCGCTGAATATGCCATTTGCTATATTGTACCGCTTGGCTTAACATTTCAATGGTAATTTTTTCATCCAAGTGTGCAATAATATATTGCTGCATTTTTTCCACAACCAATAATTTTTCTTCTATTTCCATATACACCTCATCTATTAAGATATACTTTTATCCATTCTTTTTCTCGACTTTTTTTGCGCACCTTCATTTTATCAGAATTGACAAACATCTGCTTTCATGTACAATAAATACGGTTCATACCAATAGGTATGATGCTTTATTAGGAGTCTTTATGATACAAATTGTAACTGACAGCGCTTGCGATTTAACAAAAGAAGAAGCCGATGCGCTTGGCATCTCGCTCGTCCCGCTTATGATCCATTTTGGAGAAGAAACATTTCGCGGCGGATATGATCTTTCCATTCCTGCATTTTACGAAAAGTTAAAAACAGTGGAAAGCCTGCCCACCACTTCCCAACCCAGCCCCGCTGTTTTTGAAGCTTGTTTTTCAAAATATTTGGCGGAAGGTAAAGAGATCATCGGTATTTTTTTATCCTCCGAATTAAGTGGAACGTATCAGTCTGCCATGCTGGCAAAACAAACGCTGGGCAGTGAGAAAATTCATATTGTGGATTCTCGTATGGTAACTGTAGGCATGCAAATTCTCATCCGCGAGGCGCTTTCTCTTAAAGAAATGGGTCTTTCTGCCGGAAAAATTGCAAAAAGGTTAGAAGGAATTGCGCCACGCGTTCGTATTTTTGGCATGGTAGATACGCTCAAATATTTGCATCTTGGTGGGCGGCTCTCTGCTGCTTCCATGATCATCGGCAATATTTTAGGTGTGACGCCCATCGTTTGTGTCAAAGAAGGAAAAGTCTTTTCCGTCGGGAAAGTACGGGGCAAAAAAGCAGGGTTTCGTTTTTTGTTAAAACAGTTAGAAGAACATACGAGAGATATAAGCTACCCCCTTGCACTGGCCCATGCAGCGGATGAAGTAGGGTTTGAAGAACTGACAGCATTTTTTGCGCCTTACATACAAGGCACGCCTCATTTCGTGGGTGAAATCGGCGTCAGTGTGGGGACGCATACAGGGCCGGGCGTTTTGGGCCTCGCTTACGTTATGGCGCAAGCATAAAAAACGAGGTGTTATGTATGATCAAATTACGCGCTGCTTCCACAAGAGATATTGCTGCCATTTTAAACATTTATGCGCCTTATGTAAAAGATACTGTCATTTCTTTTGAATATGATGTTCCTACCAAAAAAGAAATGACCGAACGCTTCTTACATACCGCTACAGAATATCCCTATCTGGTTTGCGAAATTGATGGGAAAATTGCCGGTTTTGCGTACGCCAGCCCTGCGTTCGGGCGGATTGCTTATCAATGGTCTTGTGATGCTTCGGTTTACATTGATGAAGATTATCACCGCCGCGGCATCGGACATTCTTTGTATTGTGCCATGACTGAGCTACTGACCGTTCAGGGTTATCGCAATTTATACGCTGTGATTACTGCCAACAACAATAGCAGCATCTTGTTTCATGAAAAAGAAGGGTTTTCTTCTGTAGGCGTTTATCATAAAAGCGGGTATAAATTTGGCGCGTGGCATGATGTCTTATGGATGGAAAAACATATTGGCAACTTTACAGAAAATCCTGCGCCGCCAATTCCTTTTCCTGCGTTAAGCAAGCAGAAAGTGGAAACCATTTTAGAAAAATACGTTTGCCACATAAAATAACGCTTGTTTGTTTATAAAACATTTTTCTTTTTCACCTTGTATTTTTCTGTCATTTCCAATATACTAAAACCCTACAATAACGCAAAAAATGGGTATTTTAATATCTGCAGGAGGCAATTATGAACAAACAAAAAACTGCAATTTTGGTGGATTCTTGTTTAGATGTACCGGAAGAACTCATCCAAAAATATAATATGTATTTGGTGCCCGTAAAAATCGTGTACGAATATGAAGAATATTTGGATAATATTAACATCACTTCTGATGAAGTCGCAGCGCGCCTAGAAGAAGAAATTTCAAAAACCTCCTTGCCGGATGGGGATCAAATTTTAAGCACACTGGATGAAATTAAAAACCAAGGCTATGAAAAGGTATTGGCTTTTTCTGTTTCCAGCGGGCTCAGCGGAACGTATAATTTTGTCCGCTTACTTTGCGCTTCTTATGTTGGGCTTGATGTCTATAACATTGATACAAAAAACATCGCCATTGGCGGCGGCATGAGCGCCATTCGCGCTGCACAGCTTTTGGAAGAAGGCATTTCTACCGAAGAAATTTTAAAAGAAATGCCGGAAATATTGGAAAATACAAAAGTTTTCTTCTGCCTTTCCACGCTTAAATATTTGAAACAAGGCGGGCGCATTGGGCTCCTTACAGCGCTGCTGGGCACTGCCCTTGATTTAAAGCCCATCATTTCTTGCAACGATGAAGGTATTTATTATAGCGTCTCTAAAGTGCGTGGACGAAAAAAATCCATTCAAAAAACCATTGATCTTGCTGTTTCTTTCGCCAAAGAAAAATTGGAAGATGCCAAATATAATCTTGCCATTTATCATGTTGCAGCAAAAGAAGAAATGCAAGCAGTAAAAGAGAAGGTATTGTCCCTTTTGCCTACACCAAAAAACATTTATGAAGGGCAGATTACCCCCTCTCTTGTTGTGCATACCGGCCCCGGTTTGATCGGCGTGGGCATCCAACTTTTGTAAACAGACCTGCTATACGAACGAATATATTTATGGTATAATTTTGATTGAAATGATATTCTGCAACAATGCTAGAGTATCATTTTTTATGGAGAAGATATAATGCAGTTAAGCGATTTTTTTGCCAAATATAATAAAGTAGCGCTGGGGTTTTCCGGCGGTGTGGATTCTTCTTATTTGCTCTATGCCGCTAAAAAATACGGTGCAGAAATACAGCCGTATTTTGTGAAAACAGCCTTTCAGCCACAATTTGAATTGGATGATGCAAACAAACTGGCCGCGCAGCTCACCATACCGCTTCGCGTTATTTCCCTTGATGTATTTTCTAAGCCTGAAGTGATCAAGAATACTTCTATGCGTTGTTATCATTGCAAACGCGCTATTTTTGGCGCATTGCAAGCAGCGGCAAAGGCAGATGGATATACCATTTTGATTGATGGAACCAACGCTTCTGATGATGCAGATGATCGCCCGGGCATGCGCGCCTTACAAGAGTTAGAAGTCCTCTCTCCGCTTCGGCTATGCGGCATTACAAAAGACATGGTCCGAAAATCATCAAAAGAAGCGGGTTTGTTTACTTGGAATAAGCCGGCATATGCTTGCCTTGCAACGCGCATCCCTACGGATACGCCCATTACGAAAGCAGCGCTTACAAGAATAGAGCATGCTGAAGATTTTCTAAGTAGCTTAGGCTTTTCTGATTTCCGCGTTCGGTTGCAAGAAAATACAGCGAAATTGCAATTCCCAGAAAATCAAATGGCGCGTGCATTTTTGTTGCGGCATGAGATTTCGGAAAAACTACAAGTGGATTTTGATGCCATCGTTATGGACTTTAAAACAAGATAGAGGTGTTCTTATGGAACAACATGAAATAAAAGCAATTTTAGAACAAGTAAAAAACGGGAGCCTTTCTCCCGAAGATGCTATGCTGCAACTGCGTTTACAGCCCTTTGAAGATTTGGGTTATGCAAAAGTGGACCATCATCGCGGGTTACGGCAAGGTGTTTCCGAAGTCATCTATGGCGCGGGAAAAACTGCGGAGCAGATGATTGGCATCATCCGTTCTATGCAAGAAAACGGACAAAAAACCATTCTCATTACGCGCTTAACAAAAGAGGCGGCCCATGAAGTGGGCAAACATCATCCCATCAATTATTTTGAAACCGCGCGCATTGGCGTTGTGGGCGAACGCCCTGCGGTAAGAGGCAGCGGCAGTATTGTCGTCGCGACAGGCGGCACCAGCGATTTACCTGTGGCAGAAGAAGCCGCCTTAACGGCAGAATGTTTGGGCAATCAGGTTGACCGCCTTTATGATGTGGGTGTGGCCGGGCTGCATCGCTTGCTTTCTCAAATGGAAGTTTTGCTTTCTGCGCGTGTGGTCATCGCCGTTGCAGGCATGGAAGGCGCGCTGGCCAGTGTGCTTGGCGGGCTCGTTGATGTGCCTGTCATCGCTGTTCCCACCAGCGTAGGTTATGGCGCCGCGTTTGGCGGCGTTGCTGCGCTATTGTCCATGCTCAATTCTTGCGCAAGCGGTGTTAGCGTTGTCAATATTGACAATGGCTTTGGCGCAGGCTATCTGGCTAGTTTAATCAATCAACAAGGAGAAAAATCATGAGAACTTTATATTTAGAATGTAATATGGGCGCTGCAGGTGATATGCTGATGGCAGCCTTTTTGGAGTTATTACCGGCTGAAAAGCAAACTGCATTTCTTGAAAAAATGAATCATCTGGGGTTGCCGGGTGTTACCGTTTCTTCTACACCTGCCACAAAATGCGGTATTGTGGGTACGCATATGGACATCCGTATTCATGGCAAAGCCGAACATAGCCACGACGTGCATGACCATAGTCATACACACGACCACGAGCACTCACACGAGCATCCACACACACATGACCACGACCATGACCATTCGCACCATCATGACCATACACGTGGCGATGACCACGCACACAGTCACGATCATTCGCATACCCATGACCATGTGCATCATGGCCATGATCATAGCCATGACGGCGGGCATAGCCATTCTGCACTGGATGATATTTTGCATACCATTGGTCACCTTCCTGTTTCTGATGCAGTAAAGGAAAATGCCGGCGCAGTCTATGCGCTCATTGCCGAGGCAGAATCTCACTCCCATGGCGTTCCCATTTCTCAAATTCACTTTCACGAAGTAGGAACCATGGATGCAGTTGCGGATATTGTGGGGGTTTGCTTGTTGATTGAACTGTTGGCGCCAATGCAAATTTTAGCTTCTCCTGTTCATGTGGGCAGAGGACAAGTAAAGTGTGCCCATGGCGTTTTGCCCGTTCCCGCACCGGCCACTGCATATATTTTGCGTGAAGTTCCCATCTATGGCGGGCGCATCAAAGGCGAGCTCACGACGCCCACCGGCGCAGCACTACTAAAACATTTTGTTTCTTCTTTTGGAAATATGCCCATCATGCAAGTGGAAAAAGTCGGGTATGGCATGGGCACAAAAGATTTTGAAGATGCCAACTGCGTGCGCGTTTATTTGGGCGAAACAGCATCCGGCGAAAATGAAATCATTTCTCTTTCTTGTAATCTGGATGATATAAGCGGCGAAGCCATTGGTTACGCCACTGAATTATTACTAAAAGAGGGCGCGCTTGATGTTTTTACAACAGCCATTCAAATGAAAAAAAATCGCCCCGGCGTAATGCTTAGCTGCCTTGCAAAAAAAGAGGATGCTGAAAAGTTTGCCAAACTGATGCTCTTGCATACCTCTACGCTTGGCGTGCGGCAAGAAATCATGGCGCGTTATACGCTTTCTCGCAGCGAAAAAACAATTGATACGCCTTATGGTCCTGTGCGTATAAAAGAAGTCAGTGGTTATGGCGTAAAGCGCACAAAACCGGAATATGAAGATGTTGCGAAAATCGCAGCAGAAAAAGGGCTTCCTTTTTTAGAAGTGTTTGAATCCATTTTAAAAGGGTTACATGAATAACGATATGTCGTGTTTGTAATGAACGGAGATGCCTATGCAAGAAAATGATTTGCGGCATGCAAAAGAAGAAAATATCGAACCGTCTTTTGCCCATGCTAAGGAGCAAAGGCCAGCGGGAAAATGGTATACCCTCTGTACAATATTATTTTTCCCACTTTCTTTTTTATATCTGGAATTCTTTTTAAAGCTTTTGGTCAATGGCTATCTGCTGGATCGTTTTTTGCTTTATATTTTTCTATTTGCTTTTTCTGCCGGGCTTTTTCTATATTGGTTTTCACATCTTTTTAAAAACCAGCGTACTGTGCGTACCGTTTCGCTCATTATGCTTTTTATCATCTGTTTGTTGTTTACCATCGAATATTTTTGTACGCAAACATTTACTTTTTACATGGGGCTACAGATTATTTTTGCCGCCACCGGCGATGTGATGCAGAGCTATAGCCTTACCATCTTTGAAATAATTCTTTATAACTTCCATATTATTTTGCTGTTTTTTGTCCCATTTTTCATATATCTTTTTGTATTCAAAAAGCCCCTTGGAGAAACTGTAAAAAAAGTTTATACCAAAATCATTCCATTGTGTACCTCTGTTTTTCTTTATTTGGTGGCCATTCTTGTTATTTTTACTTCTACAACAGGCACCATTAAGGATAAAGAGTACTACCGTACGGAATTTGATGTGACAGAATCCGCCGCGCGTTTTGGGTTAACCACTGCCCTGCGCCTGGATACTGAGTATCTCATCTTTGGGACACCTGCTTCTCCCTTAGTGGATGTTTCAGGCGAAGATGATTTTCATTTCAAAGAAGAAGATCCTACAAATACTTCACCTAGCGATGCGCCTTCTGTTTCGCCCAGCAATTCCCCGGTTATAATTCCAGAATACAGTGAAAACAAAATGAACATCGATTTTACTACGCTTGCCGAATCGGAAAACGATCCTGTGGTAAAAGAGATGCATGAATATTTTGAAGCGCTCCCTGCTTCCAAGCAAAATGAGTATACTGGTATTTTCAAAGGCAAAAACTTGATTTTTCTAACGGCCGAAGCTTTCTCTCCTCACGTCATTGACCCGGAGCGGACGCCAACGCTCTATCGGTTGGCAAACGAATGCTTTGTCTTCAAAGATTATTATCAACCTTCTTGGGGTGTCAGTACTTCGGATGGTGAATATTCTGCGCTTACCGGGCTTGTTCCCAAATCCGGCACAAATAGTATGAAAGTAACTGCAAACAACAACAATTATTTCACCATGGGCAATCAGTTATTGCGCACCGGCTACAATACTTACGCTTATCATAACAACACCTATACCTACTATAGCCGTCATATTACACACCCCACGCTGGGGTATGAGGCATACATTGGCGTGGGAAATGGACTTGATAACTTATCGCCCGGTTGGCCACGCTCGGATCTGGAGATGCTGCAGCAAACCACCGGAGATTATATTTCAAATACGCCTTTTCATGCATATTACATGACGGTCAGCGGGCATTGTATGTATACGTTTGATAGCAACGTCATTGCACGCAAAAATAAAGATGCTGTAAAAGACATTGATGCTTCTGAGCCCATTCAAGGCTATCTTGCTACCAATTTGGAACTGGAATATGCGCTTACTTACTTGATTGATGAACTGGAAGCTTCCGGCCAGCTGGATAATACAGTTATTGTGCTCACGGCGGATCACTATCCTTATGGTTTGGAGCGCGGCTTCCAAGGCAATGATGCTGATTATATTTCTGAATTATTGGGGCATACGCCGCAGAATTTCTTTGAAGTACATCAAAATACGCTTATCATTTGGAACAGCGAACAAGCAAAAAAAGAACCTGTTATCATTGAAGAACCCTGCTATAGCTTAGATATTCTACCCACACTCTCAAATTTGTTTGGGCTGGAATATGATTCTAGATTGTTACCGGGCAGAGATGTGTTTTCCAATATTGCCCCGCTGGTCTTGTTCCGCAATTATAGCTGGATTACAGAAAAAGGCTATTATGATGCCTCCACCGACACGTTCACTGCCACTACGGAAGAGCCTCTTCCTGAAGGTTATGTGGAGCGCGTAACCAATCACGTAAAAACAAATATTACGTATTCCAAATTGATTTTGGAAAAGAATTATTACAATATACTCTTTGGAAAAGATGATGATGCATAAGGAGTATCCCTTTTGAAACAACGCTTGATGTTAATGATTAACCCTGTTTCCGGCAAGCAGGCGGGACTTAAAAACGAAGAAGAACTGGTGGAAGTCCTTTCTCAAAAATATCTGGTGGAAGTTTTCCGGACCACTGCTCGGGGTGATGCAACGCTGTTCGTCAAAGAACAAGGCGAAGCATATGATTTCATTGCCTGCTGCGGCGGAGATGGTACGTTAAATGAAGTGATTACCGGGCTATTCTCTCTTGAAAAAAAGCCTGCGCTCATTTGCTTGCCCGCGGGGACGACCAACCTTCTGGCCGATACGCTGCATATTCCCATCAAACAAATCCTACTGGCAGCAGAAGGTGCGCTTGCTGCACCGGCGCAACCCTTTGACATTGGCAAGATGAACGAACATTATTTTTCTAGCGTTGTCTCTTTTGGCGCCTTTGCAGATTCTTCTTATCGCACACCGCAAAAGCTGAAAAACAAGCTGGGGTATGGCGCTTATGTCATTGGCGGCGCGCGTAGTTTGTTCGCCATTCGCAGCTATTCTTTGCAGGTTACTGCTAACGGAAAACAATATGATGGCGATTATATTTTCGGCTCTGTTTCCAATTGTGTTGCTGTGGGAGGCATCATTAAATTTGCTGAAAATGTAGTGCAGGTTGCAGATGGTTTATATGAAGTTGTACTAATTAAAAAACCCCGCAGCCCTTTGGCGCTTTGGCGCACACTTTCTTGCATCCGCAAAAAAGAATATGATGACCGTTATGTCATCTCCTTTCAAACAGATGCCCTTTCGCTTTCTTCCGCTAAAGAAATTCCTTGGACCATTGACGGCGAATACCGCGGTACCTTTGGCGATGTTTGCATTCAGGTTTACCCTGGCGCTGTCTCTATTTTGTATTAATTTTGCTCCCGTATATTTTATGCGCGTCAGCGCATATTTTTTTATGTAAAAATCAAGCCACCTCTCATATGCTGCCAAATCGAGGCTGGTTTTTTATGCATACATCAAGTATAATAAGATAGCATGATAAACTGTGGAGGACAAAGCATGAAATTATTTGACCATGGTGTCTATCTCTTAAACGGAAGAGAAATCGTCTCTTCCCCTGAAGAAGTGGCGCAAAAAACAGGCAAACAAATTACAAAAGAAACTGCGAAAAAACACACCATCGCTTATGGCATTATCGAAAAACACAATACAGTTGAAGATATGCAAAATTTGCGGTTGATGTTTGATAGTTTAACATCTCATGATATTACATACGTTGGCATCATTCAAACAGCAAGGGCCAGCGGTATGGAAACCTTTCCTATGCCTTATGTGCTTACCAACTGTCATAACAGTTTGTGCGCAGTGGGCGGAACCATCAACGAAGACGATCATAAATTTGCGCTTTCTGCTGCCAAAAAATATGGCGGTATTTATGTACCCACCAATATGGCAGTCATCCATAGCTATAACCGCGAAATGATGGCAGGCTGCGGAAAAATGATTCTCGGTTCAGACAGTCATACCCGCTATGGCGCGCTGGGAACAATGGCTGTAGGCGAAGGCGGCGGCGAGCTGGCAAAACAGCTCGTGGGGCGTACTTACGACCTTGCCATGCCGGAAGTTGTCGGTGTCTATTTAACGGGCAAACCACAGCCCGGCGTTGGTGCGCATGATGTGGCGCTTTCCATTGTGGGCGCGGTTTATGAAAATGGTTATACCAAAAATAAAGTCATGGAATTTATAGGCGATGGCATTGCAAACTTGCCTGTCGAATATAGAAACGGCATTGATGTCATGACCACAGAGACAACCTGCTGGTCTTCCATTTGGGAAACGGACGATGCTGTAAAAGAATACCTTGCGCTGCATGGGCGCTCTGGAGATTATGCGCCGCTTATGCCGGGAGAAGTTGCTTATTATGATGGCATGATTTACATTGACCTTGCAAAAATCAAACCCACCATCGCCATGCCCTTCCACCCCAGCTATACCTATACCATTGAAGGGTTTTTAGAAAACGCGGAAGATATTTTATACGAAGTAGAGCAAGCCGGCTTACAGCAATTTGCAGGCAGAGATATTACATTTGATTTGCGTAGTAAATTGAGAGATGGTGCTTTTTATGTGGACCAAGGCATAGTGGCCGGTTGTTCCGGCGGTACTTTTGATACCATCTGTGATGTGGCAGATATTTTAGTGCATCGCTCCATGGGCAATGATGTTTTTTCCATGAGCGTTTACCCCGGCAGCCAGCCTACTTATTTAGAGTTGGTCAAAAATGGCTCCATTGCAAAACTTATGGAGGCCGGTGTAATTGTCAGAGAATGTTTCTGCGGGCCTTGCTTTGGCGCAGGCGATACACCTGCCAACGGAGAATTTTCCATTCGCCATACAACGCGTAATTTCCCCAATCGGGAAGGTTCACAGCCTGGAGATGGGCAACTTGCAAGCGTTGCGCTTATGGATGCACATTCCATTGCCGCAACTGCCATCAACGGCGGAAAGCTCACTGCCGCAACAGATCTTGCAATGGATTATACAAACCCGCCTTATCATTTTGACAGCGGCATTTATGGAAAACGAGTTTACAACGGTTTTGGAAAGCCTGCGCCTTCTCTGCCATTGCAAATGGGGCCCAATATCAAAGATTGGCCGCATATGCCAAAATTAACCGAGCATTTGTTGCTAAAAGTAACTTCTTATATTACAGATCCTGTGACCACGACGGACGAGCTCATTCCCTCCGGTGAAACTTCTTCTTACCGCTCCAATCCTCTGCGCTTGGCAGAATTCACGCTCAGCAGAAAAGATCCCGCATATGTGGGTCGCGCCAAAGCAGTGCATGCGCTGGAAGTAGGGCGAGAAGAAGGCAGCGATATTTTGGCAGAATCAAAAGAACTGGCAGAAATTTATGCACAAATTAAAACTTTGCCGGGATTTGCAGCAATCGATGCAAATGAAATCATCTTTGGCAGCACTATTTTTGCCAACAAGCCGGGAGATGGCTCTGCAAGAGAGCAGGCTGCCAGCTGTCAGCGCGTGCTGGGTGGCGCGGCAAATTTGGCGCTGGAGTATGCAACCAAGCGTTATCGTTCCAACCTCATCAACTGGGGTATGATTCCGTTTCTTACTACAGATGCGGAAACCTTTGAGGTAGATGATTACATCTTCGTGCCTTATGTAACAGAAATGATTCAAAGCGGAGAAAGTATGACAGCTTATGTGGTTGGAAAAGAAGATATTTTGCCCATTCAGCTTACCATTGATGATTTGACCCAAGATGAAAAACAAATCATTTTAGAAGGTAGCTTGATTAACTATTACAAAAACAGTTAGACCAATAAAAAAACGGCGTCATTGATACGCCGTTTTTTGTTTACAGATTTTCACTGAGAAACGCAAGAATTTCTCGCGTTTCCGGCGGGCATCCTACGGTGCATCGCGCCATGCCTCTCGCGCACATGCCGATCCCCAGCCCTTCGCCTGTTTTTTCTCTATAACCTTGCCCGATTTTTATTTTTTCTTTGATGTGGCTTAGCTTCCCTTGCTCATCCAACCGCGCCAACGCTTGTATCAGGTTGGCGTAACAAGCCGAGCAAGCATCTTTTTCCGCAATGTACTTGGCATATTGCTGTACGCGCCTGGAAGAGGCAGGATTTGCCTTTGTCGTATCTTTTGTGATGGTTCTAACTGTAGCATGCCCAATATCGCTGCTGCCTACGCCAATTTCCTCTGCTATTTTTATATATGCAATTTCTTCCGGCGCATATCCCATGGTGTTTGCAATATATGCATCAACCAGTACTGGGTCTTTGCCCACAAAAATACGGTTCATCTCCACCGGGTTGCCGCCTTCTTCAAAATCAAGATCGCCGCATATACCATCGCCCAAAATAAATTGTACCGGCAACAGTTGGTTCAAGTAAGCGATGGGGTTGTGCAAGCCCCATGTATGAAATGCTCTTTTTGATGCATCTGAAATACACCCTTTCAAATTTTTCAATGCGCCTGTTATTTTAGTTTGGCAATGCCCTTTTAAGACAGGCATATTGATGAAATAATCAACCGCCAACACCTGTTTGCTCACTTCCATCGTAAGTCCATTACAATTTAATATTTCGTAAGCATCCTTTTTCGTATCGATGAGTGGTACATGATAACGCTTGCTTATCTCTTCATATCCACAAACCCGAAATGCCCGCGCCGTATCATCACCAATCCAAGAACCTTCCAAAATTGCAATGTCTTCCTGCCCATGCCGCCTCAAGTATGCAATGAGCGCTTCTACAATACTGGGCGTGGTGGTCGCGCCGGAGCTGCTTTTTTTGGCAACCACTAAATTGGGTTTGATCCCGATGGATGCGCCTTTGGGAATTTCGCTTATGATATCCGCCGCCTCAAGCACCTCTTCCACCATCTTCGGAATGTCTTTTCCGTGAGTCACAAGAATTTCATTTCGCTTTAACATGTTATCCGATCACCTGTATCTCTTTTGAATAGGCATTGAGCGTTTCCGCGCCATTTTCCGTCACCAGAACAATATCTTCTATCCGTACGCCAAACTTCCCCAGCATATAAATGCCCGGCTCAATGCTAAAGGTCATGCCTGCTTCTATGGGCATATGGTTCACAGCCGAAACGGAAGGCTCTTCATGCATTTGCCGCCCAATGTTATGCCCTGTTCTATGGGTAAAGTATTCGCCGTATCCCATCTTTGTAATATAATCCCGCGCAGCAGCATCCACCTCTGAAAAGGGAATTCCCGGCGCAATCTTTTCCCGCGCCAATCGGTTGGCTTCACATACGATTTCGTATACCTTTTTCTGTTCCTCTGTAATGGACTGATAAAAAAATGTGCGCGTCATATCGCTGGTATAGCCAAATGTGGTCTGTCCTGCATCGATTAGTACCACATCGCCTGCTTTTAACTGGGTTTCGTTATTGGTATGATGCGGCTCTGCCGAGCCTGCGTCAAAGCAAACCAATGGCTCCACAGGCCCTCTTGGATCTCCTAACGTAAAAAACAACTGCCTTATTTCCTCTGCCAGTTCTAATTCTGTCATGCCTTCTTTCAGCAAGCCGGGAATATGCGAAAAAACGTCATCACAAATTTTTGAAGCTTTTCGCATCGCATCTTGTTCAAAAGAGTCTTTGATCATCCGTACTTCTTCCACAGCAAAAGAACCTACTTTTGGCGTAATATCACCCCGCGCTTCTAAAAGTTCAATCAAAAATTGTGCCATCAAAAAGCGATCGATGCCAATGATACCGGACGGCAACGCCGCCGCCAAATCCTTTGTCGCCACATCGCTATCGCTGTGATAGACAATATCAAACAGTGGGCTTTCTGCAATGGGAAAAAGCGCATTGATAAATAGTACCGGTTTCCCTTCCGCAGGAATCATCAGCGCCATCAATCTTTCTCCCAAATGAGAGATATGCCGATCAATCAAATATTCTACAGAAACTTCTTCCGAGACAACCGTTGCCAAAAAGCCTCTTTTCTTTAATTTTTCTTGTACGCGCGCAATGCGCATTTCATACATTTTTAGGCTCATATGCTCTCTTCCTTTCTATTCTCTTGCAAATATATAAAAATTATAGCACTTCCTTTTGTTATCCGCTATAATAAAAAAAGGAGGGGATTATGAAAAATATAACGTTACAACCATTTATCGAAGCTGTTGCAAAAGAAAATTTGGTGCTGGAAGGTGTGATTGTCTGGCAAGACGGAGAAGAAAAAGCGCGCCATCATTTTATTCCTGAAGTGCGTCGCAATCAATTCTCTGTCAGCAAAAGTTTTACAGCAACAGCAGTCGGGTTTGCTTTGGAAGAAGGACTTTTCTCGCTTACCGATCTTGTGGCAGATCATTTCGCTGCAGAACTTCCAAAAAACCCACCGGAAAATCTATTGAAACTCACTGTGCGTGATTTGCTCACCATGGCGCCGGGGCAAGATAAGGCGCATCTCATGGGCGATGATCGCCCTGCGCTTGCCAAAAAGACAGATGACTTTGTCTCTTACGCGCTTGCACAACCATTCCCTTATGCGCCCGGTACGCATTTTCATTATAACAATATGGGCCCTTATCTCGCAGGTATTCTCATTCAGCGGTTTACGGGTATGAACCTTGTTTCTTATTTGATGCCCCGCTTGTTTACGCCGCTTGGTATTTCAGCGCCTCATTGGGAGCAAGATCCAAAAGGATATACCTTTGGCGCCGGCGGGCTAGAAATAAGTGTTTCCGAACTTGCCAAATTCACGCGCCTCTATTTGCAAAAAGGCGAATGGGAGGGCAAACAAATTCTTTCAAAAAGCTGGATTGCCGAAGCTACGAAAAAACAAATTGCCAACGATCATGAAACACCGGCAGATAATCGCCTTGGATATGGATATCTTTTTTGGCGCGGGCAACATGATTCTTACCGGGCAGATGGAAAAGATGCAAAGTTTGGCATCGTCCTGCAAGATAAAAATGCAGCCATCATCATAAACGCCGATGAATCACGCAGTCAAATGGTGTTAGATGCCGCTTGGGAGACCATCTACCCCCAACTATAAAACAATTTTACAAAACCATTTTTAACTTTTAAGCACTTGAGGGGAGTTGCTTATGCATCACTATTTTGTCGTTGACCTTGGTGGTACCAATATTAAATATGGCTTGGCAAATCAAGCGGGAACGCTATTGTTTACTGATAAGTTCCCCACGCCGACTACGCTGGCCGAATTTTTGGAAATACTTCAATCTACCTATGAAAAACTAAAAACCCATGTTCCTTTTGCCGGCATTGCCATCAGCAGCCCGGGCGCAATTGATACGCATGCCGGTGTTGTGCATGGCACCAGCGCAATTCCTTATATTCATGAAATTCCATTGGTGGATATGATCGCAGAAAAACTTGATCATCTGCCCATTTCCATTGAAAACGATGCCAACTCTGCTGCGCTGGGCGAATTTTGGCGTGGCGAAGGGCAAGGCTATCAAAATATGGCTTCTGTTGTTTGTGGTTCGGGCATTGGCGGCGGAGTTATTATGGATGGTACGCTCTGGCGCGGGACGCATCTTTTGGGCGGAGAATTCGGTTATACGCCCATGCTTTCGCGCGATGGTACGTTAAAAACATGGAGTGATTTTACCATTGTAAATCTCGCCAAACGCTATCAGGAACAAACCGGTGAGGTCATCAATGGTTATATCCTTGCAGAGCGTTCTCGCGCGGGCGAGCCGCTTGCTGTTTCCCTCATGGAGGAGTTTTTTTTGCATACAGCCATGGGTATTATCATGATTCAATATGCCTTTGACCCTGAAATTATTGTTTTTGGCGGCGCACTTAGTAAGGATCAATGGATTATGAAAAACATTAACCATACCATTCTTACCATTTCGAAAGGGCAAGATTTTGATGTTTATCATCCTGTGTTAAAAGCATGCAAGCATGGGAATGATGCCAATTTGCTGGGTGCATTGTATCAATTTTTAACAAAGTATGATTTGCTGGAAGCAGAAGAGGAGAAACAATATGAACTATACATTCCCAGATAATTTTTTATGGGGCGGCGCCAGTTCCGGGCCGCAAAGCGAGGGAACTTTCCCCGGAGATGGGAAAGCTGAAAATCAATGGGATTATTGGTATGCGCAAGCGCCGGAAAAATTCTATGATCACATCGGACCTACCATCACTTCTAACTTTTATAACAATTACAAAGAAATCATTTGCGCCATGGCAGATGCCGGCATCAAATCTTACCGCACTTCTCTGCAATGGAGTCGTATCTTAAAAGACAAGGCGGGAACCGTCAACCAAACGGGCATCAATTTTTATCATGCTGTTTTAGATGAGTTGGAAAAATACAATATTATTCCAATGTTCTGCCTACATCATTTTGATACACCCATGTATCATATGGCAGCAGGTGGCTTTGAAAACCGTGAAACCGTTACTGCCTTTGCAGAATACGCAAAAATTTGTTTTTCACACTTCGGCGATAGAGTGAAATACTGGAGCACATTCAATGAACCCGTGGTGATCCCTCATCAAAGTTATATTTTGGGCGGGCATTACCCTGCGCTTTGCGATATGAAAAAAGCAGTACAAGTTGCCTATCATTTGCAACTTGCCAGCGCGCTTGCCATTGCTGCTTTTCGCGAAAAAAAGATAGATGGGCAGATTGGTATCATATTGAACTTGACCCCCACTTATATGGAAAACCCCAAAGATCCTGCCAATATGCGGGCAGCAGAAATTTGTGATCTTTTGCACAATCGCTCCTTTTTAGATCCTTCTGTGTTAGGGAAATATCCGCCTATATTATGTGATTTTTTAGAAGCGGAAGGGTTATCTCCCAGTACATGCGAGAAAGATTTGGCTGCAATTGAAAAAAACACTGTGGACTATTTGGGCGTAAACTACTACCATCCAAGGCGCGTTCGCCCCAAAAAGCAAATTCCTGATGCACCGCTCACACCGGAAAGTTTTTACGAAGAGTACGTTCCAAAAGATGTGCAATTTAACTTCTCTCGTGGTTGGGAAATTTATGCACCGGCGGTTTACGATATCGCAATCAATATTCGTGATAACTATAAAAACATTCCTTGGTATATGTCTGAAAACGGCATGGGCGTTATGGAAGAGGAGCAGTTCTTTGATGAAAAAGGCATCGTGCAAGATGATTACCGCATTGCTTTTTTGAAAGAGCATCTTACCGAATTGCACAAAGGGATTTCTGCCGGTAGCAATTGCTTTGGCTATCACCTTTGGGCGCCATTTGATTGTTGGAGCTGGACAAACGCTTATAAAAACCGATATGGTCTCATTCGCGTGGACATTTATGATGATTGTAAAATCTCGCTGAAAAAATCTGCAAGTTGGTATAACTCTCTTTCGGCGGAAAATGGGTTTTCTACAGAAAAATAGTATTGTGCTCATTCGTAGAACGCATTGGTTTTGATGTGTGTTGTTCATATGCGCTTGCGAAATAAATTAACAAAAAGGATGCGCCGCGATAATGTTCGTTGCGTATCCTTTTGATTTCAATTATATTTTACTATACTTTCTTCTAACTCAAATCAATTTCTCAATCAACGCAATCATCTCTTCAATACGCTCTTCTTCGTTGTTTTCAATGCCTTCCATAACGCAAGCGCGCATATGCGCCGCAATGACTTCTTTGTTGGCGCGCCCGAGTATTGCGCTTGCTGCCATCAGCTGATTTGAAATATCAAGGCAATAACGATCTTCTTCTATCATGCGCAAGATACCTTCCAGCTGCCCCTTTGCTGTTTTGACAAGGCGGGTTACTTTTGTTTTGTCTGCTTTCATGCTAAGCAATCCCTACCGGCTCATATCCTGCCTCTTGTACAGCCTCCATCAGTGCCGCGTCTGCAATGTCACCCTCTAGCGTGATTGTCGCCGTTTTTTCTTCCAGATTCACCTTCGCATCACGCACACCTGCCACTGCCTTTAATGCTTTTTCCACTGCTGCTGCACAATGCATGCAGGACATGCCTTCAACTGTCATTACTTTTTTCATCATTTCTTCTCCTTTTTCCATGGTTTCTATTTGTATATGTGGCGTATTTATTTGCTGCGGCGTTTCCATATCTCGCGGTTGCTGTACCGGCTTGAAAAAGCGCAGCCGCAGCGCATTTAGTACCACAAAAAGCGAACTAAAGCTCATCGCCGCCGCCCCAATCATCGGCGTTAGGCGAATCCCAAATGCTGGGTACAATACGCCTGCTGCAATGGGAATTCCAATGCTATTATAGAAAAACGCCCAAAATAAATTTTGTTTGATGACGCGTAGCGTCGCCTTGCTGAGCGAAATCGCCGTCGCCACATCCAAAAGATCGCCCTTCATGAGCACAATATCTGCTGATTCAATGGCGATATCTGTCCCCGCGCCAATGGCAATGCCCACATCCGCCCGCGTAAGCGCAGGTGCATCGTTAATGCCATCCCCTACCATAGCAACTTTCTTGCCTTGCGCTTGCAGGCGACGGATTTCATTTTCCTTTTCTGCCGGCAATACATCGGCGATCACTGCATCAATGCCCAATTCTTTTTGAATGGCATGTGCCGTACGCGCGTTATCTCCCGTCAACATGACCACGGTAATGCCCATATCCTCCAGCGCGCGAATGGCGGCTTTGCTGGTAGATTTTACTACATCTGCAACGGCAATCGCGCCTAATAATGTTTCTCCTTTTGCGAAAAAGAGCGGTGTCTTTCCGGCTTCTGCCCATTGTTCTGCTGCGGCAAATAACGTCGCATCAGAGAAATGATTCTCTTCCATGTATGTTTGGTTGCCAGCAAAGCATATTTCCTCTTTTAGCTGCGCGCGAATTCCCCGCCCGGGCACCATCGTAAACTCACTGACGGAAGAAGCGCTTACTTTATGCACTCTTACATATGCCAGAATCGCCTGTGCCAGCGGGTGCTCTGAAGGCGCTTCCAGCGAAGCTGCAACAAACAATAATTCTTGCTCGAATACGTCTCCTGCGGGTAGTACATCTGTTACCTGCGGTTTGCCTTCCGTGATGGTTCCTGTTTTGTCCAATACAATGGTATCCACTTGATGCGCCAGTTCCAGCGCCTCTGCTGATTTTACAAGAATCCCCATCTCTGCGCCTTTGCCTGTGCCCGCCATGATAGCCACTGGCGTCGCCAGCCCCAAAGCGCAGGGACAGGAGATGACCAGTACGGAAATGGCGCTGGAAAGCGCAAATTCAAACCCGCTGCCTTGTATCAGCCAGTAAGCACCGGCGATGAGCGCAATGCTCATAACAATGGGTACAAAGATACCACTAATCTTATCTGCCAGTTTTGCAATGGGCGCTTTTGTAGAAGCAGCTTCTTCTACAAGGCGAATAATACCTGCGATCGTTGTATCTTCTCCAACTTTTTCTGCACGCATTAAAAAATAACCGCTGCTGTTGATGGAAGCGGCGATAACAGCATCTTCCGCGCTTTTTTCTACCGGCATGCTCTCGCCTGTAATGGCAGATTGATCAAGATAACCTGTGCCTTCTATGACTATGCCATCCACCGGCACGCGTACTCCGGCGCGCACCACCAAAACATCGTCCGCTGCAACATCTTCGATGGCAACCTCGCGCTCCACGCCATCTTTTAATAACATTGCCGTTTTGGGCGTTAAGTCCATCAGTTTTGTAATGGCTTCGGATGTTTTTCCCTTGGAGCGCGCTTCCAGATATTTGCCCAGCGTGATGAGCGTTAATATCATACCTGCCGATTCAAAGTATAAATCCCCCGTATATCTTGTTACAACTGCAAGATCATTATGCCCTAGCCCATAGCCAATGCGGTAAATGGCAAAAATGCCGTAAAGCATGGAGGCAGCTGCCCCTGTGGCAATGAGCGAATCCATGTTGGGCGAACCGCGAAAAAGCAACCGAAAGCCATTTTCAAAGTAATGGCGGTTAATATAGCAAATCATAAGCGCCAATAAAAACTGCGTAAACGCAAAGGTCATTGCGTTTTTCGGCCCATGAAAAAGATGCTCCATAAAGCCTGGGATTGGCAGGCCAAACCACATGGAAAACATATGGTACATGGCCACATACATAAGCGGTATCAGTAGTAAAAGCGAAGTTACAAGGCGGCGCCCTACCTTTTTTTGTTCTTCTTCTGCCAAAGCTGTTGCGCTTTTTTGTGTTTTTTCGCGCTGCATGCCTGCAACAGAAGCGCCATACCCCGCTTGTACAACCGCGTCAATAATTTCTTCGCTTCCAACTTGTTTCTCATCATAAGTAACTTGCATGCTATTTGTCATAAGGCTTACCGAGGTTTCTTCTACACCCGGTATTTTCGCCACTGCTTTTTCCACATGCGCAGAGCAAGCCGCACAAGTCATGCCTGTTACGCTAAATTTTTGTTTCATCACACACCTTCTCTAATACCCCCTAGGGGTATTAGATACAGTGTATGCCAAATGTGTTTTTTTGTCAATCAGTAAAAGCAAAAAAGCAACGAACGTTGTTTTTTTACGCTTTATTTTTCTGTTTTGCCCAATAACCAGTCAGAAACAACCCGCCTGCCCTCTGCGCCAAAATTCAGGCTTGGCTTTTCATAATCAAACCATAATAAGCCCTGCCTGCCCATGGGCATTTCTGCCAAAACACTACCGTTGCCATTCAATATTGCCGTTGGCGCTGTCGGTATATCTGAAGCACTGTTGACAGAAATGATATGCATTACATTTTCCACAGCTCTTGTCTGCAAATGCCCTTTTAGCATTGCATACCGTTCGGGAAGCGCTTCTTTTGCGGTATCCGAAAACAATACGAAGCAAATATCCGCTTCTTCCAAATAACATTCTCTAAAAAATTCAGGAAATCGTATTTCAAAGCAAATGCGGAACCCTATTTTTATACCATCGATTTGAAAAATTCCTTTGCTCGTACCGCAGGTAAAATGGTTTATATCCCAGCCCCAGAGCGCTCTTTTATCATAATGCCCGATTACTATGCCATTGTCATCAATGAGAAGCATGGTATTATATCTTTTCTCCGCCGCGATGCGAATGCTCCCTAGCCCAATATACATATGATACTGCTTTGCCAGCTGGCAAACTTCTTTTGTATATGCTTGCAACGCATCATAATCAATGCGTTCCACATCCGGCGTTTCAATCGGCGGGTAACCCGTGGCCGCACATTCATGAAAAACAAGCAACCTAACCTGTTTTTTGGCAGCTTCTTTGATGCCCTTTTTGATCCATGTGAAATTTTCTGCCACATCTCCTCCGCTGGGAAACGAGTAAACGCCAATGTTCAAGTTCCTACCTCCTCTTTTATGCCTCCTTGGTATAAACGCGCAGTGCATCCCGCAAAAATTCTGTTATGCCCGCTTCTTCGCTATCGTAATAACTTTTAAACCGTTCATCTGCCAGATACATTTCCCCTAGCCCCATGTGTGCCGCTTTTGTATATTGCGGCCATGTGTAGCTGAGCCATTCTTGATGCATCGCGCAAGCGCGCTGTGCCGTTTCACTGCTGGGATCTCCCGCCAAAAATTCTTCTTTTAACGTTGCGCGAAAGGCTTGCTCCAGCGCTATCATTTTATCATATTCTTCCTTTGATAATCCCATCAACTTTGCATTAGATGCTTCTATCGTTTCTTCACCATATTTTTCACGTATTTCTGTGCCATATTGCGCTTCGTTTTTTGCAATGAGTTTTTCCTTAAATCCTTCAAATTTTTCTTTGTCTTTCATTTGATACGTTCCTTTCTTTGCTGCAATTGTCTTGCGCAGAGTAGCAATCATTCTTGCCAAACGCGCTTGTTCCTTTTCCAATCTTTTTTCATGGGCTTCGAGAGAAGCGAGTTCTCCTGTTTCTGCGCGCTTAAGCAATTGTACAATCTCCTTTAGTGGAAACCCCATTTCTCGATAAAACATAATCTGCTGCAAGCGATCCACCTCTTTTGTTTCGTACATACGGTATCCGTTTTCTCCAACAAACGCCGGTTGCAGCAAACCAATTTCATCATAATACCGCAAGGTACGACTGCTCACCCCGGCTAGCGCAGCCAATTGTTTTACTGTATACGCCATGCGATCACCTCTACTCACAGTATAAACCTTTCCGCAACGTCAATGTCAATTCTTTTCTTATATAAAAAAACAACCTGTGCTTCAGGTTGTTTTCTGTAGTTGTTATAATAGCGCTTCATCATACATGGCCCGTATGCCGCCAATGAATTTTGGTCGCGTCCGTGCGCATAAAATGTTGGCTTCCCCTATTCTTGAAAGCGTCAACCGTACCGGAACGGCTACCTCTTTTAGATGCATGCCCATGAGCGTCCCGCCGATGTCAATCCCTGCATGTCCTTTTATTTTTTCCACAGCAACAGGCGCTGCAAACGTCTCATACGCTGTCGTAGCAAAAGAGCCGCCTGCTTTGGGCTGCGGCTTTACGTTTACCGCTTCATATCCATATTTTTCTGCTGCTTCTTTTTCCAGAATAATCGCGCGGTTCAGATGCTCGCAGCATTGTGCCGCCAAGTAAATCCCTTTTTCTTGTAAAACAGGATATATCCCCGAAAACAATGCCTGCGCTACTTCCACATTGGAATTGGAGCCAATCTTATGCCCAGCAACTTCGCTGGTGGAGCAGCCAACTACAAAAATATCTCCTGCTTGCAATTTTGCGATAGCTACCAGTTCTGCTGTCGCTTGCTTTGCTTCTACCAAAATTGTTTCATACATATTCTTTTCCTCCTATAAGAGCACAGGCACCATTGCCGCTTGTTCCAATAGTACAAGCAGTGTTTCTGCGGAAATATCTGCCGCAAACTGCTCAAAGTTTTCCACAGATGCTTCTGCGCCTTCATCTGCCAAATCAGAAATCGCGCGAATAATCACTGCCGGAATTTTGTTTGCTTCTGCCACTTGTAAAATGGCGGCGCCCTCCATCTCTGCTGCCAAGCTTGCAAAACCTTCACGCAATTCTTTTTTCACTGCACTGTCTGATACAAAAATATCTCCCGTTGCAATCCGTCCTTCTTTTATTTTTTCCGGCGGTACAACTGCAGATACCGCTGCGCGAAACTCTGCCACCAGCCCTTCATCTGCCTGATAAACCGTATATGCCGTCATGTCTTCCCCTGTCATATATCCTTTGGCATATCCCAATCCACGCATATCAAAATCATGCTGCACCGCGTCAACACCGATGACCACATCCCCCACAGAAAGCCCGCTTCCAACGCCTCCTGCGATGCCTGTATTGATGAGTTTGGTAACGGCAAAGCGGTCAATCATAATTTGCGCACACATGGCCGCATTTACTTTTCCAATGCCGCATTTTACAAGCACCACTTCACTGCCATTTATCACGCCTTGATAAAACGTAAATACACCAATTTTCTCTTCTTTTATTTCTCGCATATGCTCTCTTAGCAGTATGATTTCACTGCTCATTGCGCCAATGATTCCGTACATTTTTTTCTCCTATTCACTGAATAAATCTGTAGATAAATACCGCTCGCCATTGTCAGGCATAAGCGCAACGATTCTTTTGCCTTTGTTCTCTTCCTTTTTTGCGAGTATCGTTGCCGCATATAAAGCGGCGCCTGAAGAAATTCCTACCAATATGCCTTCCGTTTTTGCCAGCAAACGCACACTTTCATATGCATCTTCTGCTGCAACCGGCAAAATCGTATCAATGACCGTTTGATCCAGTATCTCCGGTATAAACCCTGCGCCAATGCCTTGAATCTTGTTGGAGCCGGGGGCACCTCCAGATAATACTGGCGAACTTTCCGGTTCCACTGCCACAATTTGCACTGTTCTATTTTGTTCTTTTAAATATTTCCCTGTCCCGGAAATGGTACCGCCTGTCCCCACGCCCGCCACAAAAATATCAATTTCTTCGTTCGTATCGCGCCAAATTTCAGGGCCTGTGGTCTTGTAATGCGCCAACGGATTAGCGGGGTTTGTAAACTGCCCCGGAACAAAGCTATTCTCTATCTCTTGCGCCAAATCATTCGCTTTTGCAATGGCGCCTTTCATACCTTCTGCTGCCGGTGTTAATACAATTTCTGCGCCATACGCTTTTAGCAGTTTTCGGCGCTCCACGCTCATGGATTCCGGCATGACTAAAACAGCCTTATATCCGCGCTGCGCCGCCAAAAAAGCAAGCCCAATGCCGGTATTCCCACTGGTGGGTTCAATGATAACAGCACCTTCTTTTAGCTGTCCTTCTTGCTCCGCGGCTTCTATCATAAAATAAGCGGCTCTATCTTTTACGCTCCCCGCCGGGTTAAAATATTCCAGCTTCAACAGAATGGAAGCTAATAGCGCTTCTTGCTTGCAATAATGATTAATTTGCACCAATGGCGTATTGCCGATACACGCACTCGTCCCAGAAAAAATCTTCTTCATGCCTGCCTCCTGTTCTATATCGTTATCGTAGTGAAAAAGCGGTATTTTGTCAATCTTTCTCGTTGACTATTCTTCTTCGTTTGATTACTATGGATGTTGAGGGACATAAAAGGAGGAATGAACATGAAATATGATTTTGATGTACTGCATAACCGAAGAAATAGCCTTTCGATCAAGCACAATTTAGAAAAATACAAAAAATCGGAAGAAACGCTGCCTCTTTGGGTGGCAGATATGGATTTCCAATCTCCCATCGAAGTACGCGAAGCGCTGGTTCGCGAAGCAGAGCATGGTATTTTCGGCTATTCAGGCATTGATGATGCTTATCTCGCAGCAGTAGCAGGCTGGCAAAAAGAAAATTTTCAATGGGATGTTGAAAGTGAATGGTTGGTCACCACCTCTGGCGTCGTCAATTCCATTGCCATTGCCATTTTATCTTATACACAACCGGGTGATAAAATCATCATTCAACAACCTGTTTATTATCCATTTTTTGAAACCATAAAAAACACCGGGCGCATCGTTGTAAATAGCCCGCTCACGCTGGAAAATGGACATTATGAAATTGATTTTGAAGATTTTGAAAAGCAAATTATGTTGCATACGCCCAAAATGTTCATTTTATGCAGCCCGCATAACCCTGTGGGGCGTGTTTGGACAAAAGAAGAGCTTGAAACATTGGGCGATATTTGTATCAAGCATAATGTGCTTGTTTTTTCCGATGAGATTCATCAGGATTTTGTTTTTGTAGGGCAACATACGCCGTTCGCCTCTATTAAACCGGCCTTTTCCGAACATTCTATTACCAGTACTGCCCCCAGCAAAACATTTAATCTGCCGGGGTTACATGCTGCCAATATTTATATTCCCAGCGAAACCTTGCGAAAGAAGTTTACAGATACGCAAGGTCTTTACGCTGCAGGCGGGCTCAACATTATGGGAATCGTCGCTTGCAGAGCTGCCTATACTTACGGCAAAGATTGGCTTGAGCAGTTGAAAGAATACCTTCTCGGTACAACAGCGTATATCCGCAACTACCTGCAGGAGAATATTCCCGGCATCAAACTCATTGAGCCGGAGGGCACCTATCTGCTATGGTTTGATTGCCGTGGGCTGGGGCTCTCTCATGAAGCACTGGAAACTCTCATCAACGATAAAGCAAAGCTTTGGCTGGATGGCGGTACTATGTTCGGGCCGGAAGGCGAAGGCTTCCAGCGGGTGAACATCGGTAGCCCGCGGCGTGTACTAAAAGAAGCCATGGAACGGTTAAATGCTGCAGTAAAAGAGTTATAGTGTATCATTAAAAAAACGCCCTGCGGGGCGTTTTTTTAATCTTTTTTGTTCAAATCAATGCCTTTTACTTCTCGTATCAATGAGTAAAAATCTTGTGTGAAATTTTCTTCTGCGGTAAATGTGGCATCATGCCGTATCAATGCACGCAACACATCCGGCGCTGCCGTCACTGCGCCTACACCATTGCGGCATAAATCAAGTATTTGCTGTGAATTTTTAAAACTAGCCGCCAAGACATCAGACTCAATGCCGTGTACACGAATCATATTATGAATATCCGTCGCCACTTGTACGCCATCTGCTCCCATGTTATCTAAGCGGTTTACATACGGCGCAGTATATCTGGCGCCGGCTTTTGCTGCCATAAACGCTTGCATCGCCGTATAGATTGCGGTTGCCGTAATATTAAACCCTTCTTTTTTCAAAATATGAATGGCGCGCATGCCCTCTGCCGTTACCGGAATTTTCACAAAAAGATTTGGGTCAATCTCTTCGCGCATGAAATGCGCTTCTTCTATCATTTGGTCTGTACTGTCTGAAACGATCTGCGCATGCAATTGACTATCTTCCGGCAAAATTTCTCTGATTTTCTGCAGTTGTGCAATGGGGTCTTTGTGCTCATTATGCAGAATTGTCGGGTTGGTGGTTATGCCATCATACGGGTAGGCATGATACAAATCTTTTATTTCTTCAATATTGGCATTATCAATCAAAACTAACATAGAATTTGGATCCCTCCTTTTTGCGCTACAATACTATATCAATTCTATTTCTCATGGTATAATTCCTTTATATAGTATAACATACGGAGGTTCTCATGTCTGTACAAAATCGATTTTTAGAATACATCTCTTTTGAAAGTGCTTCTGATGATAAAAGTGATACGATTCCTAGCTCTCCCGCGCAAAAAACATTTGGTGCTTTTCTGGTAGAAGAGTTAAAAAGCATTGGCGTTATGGATGCCTACATGGATGAGAAGGGCTATGTGTATGGCAGCGTGCCTGCAAATGTTTCGGTGCAGCTTCCAAAAATCGGGCTCATTGCCCATATGGATACATACCCCGGTGTTTCAGGCAAAGATATTACGCCGCGCATCGTTTCTGCTTATGACGGAACAGATATTGTGCTAAATGCAGCAGAAGATATTGTGCTTTCTCCCAGCGTATTTCCCAATTTGAAAAACTACGTTGGGCAGGATCTCATTGTCACGGATGGTACAACGCTCCTTGGCGCTGATGATAAAGCAGGCATCGCCGAAATCATCGCGGCTATTGCTGATATTATTGAGAAGGATTTGCCCCATGGTGATATTAAAATTGGTTTCACGCCAGATGAAGAAATTGGGCGCGGCGCAGATCATTTTGATGTTGCAGCGTTTGCTGCAGACTATGCTTACACGGTAGATGGCGGCGCGCTGGGTGGGCTTGAATACGAGAATTTTAATGCTGCAGATGCCATAATCGAAATCAAAGGAAAAAGCATCCACACCGGCTCTGCCAAAGGGCAAATGAAAAATGCCATCTTGATTGGCATGGAGTTTCATGCCATGTTGCCTGCGTTTGAAAACCCTGCCTATACCGAAGGCTATGAGGGATTTGCGCATCTGGATGAAATAGCAGGAGATGTAGAAGACGCGACGCTCACTTACATTTTGCGCGATCATGATTTGGAAAAATTAGAAGCACGAAAAACATTATTCTTACAAGCAGCCACTTTTTTAAATGAAAAATATGGCGCGGATACCGTGTGCGTTACGCTGCGCGACCGCTACCGCAACATGAAAGAAAAAATATTGCCTCGCATGGAGATTATTGAACGCGCCAAGGCTGCCATGGAAAAGGCAGGCGTTACTCCCGTCATCTCCCCCATTCGCGGCGGAACAGATGGCGCAACCCTTTCTTTTATGGGTCTTCCTTGCCCCAATCTTTGTACAGGCGGCGAAAATTTTCATGGGCGCTATGAATTTATTTCCATACAATCCATGGAGAAATGTGTGGAAATTCTAAAAAACATTCTGCTGGGCGTGATTGCTTAATATTTGTATCACCCTATTTTACATTATTTTATTGTAAGATCTGGTTTCCATCAAAAAACGACGCCTAGGCGTCGTTTTTGCAAATCATAAGCGCATGGTTGCTGGTTCCGCTGCAAGTGCTGCTTTTGTTCATGGCAAGAAAAATCGCATCCCACGCTGCCAGCTGTTCTTGTGACGCCTCGTTTATGAGTTCTGCCGTAAACATGTAATCTACGCCCACATTCTCTAAAACCGTTAACCCATGATCTGCTGCACATACTGCTATTTCTTCGGGCATTGTAAAATAAAACAGCTCCGGGCGTAAATCATCTCTACTTTGTTCTAGCGCAAATGTATTGGCGCGTAGCGTAGGATATTCGGCGGACGACAGGAAGCAACCTGTAAGATAGGCGCCAATGCGGTTGATATAGGCGTAAGCCAGCGTTCCGCCTGGTTTGCATATCCGCTTGGTTTCTGAAAAAGCCAATGCCCTTTCTTCCGGCGGCAAATGATACATAGGGCCCAAAACCAAAACCACATCAAAAGATGCCGCTGGAATATCTATGAGGTTTGTCGCATCTCCAATTTGTACCGCTGCATTTTTTATATTTGCTTGCTCTATTTTTTCTTGAAATTTCGCTGCATGCGCCGGCGCAATATCAACGCCCAAATATGTGTTGCATTGCGGCGCAAAATGCATGCCGTAATACCCTGTACCACAGCCAATTTCGATCACGTTGCTTTCTCGCGTAATATAAGGCGTCAAATATTTTTGGTATAATACGCCTCCATGCCGCTGGCGCGGTCGCGAAAAAAGCGTCCTTCCTCTCTTTTTGCATCTTCATAGTTTTCTTTTATAATTCTCTCGTTTCCAGACATTTTTCTCCTTATCAAAAAGGGATATCCCCAAAAGGATATCCCTAAAAGCGCTTAGCGTTTAAAGCTCTTTTATAATGCTGCCCTGAAACCCTTCTCTTCCAATCATTGCTGCGTTTGCTTCATCTGTATCAAGGTGCATCGCTAGCGCATAGCTGGGGCTAACGCGTACCACGCAATCTCCAAAAACAACCGGACGCTTGGTATCCACTTTTACCCATACAATTTCTTTGTCTTCCACATTTAACTCTGCCGCATCTTCCGGTGTCATATGAATGTGGCGCTTTGCTACAATAAGCCCTTCCGAAAGGCTTACTTCACCTTTGGGCCCGCGCAAAATAATAGGCGCACTCTCCACAAGATCTCCGCTTTCCCGAATCGGCGCGTTTACGCCCAGCGCAAACGTATCCGTTACTGAAACTTCTGCCTGGCTTTGCGCTCTTTCGGGACCTAATACAACAACGTTTGCAATTGTTCTTTTGGGGCCTACAATATCAACGCGCTCTTCACAGACAAATTGCCCCGGTTGAGAAAGATCTCTTACGTAAGTAAGCATTGCGCCTTCTCCAAAAAGCGTCTCCACATCTTCTTTTGCCAAATGCACATGGCGTGCAGATACTTCTACCAAAAAAGTTTTTTCCATATATCTTTATGTCCTTCCGTATTTGTAGTTACATCTATATTCTCCTATATGAGCTGCCCTTTTGTCAACAAAGATTTTCCCTTGCACGATGAAAAAGGCTTCTCTTTTTTCTTTTGCATTGCACGCTTTTTTGTTTTGCACATACACTATTTCTGTTTCTTTTATGCTATACTGAAACGAATTTTTCCATAGGAGCACGTCACGATGAAACAAACAACAAAAAGTATTCTAATTAGCCATCTCGCGATTTTTTTACTGGGGCTTTCCGGCGTGTTCGGTAAGCTGCTTTCTCTGCCTTCGCTTATTATTACGCTCGGGCGTGTCCTCTTTTCCAGCATTGCCCTATTTATATATATGCTCCTCAAAAAAGAATCTTTCAAGCTCAATAAGAAAAAAGAATATGGCTATATGTTTTTATTAGGCATTCTGCTTGCCGTACATTGGGCTTCTTTTTATGAGGCCATTCAACTTTCCACTGTTGCGCTTGGATTATTGTCTTTTTCCACATTTCCTGTATTTGTTACCTTTTTGGAGCCTTTGTTTTTCAAACAAAAGTTAAAGTTTGGCGATGTGCTCTTGGCGCTTATCGTCTTTGGTGGCGTGGCGATTGCTGTCCCCTCTTTTCAGCTTGAAAATACGACAACATTAGGGATTCTCATTGGCATCTTTTCCGGGCTCAGTTATGCTTTTTTATCTATTTTCAACAAGAAATTCGCCTCTTCTTACAGTGGAACAAAGGTGGCGTTTTATGAACAAACTTTTGCAATTCCGATGCTTTTGCCCTTTTTATTTGTGTATCAACCTGTTTTTACGGCGCAGGATATTCTATTGCTCATTTTATTGGGCGTTATTTTCACCGGGCTTGCGCATAGCTTATTCATTGGCAGCTTAAAGCATATTAGCACACAGATGGCAAGTATCATCACTTGTCTGGAGCCGCTTTATGCAGTCCTGTTCGCATTCATTTTGCTGGGAGAAATTCCTACCCTGCGGGATGTCATTAGTGGTATAATCATCTTAAGCGCTGTTTGCTTTGCTTCTTTCAGAAAGGCAAGGCAAGCGAGATAGAGAGGAAATAAGAATGCATCAACCAATGGAAATCAAACGTGTCTTGGAAAATAAAGCAGAATATCGCGAGCTCCTGCTCATCGCTGATCCGGAATGGGAATCCGTATTGCGTTATCTTGATGGCGATATGTCTGTCGCTTTTATTGGGGGCGTGCCTGCTGCTGCAATCATTGTTTGTATACAAAATGGCATGCCTGAAATTATGAACATCGCCACTTACCCCCAATTTCGGCGGCGTGGTTTGGCGCGCAAACTAATTGCTTACGTCAAAGAACAGTATGCGCCAAAATATGATACCATGAGCGTAGGAACTTGCACCATTAGCTATGATGCCATTGCTTTTTACAAGAGTTGTGGCTTTGCGCCGACGCATATCATCAAAAACTTTTTCATTGATAACTATAACGCGCCGATTTATGAAGACAACGGCATGCAATGCGTGGATATGCTATACCTTACTACGCCGCTCGAAACATAGGCATACACATGAATTTGCAAAAGCAGTTAAAAAAATGGTATCTGCTGGAGTTTATCGGCAACTTTTCGATTTATGAGGCAGTCAGCATCCTCTTTTTGTTACAGCGCGGGTTTACGCTCCTAGATTTTGGAATTGCGGAAGGCTGTTTTCATGTGGTCAGCTTTTTATGCGAAATCCCCAGCGGTATGTTTGCTGATATTTTCGGGCGAAAATACGTATTGGCGTTGGGGCAGTTCTTCTTCGCTGCAGCTGCTCTTGCCATGATTTTTTCCAAAACACTTTTCGGAATCATTTTATGCTATGCTTTCACTGCATTAGGTTACAATATGAGCAGCGGTACAAGAGAAGCGCTTTGTTACGATTCGCTGGTCATGTGTGGCGCAGAAAAGCAATATTTAAGCATCAATAGCAACGGACAAATTTATGCCCAAGCTGCTATGATTTTGGGCAATCTATGCGCTGGCTTTGCGCTTATCATTGGTTACAAATATGCTTATGCTTTGCGCGTTTTGACTGCGCTATTCAGCATGGGCTTAGCGCTTTTCATGCAGGAACCGAATATCCCGGGAAAGCAAAAAGAAACGTTCTCTTTTTCCATGCTATTTGCTGCGCTCAAAGTACAAATAAAAGAAAGTGCTTTGTTTTTGTGGAAAACGCCGCGTGCTGCGCGTATTATGGCAACAACAGGCCTTGCAGCTTGTGCGCGTGTGCTTGTCATGTTCTATATTCAAGAGCAACTGCAAAGCAGTGGTGCCAGCGGTTTTTTTGTAGGATTTGCGCTGGTTATCATTGGCTTTGGCCCTATTTTAGGCGCAAAGTTGGCCAAGTTATTTGAAAAACGTTTCACACTGACAATTTCCAGTATTTTTTGTATCTTACTCACTGCGCTCGGCATTGCGCTTTCCGCTTTTACCGGCAGCATTGCCATGATTATTTTGGGAGGCTTTCTCGCTTCGTTGTTTGAAATGATTTTGTTTTTGACAACAGATGCTGCGCTAAACCATATGTTTGATTCCGGTAAACGCGCCACACTAGTCAGCGCTTCTTCTATGGTTTTTAGCATCTTTATGTTACCCGCCAGCCCGCTTTCAGGCAAAATGGCAGATTCATTTGGGCTTCCCGCCACATTTCTTACGTTTAGTGGTGTTTTAGTCCTTGCTGCTGCGGGCATCTATTTGCTACAAAAACGCATTGGAAAAAGAAATGGGTTTCCTTCCTAGCGCACTTCCTCATGTTTCATGCAAGCATGTATTTTTGCAAAAAAAGATGCTCTCGCATACCTGCATCTCTTTTTCTTATTTTACAATTCTTTTAATCTGCTTCATTGTTTTTTCGATAAGTACAAATACGGTAAGAAACCCCTTTTTCCTCTCTCGCACTGCTTGCTTCTGCCAACACCCAATCTTCCGCTTCATCTAGGTTAATAAAGAAGGTATCCGCTTCTTTTTCCACATCAAACTTGGTGATAATAATGGTATCCGTATAAGGCAGTAATTGCCGATAGATTTCGCCGCCGCCAATAATATACACTTCTTCTGCTGCATCTTGTAAAAGCGCCAATAACGCCGGAATGTCTTTTACGGTTTCTACATTTTCCGCTGTAAATCCGCTGCGCGATAATACAATGTTTCGCCTGTTTGGAAGCGCACCACCGGGAAGTGATAAAAAGGTTTTACGCCCCATGACCACAATGTTTCCTTCGGTGGTTTGCCGAAAATGCCTCGTATCACCCGGCAATCGCAAAAGAAGCTTTCCTTCCTTTCCAATGCCCCAGTTTTGATCTACCGATAAAATCATTTTCATTTGCATACCCCTTATTCTGCCACAGGTATCTTCCCAATGCCGGGATGATACTGATAGTTTTCCAATGTTACATTTTCTGTTGAAAAATCATAAAAATCTGTTATTTTAGGGTCTAAGCATAATGTTGGCGCAGCATAACCTTTTCGCTCCATCAATTTTTCAATCAAAGGGACATGCCTATCATAAATATGTGCATCCGCAATGACATGGACGAGCTCTCCTGCCACAAGCCCACTCACTTGTGCAAACATGGCCAACAGCGCCGCATATTGGCAAACATTAAAATTGTTGGCCGAGAGCATATCTTGGGAACGCTGATTCAAAATCGCGTTTAATACATTTCCCGTTACATTAAACGTCATGCTATAGGCGCATGGATACAAATGCATCTCATGCAAATCTTGATGGTTATAAATATTGGTCATAATACGTCGGCTTTGCGGATTGTGTTTTAAATCGAATAAAACCCGGTCCACTTGATCAAACATCCCTTCAACATATACATGTTTGATGCCCAACTGATAGCCATATGCTTTTCCAATGGAGCCTGTTTCATCTGCCCATTGATCCCAAATTTTTGCATCCAGTTCATTTATGTTATTGGATTTTCTTTGCCAAATCCATAAAATTTCTTCTATGGGTACGCGAAAATTGAATTTGCGGATGGTCTGCATGGGAAATTCTTCTCGCAAATCATATCGGTTTACCACACCAAAGAGTTTTATGGTATGCGCGGGCGTTCCATCTGCCCATTTGGGGCGTACATCATATGCCGTATCCCATACACCATCGCGCAAAATTCTATTGCATGTTTCAATAAAAATCACATCCGCTTTGCTCATAATCGTTCCTCCAACGAAAACAGTATATCATATTCCTTTGCCTTTTTTCCATATATATTCTTTTATGTACTCTTTGTAAAAACCACCATTCTTTCTATACTTTTTATATAAGATATGCTATTCTAGGAGAAGAAAAAATCTTGTATCGAAAAGAAGGTATTTTACGATATGGAGCCAAGAAACCCTCGTCGTCCGCGTAACGGACAACAATCAAATAGAACTCCCGCGCGGCGTTCTTCCGGGCAGACTGAACCGCGTCGGCGCCCAAGCACTACTGCCTCGCGCACTCAAGGAGGTAGAACGCGCGCAACCGCGCAACCCCAAAATCGCAGCCGAAGCAACAATCGCGCGCGCCATGAAGCAGCCCAGCAGCAAGAACGAAATCGCTTGCTACTCATTATCGCCATTGGCGTTGTTTCTGTTGTTTTGCTGGTGCTTGGCCTTGTTTTGATTTTTGGCGGCAACAAAGAAACGCCAAAAACAGGTGTATTGACGCCCAGTTCTTCCGTTTTTGAAGAAGCAAGCCCTTCTCCTTCCCTCAGCGAAGAACCCAGTATTTTTTCCAATGTAGAGCATTTGCGTAACCTGGCAAAAGATGTTCCTCTATATAATTTTGATCATCCCAATACAGCTGGAGAACCCACGACGCTGGTGGGTGTCAGCGATGTCATCGGCGATCTTGCTACAGTCAACGAAGCAGGGAAATTGTTGGATTCTGATGCAGCAAATGCCCTAAAAGCAATGCTCACTGCCGCAAAAGAAGATGGTATCACCACATTTATCATCAACAGCGCCTATCGCTCCAAAACCACCCAGCAATCTTTATGGGACAATCGCGTCAGCGAAGATCCAACTTACGGCGAAAACCCTTATGAAAACCCGGTAAAGGTCATGCGACCAGATGCCAGCGAGCATTGCGCGGGGCTTGCTGTAGATATTTTATGCGAGAGCGTTCCCAGCGGCACTTCTGCTTTTGCGGACACCACTGAAGGCAAATGGCTTGCCGACAATTCTTATAAATATGGATTTATTCTGCGCTACCCGGAAGATAAGCAAAGCAAAACCGGTGTGATCTTCGAGCCATGGCATTTCCGTTATGTGGGCGAGGAGCTGGCATCTGCTATTTTTGAAAGCGGGCTCTGTATGGAAGAGTTTTACGAAAATTTAGAACTATAAAACGAGCTTAATGGCTCGTTTTTTCATTGCAATATTTGAAAAGTGCAGATACATGCATGGGGTAAAAACGCTCCGCTTCTTTTTGCAGCAATGCTTGCAGCGCTTCTACAGCAATCCATTGAAAATTTTGCGCTTCATCGCTTTTTGAAAGAAGCGTTCCCATCACGCGACAGCGAAACAGCAGCACCATAATTGGATAACCCGCTTCCATGTTTTGCGTACAAGAAAAGGGCGTTATCCTATTTGTCTTGTAACCATGCGCCGCATATGTTTCTGCTTGTTCCTCGTTGAAAATATGCGTGATGTGAAGCCCTGTTTCTTCTTTTACCTCTCTCCGCAAAGCAGCAAAAACATCTTCGCCTGCCCGCATTTTCCCTGCAGGAATTTCCAGCAATCCACTCTCCTGTGGTGCTTCAGTTTTGTTTCGTTCTTGCAACAAAATATGCAGCCTTCCGTCAATTTCTTTTTCCAAAATACTGCCTACACAAGTCGCCACAAAAATCTCTTTCATACTTCTCTCCTTCTTCCCATAAAACGCAAGGAATATGCTATAATAAACAAAAAAATCAAAGGATATTATCATGACACATCATAAAAAACAATTTTTTGTTTTTTTATTGATATTTCTGCTCATTATACCGCTTCTCACCAGCGCAGAGCAAGCTGTAACATTACCTGAAACCAGCGCCAATCTTTTATTTGCGGGGGATGTTATGTGTCTTGCAGCGCAACTTTCTGCTGCCAAAATGGGAGATGGCTGGGATTTTGATTATACACTCTCCAAAATTGCCCCTTTCCTAAAAGGCGCTGATTTTTCTGTGGGCAATTTGGAAACACCCATTGCCGGTGCAGAGCATGGTGTAACCGCGTTTGATCAAGAAGGTAGCCCCATCTTAAACGCGCCTACTTCTTTTGCTCGTATGCTCTCTCTTTCTGGGTTTGATATGTTGGTTACTGCCAATAATCATACGTTTGATATGGGAGATTATGGCGTCAACAATACAATTCGCCTACTAAACGAACGGGGGATTTATCATACCGGAACTTATACTTCTCCTTACATGCAGGAAAATACCCCTGTTGTGCGCGTCAATGATATCGCCATCGGTGTACTGGCGTATAGCCAATACATTAATCAAGATGCTGCGCGTTATCGTGCTTCCAACAATCAGTATAAACTGAACCTGTTGGAAATTGAAAAAGTGCGTGAAGATATCATTGAACTCCGCGCAAGAGGGGCGGAGTTTATCGTTGTCTATGCGCATTGGGGGATTGAAAACACCCATGCATTAAGTGATTTCCAAAGAGAAATGGCAGTGGAGCTTGCCGCCGCGGGAGCAGATGCGATTATCGGCAGCCATCCCCATGCGGTACAGGCAGTGGATTTTGTAACCACCTCGCAAAACGGCAAAGAAAAAGAAGTTCTCGTTGCCTATTCCCTAGGGAACTTGGTTTCCAGTATGCCTAGGGATATGAACAATGACAGCATGCTGCTAAATCTATACATTGAACGAGATGGCGCAGGGCAGGTTTCTTTAAAGGAAGCCACGTATCTATGTACTTCCACGCGCAGTGTAGGTGGCAAAAGCTATGGTGTTGTTCCCTCTCGTCTTGCCAAAAAGGAAGGCTATGATGCCGCTTCCCTGCAGGCTTCCATTGATCGAACTTGCTATGCTGTGGGCAGTAAAATAAAAGAAGTGGATACCTTCCCCTATTGGGAAGATTAGCGCACACTCTCGTTGCAAAAAATAGTTCAAAAAATACAAGGATAGCATGTATCAAACTATGAAAAAGCTGCAAAGAAGTGACTCTATCTAAAAACTTCCAAAAAATGTGCGCCGACAGTGCATTTTTTACGCTTTCCTCTCTGTATTACTTTACCAAGCGTTTCTCCGAAACTTTTATTGCATGCTGCAAATACTCTCTCAATCGACAAAAATATAGTATGTCTTGCACACAAGAAGCGAAATATTTTTCGCGCGGTTATTGATTAACTTACCGTTCTTGTTTGCCGGCATAACCGCTCAAAAAATAAGACTTTTGTTTGTGGGCAAAATCGTCGTTTGCGCATTGTTTACATAGACTGAAATCATAAAAGGGCATGTACCGCTCTCCCTTTTCTATGGAACGCGCCAAAATCAGCATAAATAAAGGATTCTTTTTGCCTTTCATAGCAGAAAGTTTCCTTGACTGCTCCCGCGCATGTATTATATAATGTGATTGTTGCCGAAAGGCTTTTTTTGCCTTTCCGGCTATGGTAATTATGTGAAAATCGGCTTGGATGACAGCTATGTTATCGTGTCTTACAAAAAATCCACTTCGTTGTCTTTTCAAATCGAGAAATTATTCAGGAGGTTTTATCAATGGCAAAACAATTGACAATTGATGGGAATACCGCTGCCGCACATGTCGCGTATGCTTTTTCGGATGTAGGCGCAATTTATCCTATCACACCTTCCTCTCCAATGGCGGAATCTTGCGATGAATGGTCTGCCCAAGGAAGGTTAAACATTTTCGGACAAACAATGAAAGTGTCTGAAATGCAGTCAGAGGCTGGTGCTGCAGGCGCTGTACATGGTTCGCTTGTTGCTGGCGCATTCACTTCAACGTTTACTGCTTCACAAGGCTTGCTCCTTATGATTCCTAACATGTACAAAATTTCTGGGGAACTTTTGCCCAGCGTATTTCATGTAAGCGCTAGAGCGCTTGCTGCACATGCGCTTAGCATTTTCGGAGATCATGCAGATGTTATGGCTGCAAGACAAACCGGTTTTGCAATGCTTTGTGGCGGTTCTGTACAAGAAGTTATGGATATGGCTGCTGTTGCACACCTTGCAACGTTAAAAGCAAAAGTACCTTTCATCAATTTCTTTGATGGATTTAGAACTTCTCATGAAGTTTCCAAAATCGATATGCTGGATTATGATGATCTGGCAGAAATGGTAGATTGGGATGCTGTAAAAGAGTTCCGCCAAATGGCATTAAGCCCGGAACGTCCGCGGCAACAAGGGACAGCGCAAAACCCAGATATCTACTTCCAAAACAGAGAAGCTGCCAACAAATATTATGATGCAACGCCTGCCATCGTACAAGATGTGATGGATGCGTTTGCGAAAAAATTTGGTCGTGCCTATAAACTGTTTGATTATGTTGGCGCACCGGATGCTGAGCGCATTATTGTTCTCATGGGCTCCGGCGCAGAAGCAGCAGAAGAAACTGTAAATTATTTGACAAAACAAGGCGAAAAAGTCGGCGTGTTAAAAGTACGTCTCTATCGCCCATTCTCTGCAAAAGCATTTGTAGATGCAATTCCTGCCAGCGTGAAAAAAGTTACCGTGCTTGATCGTACAAAAGAGCCGGGTTCTTTGGGCGAACCGCTTTACGAAGATGTGGTTGCAGCGCTGTATGAGCAAGGCCGCAGCTTAGAAGTTGTATGTGGTCGTTATGGGCTAGGTTCAAAAGAATTTAACCCTTCTATGGTAAAAGCAATTTACGATAATATGAACGCTGCAACACCCAAAAATCACTTCACGGTTGGGATTGAAGATGATGTAACAGGTACTTCACTTCCTGTTACAGAAAAAGTAGATGCTTCGCCTGAGGGTTGTGTTCGCTGTATGTTTTATGGATTAGGGTCTGACGGTACAGTTGGCGCCAACAAAAACTCCATTAAAATCATCGGAGATCATACAGATATGTATGCCCAAGGCTATTTCAGCTATGATTCTAAAAAATCCGGTGGTGTTACCGTTTCTCACTTACGTTTCGGGACAGAGCCAATTCAATCCACTTATTTGATTGACGTCAGTGACTTTGTGGCTTGTCATAACCCTAGTTATGTAACACGTTATAACGTACTGGATAGCTTAAAAGAAGGCGGTACCTTCCTGCTCAACAGCCCTTGGACGGCAGAAGAAATGGAAGAGCAATTGCCCGCTTCTATGAAACGTCAAATCGCTGAAAAGAAATTAAATTTCTATAATGTAGATGGTTTTAAAATCGCGCAAGATGTTGGTCTTGGCGGCAGAATCAACATGGGCCTACAGGCTGCATTCTTCAAGATTGCAAATGTTATCCCCATTGATGATGCAACCAAATACATGAAAGAAGCTGTGGAAAAAACGTATGGCAGATACGGTGAAAATGTTGTCAAGATGAACTGGGCGGCCATTGATGCCGGTATCTCACAAGTTGAAAAAATCGAATATCCTGCTACATGGCTGGAAGCAACCACAGGGGCTATGCCTGTTGCTGTTGCAGATGATGATTATTTCAAAGAAGTCATTCAGCCAATTACTGCAATGGAGGGTGATAAACTGCCCGTTTCTAAATTTGACCCCCGTGGGTTTGTACCTACCGGTACCACCAAATTTGAAAAGCGCGGTATTGCAGTGACTGTACCGGAATGGATTCCGGAAAATTGTATTATGTGTAACCAGTGTTCACTGGTTTGCCCGCATGCAGCCATCCGTCCTTATCTGGCAACAGAAGAGGATCTGCAAAATGCGCCGGCAAATTACGGAACACTAGATGCCCGCGGCAAAGATTATGCCGGTTATAAATTCCGCATGCAAGTTTCTCCGCTGGATTGCACAGGTTGTGGCAACTGCGTTAACACCTGTCCAGCAAAACAAAAAGCACTTGTTATGAAACCACTTGCAGATTCTGTGGAAAAAGAAACAGATAACTGGGCTTTCGCGCAAACATTGCCCACACCGGACATTGATTTCAATGTCAATACCGTTATCGGTAGCCAGTACTTGCAACCGCTCTTTGAATTCTCAGGCGCTTGCGCAGGTTGTGGCGAAACGCCTTATGTAAAACTGGTTACTCAATTATTCGGTGATAGAATGCTAATTGCCAACGCAACCGGTTGTTCTTCCATCTATGGTGGTTCTGCGCCTACTTGCCCGTATACAGTAAACGCAGATGGGCACGGCCCGGCATGGGCAAACTCCCTGTTCGAAGACAATGCTGAATTTGGTTTTGGCATGAATCTGGCGACAGTGCAAAGACGCGCCGGATTAAAGGATAAAGTTGCCCGCGGTTTAGAAGCAGGCGCATTCTCCGGTGCCCTAAAAGATGCTTTCGCAGAATGGCTAGAAAACGCACAAGATGCAAAAGCAACCAAGCAACTTGCAGCAACCATCAAGCCTTTGCTTACGGAAGCGGTAAAAGCAGCTTCCGGCAAAGAAAAAGTTGCATTACAAGCCATTGATGCAGATAGCGATCTGTTGGTCAAAAAATCCATCTGGATTTTCGGCGGCGACGGTTGGGCATATGACATTGGCTACGGCGGATTAGACCATGTTCTTGCAATGGGCGAAGATGTAAACGTACTGGTATTGGATACTGAAGTATATTCTAATACAGGTGGTCAATCTTCCAAAGCAACACCAACCGGTTCTGTTGCAAAATTTGCTGCTGCCGGCAAACGTGTCAGAAAGAAAGATTTGGGCGCAATGGCCATGACATATGGTTACGTTTATGTAGCGCAATGTGCAATGGGTTCCAATCAAGCGCAACTGGTTCGTGCGTTAAACGAAGCAGAAAGCTATGATGGTCCTTCCCTTGTCATCTGCTACTCGCCTTGCATCAACCATGGTATCAACATGAGCGAAGCACAGCTAGAACAAAAGAAGGCTGTAGATGCAGGTTACTGGCAGTTATATCGCTACAACCCGACATTAAAAGAAGATGGCAAAAATCCGTTCACTTTGGATTCCAAAGAACCATCTGCCGACTATATTGAATTCATCAAAGGCGAAACCAGATATCGTACGCTGGAACGCGCATTCCCTGAAGAAGCGAAAGTTCTTTTCGAAAGAGCAAAAGAAGAAGCGGAAGAGCGTTATGAAGGCTATAAGAAACGCGCTGAAGGTGAACTATAGAACTATAAGCACCAAAAACTAAAATAAAAACAGCTTGTCCTTTTGGACAAGCTGTTTTTTATATTTCTCTTTATTTGCTTAACTTCATTGTAGTGCAACGTACTTTGCCTGCTAAAATATCCTCCAGATTGTTTTTTGCATTGGCGATGATTACGGTGGTTCCTTGCTCCACTGCTTTTTTTGCGAAAATCAGCTTTGCTTTTGCACCATTGGCGCCAACACGAGATGCACCATGACAATACGCCGTGATTTCATCAATTTTGGCAAGCAGTTCTTCCATCGTTGGCGCTTCCACTTCTTCAATCAATGTCGAAGGATCATCCACATCTTTATAAATACCATCTGTAGATGTTAATAAAACCAGCTTTTTTGCACCCACAAGACCTGCTACAACTGCAGCCGTTTCATCGTTATCTATGCACTCCACAACCGCATGCTCCCCCTCTTTTTTCAATGCAGCAATTTCAAATCTTCTATTTTCCTCGCTGCTGATGGGGTCATTGTAATTGACAATGGGAATGGCATTTTGATTTGCTGCTCTATAAAACAAAGCCTTTATATGCGCCGCCTTCTCCGGATCGTTAAAATGTCCATGCTCAATCAATACTTGCCGCACAGAATATTGAGGATCGATAAATTGACGATACAAGCTCATCAACATTGCTTGCCCTTGCGCGCTATAATCGGTTTTAATCTCTTCTTGATCGCCGCACAATTCTCGGCCATTGCGATTCAAAAAATCCACTCTACCAATTTCCACCGCGCCTGAACTAACCAAAATATACCCCGGCTTTAAGCTTCGCGCCAAATTGGCAATTACATTATAATCTATATTCTTTTCTTCTTTTTGAATCATCGCCATAGAGCCGATTTTTACGACCACATCAAAATTTAAATTTTTCATTCACATACATTCCTTTGTTTCGGTTTTTTGATTATACTATGCCCAGTCGCCATCTGCAAGCAATTCATTTCATGAAAAAAAGCGCCGTACGGCGCTTTTTGATTTCTTTTTACCACAATTAGAAATAGTTACGATCCGTAAAATCTGTCCGTTTCGATACTTTTTTCGGCGGTGCTTGCGCAGGAATTTCTTCCGGCGCTTCTTCCGCGCCAAAAGGATCATATGCTGGCGTTTCTGCCACAGGGCGTTCTCTACGTGGCGTCCGCGCTGGCATTTCTTCTTCCGCAAAAGCATCTTCTTCCTGCTCTTCTGTAATAGGTTCTTCTACCGGTGCCATACGTTCTCCGCGCACACTTGTACCATCACGGCGCATACCTTGTCCTGCTGCTGCAGGGCGCTTTCTTGTAACGCGCGCAGATTCTGCTTCCTCTTTTCTCTTTTTCTCTTTGCGCATGAGTACAATCAGCGTAACACCCGCCGCAATCATTAATACAACAATCACGATAATAATGATGAGCAGCGTAGAAATACCGCTTTTTACTTTGGCTTCTTTGGTCACTTCCAGCGGCGCCGCTTCAATCATGAATGCATTGCCTTCCAAGTCTTCCATAATGGCTTCAAATATAAACGTGCCGTCTTCTTCTAACTTTTGTTCTACTTTAACAATCTTCTCTTCCCCTGGCCCAATGGAAACAAAATCAGGTTCTAGTGTGCCCAGAGTTTCTTCTAAGAAAGAGATGTTTGTGAATGTCAGCTCTCCTGTATTTTTCAGCGTCAATGTAAAAATTGCATTGCCCGATTTTTCATACTCTTCTTGATCCACTTCCGCCGTCAGAAAAAGCTGATCTGAATAATCAACATCTGTTTCTTCGACGCTGATGGTAATCGCGTTTGATGTATAGGTGTGTTGTTTCCCGTCTGCATCGCTACAACTTAGCGTAAACACATATTCCATGGATTCTTCAAAAATCTGCTTGAAAGAAACGTTTAGCGTACTGCCTTCGCTGAGCGTTGTATTATCTATCGCGACATCATTGCCCCTGGAATCTTTCAAAACCAAATTACGCATTTCAATGTTGCCTGCGTTTTTTACTTCGATGGAAAATGAAACTTCCTCGCCTGTTTTGATGTCCGTTTTATCTGCGCGAGCAGAAACCGATACATCTGTTTTTACCACATTGATTGTAATGGAATCCATATTCTTAGAATAGCTTTGTCCATCAGCAGTATATTTTAAAACCGGATTTAATGTGGTGGTTTCTGTAATCGTAGCAGAATAAGTAATCATTGCGCTGGCGCCTGGTGCCAACGAAGAGATTTTATCCGGCAATGCGCTGCCACCATTTAACTCTTTGTCTGTCACCGTCGCGTTTTCAATGGCCACGTTTCCTTTGTTTTCCACTGCAAACGTTAGTTTTACCTTCGTACCGCTGGCAACGGAAGTGTTGTCTGCTTGTACTTTTGTGGAAACATCTGCATTTGCGGCCTTTTTGGAAACTTTGAAGTTTGTTGTCTTGCTCTTTGCAGCGCCGCCAAACGTATAGGTAAGCGCAACTTCAATGTTTTGATCCAGCATCGCCGAAGAAACCGAATAGCTTCCTTCATAGCGCTTGGAATCACCTTTTGACATTGTCCCGTATGTGGCGACTTCTGTCCCGCCGACTTTCAGGACAGCCCCTTGAATTTCATCTCCAATGTTGGTTACTGTGATGATAAGCGAAACATCTCCGCCTGTTACCATGGATGTTGGGTCATACTTTTCAATGGCAATGTTAACATTCTCCACCGGTGTGGGCGTGGGCGTAGGTGTGGGTGTTTCCTCCGGTTCTGCAAGCGCAGTCATCGGCATTACAAATAACATGCACACAGCAAGCAACAATGAAATAAATTTTTTCATAACCAAAACCTCCGTTTGGGTTTATTTATTTTTTATGATAATACCTTTATTTAGTATACACAATGCGTAATTATTCTAAACGAAAGCCCGTTTGCTTGTCAAACGGGCTTTGCAAGATTTCACAATTATTTTACTTCATAGACCCATCCATATGGGTCAGGTAGCTTTCCTGTTTGAATTCCTGTCAGTGTATCATAGAATTTTTGTGTATATTCGCCCATTTTCCTTTCGTTTACGATGATCTCTTTGTCTTCCCAAACAAGGCGACCTACAGGGCTTACGACTGCCGCCGTTCCTGAAGCAAATATTTCTTCCAGCGTACCATCTTGGCTGGCTTCATAAATCTCTTGTATCGCAACTTTTCTTTCCACAACTTCTATGCCCATATCTTTCGCAAGTTGCATAATTGAACGGCGCGTAATACCCGGCAAAATAGTCCCGCCCAGCTCTGGTGTAATCAATTTCCCGTCTATTTTGAAGAAGATATTGGTCGTCCCAACTTCTTCTACATACTTGTTTTCTTTGCCATCCAACCACATGACTTGACTAAAGCCTTTTTTCTTCGCTTCTTCACCTGCTTTTAGACTGATGGCATAGTTGGCGCCTGCTTTGCTCCCGCCGGTTCCGCCTTTTACTGCGCGGACATATTTGCTTTCCACATAAATATCCACCGGAGATAACCCGGCTGCGTAATATGCACCCACCGGAGACAAGATAATATAAAACAAATACTCGCTTGCTGCTGCCACACCCACAAAAGGATCCACGCCAATGTATGTAGGACGTATGTATAGAGAAGTTCCCTCTGAAGCAGGAATCCAATCTTTTTCTGTACGAATGAGTTCGTATAATGCGTTTAACACAAATTCTTCATCAAAAGGTATCATGCCCATACGATCAGCAGAATCCTGCATTCTCTTAAAATTATCCCAGGGGCGGAACAAGAGAATTCTGCCATCTTCCGCGCGATATGCTTTTAGCCCTTCAAAAATTTCTTGCGCATAATGCAGTACCAGCGCTGCTGGTGAAAGCGAAAGGTTTTGGAATGGCTCAATGGCAGCATAATTCCAGCCTGCTTCCGCATCATGTTTCATCATGAACATATAGTCCGTAAAAATTTTGCCAAACCCTAACGTTGTTTCATCTGTCGGTTTTTCTTTTAGTACATCCCGTTTGATAAACTCCAGTTTCATTTTTTTGCTCCTTTATTGTAACTTTTATAATTCGATTGAAAGATATGTGGCGCGCACTTCTTTTGGGACAACGCTGCCCGCCGAAAGTTCAGATAACAATGCAAAAAGACCTGCTTCTTTTCCTTGTTCTGCAAATACTTGTAAGGTAACATGCTCTGCGTAAGTAATCTCTTCAATTAGGTATCCTGCGCCGATGAGTTGCGCTTGCGTTTTGCCAAAAAGCGGAAAAGATAATATGATCTCGTATTCTGTTACCGGCGTATGCAGTATTTGCTGCGCCGCTTTTATGGCTTCCGATACGCTAGAGGTATATGCACGTACCAGCCCGCCTGTCCCTAGTAGTGTTCCCCCAAAATATCTGGTCACCACTGCCAAAACATTGGTGATTTCGCTCTTTTTTAATGCTTCTAGCATGGGCACACCTGCCGTGCCCTGCGGCTCTCCATCATCGCTGCAGCGGGTATATTCGCTGCGTATGCCAATAATCATGGCGCTACAGTTATGCGAAGCATCCCAAAATTCTTTTTTACAAGCATCAATTTGTACTTGCGCTGCTTCCATGCTCTCCGCCGGAAACAATCTGCCAAAGAATTTGGATTTTTTAATGTTCTGCTCGTAAACCACCGGTTCTTTTATGGTTTTATAAGAGATACGCTCTCTCACCCAGAAATCACAACCTTATGAAATACTTTCTTGCCTTTTCGCAGTAGAATACTTCCTTCAACCACATCTGCTTCTGACAGCGCATAAAAAGGATCTGTTACCGTTTCTCCATTGACATAAACGCCGCCGCCGGAAATCAATCTCCTGCCCTCGCCTTTTGACTTGGTAAGCCCCAGCTTAACCAGCATATCCAATATCTCTTTGTTTTCTGCAAATTCCGTTGTGGTCAATGTTGTAGCGGGGATGGCATCGCTTTCTGCGCCACCGGCAAACAGCGCTCTGGCTGCCGCTTCTGCTTCTTTTGCTGCTACTTCGCCATGAATCTGCTTGGTTAATTCAAACGCCAAAACTTCTTTTGCTTCATTAATCGCAGCATCTTGCAAGCGACCCAGCTGCCGCACTTCTTCCATGGGCAAAAATGTTAAAAGCGATAAACATTTCTCTACATCATCATCTGCCGTGTTGCGCCAGTATTGATAAAATTCATAAGGCGAAACTTTTTCTGCATCCAACCACAATGCGCCGGATTCGGTTTTGCCCATTTTTGTTCCATCACTTTTCAAAAGAAGCGGGAATGTAAGCCCATAGGCTTCCTTTTGTTCTTTTCTGCGAATCAGATCCGCGCCCGCTAAAATATTGCTCCATTGATCATCGCCGCCCATTTGCAGCTTACAGCCGTATTTTCGGTTCAATTCCAAAAAATCATACGCTTGCATGATCATATAGTTGAATTCCAAAAAGGTAAGTCCTTTTTCCATGCGGCGTTTATACGCTTCTGCTGTAAGCATCCGGTTGACTGTAAAATGCACGCCCACTTCCCGCAGAAATTCAATGTAGTTCAAATTACGCAGCCAGTCGCCGTTGTCTACCATCACTGCGCCGTTTGGTGCATCTGAAAAGTCCAGGAAGTTCCCAATTTGCTTTCTAAATTGTGCAACATTATAATCGATTGTCTCTGTGGTCATCATTTGCCGCATGTCTGTTTTACCGCTGGGATCTCCAATCATGCCTGTGCCACCGCCCAGTAGTACGATTGGCTTATGCCCTGCGCGCTGCATATGCGCCATTGCCATAAGCGTTACATAATGCCCTACATGCAGGCTATCTGCCGTCGGATCAAACCCAATGTAAAATGTAACTGGCTCTTTGCCCAGCATTTCTTCCAATCCTTCATGGGTGATTTGTTTGACAAACCCGCGCTCCTCTAATGTATGAAATACATTGCTCACTTTACTTTCCTCCATTTATGTTTCACAAAACAATGCGCCCAGTGCTTTGATGCCTTTTTCAATCTGTTCCGGCTCTGCCATTGTATAGTTTAGCCGTAATGTATTATCGCGCCCACCATCCGCATAAAAATGCGTCCCCGGGACATAAGCGACTTTGCGCGCCACTGCTTCTTGGAACAATTCAGTTGCGTTTATATGTTCGGGCAGCTCCACCCAAATGAACATGCCACCTTCCGGTTTTACGACGCGCGCTTCTGCCGGAAAATATGCTTTAATGGCGGTATACATGGCTTCCATTTTCGCGCCGTATAATTTGCAATTCTCGGCAACTCTTGCCGGATACGCGCCGCTTTTAATATATTCTGCAACCATGCTTTGGTTCAAATTAGCCGTATGCAAATCTTCTCCTTGCTTGGCTAAATTAAACTTTGCGATGACTTCTTCCGGTCCATATGCCGCGCCCACGCGCAACCCCGGCGAAATGGTTTTGGAAAAGCTCATTAGCTTTACAACAATGCCGTTCCGATCAAAAGATTTTATAGAAGGCGGTGCTTCGCCGGAAAACCGCAGCGCACCATACGGATCATCTTCCAAAATAAGCGCACCATACTGTTCTGCCAGCGCTACCATCTTTTTTCTCCGATCAGCCGGTAATGTACGCCCGGTGGGGTTTTGGAATGTGGGAATCGTATATATAAATTTCGGTTGATGTTTGGCGAGTTTTGCTTCAAGATCATCCATACGCATACCCATTTCATCCATCTCTACGCCTACAATATTTGCTTCATAGACTTTGAACGCCTGTAATGCGCCCAAAAACGTTGGGCTTTCCACCAACATGGCATCGCCTGGGTTAATGAGCGCTTTGGTCATCAAGTTAATGCCTTGTGTAGAGCCGGTGAGTGTAATCAACTCTTCTTTTTTCGGCTGCAATCCCTCTTGTTCAAAAAGCTTTTTCACTTCTTCCAGGAGATCTGTTCGCCCTACGGTTCCGCCATATTGCAAAATGGTTGCACTTTTTTCTGCAATGAGCTGCTGCGCAATTTCTGCCAGCGCCTCTGCGGGAAATGTTGCGGGAGAAGGATTTCCTCCTGCAAAAGATATGATTTCAGGATCTGCAAGTAGGGCAAAAATCCGCCTGATTGCGCTTCCCGTTACTCCTTCGAACCTGTCTGCAAATGTATAATTTGTCATGCTGTAAAATAAACTGCGCCTGACGGCGCATCCCCTAAAATATTTCCTATATTATATATGTGTTTTTCCTTGTAATCAAGTTTTTTAAGGCTTTTTCATGAAATCAATGAACTTTCTCCCGAAAAACCGGAAAAATGCTTTTCTTCAAATGCGTTGGCTGGTATAATGAATGCGTATAAAATTTGTATGATATGTGTTTTTTGTTTTGTAAAAACACATGAATTTTTTAAGGAGGATCCCTCATGCAATATTCCAGAGAAGTGGAAGAAATGGTATGCGTAAAAAAAGGCCCACAGCATGGTCCTGCGCCAATTCCAGAAGAAGGTAAATGGGTAAAAGCAAAGGAAGTCACTGATATTTCCGGGTTGACACACGGTGTTGGCTGGTGTGCGCCGCAACAAGGGGCTTGCAAGCTTACCTTAAACGTAAAAGACGGTATCATTGAAGAAGCATTAATTGAAACCATTGGTTGCTCAGGTATGACACACTCTGCCGCTATGGCAGCAGAATTGTTATCCGGCAAAACGATACTAGAAGCGCTGAATACAGATCTTGTCTGCGATGCCATCAATACGGCAATGCGCGAGTTGTTCTTGCAAATCGCTTATGGTCGTACACAGACCGCTTTTTCCGAAGGCGGCTTGCCCATTGGCGCCGGCTTAGAAGACCTTGGAAAAGGCTTGACTTCGCAGGTAGGTACCATGTACGGCACCAGCGCAAAAGGCGTACGTTACCTGGAAATGGCAGAAGGTTATTGCTTGGAAATGGCGCTTGATGCCAATGATGAAGTCATCGGTTATAAGTTTGTACACATGGGTAAAATGATGGAAGCCATTCGCGGCGGTATGGATCCACGCGAAGCATATGCAGCAAACATCGGTACATACGGTAGATACGACGAAGCTGTAAAGTACATCGACCCAAGAAACGAGTAGGAGGGAAAACCATGGTACGTTTTGAAGGATACGAAAGAAGAATTGTTAAAATAGAACAATGTATGAAAGAATATGGTTTTACCTCTCTGGAAGAAGTAAAACAATTCACTGTGGATTATGGCATTGATGTGGATAGCGTTGTCCGTGGCGTACAGCCCATCGCGTTTGAAAACGCTGTTTGGGCATACACATTGGGCGCTGCCATCGCCATCAAAAAAGGCTGCAAAAAAGCTTCTGATGCTGCCGAAGCACTGGGCATTGGCCTACAAGCGTTTTGCGTGCCCGGCTCTGTTGCCGATCAAAGAGATGTTGGTTTGGGGCATGGGAACTTGGCAGCAATGTTGTTGCGAGAAGAAACTTCTTGCTTCTGCTTCTTGGCAGGGCATGAATCTTTTGCAGCAGCAGAAGGCGCCATTGGCATCGCAAGAACTGCAAATACCGTTAGAAAAGAGCCTCTGCGCGTTATCTTAAACGGGCTTGGCAAAGATGCTGCGCAAATCATCTCCCGCATCAACGGGTTTACTCATGTGGAAACAGAATATGATTATTATTCTGGAGATCTTAAAGTCGTTTGGGAAAAACCTTATTCTGAAGGTGAAAAAGCCACTGTAAAATGCTATGGGGCAGATGATGTCAGCGAAGGCGTTGCAATCATGCGGCATGAAGGCGTAGATGTTTCCATCACTGGAAACTCGACCAACCCAACGCGCTTCCAGCATCCCGTTGCAGGCACTTATAAAAAATGGGCCATTGAAAACGGCAAAAAATATTTCTCGGTTGCTTCCGGCGGTGGTACAGGCCGTACGCTTCATCCGGATAACATGGCGGCAGGCCCTGCTTCTTACGGCATGACAGATACCATGGGCCGTATGCACGGCGATGCACAATTCGCCGGTAGTTCTTCCGTGCCTGCGCATGTGGAAATGATGGGGCTCATCGGCATGGGCAACAACCCTATGGTTGGTGCATCTGTTGCTGTTGCTGTTGCAATTGAGCAAGCAGCAAAATAGGAGTAACTTTTTATGGGACAACTTACCTGCAAATATTGTGCTACATCTTTTGACGATACTTTGAAAAAATGTCCTGATTGTGGCACAAAAGCACCCAAAAGAAAAAAGACTGCAGAAATGCCGGCATCCGAGCCGCTTTCATTGCTCGCCCGCACTGCAGATCTTGTGGAGGCAGAAATTATCACTTCTATTTTGGAAGCTGAAAATATTACTGTGATTTCGCAAATGTTTGATGGGCTTGGCATGTCTGCCATTTTGGGCAACGCCAACATTGGCATGCAAGTAGAAATTTATGTCCCGGAAAAGGATTTTGATTTGGCAAATAACCTCATTGAAGAGATGCAAGCTTCCGGCGCTGCCGCAGAAGAAGAATTGCTAGAAGATGATGGCTATTTGGTAGGCGAAGAAGACGAAGCATAAAAAAGCAAAACAAAAAGAGAGGTTTTCACTCTCTTTTTTTATGTTTTAAAAACCACACACCTACTTTTGATAAGTACCTCCAACAGGCATTCCCGCAGCCAGCTCAGGACAGATTAATCTGCGGCACACGCAGAAATCTACTTACTGCTGCTTCCGTCAGGACCTGACAGGATTCATAGCACTGCATTGCACAGGATCCACCCCTCAACACCGCTTACCGACGCCATACATCAAGGGTACAGACCGCGAGCAGGGATTCAGCCTCGCTATAGCGGATTGCGAGTACAGGGCACCGCTAACTCCCCGCCTAGTGTGGTAAACTGTATTATACTGGATTCTCTTTTTTTTGGCAACTTGTTTTGTAAGAATACATGAACTCTTTACAAGTTTGCCAACGCCCAGCTTACCATTTCTTTCAACAAAGGCACTTCTTTTAGCGCAAAAATAGCGGGAATACATTCTTTTCGATTCTGCTTTACAGCGTAAGCAATGGCTTGGGATAGCAATACTGTCGTGCGCGCCATATTCTTACCTGCAATTTCTTGAATGGCGGGAATTGCGTGTTTCTCTAAAATGTCTTGCACCAAGTATTGATGCGCAGGCATCACGCATTTCTCATTGTACGGGCAAACACTTTGGCAAATTTCACACCCCAATAGCTGAAACATTTTTTCCCGCGCTTCCATATCCATAGGTCTTTTTTCCATGCGTGCCCGCAGGCATAATGCGCCAATTTCTTTTCCAATGGCGCCTGTGGGGCATGCTGCTGTACAAATCTGACAATTATTACATCCGGGAAGCAGCGTTGATTTCATTTCTTCTGCGCCATAGCCCTCTTCCAACAAAATGGCCTGCAGCACCACAAACGAACCATATGTTTCATGATAATAAAGGGAGTTTTTGCCCATATGCCCACCGGCTCTTGCTGCAATTTGTTTTAGAAACATATTGGGTGCATGCACGGCAACAATACCCGCCTCCTGCAAGGTTTTTGTCAATTTCTTTGCGTTATGATATACCTTGTGAGAAGCGGGGTAGTAGTTGGAAAGGGAAATATAGCCTTCCTTTGGCGCTTCTGTTTCTCCGTACCTATAAAACAACAGCAAAATAGATTTTGGCGCAAAAGATAGTGGTTTCTTTTCGTCTACATAGTCTCCGTTTTGATATGGTACAAATTTCCCATCACAAAACCCATATGTTTTTGCAATTTCAATGATTTTCTCGCGTTTTTCCATAATAAAAAAGCAGCTTTGTTTTTCACAAACTGCTTTTTGCTCCTTTAGATTGTTCCAAACAGCCGATCCCCTGCATCGCCCAGCCCGGGGATGATATATGCATTTTCATCCAGACAATCATCAATCGCCGCTGTATAGATATCCACATCAGGATGGGCTTTTTGCAACTTTTCCACACCTTCCGGCGCTGCGATTAGGCTCATGAATTTGATGTTTTTTGCGCCGCGGCTTTTGAGCTGCGTAATGGCATCTGCCGCGCTGCCACCTGTGGCAAGCATCGGATCTACCACAATGATACTTCTTCCTTCCATATCTTCCGGCATTTTATAATAATATTCCACCGGCTCATGGGTATCATGATCTCGGTATAGGCCAATATGCCCAACCTTCGCCGCAGGGACCAAACGATGCAACCCGCTTACCATACCTAGCCCCGCGCGCAAGATAGGAACAATGACCATGGTTTTCCCCGCAATCATTTGGCATTTCGCCATGCCCATAGGCGTTTCAATCTCCACTCCTTGCAAAGGTACATCTCGCGTTACTTCATACGCCATAAACATGGAAATCTCTTCAAGCAACTCCCGAAAATCTTTGGAACTGGTGTTTTTGTCCCGCATGATTGACAGCTTATGCTGTATCATCGGGTGATCCGCTACCACAAGCTTGCTCATATGCCTTCTCCTCGTTTTATATGTTTTTTTCGATTTCTTTTATTTTTTCAATTCTGCGCACATGGTTGACACTCTCTGAAAAAGGCACTTCAAGAAAAGTATCCACAATCGCCAGCGCCAAATTTTTCCCTACAATGCCTGCCCCCAGCGCTATCATGTTGGCATCATTATGATCTCTTGTCATCTTCGCGCTATATACATCGCTTAATAGCGCGCAGCGAATGCCCGGGATTTTATTTGCAGCAATGCTGATGCCAATGCCTGTGGTACAAACCACAATCCCTCTTTCCGCTTCTCCTGCAACAACTGCTTTTGCTGCTTTTTCCGCAAAATCAGGGTAATCCACAGAATCATGACCAAACGTTCCATAATCCAAAACTTCATGCCCATTTTCTTTCAAATAAGCAGAAATACTATCCTTTAAATCTACGCCACCGTGATCAGCGCCCAATGCTATTTTCATTTTTATCTCCTTACTTCCATTCTATTCTAAGCCGGCGTACCAAGTTATCCATTGCGCCGCGCAAAACATCTCTTGTATGCCCGTATAGGTTTCTATCGCCCCCATACGGATCTCGCACTTCAAAAATTTCGTTTGCCGGCAAAGCTTCTTGATTCGTGGCATATGCCAGTAGCATATAAATTTTATCGCGCTGCCAAGGGTATAATTCCCTTAATGCATCATATACAGAGTAATCAAGCGCCAATACAAGATCAGCCTCTTCCAGTAGCGCAGGCGTTACACGCATCGCCTGATGTCCGCCGATGTCTACACCGATTTCTGCCAAACTTTCAATGGCATTTGCCGCTGCTGCACTTTTTGAAATGGCATACACGCCTGCGGAAGAAACTTCCACATGCCCTTGCAAGATCACATCATTTGCAATTGCCGCGCGCAATATACCTTCTGCCATAGGGCTTCTACATGTATTACCGGCACAAACCAGCAAGATATGCTTCAATTTCTGCCTCCTTTTCCGCTGCAACAATCTGAAACCCCGCTGCGCGTACAGCACGGTTCATCACTGCCAAGCCCATGCCCGTTTCTTCCATTGCCGCAAAATAAACGACATCAATCTCTTCTTCATCTGTTTTACGAAGTGCATCAAAAAGTACGTGTGCTGCAACTTCTGCCGATGCGCCCAACCGTTCTATGCACTTCCCAGCAAACGATTTTGCATTATCATTCAGCGAAAAAATTTTTGCATGCTTCTCTTTTTCTTCTGTTTTATCATACATATAATTGATGGCTTTTGCAACCGCTTCTCTTGCGCCCTTTACAATGCAAACTTGCGCCTTGGGCGCATAATGCTGGTACTTCATACCGGGTGATTTTGGCTGCTCCTCTGCCTGCAAGCCATGCATAACCGCCGGCGCCACTTCCACATGCCCTGCAACTGCCGCGATCATCTCTACCGTGATACCGCCCGGGCGCAATACCAGAGGCGTTTCTCGCGTCAGGTCACATACGGTGGATTCCACGCCCACTTCCGTATCGCCGCCATCCAAAATAACCGGTACTTTTCCATCAAAATCCGCAATCACATGTGCCACAGCCGTCCCACTGGGCTTCCCAGATAAGTTGGCGCTGGGGGCTGCAATATACGTTTCACTTGCCAAAATAAGATCCCGCGCCGCTTGCGAAGCTGGCATGCGAATGGCAACCGTATCTAGCCCTGCCGAAATTTCTTTTGGCAAATTGCCTTTGTTTTTTACCACAACCGTAAATGACCCCGGCCAAAATGCATTGCATAATTTTTCTGCCAAAGGGGAAATTTCTGTGCCCAAACGATACAAATCTTGCTGGTTTGCAATGTGGACAATCAGCGGATTGTCCATTGGGCGTCCTTTGACCTTGAAAATATTCCGTACGGCAGCGCTGGAGGTTGCGTCTGCGCCAATGCCATAGACTGTTTCTGTGGGAAATACCACAAGCGCGCCATTTTGAATCGCCTTTGCCGCTGCAGAAATCCCTGCTTCGTATTCGGTTTTCAAATCAAATACTTTGGTTTTCATCGTTTATGCTTCTGCGCGCAAACTTTCTTCTTTGCTGGCGTAAATCAGCGCTTCTATCATTTCGTCCATATCACCATCCAAAAAGGCATCTAGTTTATACAATGTCATGCCAATACGATGGTCTGTTACTCTGCCTTGCGGGAAATTATACGTCCGAATCCGCTCGCTGCGATCCCCGCTGCCCACTTGGCTCTTTCTGTTTTGTGCGTTTTCACTATCCGCTGCTTGTTTTGCCGCATCATAAATACGGCTATATAATACTTTCATTGCTTTCTCTTTGTTTTTCAGTTGTGATTTCTCATCTTGGCAAACCGCCACTAGCCCTGTGGGCAAATGGGTAATGCGTACTGCCGAATCCGTTGTATTGACAGATTGTCCGCCATGCCCGCCGGAACGGAATACATCCACCCGTAAATCATTAGGGTTGATTTGAATGTCCACCTCCTCTGCTTCAGGCAGCACAGCGACTGTCGCTGCAGAAGTATGAATACGCCCAGAGGTTTCCGTCTCGGGAACGCGCTGCACACGATGCACGCCACTTTCATATTTTAGCCGCGAGAAAGCGCCTTTTCCTTGAATGGAAAGCACAACTTCTTTTACGCCGCCCAGTTCGGTAAAGTTCGAATCCATGATTTCCATTTTATATCTATGCCGTTCCGCGTAGCGGGTATACATGCGCAACAAATCAGCACCAAACAACGAAGCTTCTTCCCCGCCTGTGCCTGCGCGAATTTCTAACATTACGTTTTTTTCATCATTGGGGTCTTTTGGAATGAGCAAAAATTTCAAAAGTTCTTCCAGCTGGGGCAGCGCTTCTTCTGCTTCGGCAAGCTCTTCTACAATCATCTCGCGCATCTCTTCTTCGTCAGAAAGCGAGAGCATTTCTTTTAACTCTTCCGCTTCCGCTTGTCGCCTTTTATATTCTTCATATTTTTGGACGACTTCTTCCAAATCCGCATGCTCTTTCATCAGCTTGCGCCATAACTCCTGATTTGCAATCACATCCGGTTTTGCAATTTCAGCAGATAACTCTTCATATCTTCTTTTCAGCTCTTCCAGCTTTTCAAACATCTATTTTTACTCCCTTTCGCGTTGCGCAATGATAAAACGATCGTGCCCCGCGTAATCTTTTTTGACTACAATTTCTGCAAACCCATTTTGCTGCAACACGCCTGTTACGGCATTTCCCTGGGTCATGCCGATTTCCAGCAGCAAGTAACCATCCTCCGCCAAATATGCGCCTGCTTTTTTTGCTATCTTCTCGTAATACAAAAGCCCATCTCTTCCACCATCTAACGCGAGGCGCGGTTCATATTCTGTTACTTCCGGCTGCATTTCTGCAAATTCTTCCGCTGCAATGTACGGCGGGTTTGCTGTTATCATATCATATTTCCCACAAATCTGTGCAAACAAATCCGATTGCACCAACCGCGCTTGTACGCCCAATCTTGCAGCATTTTTTTCTGCCACACATAGCGCTGCGGCGCTGATATCGGATAATGTGACCTGCGCCATCGTATGCGCTGCTATGGCCAGTCCGATGGCGCCTGAGCCGGTGCAGATGTCTAGCACAGTTTGCAGCTTTTTATTTTCAATCAACTGTACTGCCGCTTCTACCAATTCTTCTGTTTCTTGGCGTGGTATCAATACATCTGGCGTTACATAAAAAGACAATCCATAAAAATACCGCTCTTTTAGCAAGTAAGCAAGCGGCATTCGTTGTTTTCTTCCCTGCAAGCAAGCGCTGAATGCTTGTTCTTGCGTAGGTGAAATCTCTTCTTTCGGGGACAATATGATTTCAAAGACCTTTTTCCCTAAAATCGCTTCCATAATCTCCGCAGTTTCCGCTTCCACTTCCCGCGGAGACAAGCCCAACGCTTTCAGCTCTTTTCGCAGGCTTTGATACGCTTCAATATACTGCATCTGCCTCAACTGCCTCTCCTTGTATCTCTTCTTCTGCCAATGAAAAGGAAGTTTTCATTTCTTCCAGCTCTGCTTCACTTTTCTCTCCCAAGGCCATTTCAAATGCCAAAATTGCTACGTTTAGCATGTCTTCTGTGGGCTCTGCAGTGGTCAAGCGCTGCAACTGCATGCCCGGCCAACGTAACATACGAACAATAATGTTCTCCGATTTGGCAAGCAACCGCAAAAGTTCATAGGATACCCCTGCAATGAGCGGCAACATAAGCAAGCGCAAGCCAATGCGCAAAAAGAGATTGCTGCTCCAAGTAAAAAAAGAATAAATGACCATGGTAATAATCATAACAATCAATAAATAGCTGGTACCGCAGCGCGGATGCAGCCTAGAATGTTTTTTTGCGTTTTCTGCTGTCAAGGCATCTCCCGCCTCATAGCAGGCAATGGTTTTATGCTCGGCACCATGATAGCGAAAAACATCTTTGATTTCTTTGATAAATGAAACCGAAAAAACGTATGCCAAAAAAATCAAAATACGAATCACGCCATCAATCAAATTCAACAGCAGCGTGGACTTGATAAATGTTTTGAAAAACCCTGTAACCAGCGTGGGCAAAATAAAGAACAGCACAATGGCCATGCCAATTGCCGCGATGACAGCAAAAACCATCATCACATCTTCTATGCTCTTTCCGGTTTTTTTGGCGACAAACCTTTCAAACCAACCGGGCTGCTCCGCCTCTTCTTCATAGCCGCCCAGCTCTACGGCATCAGACAAAACTTTAACACCACCCACCATAGAATCTACAAACGCCGCCATACCACGAAAAATTGGCAGGCGCCATAGTTTACTTGTCTTTGCAGTAATATCCCATTGCTTGGTGGCGATCTCTCCTGTTTGTCTTCTGATGGCAAGCGCTCCTATTTTTTCCGAACGCATCATTACGCCATCCATCACGCCTTGCCCGCCAATTGAAGTTTTCTTTTCCAAAAGGATTTTCTCCTTATTTTTATCAATAAAAAATAGGCCTTAGGCGGCCTATTTTAAAGTCTTAATCAATACCGTATCTCTTCTTGAAACGATCTACGCGACCACCTGTATCAACAAGCTTTTGTTTGCCTGTGAAAAACGGATGACACTTTGAACAAATATCCAGTTTCATTTCGTCTTTGGTGGAACCGGTCGTAAATGTTTCACCACAAGCACATCTTACTGTAGCTTCTCCGTATTTTGGATGTATATCTGATTTCATTTCATTCACCTCATTTCAACAAAACTAGCATAGTATAGTATATCACAGTTTTTCTTTTTTGCAAGCCCTTTTTATCGCTGTTTGATGCGATTGAAAATTGCAACTTTAATTGCCCACCATTAATTACCAGTTATGTTTGTATTGTTCCCTTACTCTACCCAAAGGTGAGCGTAAAAAAATTAACTTTTCTCTATGCCGCCGCCATCATTTCATTTGCTGTCTTATAGCCATGAATTTTTCGGGGATAATTATTAACCCAGTCCTCTATTCGTTGTAATTCTTTAGCAGTCAGTTTCCCAATATCCGTACCCTTTGGAACAAACCGCCTGAGTATCCGATTGCCATTCTCGTTGCTTCCGCGCTCCCAGCTGCTGTATGGGTGGGCATAATAGACTTCACCACATCCGGCAGCCTTCTTGATTGCTTCGCTGTCTAGAAACTCACTGCCGTTGTCTGCTGTAATGGTCCTAATTACTGCAGAGAAATCACCTCCTACTCGCCGCCGCGCTCGTTTGATTGCCGCAATTACTTCTTTTTGTGTCTTATTCTTCACGAGCACATAAAGTGATTTTCTTGCCTTGCGCTCCACAAGCGTCAGTATGACTGGTTTCGTGCCCTGTTTACCAACAACCAAGTCGATCTCCCAGTGACCTGGTTCGCTCCGATCATCAGCCCCTTTGGGACGTTCTGTTATACTTTTACCGTTTCTGTTGTTTAGGGCAACAGTTCTTATTTTCTTGTAATCTCGCTTTTTAGCGCCATCCTTTTTGACCCACAGATCCTTATTTGTAACTTCACGAAAGATGCCCTTGTCGATATAGTTGTAGACCGTCTTGGTGCAGATTGTTGTCTTGTATGCCCAGCCTTTTGCTTTGAGCCTACCGATTATTACATCCGGTGACCATTTCTCGTTTTTAATTTTACTTTCGATGTGATCTGCTAGCTTCTGGTCGTTCCCTATTTTTAGCCCTCTGCCTTTATTCGCTGCCCACTCTTCGTGCACCGTTTGCGCCCTGTCTGCCTTATACACTAGTTCTACGATATACAGAGGTGCATATTTGTTGTTGGTGGGATTTATCCGCTTTTGTTCAACTAGGCCGGACTTCAGCTCTCGCTCAATAGTCCGTCTGTCTCGCTTGGGGCTTAGTGCATTTCCTATTTGTAAGGGAGTCAGTCCTTGTTCATACAGTGCCTCAATTTTATAGCGTTCTTTTTCAGAAATCTGTTTCCATTTTCGCTTGCCCATGTTATGCTTTTCTAGATCCATTCTGGTTCCCTCCAGTCGCTTTTGTTCATCAATTTAAGCATAACTGGTTTGACCGCAGAATGGGTCATTTTTTATTTGTTTGGGCAATTCATTTTACAACTTGCTGCTGTTTGATGCGATACCCTTCTTTCTCCCAAAGTCGAATCCGATCTGTCAGCTTGCTCAAGAATTCTGCGTTGGATTGTGTTCTGACAATGGTGTTTAGCAGCTGCTCGGTTGCTTCTACCGTATTGCCGGAAGAAAGAATGCGGCGCATTGCCATCATCCCTTGGTATTCTTCTTCGCTTAACAATCGCTCTTCTCTACGTGTGCCGGATTTTGCAAGATCAATGGCAGGGAAAATACGTTTCTCAGACAGCTCGCGGTCCAAATGCAGCTCCATGTTTCCTGTGCCTTTAAATTCTTCAAAAATAACTTCATCCATACGGCTTCCTGTTTCCACCAGCGCTGTTGCAATAATCGTCAGGCTACCGCCGCCTTCCATGTTTCTAGCAGCGCCAAAAAAGCGTTTTGGTTTATGAAATGCGCTGGGGTCTATCCCGCCGGAAAGCGTTCTGCCTGAAGGCGGTACAGTCAGATTGTATGCCCTTACCAGCCTCGTAATACTATCCAGTAAAATGACCACATCTTTCCCGTGCTCCACAAGCCGCTTTGCACGCTCAATGACCATTTCCGAAACGCGGGTATGGTTTTCCGGCCGCTCGTCAAATGTGGAGTAAACCACATCGCCTCTGATGGAACGCTTCATATCCGTTACTTCTTCCGGCCGCTCATCAATGAGCAGTACCAACATTTCTGTCTCTGGATAATTTCTTGTAATGCTGTTGGCAATCTTTTTTAATATTGTCGTTTTTCCTGCTTTGGGTGGTGCTACGATAAGCCCTCTTTGCCCCATACCAATGGGAGAAATGAGATCCACCAACCGTATGGCCATATCGTTTTTGACACCATCGCTTTCCAGGCGATAGCGCCGCTCAGGAAAAATCGGAACCAAATCATCAAATACTTTCCGGTGGCGTGCTTCTTCAATGGAGTAGCCATTAATTGTTTCAATGTACAAAAGCGCAACCAACCGTTCTCCATCTTTTGGTGGGCGCGTTTTGCCGGTTATTTTATCGCCGGTACGCAAGCCAAATTTGCGAATTTGCATCATGGAGATATAAACATCTTTGTTGCCGGGCAAATAGTTTTCACTGCGCAAAAAGCCATAGCCATCTGAATGAATCTCTAAAATACCTACAGCATCGCCGCATTCACCGGTATTTAGCAGTTCATTTACAGCATCATTGCTGGTTTTGTTATTTTGTTGTTCTTGTTTGTTTTGGTTTTTCTTGCGTGTCTTTTGGGAAGGTTTGTTTTTTTCTTTGGATGCCGCCGCTTGCTTCTTTTTGGGTGCTGCGGCAGTTTTGGTTTGTTTTTTTTGTTGCTCGTCTTTTTTTTGCTCTGTTTCGGTCTCCTCTGGCGGCGCAGACAGCGTTTTTTCTTCGCTTTTTTCTGATAATTCTTTCAGCATCGCGAGAAGTTCAGGTTTTTTATACTTGGTGACAGACTTGATGCCTGCCAATTTTGCAATTTCGCGCAGATCCTTCAGCGTCTTCTCTTGCAATAAATCTAAATCCATATCATCTTCCTTTTATCATAATTTGGTCTATGTTCATACAGAAATGGACAACAAAACACATTGCCCTCTGTTTTTATTCTGAAATGTATTGTCTCGTTGGAAATGAATCAAATGAAATGTTTTACAACAATATACTGTTATTATCCTTTGTTTATGCGGTTTTGTCAAGTTTTTCCCATATATGAAAAGGGATGCACGCTTTTGTGCATCCCTTTTTCTCATTCAATAATGTTCATGCTATTTTCCAAAATCATGACGCGCGTCCGTTTCTTACGATCATCTTTGTTAAACGTAATTTCGCTTTTGCCCTGCATGGAGCGGTCATAATAGCCGCTGATGGCTTCAATAAAGGGATGAATGGTTGCCACATCCACAGTAAGCCCCGGCGTTTTATAATGCATGGGAATAATCATATTTGGATTCAGCATTTTACATAATGCAAACGCTTGTTTTGCATCGATTGTATAATTTCCGCCCACTGGAACAAATATAACATCCACATCTTGCAATTGCGCAATGATTTCTTCGTTTGGAATATGACCAAGATCTCCAAAATGCGCTAGCGTAACGCCTTCGGTTTTGATTTTGAAGATGATATTTTCTCCGCGCGCCTCGCCCATCACATCATCGTGATAAGTCAAAAACCCTTCGATCTTCACATCGTCTTGCTCATAAACGCCCGGTTTATCATAAACAGTAAAATCCCCTTTTACTTTATCCACTGCGCTATGGTCATAATGACTATGGCTGACAAACACCATATCCGCCGTAAGTTCCGGCATTTCATATCCAATGCCGGAAAAAGGGTCAAACAAGAGCGTTTTCCCGCTTTCCAATGTAATATAAAAGCATGCGTGTGCAATCCATTTAATTGTCATATTGCTCACCTCCTATATTTTCTCTATAGCTGCAAGTCATGTTCTTATCTGCAACATAATTTAAATTCAATCTGTTGACCGTCTGTACCCCACCAATGTCAATGACATACTCCAGTTCTATTTTACCAAGTACGTCTCCCAGCTTTACATCCACCAATGTTGGCAATACAGAAACATGTACTTCTCCAAAAGGAGATGATTGCACAGTGGTATAAAGTTTCCCTGTTTCAAAAACAAATTCCACTTCATCTTCGCCTTTTTTCTTCATGATAATCATTTCATCTCGCACAGTAATTTCCGTATAATCCAGAAAAGCTGTGTTTTGCATATCCCCATATGAAATGGTGCCGCTGCCTTCATGAAAAACAAGGCTGCCTTCCGTTGTCATCTCTGTTTTTTCTTGCCGCCCCTCTTGGCTTTGCGTTCCTTTTATATTGATTATGATATCATATGTCATGTGCGATGCACTCATTTCCTTTTTTTTCTTGTTTTGCTCAATCGTATCATATCCTTTGGCGGAACGCAATTTCCCAGCCGCATTTTATGCGATGTTCATAAATTTCTCACGTTTTATCCTATTTTTATTTCAAATATGCGTTATAAACTTCGTTAAACCGCACCGGACGGTAAGACATTTTCGCCCGCCGCAACCCGGGAAGCCCCATATCTTCTTCCCTGTTGACATACGTTGTCTCTGCCCATGCATGCTGCAAAAAATCACGGTTGATTACCGCATACGCGCCTTCATAACTGGTGTCTGCCTTTTCAATGATAATATGCGCTGTATCCGGCTCAATCATTTCTCCAATGGAAAATGCGCAAATGCTTCCATTGACCCGCAACGCCCCTCCTCTTAAATCCAGCGCATCAAAATTATCCATCAGCGCACGGATTGCCTGCCTTTCATCGAATATCGGCGAGGTATGCCCGGGGTGGGTTGTAAACCATTCTTCTACCACTTCACGGCATTTCCTAACGTTTTCTTCATCCAGCGTGATGTATTCATACTCATAATTATTGGTGAACCGTGATATAAAGTTCCGTTTGGAATGATATTTCTTGCCTTGTAGGTTTAGCAAACTTTCTGTTTCATAAATATAATCAAAATCATCTCGTTTCTCTTCAAAACGAAACATACCGGGGCATGCTGCTTCCAAAGCCTCTACTTTCTCCGGCATGAGCGAAAAGAAGTTTACGGTACCAAACGCTTCTTTTAATACCTGCGTAATTTTTTTCAGATCTCCATTTCCCAATGGGAACAAGCTGTAATAAGGATAATCTGCCGCCCCCGCTGGCGGTATTGATAAAATGCAGATACTCCCATCAATTTCTGCATATTTTAAATGTGTACAATCTTTTGCCATATACAAATTTGCAAATCGATAAAAGGAATATTGCTCTTTTCCCGCAATTGCATTATATGGCGCTTTCAAATCCAGCGTAATCTCTTTTAGCTCTAACATAGGGTGTTTACTCATCTCCAATACTCTATTTTCTTTAGTATACCATACAAATTTAGCAAAATAAATTCGAAACTGGAATTACTTTACTCTTTCATTATGAAGGAATCTGGTTTGTCACTTGCATTTTGGTTTGTCGCACCAAAAATAGCGCTTTCGCGCTATTTCTGAATATTTCTTTGCGTTATTTCAAAAATCCGTTGATGATTTGTGCCTCTGCGCTTTCTTCATCCAACCCCAGCGTCAACAGTTTTACAATTTGTTCTCCTGCAATTTTACCAATCGCCGCCTCATGAATGAGCGATGCATCTACATGGTTTGCCGTCACCTCCGGAATTGCCTGCACGCAAGCATTGTCCATAATAATCGCATCACACTCTGAATGTCCTGCACAAGCATTGTTCCCATCTATTTTTGATAAAAAGACTTGCTTTGATTCATCTTTTGCCACAGAACGAGAAGAAACGGTTGTACTGCAATTTTCTCCATTGAGCTGCACATCAAAAAAAGTTTCTGCGTATTGATGCCCTGATGTCATGAGTTTCTCTTTGACGATAAGCGTTGCGTTATCGCCTAAAATGCCTTTTGTCTCCCGTTTGGTGCTGGTAACGCCCTCTATCTGCACAGACTCCATTTCGAGCGTACTATCTTCTGCCAAATGGACAACTGTAACAGGGTTTAAAATACGCTCTCCATCACCATCTCCTGCTCCATAATGCTTTTCTGAATAGCGCACTCTAGCGCCTACGCCCACATGGAAGGTATGAATTCCATCATGCTGCGAGCGGTGATGCCCGCTGTTATGAATGCCACACCCTGCAATAATAATGACATCTGCATTTTCCCCAATGTAAAAATCATTATAAACCAAATCCTCTAACCCGCTTTCGCTGATGACAACCGGGATGTGTACCACTTCGTTTTTCGTTTCCGGCGCAATGTGCACTACAAGCCCGTTTCCTGCTTCATTGGGCGCAACGGTAATGTTCTTTGTGCTTTGCCGCCCTACGCTCTCGCCATTTACGCGTACATTATATGCGCCTTCTGTCGGCACACCCTCAATATCTGCCACCATTTGCAGCACATTTTTTTCGGTCGCTGTCAACTTACTCATGAACCCACCTCCTGCGTATAGTAACGGCAGCTATCCACTTCACCCATCAAGCCGGGTAAGATTTCTTCTCTTGTGCCTTGTTGCGTTACTTTTCCATCTGCAATCACAACAATTTCATCTGCAATTTCCAAAATGCGTTCTTGGTGAGAAATGATGATGATGCTTGTGCCACGCGCATCTCGCATGCGTTCAAATACGCGAATTAGATTATGGAAACTCCATAAATCAATGCCTGCTTCCGGTTCATCAAAAATGGAAAGCATACAGCCTCTTGCCATCAACATGGCAATTTCTATGCGCTTTAATTCACCGCCGGATAACGTTTCATCCATTTCGCGGAAAATATAATCTCTGGCGCACAGGCCAACCTCCGCCAAATATTCGCAGGCTTCACTGAGGCTGAGCGGTTTGCCCGCCGCCAGCGTAATAAGATCCCGCACCGTCAACCCTTTAAAACGTACGGGTTGTTGAAACGCAAAACCAACGCCTTCGTTTGCCCGCGCAGTAATATCCATCTGCGTAATATCTTTTTCGTTCAGTAGAATTTGCCCGCTTGTGGGCTGCTCAATGCCCATAATCAGCTTTGCCAGCGTAGATTTCCCGCCGCCGTTGGGTCCTGTGATGACTAAAAATTCTTTTTCATTTACAGCAATGCTTACATCATCTACAATCTTCTTTTGCTTTCCATCTTCTTCGATTTCAAAAGAGATGTTTTTAAGTTCCAGCATACATACCTCCTATGTATTGTTCTATGGACAAGGAAGCGTCTAAAAAAGACTTCCGCAAAGCAAAACAATCCTGCTTTGTCAAAAGTCTCGTTACTTACATAAGCCGCAGCGCCAGGCCGAAGCCAGTCTGTTGACAACTGCGTTTCAACTACTCCCTTTTAACGCTATATTTAGTATAGCAAATCCCATGCTTATGGTCAAATCTTTGCAAAGCAGATAATTTTCCTTTCTTTAATATACGATTATGTATTTGTCGAAAAAGGTTCGTTTTTTTCTAACATCAAAAAAAATCAAAAAAATAAAAATTTTTTTGATTTTTTTGCAGGAATCCGAAAAAGCATATCGAATATATTAATTGCAAAGATACTGAAAGGAGTGAGTCCAATGTATGAGAGAGAGCCACACGTAAGTGGCGATGAGACAAACCTTTGTGCAAATTCTGATTTCTGCAGCGGAAACCTTTTGGTGGAGGTTATGCAAAGATAATAAAAATCGAATGTATTCGTAAAGAAGGATACAGGTAAGTAGATGATTATTGATTTGAAAATCTCAAAAGAACCAGTTCCGCGTTGCAAAGCAAAGAGGAATGTAAACCATGATTTGTTTCGCCGTGTAGGCTAGAGGAGATTCTTTCATATCTCATCTGAATGATGTGTAGCAGATGCAAAATGCAAAGCTTCAAAGAAGTGGCATTGGCTGTCGATTGATAGCTTCATAAAATCAATCAAAAGAAAGTATACAGCAGATATAAAGGGATAATAGGGTTTACACAAATGCAGATAAATTTTGATATAAAAGGTATTGATGTGAATCAAAGCCGTCCATATAAAAATGCAGCAGAAATAAAGTAAGGTCACTAAGACCCGCACGCAAGTAAAAAGTGGGCGTCTCATCCCAAAACCTATCAAGCAGCGACCGTTAATGCAGTCGTGTGGATGCAGGGGACGATGACTTGGCAAATAGGTAGTTGGATAATAAGAATAAATGACTATAGGCTCGTACCAAACGTACGAGCCTATTTTATTTGTATTTTATAATACATTCTTCCTTATATAATAATCGCTCTGTTTTGGGCTTCTCGTTTCACGCATCTTCTTCTTGTGCCTTCGGTACCAATACAATTTTTTCTATCTCTCGCAGCGCCGGCGCATCAATGTTTTGTCGTGATAAAATGAGCGGCGGGCATTCTGTTTGTATGGGCAGCGTATCAGCTGCCGCAAGCAATATTTCCTCTAACCCTTCGTATAATGCTGGAAGATTTTCCACCACAATGCCGCTTACTGCGCCCATGCGCAACGCCTTTTCCAAAACGTCATTTCCGCCAATGCATAGAATATTTATATAATCTTCGCCGCCTAAAGATTGTACTTTTTCTACAATTTGTTCTGCCATAGAAGGATCCGAAACTAGGATGCCCAACGGCTTTTCTGCTGCACTATATGTTTCCAGCAAGGAAAAGACCTCCGCTTCCACCTCTGTATAAATTTCTTTTGTAACAGTGTATTCTTGCCTTTTTCCCATACTTTCCAAAAACGCTGTCATACAATCACTTTTTCTCGTACCTACTCCGATGATATCCGCTTGCTTTTGCCCCCGCGCCAAAAAATCCCCATGGAGAAATTGTGCAGCGCTTTCGCCTATCGCTTGATCCGTGCAAGCAATAGAAGAAACATCTGCGTACCTGCTGCCAATCAAGATGATTTCTGTTTCCGCAGAACATTGCGTTTTTACTTGCGCCACTTCCGTTTCCGGCGTATTTGAAAGAAGCAATACAATATGCTTCCCCTCTGCAGGCAATGCTTCTATTTTCCCAACCGCTTGGAGTGCAAATGTATTTTCCAGTGTTTCTTCTATTTTTACCGCTAAAAACTCACTTCGCGTATCTTTTATCAAATCCAAAAGATATACCTTTTCTGTTTGCTCATGCGGGCGAAAGGAACCCCATGAAATATCTTCCGTCGGTTTTACTTTACAACCGGCAAGGAGCAATACCAACGCACACAATAGCAATAATATTCTTGTTCTTCTCTTTGCGCTCAATCTTCTCTCACTCCATATAGCGTCGTTTCATACGCGGCAACAAAGCTCACGTTACGTTTCACTTCTATTTTTATTCCATGGGGCGTAAACCGGCAATACAAATCCATGCGGTAAGGCGTTTCATAAAATACAACTGCAATATGAAACAAATCTTGCGCCCATGCGCCGCTTACAGCGACTGCCGAGAAAAGCGGCGTGTGATGCACATCCGTCTCCGCATCTTCTTGCACCGGAAACTTTCCTTCTGCCCAATATCCAAACCCAATGGGCACAATGCTTTCTTCTCCCTTTATCTTGATGCGCAGTGTATCTTCTGTCCCGCAGGCAAAGGACATCTCTTCAATTCCATATAAATTTTCCGAAAACGAAAAGGTATGGTTGGAAAGAGGCATCGCTTGCGGCATATCCCAGGAAGAAGCGCCTGCAGGTATTTCTTCGGCCCAATGTTTGGGCAATTTTTTTGTTTCCGCCATTCCCTCTTGTTGCTCTAAATTTGGAATATGCCGCATCAAAACATCCAGCACCTTCATGTAGTGCAGGCTGCCGCCCAGCATGGCAAATACCATTTCTTGCGCCGGAAACACCACATACATCTGCCCAAATGCGCCAATGCCCGCATACGCTTGTCCTTCGCCCAAAATCCAGACCTGATAGCCAAAGGCTTTTTCCCATTTGGCAGCGCGGTTTCCGATTTCCACTTGCGCGGATGTCATTTTTTCCACATACGCTTTTTCAAGAATTTGCTTTCCTTGCCAGTGCCCTTTTTGCAATAAAAATTGACCAATGCCCGCAAGCTCTTCTAGTGTTAACCAAACGCCATATCCGCCTACTGTTACACCTTCCGGCGCAGTTTGCCACAAAGGCGCCGGGATACCCAGCGGTGCAAAAAGTTTTTCTGCCAAATAATCCGCCATGGTTTTCTGCGTTACTTTTCCTACAATGGCCGAAAGCAAATGAGAAGCATTGTTGTCGTATACAAATTTTTCGCCCGGTGGATATGTCAGGTATGTTTCTAAAAAGTCTTGTGCCCAGTTCATTTGCTCGTTTATCTTAAAATCTGCGTACATATAAGGAAAGCCGATTTTTACAGCATCCACATGTGCCCGCGCTGTGTCTTGCTGCGCCGCGTTTACACCGGAAGTCATGGTAAGTAAATGTTTTATTTTTAGGTGCTGCATATATTCCATGGGCGCGGCAGGTAATTGCTCTTTGAAAAAAGGCATCACCAAATCCTCTTCGCTTATTGATCCATCTTGCATCAAAAAGCCAATGGCCAGCGCCGTTAAGGTTTTGGTCACGGAAAACATGCAGCGTCTCGTGTTTTTTTGATATGGCTTTTTGTAAACCTCTTTTACGACTGCCCCGTTTTTTAAAAGCATCATGGCTTGCATGCCGTACTGGGGCGTCATCAACGCACCCAAAAGCGCGTTTATTTTTTCCGGTTGTAGCCCTGTCGTTTTTATGTCACTTCGTTTTAGCTTCATATAGATTCCTCACTTGGTTTTAGTATATCTTTTTTCCGGCGTGCAGGAAAGGGTTTTCTTTGTTTACAGCCTTTCTTTTCTATGCTATATTTTCTTACAAGCAAAAGGAGCAGTTATGGATAAACAAAAATTTATAGAAGCTTTTCATGAAAAAGATGCGCTTAGCCGTATGCTTGGCATGCGCCTTGTACGATTGGAAGAGGGTTGCGCCGAAGCAGAAATGGAAATTACATCAGATCATTTAAATTTCATGGGTACGCTTCATGGCGGAACGCTTTTTACCATTGCAGATGTGGTCGCAGGAACGGCTATCTCTTCTTGGGGACAAAATTGCGTTACGCTCAACAGCACCATCAACTACATTCGCGCTGTCAACGAAGGTAAAATTATTGCAAAAGCTTCCGTCATTCATAAGGGGCGCACCACAGGCGTTTGTGAAGTCAAAATTTTTGATAGCACTGCGCGTCTTTTATGCGTGGCTTCCTTTACCATGTTTATGACAGGAAAAGAGATTTTACTATAATGTTTCTTTCAAAAAGCATGTTATATATATTCTGCTTTTCCAAATTTTTATAAATACGGCCGTTCACATTTTGTTCATAATTGTATTTGGTGTTTCAAAAAATCCCTATTTCAAGGGATTTCTCTGTGAATTTTCCTTGTCTTTTCCCTAAAATACTGTACAAATTCCCTTTCATCGCGTATAATGCATGTATGGTATGTCAGATATGTTGGCATACATTTTATTATGAAAGACAATAAACAGGAAAACAATGGAGTGCAGTTTATGAATCGTTGGAGTAAAAAGCTTGATGCTTCGAAAGAGCAGGCTGATGTAACCACTACGAGAACAGAACGCAATGCACGCAAAAGAATAGCGCGAACAAATGCGACAATCGGTGCCCGTGTACAACGTCGGCGCACCACAGATACCACAACGGTAAATGCTACAAAAGAGAAAAATAGCAGCTTACGCCGTTTTGTCGTTGTTGTTGGGGCTTTTTTTAGTGCAATTTTGCTAAAAATCAAAAAATTAAGTCCAAAAGGAATTGTTTACCTTGCCACCATACTGGTTGTTGTAATTGTAGCGCCGGTGGTCATTGGCCTGGCGGCAGGTGGCGGTGGGCAGAAAAAGGCGGCAGTGGCGCCAGATGTTTCTGTAAGCCCGGCTACTGGTATCATCGGTAGTTTGGATGGTACGCCGGTAGAAGGAGAAGATGATTCTCTATTAGAAGGAGATGCGCTTCCTACAGATACAGATACCGCAAAAAGTGTAGCCAGCGCAAGCGGTGATGCTAAGACAGATGTGATTCCGGTTTCTTCTGAAGAACTAATTCAAGAAACGGAAATCCCTCTGAATGCAGCGCCCGCAGCAAGCCCTGGGGTTATTACTGCAGCGCAAGTGGAGGCGGAAAAGCCTGTTACTTCCCGCTCTGCAACGCCTGGTTTGACGAGCCCTTTAGTAACAGAGCTACAAGCACGTTTGACAGAGCTACATTATTTAGAAGAAGATGAACCCACAGATTATTATGATGTGGGCATTGAAGAAGCTGTACGCCGCTTCCAAAGAAAACATGGGTTGGAAGAGACAGGCGTTGCAGATGAAGAAACCTTTGCGCTCATCTTTGCAGAAGATGCGCAAAAATATGCCATCAGCGAGGGTGTAGAAGGTGCTGATGTATATGAATTACAAGCGCGTCTAGTAGAGCTGAATTACTTGGATTTGGCCACAGACACATATGACGATAAAATGACTGAAGCTGTTCTGAAATTCCAAAAGAGAAATGGGCTTGTGGAAGATGGCAAAGTTGGCAGAGAAACAAAAGAAGTTTTGCTTTCCTCTGATGCAAAAGCATTTGCCCTATCCTTTGGTGAAGAAAGCCCGGAAATTCTAGAGTTGCAAGGACGCTTAAAAGGATTAGGTTATTTGATGACCGAGCCGGATGGCAAATATGGCGGCAATACCGTTGCTGCTGTAAAACGGTTCCAAATCAAACATGATCTTGTGGATGATGGACATCTGGGGAATACGACAAAAGAGCTTCTCCTATCTCCTGAAGCGCAAGAAAACTCCTTGGGCGTGAGCGATGGCGGAGATGATGTAACGCGTATGCAAGAGCGCCTTGTAGAGCTTGGCTATATGAGCAGCGCAACCGGTTATTTCGGCTCTGGGACAGAAGATGCCTTAAAGGATTTCCAAAAGAGAAATGGGCTTAGTGAAGATGGTCGATTCGGTGTAAGTACCAACAATGTACTGTTCTCTGCAGATGCAAAAAGAGCGCCTGCTCCAACACCGCCTAAGAATACAACAAACAACGCAACAAATAGCGGTAGTAGCAGTAGCAATAAAGGCAAAGGCAGTAGCGGTGGTAGCCCCAGCAGCAAAGGCAGCAGTTCCGGCGGCAGCAGCGGTAAAACAATTCCGTCTACCAGCGGCGCGAACGTAGGCAGCCTCATCAGCATGGCTGAATCTCGCTTAGGTTGTCCGTATCGCCTAGGGGCAAAAGGACCTGATGTATTTGATTGTTCCGGCTTTGTATACTGGTGCTTAAACCAAATTGGTGTAAAGCAAGGGTATATGACTTCCGGCGGTTGGAGAAGCGCGCCGTACCAACGCATTGAAGGTTGGGACAATGTACGCGCCGGTGATATCCTAGTATTCCAAGGGCATGTTGGGATCGCCGTAGGCAGCGATACGATGATTGATGCTTCCAGCAGCAAAAACGCAATCGTACGTCGTGGTTTCAAAACAAATTATTGGGCAAAGAAATACATTTGTGCATATCGTATTTTCTAGTAAGACAAACAAAAAAAGCTACTTTTTATAAGGCAGCTTTTTATATGTAAAAAAGAATTTTGAGGTGAATCATGTTAGACAAAAGCATTCCTTTTTTAAATGTATTAATGAAGAGGACGCCGGGTAAAGAAGTTCCTATGTTTCCCCTCCCAGAGGGCTATACTTATGCTTTTTTTGAAGAGGGCGATGAAAAGGATTGGGCGGAACTGGAAGCTGCAGTCTTGGAATTTCCAAGAAGCGTAGATGCCCTTGTATACTTTCAAACCAACTTTTTGCCCATGTTGCGCGATGTAAAGCGTCGCTGTATTTTTATCTTGGATCCGGAAGGTAAAAAAGTGGCGACCACTACCATATGGTGGGAATATTCCGAAAAGCGCCGTGACCCTTGGATTTCTTGGGTTTCTGTTTTGCCGGAACACCAAGGTTTGGGGTTAGGGAAATCAATTATGTCCATTGCCATGCAAGAAGGGCTTGCCATAGAAGGCGATGTTATCTTTTATTTGCATACGCAAACTTGGAGCCACCGCGCCATTCCCATCTATGAAAAATTTGGTTTTCATATTACAGATGAAGCGCCGCTTTATAAATATGACAACAAGGATTATGAAAAATCATTGGCGGCACTGGAAGAGATATATGAGAAAGCCGGCTATCCTTGGAAGCGTTTGATGCCGGATGCAGAGTAACCGTTGCAAAATATCCGTGCGTTTTGTATAATAATGATAATCGCTTCATGAAGAAGCTTGCGTATTCAATAATATCATTGCATATAAAATATCAGTAAACTAAATCACGAAGATTTAAAGATAGGTCTGAAGACGTTTTTCTTGCCTATCTTTTTTATTTGCGCGGAAAGGATATATAAAACAATTTCCATGAAATACAAAAAACACTTTGCTCTCATCGTCATCTTATTATTCGTTGTTGCGCTTTTCTCTGTTTTGCTTGCAGTAGGCATCGGGCCTGTGCCCGTTCCCGCAGGCACTACGGCAAAAATACTTTTGCATAAAATCCCGCTTATCGGCAACCTTATTACGCCTGACTGGGAGGTATTGCAAGAAAACATCGTACTCACACTACGTTTACCGCGTGTGCTGTTGGGTTTAATTGTAGGTGCATCCCTTTCTGTCATTGGCGTTGCCATGCAAGCGCTGGTGCGGAATCAATTGGCAGATCCCTTTATTTTGGGCGTTTCTTCCGGTGCGGCAGCCAGCGCAACACTGGGGATGCTCTTTGGCGCTTTTTCATTCTTAGGAACTTATTCGCTTTTCATCAGCGCTTTTATTGGCGCGGCTGTTACGATTATTATTGTCTACCTGCTGGCCCGCGTCAAAGGAAAAATCAATATCACCCAGCTCTTACTTTCCGGCGTCGCCATTTCCATGATGATGGATGGCATTACCCGCATTATCACGTTAAGCGCACCCAACGCACTTGGGCTACATAACGCAACGTTCTGGATGTCCGGCAGCTTAGCAAGCGCCAAATGGGCTTATTTGACCCTTCCTGCAGCAGTGCTTCTTATTTGTATGGCTGTTTTGCTTCTAAATTATCGTGGGCTAAACTTATTGTTATTGGGCGAAGAAAGCGCCGGCGCGCTGGGCGTGAATGTGGCGCGTACCCAGCGGCTTCTAATTTTGGTTTCCTCTCTTATGGCCGGCGTTACCATCGCCGTCAGCGGAACCATCGGTTTTGTAGGGCTTATGGTGCCGCATTTTACCCGTCTTTTGGTGGGCTCGGATCATCGGCGTGTGCTTCCCATCTCTGCCCTTTTGGGGGGGATTCTCGTGGTCTGGGTGGATGTGTTGGCGCGAACGCTCATCGCCCCGGAAGAATTGCCTGTGGGAATTTTAACGGCTGTCATTGGCGGCCCTATCTTTATTTGGCTCTTGAAGAAAAATGAAAAAGGAGGCTATTAAATGCATCTTCGCGTTGAACAATTATCATTTTCTTATTTGAATAACCCGACAATTCAAGATATTTCTTTACATGTGAATGCCGGCGAATTTGTTGGGCTCATTGGCCCCAATGGCAGCGGCAAAAGCACTGTCTTGAAAAATTTATACCGGGCATTGACCCCTGAAAAGGGAACTGCCTCTTTGCATGAAAAAAACCTTTTTTCGCTTTCTGCAAAAGAATCTGCGCAGCAAATCGGTGTTGTAGGGCAGGAAAACGAATTGCTCTTCTCTTTTACAGTGGAAGAAATCGTCTCCATGGGGCGCTCCCCTTATAAAAAGCTATTTGATTTTGATACGCAGGAAGATAAGGAAATTGTGCACCATGCACTTACACATCTTGGCATTGAGGATATGGCTTCACGTAACTTTTTGCAACTTTCCGGCGGTGAAAAGCAGCGGGTTTTGATTGCGCGCGTCATCGCACAAGAGACAGATTTTTTGCTGCTGGATGAAGTCACAAATCATTTGGATGTCAATTATCAAATTCAAATTTTAGATTTGATCAAACGCTTAAAAACCAGCGTTCTTGCCGTCATGCATGACCTTAATATGGCAGCGCTTTATTGCGATCGCCTCTATGTGTTAGACAAAGGAAAGATCGTCTGCGAAGGAGCACCTGAAGAAGTATTAACGCCAGCGCTTCTTTCAGATATCTTTTCTGTGGAAGCAGATGTCTCTATCCATCCCAAAACAGGAAAACTTTCCATCACGTATCTACCAAAATATTTATCATAAATTCAGGAGGGTTCATTTCCATGAAAAAAACAATTACACTTTTTCTTTCGATTCTTTTATTGTTCAGTATGCTTCTCGTAGGATGCGGCAACAAAGATGGCGGTACATCTCCTTCAGCTTCCCAAACGCCTACTGGCAATACTTCTTCCGATACATTCACGCTAGATAACTACGGGCGAAAAGTTACTGTTTCCGGCGTCCCCAAAAAAGTTGCAACGCTGGGGCCTAACTGCAGCGAGCTTTTTGTAGCCCTGGGCCTTGAAGATTATATCATTGGCAACACACTGGACAACCATAGCCGTGGTCCATTGCCCGAATATGCAGAAGCCTACGAAAAAATCCCTGAACTCAACTATGGTTCTGCCACACGAGAAGCCATCATCAGCAGTGGCGCTGATTTTATTTATGGCATCGATTGGGAGTTTGGCGAAGCCGGCCTAGACATTGCGGAGCTGGAAAAGATGGGCATTACCGTCTATATGAACAGCGCCACCACGCTGGATGAAATCTATCAAGAAATTATGGATTTGGGCAAAATTTTTCAAATAGAAGACCGCGCGCAAGCATTTGTTGATGATCAAAAAAATCGTATTTCCACAATCGGCAACGCCATAAAGGGCGAGGACCCTGTGAAAGTACTTGTGTATGACAGCGGCAACGATGGCGTATTCACTTGCAGTGGCATTAACTTTGAAAACTATCTCATTGAACTTGCCGGCGGCGAAAATATTTTTGCAGATTTAACAGAGAAACAGTGGGTTACTGTCAGTTATGAGGAGGTTTTGAAGCGCGAGCCAGATGTTATTATCATACATGATTATGATGCCCCTTCTGTGGAAGAAAAGATTGCCGAAATCAAGAGCAACCCTTCCCTTTCCAAACTAAAATGCGTACAAAAAGAACGATTTTTGTCCATTGCGCTGGAAAGTGTATTGCCGGGAGGCCGCATGGCATATACCGTAGAAACATTCCACGAAGGATTTATGAAATAAAAAAAAGACCTCACAAAAGTGAGGTCTTTTTACATCTTTTATACTAACTTTAATATGGATGTAATCGCATGCGCAATGCCATCTTGATTGTTATCATGGGTTACATGCGCAGCACTCTCTTGTACCTCCGCCGTTGCGTTTCCCATTGCAAAGCTATTTGGCGAAAAACGCAGCATTTCGATATCATTTGTATCATCACCAAACGTGGCGATTTCATTTGGCATGACACCAATGATCTCGCATATCTTTGCCACACTGCTCCCTTTGGTAATGCCCGCCGCATTGATTTGTATGGCTTTTCCAAGGTCTGTCACATATACTTCTGCTTTGCTTTGGCAGGCTGCCAGTATCTCTTCCAGCAATGCTGCATCAATCAATTTTGTAGTGTCGTGAAAACTGCCATAAAACAAAAGCATTTTTAATGTACGCAATGCCTTCGCTTCTTCCAGCGTGGCTTGATTGCTTTCCCACGAAAACTCTGGTCGAATGAATGCATTTTTATATTGCTCCAATTGTAATACACCGTTAAATCCTTCATATCTCAGCGCAATTTTCACCACATCTCGTACCACTCTTTGTGGCACAGGGTTATAATATTTTTGCCCTGCCACATCAATTTGGCCGCCATTGCAATATAGCGCGCCATCAAAAAGCGCCATGGTTTCTTCGCGCCAAGGCATTCTCTCTGGTGCAAAAGGCGGCCTTGCTGTTGCAATAAAAAGCCGTATTCCTGCTTTTTTGCATTGCCACAAAACTTCTTTTGTCCTTTCTGATAGGTTACCTTCTCCGTTTAATAACGTACCGTCCAAATCAAAAAACAATGCCTTTATCAACTTACTTCCTCCCAGCTTATTTTCTCCTCAGAAAAAGAGCGTCCGTAGACGCTCTTTTTGCTTTTTCATTTATTCAGACTTTGGTTTCTTTTTACGAGTAAACAGCCCTGTCAATAGTGCAACCGTTGCATACAACACACACATGACAACAATGATACCAATCATGCCGTATAGCATAATCCCCAATGAATCAATAAAACCTGCAACATTTATTTTCATCGTAACACTCTCCTTATCCGAAAATTCCGCTGGAAACAAGCGTAATCACAAGCCCACCTGCAATTACCGAAGCAATTTGCCCCGCTACATTGGCGCCTGCTGCATGCATGAGCAGATAGTTGTTTGGATCTTCATCGCGCCCCATCTTATGCACCACCCGCGAAGACATGGGGAACGCCGAAATGCCTGCCGCGCCAATCATCGGATTTATTTTGTTCTTGCTAAATAAATTGAGCAGTTTCGCAAACATCACGCCGCCGATGGTATCAAAGATAAAGGCAACCAGCCCTAACCCTAAGATCATCAGCGTCTCCCAAACAAGGAAGTATTCTGCTTGCATTTGCACTGCCACTGTGATCCCCAGAAGAATGGTAACCAAATTGGCAAGTGCATTTTGCGCTGTTTCCGAAAGCGCCCGCAGCACACCACATTCCCGAATCAAATTCCCAAACATCAAGAACCCAACAAGTGAAACCGAGCGTGGTGCCACTAACCCCGCTACCATGGTAACAATAATGGGGAACAAAATTTTTACAATTTGCGGAATTTCTTTTTGTACATAAGGCATGCGAATGAGCCGCTCTTTTTTCGTCGTTACCATTTTAATGACCGGCGGCTGAATAATCGGCACCAACGCCATATAACTATATGCCGCCACAATAATCGCGCCCGTATAATTGGAACGGAAGAAGTTGGCAACAAAGATGGATGTAGGGCCATCTGCTGCGCCAATGATGCCAATGGAGGCCGCATCTTTTAGCTCAAACCCCAGCAAGCGAGACATGCTGAGCGTAAAGAAAATGCCAAACTGCGCTGCCGCCCCGAATAAAAGCATTTTAGGATTGCTGAGCAGTGGCGCAAAATCAATCATCGCGCCAATGCCAATGAACAGTAAGAGCGGAAACAGTTCGTTATCAATTCCCGCGGCGGACAGAATGGAAAGCGCGCCCTCTTCTGTACCTTGCGTAATTGCGCCGGAGAATGGTAGGTTGACCAGAATAACGCCAAACCCCATGGGGAGCAACAAAGATGGCTCCATTTCCTTTGCAATGGCAAGATAGATGAGCACTGCGCCGATGATCCACATGACCACCATCTGCCAAGTCACTTCCGTCACGTTTTGAAAGACTGTTCCTAGATTTTCAAGAAAATTTCCCATAGTATACCCTCTTAGATTATATTCTTACAAACCGTTTTGGTTTATATTGCTTATGAGAATAGCGAAAACGCCATAAACAAAGATGCTGCAATGGAAGCCACCAGCGAAACCACAGTAATCTGTGTATTGATGGAAGGCCCTGCCGTATCTTTAAAAGGATCTCCGATGGTATCGCCAATGACAGCCGCTTTATGCGCCTCGGAGCCTTTTCCGCCGTGATGCCCTTCTTCAATGTATTTTTTCGCATTGTCCCAAAGACCTCCGGCATTGTCCATCAAGACTGCCAAAAGTAGGCCGGAGACAATATTCCCCACCAAAAAGCCGCCCACTGCCATGACACCACCAACAAAGCCGACAACAAGCGTTGTAACAATCGCCACAAGCCCCGCAGGAATCAATTCCTTTAGCGCGCCTACCGTTGCAATATCAATGCATTTATCATATTCCGGCGATACGCCTTCTTTGCCTTCTTTTAAACCTTCAATGGTTTCAAACTGGCGATGAATTTCATCTACCATTTTTTGCGAATTTCGATTCACGCCCATAATCAGCATCGCAGAAAAAACTGCCGGTACAGCCGCGCCCACCAACATGCCAAACATGATAAGCGGATTCATAAGGTCAAAAGCTATAAGCCCTCCACCTGCTGGCGAAATGATTTCGCTGAATGCAGCCAGAAGCGCAATTACCGTAAGCCCTGCTGCACCGACAGCAAAGCCCTTTGTAATGGCTTTTGCCGTATTTCCGGCAGCATCTAATTTATCTGTCAGTTCAATGACTTCTTCGCCCAAATCGCCCATTTCCGCAAGTCCTCTTGCATTATCCACAATCGGACCATACGCATCGCTTGAAATAATCATGCCCACAATGGAAAGCATACCAATGGCCGCAACAGAAATGCCCAGCAGCGCATAATCAAGCCCCAATGGCTCGCAAAGTTTATACGAAGCAAGCACTGCAATGCCAATACCCGCCAGCGAAGGGAATGAGCTGAGCAGACCATATGAAAACCCAGAAAGTACCGTAAACGCCGGGCCATTTTTGCAGGATTCTGCAACTTTTTTCACTGGTGGACGATCATCTCCTGTAAAGAAATCACTGGTAAGCCCAATGGCAACGCCCGCTAACATTCCAATAATTGTAGCGCCCCAAAGGCGTAGTTCATATCCAAAAATAAGAGAAGCCAGTAAGGTAAGTACAGCAAAAATGCCGCATGTGATGTACGTCCCGCCATTTAATGCACTGCTTGGGTTGCCGTTATCTTTAACGCGCACAAACAATACGCCCAAAATAGAAGCCAGTAACCCCAGCGTTCCGTAGCAGAAAATAAGGTCAATCTGCCCCAGCGCTGCTGCAATGGTCATGGCTGCAGAAATAGAAGCTACATTGGAATCAAACAAATCTGCGCCCATCCCTGCAACATCGCCTACGTTATCGCCTACGTTATCGGCGATAACTGCCGGGTTGCGCGGATCATCTTCCGCAATGCCCAGTTCCACCTTACCTGTTAAGTCCGCAGCAATATCTGCTGATTTTGTAAAAATGCCACCGCCTGCTTTTGCAAACAACGCCAGTGTGCTGGCACCAAAGCTAAATGCCAATACAACACCAGGATTCCCTGTTAAAAGGTATAAAATTGCAGGCCCCGCAAGAGATGCGCTGACAACCGCCATACCCATAACTGCGCCACCACGGAACCCTGCCATAAACGCAGGGCTTAACCCTTTTTTCGCTGCCGATGCCGCTTTTACGTTGGCGATGGTCGCAATGCTAATACCAATCACACCTGCTGTTCCAGAAAAAACAGCCCCTAAAATATAAGAAAGCGCCATCTGTAAGTTCAACAAAAATGAACCATTCCAGATTGGCGTCGGATAGAACAATAGTACCAAAACCGATACAACCCCAATAAAGATTGCAAGAATTTTATACTCACGGCGCAAAAACGTAAAAGCGCCTTTTCGAATGAGCGCGCCAATGTCTTCTAATTTGCCTTCTTCTGTGGGCAAATTTTTAACCCAACGATAAAAATACGCTGCCACACAAAGCGCCAAAACAGAAACAACAAGCGCAACAATTGACCATGTCATAACACACGCCTCCTTCTCTTTATAATAACAAATCCCTTACTTGCTATTTTAGCGGAATTCGCGAGGAATGACAATCTTTTTGCCCAAATTCTCGTTAATTTTTACTGGCCCATGTTTTGCCCGCTTGCGCTTCCACAACGATGGGAACTTCTTTCAAATAATATTCTCCCGCTTCTATCATCACTTCTTGCAGCAAGCGCGTATATTCCTTTTCTTTTTCCATTGGTACTTCCAATAGAATTTCATCATGCACCACCGCAACCGGATATGCTTCTTCCCAGCTGATGCGCATCATGAGTAGCGCCATTGCTTTTTTCATAATATCTGCGGCAGAACCTTGCACTGGTGTATTGGTAAATGCAGAAAGGCCGGCGCGCTCCGTAAAAACGCATCTTCTTCCCGCCAAAGTTCTAACCTCTTTTGGCGGATTGCGCTGTAAACGTGCATGCCAAGCAGCAATGTCCTTATATTCTCTAAAAAACCTCTCTCGGAAGCGTTCCGCTTCTGCAAGGGACATTTCCACACCATACGTATCTTTCGCATAGCCTTGCAACCCCACTGCTTGCATTGCGTAAATAAGCCCAAAATTAATTGCTTTTGCTGCTTGCCGCTCTTCGTAGGTGATTTGCTCTGCCGGTTTTTCCAGCGTGAGCATCGCTGTTAATTGATGCAAATCTCGCCCGGCTTGATAAGCCCTTATCATACGTTTTTCACCAATTATTTCCGCCATCACCCGTAGTTCAATTTGAGAATAATCTGCTACAATAAAAACACGTCCCGGCGGCGCCATAAAACATTCTCGAAATGCCTTTTCTCGCGGAATTTGCTGAATATTGGGGTTACTGCAACTCATGCGCCCGCTCCATGCACCAATTTGCATATAGCGAGGGTGCAACCGTCCGGTTTTTTTGTTACGCAATTTTGGCATAGGATATAGAAAACTGCTTAATAGTTTGTTGGCGCTGCGGTATTCTAAAAGCGCTGCAACAAGCGGATTTTCTGCAAAAGAAAGTAGCGTATGACGAGATACATTTTCCACTACAATGCCTTGCTTTGCCAAAATACCAATGAGTTGTTTGGGGCTATCCAAATTTTCGCCATAACTGATTTCCTCGCCAAATAGCGTGGGCTGTACAGGCGGTTTTGGAATGTATGTATATATGATCGCCAGCGCCGCTTCGCGCCGCGCTTCTTGTACGCGCAAGAGTGCATCCCATTTGATTGCATTTAACGCAATCCCGCTGTATTCCATCATAAATATTGCCCGCACTGCGGAAAACTCCAGTTCAGCGACTTCCACCAGCGCATACTGTTTGATATATGGAATCATTGCTTCTCGAAGACGCAGCAATACTTCCGCATCTTTTGCCGCATATAAGAGTTGTTCCGGGCGAAGTACGCCGGAAAAATCACTCACCTGCTCTTCTTTTGAGAGGGTTTCCTTTAAGAAAAATGCGCTCAGCTCTGCTAGGTTGACGCGCCCCAACCCAAGAGAAGAATGCAGTACGCCTGCTGCCAGCATCGTATCAAAAAGCGGCAGCGCAATGTATATGCCCGCCGCATATAAAAATGCCAAGTCAAACTTGGCATTTTGAAATACTTTTACAGCGTTTGTCCCGAACAATTGGTTTAATATTTCTTTTCCTACAGGCAAAAAGAAATCACAATCAATAACAAATACCGGCTGATTTTTCACGGCAATTTGCAACAAACGCAATCGATTTTGATGCGGGTCCAATCCTGTGGTCTCTGTATCCACAGCAAGCACTTTTTCTGCCTGCAGCATGGGCAAAAAAGGCTCTAGTTCCGAAACGGTTTTGATATAACGGTACTGCATCACATTCCCTCAACGACAAAGATTAATAAATGTATCAAACAACGCCTTCATTTTACTGTCTGTCATGCTCATATTTTCCGGATGAAATTGCACGCCGTAAATGTTTTCCGTTTTATGTTCCATGGCTTCAACAATACCATCTTCTGCGTAAGCAGTTACTTGAAATTCTTCTGCCAATTGTTTAACTGCTTGGTGATGAAAAGAGTTTACGCCAATGCGTTCGCGTTTCATCATATCCCACAAACAGCCTTCTTTTTCCACCAAAATATCATGAATGGGCGTACTGCGCTTTTGCATATCTCCGGCATGTACAAGCGCATGTTCCACTTGCGAAGGAATATCTTGTATGAGCGTTCCACCGTATGCCACATTCAAGACCTGCATGCCGCGGCAAATTCCAAAAATAGGTTTTTTTAGCCGCGCCACATGCTTGATCAGCGCAATTTCATAAACATCCAGCGATAAATCTACGCCGCCCAGCAACGGAGAAGGGGCTTCGCCATAAAGTGTAGGGTCTACATCTCCGCCGCCAATTAAAATAAGCCCGTCAATTTGCGCCGCATAACGCTCCAAAATTTTTTCTTCGTCTGTAATGGGCAGCAAAATTGGGCAGCCGCCTGATTGCGCGACAGAATATACATAATCATGCCCCACCATATAATGCCCTTTTGGCGGCGCATCTTTATAATAGGCAGTTAGTCCAATGATCGGTGTCTTTTCCATTGTATGCTCCTAATACCCTGCGCCCGGCAAATCTTCTCTTTCTACCAAAGCGCACACCAATTTTACTGTATTTTTTACGTCATTCATATCAATTACTTCGGTGGGCGTATGCACATAACGAGAGGGAATGGAAATGCATCCTGCTACGACACCTTCTTTGACGCGTTGAATGGCAGCCGTATCTGTCCCACCGGCGCGCAATACTTCTCTTTGATAAGGAATACCTTCTTTTTCCGCTGTTTCTTCCATAAATTTTCGAACAACGACAGGTATAATCACAGAAGAATCCATCATCTTAATAGCAGGTCCTTGCCCTAAGGAAACGCTCATGGGCGGTAATTTGGGCGTATCTCCCGTCAGTGTCACGTCAAGGTTGATGTTAAAATCCGGTGTGATTCCGTATGCTGCCGGGCCAGCGCCGCGTAAGCCAACTTCTTCTTGTACGGTAAAGACCGCATAAATATCATGCGACGAGCGCATCTCTTTTAAGGCTTGTACAATGGTTGCGCAGCAAATACGATTGTCTTGCGCGCCGCTGCTCAGGCGATCGCCCAGCTCCACCACGTTCGTCACAAAAACGCCCACATCTCCAACCTGTACTTTTTCAAGCGCTTCTTCGCGCGTATTGCAACCAATGTCCACAAACATAGTCATCATGGTTGCAACTGTGCTGGCGTCTCTTGTGGCAGGTGTTTCAAAATAAGTAACCCCTTTTACGCCGTTTTCAAAAACAATCTCTCTTGCAACGCTCAGCGGTGGGTTAATGCCGCCGACGTTGGATACACGCAAAAATCCCTTTTCATCAATATCTACAACGATTAAACCGATTTGATCCATATGCGCACTGAGCATAATTTTTTTACCGGAAGTCCCTTTTTTGACAGCAATCAGATTTCCCAGTACATCATTATAAACTTCATCCACATACGGCTTTACATATTCTGCAATCACTGCGCTTACTTTTTCTTCTCTGCCCGAGGGGCCATATGCCTGTAAAATATCCCGAATCATTTCTTTCATTTTATATCACCTCTTCAAATCTCTTGTTTGCAAGAAAATAATCAGCCAAACGAACCACATTTTTATAGTCTTCCACAGATGCCACACTCACCGGCGAATGAATATAGCGGCAAGGCACTGAAATACCACCCACAATCGCGCCCAAGCCTGCTTTATGAATGGAGCCGCCATCTGTTCCGCCGCGGGTACCTTGGCGATATTGGTATGGTGTTCCGCTCTCCTCTGCCGCCTGCACCAAAGCGTTAAGCATTTTGGGCTTTACAATCGTTCCCATGTCCATAACAGAAAGCGCCGGGCCATTGCCTACTTTCGTAACATGCCCATGCCCTTCAACACCGGGCATGTCATTTGCAGTTGTGCCTTCAAAAATAAGCGCCACATCTGGTTTGACATAATTGGCGGCAATCATAGCGCCGCGCAAGCCCACTTCTTCTTGTACGGTAAAGACACCATAGAAATTGCAGTCATATTCTCTTTGCAAAAGTTCCAGCACAGCCGCACAGCCCACACGATCATCCAGCGCTTTGCCGCGCATTAAATTCTCGCCAAAATAAGCAAAGGTCGTATCAAACCCCGCGTAATCGCCTATTTTGACGAAACGCATGGCTTCTTGTTTGTCTTTTGCGCCAATGTCAATGAACAAGTTGTCATGGCTGGGCATGCTGGTGCGCTCTTCGCCTCGTTGCAAATGAATGGCTTTTGCGCCAATCACGCCCGGAATTTTATCTTTGCCCACCAACACACGCTTGGAGATAGCAACTCTTGGATCCACCCCCACAGCGCTATATGCCAGCATTCCATTTTCCATAATTCCTTTTATCATCATGCCAACTTCATCCATATGCGCACAGGCCATAATAGTAGGACCATCTCCCTGTTTATGCACATATAAGTTGCCCATGACATCCACATGTATTTCGCCATAAGGCGCTGCAGCTTCTCGCAACAGTTTACGCACTTCATGTTCGCCGCCGCTTACGCCAATTGCATTGCTCAGTCGTTCCAGCATAAGAGTTCCTCCCATGATTCATCTATATTTTTTAGCATACCCGCCAGTACCTTGGCGACATTTTTTAACGTAGACAAATGAAACGCTTCTACAGAGGTATGCATGTACCGCAATGGGGGAGAAACAATCCCCAGCGGAACGCCTTCACCCACCACTTGCACATTCCAGCCGTCTGTCCCCGTATGCCCAATGGCAGCATCAATTTCATATGCAATGTTGGCATCATCCGCTGCTTTTTGCAACGCACCAAAAATACCGGGATGTACGTTCGCGCCGGTGGTCAACACAACTTTCTTCATGTCGTATGTTTCAAATGGTTGCGCGCCGGGTGTGGGGCCATGGGTTACATCAATGACAAGCGCCATATCCGGTTTTGTATGATATGCAGCCACTGTCCCTCCGAGCCCGCCTCTTTCTTCTTGCATGGAAGCGCAGAAAATAACCGAGCAATCCAGCTTTACTTTAGAAAGCATTTCCATGCATAAAAACATGGCTGCCACGAGCGATCTATCATCCAATGTTTTAGAAGAAATATAATCTTCCGTCAATTGCAATACAGGCCTTGGCATAAACGTCACATAATCACCCACAGAAATGAGTTCATTTACTTTTTCGGCGGAATACCCTGTATCACAAACAAGCTCTTCTAGCCCATATGCTTTTTGCTTTCCGGTATGTAAATGCGGCGGAATCGCCCCTACTACGCCTGGAACAGCTTCTTTCCCGTAAATCATCACTTCTGCACCGGGCAACACCCTAGGATCTACTCCGCCCACATTTGTCAAACGTAGCATTCCGTTTTCTTCAATGAAATTGACCATTAACCCAATTTCATCCATATGCGCCATGACCAACACAACCGGCTTTTCTTTCTCACCAATTCTGCCGTATACATTGCCCAGTTTATCTTTCCATACATCATCTGTATATTTTTGAAAATACGTCAAAATGACGTCTGCAACCGCATGTTCATTTCCTGTTACGCCGGGCACGGCGACAAGATCTGAAATTGCTGCAAATAAATCCATCTTTGTTCTCCTTTCAAAACCTCAATTGCATTTATTATAGCATGGGAGATCTTTTATTTGCACTTTATTTTTGTTGCGTTTTCTTTTCAAATACGGCAAAAACCCTTGTCAAACCCCTATTCTTCGGGTATACTATTACAAACTGTGAAGTGAACTACATCGTAAGTAGTTTCTATAAGTTTTTATTTCTTTTGGAGGCCTTTGTTATGAAACAGTATAATGTTGCCGTTTTAGGCGCAACAGGTATGGTCGGGCAGCGCTTTGTGGCCCTACTGGAAAATCATCCGTGGTTTGTGGTGACAACCCTCGCTGCTTCTCCTAGCAGCGCCGGTAAAACATATGAAACCGCCGTCAGCGGGCGCTGGAATATGGAAACGCCGATTCCTGTTGCTTTGAAAAATGTGATTGTAAAAGATGCCGTTGCAGATATGGAAGAAATCGCTGCGACAGTGGATTTTGCTTTTTGCGCAGTGGATATGCCAAAAGCCGAAATCGCAACCTTTGAAGAAGCATATGCAAAGCTGGAATGCCCTATTATTTCCAATAATTCTGCGCATCGTCATACAAAAGATGTTCCCATGATCATTCCTGAAATCAATGCAGAACATATGGCTGTTATTCCTGCGCAGCGGGCGCGGCTGGGTACAAAAAAGGGCTTCATCGCTGTAAAATCTAACTGTTCTTTGCAAAGCTATGTGCCTGCGCTACATCCGCTCATGTCTTTTGGCGTTACAAAAGCGCTTGCATGCACTTACCAAGCAATTTCCGGCGCAGGTAAGACATTTGAAACATGGCCGGAGATGGTGGATAACGTTATCCCCTTCATTGGTGGCGAAGAAGAGAAAAGCGAAGTTGAGCCGTTAAAAATTTGGGGCACATTGGAGAATGGCGAAATCGTTGATGCAGCCGGCCCTGCCATTACAACACAATGCATTCGTGTTCCTGTTTCCAACGGGCACTTGGCAGCAGTCTTTGTTTCTTTTGAAAAGAAACCTACAATCGAAGAAATCAAAAAATTATGGAATGAATTTAGTGGGCCTGCGCAGCAATTAGAGCTACCTAGCGCGCCCAAACAGTTCCTCCATTATTTTGAAGAAGCAGATCGTCCGCAGACAAAACTAGATCGCAACTTGGAAAACGGCATGGCGGTATCTCTCGGTCGTTTGCGGGAAGATAGCCAGTATGACTATAAATTCATTTGCCTTTCGCATAATACGCTGCGCGGTGCGGCCGGTGGCGGTGTATTGATGGCGGAGCTCCTTGCCAAAGAAGGGTATATGGACTAAGTTTGGAGTATGTATGAATTATTCCATCCATCCAAAAAGTAAAGATGCAGTCTCCCTGCTCGCTTATGGTTGTATGCGTTTTACAAAGCGCGGCGGCAATATTGTGCAGGAAAAAGCAGAGGAAGAATTGCTTCACGCATTAAAAAGCGGTGTTAATTATTTTGACACCGCTTATATTTATGGTGGAAACGAAGCGGCGTTGGGTGCGTTTTTTGCAAAAGGACACCGCAAGGATATTTATCTTGCCACCAAGTTGCCACATTTTCGCGTCTCCAAATTGGAGGATGTCGAAAAAATTTTCAATGAAGAGTTGCGCCGCTTACAAACAGATTATATTGATTATTATTTGATGCATATGTTGCCCGAGGCGGAAACCTGGGCGCGCCTTGTTTCTCTTGGCATAAAAGATTGGTCGGAAGAAAAAAAGCGGCAAGGCATGATTCGACACATTGGCTTTTCCTTTCATGGCGGTACAGAAGATTTTATGGGCTTAATTGACGCATATGGTTGGGATTTTTGTCAGATTCAATATAATTATATGGATGAGTATGCCCAAGCCGGGGTTTCAGGCCTTCGTTATGCTTATGAAAAAAACATTCCTGTCTTTATCATGGAGCCTTTGCGTGGTGGGCGGCTTACCCATGAACTCCCTGCAGAAGCAAAAAAGATTTTTACAAAAGCGCATCCCGATTGGAGTCCGGCGGAATGGGCACTTCGCTGGCTTTATCAACAAAAAGAAGTTTTTTCTGTTCTTTCCGGCATGAATGCGCTTTGGCAAATTGATGAAAATGTGCGCGTTGCTTCTTTGCCGCGGGAGAATTTATTAAGTGCTGCTGATTATGCTGTCATTGCTGCTGCAAAAGAAATTATTGATGGGCAAAAGCGCATTGATTGTACCGGTTGCGGTTATTGCATGCCTTGCCCTGCGGGCGTAGACATTCCTGTTGCATTTCGCTGCTACAATAATATCTATACGGATCGCTGGTTTACCGGATTTAAACAATATTTGATGCAGACCACATTTAAGAAAAACAATACTGCCGCCGGTAACTGTATTTCTTGCGGCTTATGCACACAAAAATGCCCACAGCATCTTGCTATTCCCACAGAGTTGAAAAAGGTTCAAAAAAAGATGGAAACACCCCTTTATAAGCTGGTGCGCTTTGTGGCAAAATGGTACGCCAAATTTTAGCTGCCTTTTTATAGGAAGCGCCAGTCTTCCCTCATATTTACAAATGGAAAAAAATATGCTTCAATGGTAGAAAGAATGTCATGTTCTAATCTATTATTGGAGGTTTCAAAAATGGACGACAAGAAAAAGAAATTGACGACAATTCATGGCGCCCCTGTTGCAGATAATACCAATTCTACAACCGCCGGCGAGCGCGGGCCTATGATGTTACAAAACCCTTGGTTTATCGAAAAATTAGCCCATTTTGACCGCGAGGTCATTCCCGAACGGCGTATGCACGCAAAAGGCTCCGGTGCATTTGGAACCTTCACGGTGACCCACGACATTACAAAATATACAAAAGCAAAGCTCTTCTCGGAAATTGGAAAGCAAACCGAAGTGTTTGTTCGTTTTTCCACTGTCGCCGGTGAGCGCGGCGCAGCAGATGCAGAGCGGGATATTCGTGGATTTGCTATGAAGTTTTATACAGAAGAAGGAAATTGGGATTTGGTGGGCAACAACACGCCTGTTTTCTTTTTGCGCGATCCTCTTCGTTTTCCGGATCTGAATCATGCTGTCAAGCGCGATCCTGCCACCAATTTACGTTCTCCGCAAAACAACTGGGATTTTTGGAGCAGCCTTCCTGAAGCACTGCATCAAGTTACCATCACCATGTCTGATCGTGGCATTCCTTATTCTTACCGTCATATGCATGGCTTTGGCAGCCATACTTACAGCATGATCAATGCAGAGAATGAGCGGGTTTGGGTGAAATATCATTTGGAAACCCAGCAAGGCATTAAAAACCTAACGGATGCTGAAGCAGCTGAGCTCGTCGGGCAAGATAGAGAAAGCCATCAGCGAGATTTGTTTGATGCCATTGCGCGCGGCGATTTCCCAAAATGGAAGGTACGGATTCAGGTGATGCGCGAAGAGCAAGCCAAGTTACATTACGAAAATCCTTTTGATATTTCAAAAGTTTGGAAGCATGGTGAATATCCGCTCATAGATGTGGGTGTTTTAGAGCTAAACCGCAACCCGGAAAACTATTTCGCCGATGTAGAGCAGGCCGCGTTTAACCCGGCGCATATCGTACCCGGCATAGGTTTATCGCCGGATAAGTTGCTGCAAGGGCGTTTGTTCTCATATGGTGATGCACAGCGTTATCGCCTTGGCGTCAATCATAACCTCATCCCGGTGAACAAAGCAAAAGTGCCGGTGCATGCGTATCATCGTGATGGACAAATGCGGGTGGATGGCAATTACGGCTCTACGCTTTCTTATGAGCCAAACAGTTACGGCGAATGGGCAGAGCAACCGGATTATAAGGAACCGCCGCTGGAATTACAAGGCGCTATGGATTCTTATGAGCCAAAAGATGATGTTACCGATGATTGCTTCTATCAGCCGGGCGATTTGTATCGCCTCATGGAAGAGCCTAAAAAGCAAGTACTCATCGAAAATACAGTACGAAACATGGAAGGCACCACCGATAACATTAAGTATCGTCATGCAGCGCATTGTTATTTGGCAGATAAAGATTACGGTACGCGCCTGGCAAATGCGCAAAAGTTAGCGCTTGAAAAAGTCATCTCCCTTTCTGAAATGACTCACGACGAACGGATGAAAGCGACAAGTTTATGCTAAGAAAAGCACTTTTGCTCCTTGGTGGCTTTATTGCGTTGGGGTTTGGGGCGATTGGGATTTTTCTTCCCATTCTCCCCACCACTCCTTTTGTCATCTGCGCGGGCATTTGTTTTAGTATGGTAAGCCCTAATCTATATAACTGGTTGCTCTCCACCAAATATTTTGGAGAATATTTGCGCAACTACAAATATAAAACGGGCATTAGCAAAGAAGCGCGCCGAAATGGGCTCCTCTTTTTATGGGGCACCTTGCTTTTATCTGCGCTTATCTTCCGTGGTGTGCTTATCTGGAGCATTCTATTTGTTGTAGGGGTATGCGTCAGCATTCATATTTTAACCATCCGCAGAGTCCCTGCCAAAAAAATCTTGCAACAGTTTGAGAAATCTTAATCAGTAGGCTTTCTCTCTAACAAAAGAAAAGTTATTGCAAAAGAGTTATTCTAAAAAAGCTGCTCACCTCTTCCGGTAAGCAGCTTTTTTCTTTTATCTTGGTTTTACTTTTCAAAAAATTGGGGCATATAGGGGGCAAACGCTTCTAGGCTATCTTTCAAAATTGCCTTTGCAACATCAAGGTCATCAATCATCGGATCCAGCGCAATGGCTTGCAACGCCAAATCCCGATCCCCTTCCACTGCCGCCGCCACCGCAAGATCTACCACATCTTTTTGTTTGTTGCAAAAAGATGCTACAATTGGCGGTAACTCTCCTACTGCAATACCTTTTACGCCATGCAGCCCCATCACCGCAGGAACTTCCACAATGGCATCTCGCGCCATATTGGAAATATACCCTTCTGTATTGGGGATATTGACTGCATAATCATACGAATTGGCTCCGGTTGTAATGGCTGCCATTATGGTTTCTGCTCGCTCGCTATACGTATGCTTCAAAAATGAAATGTCTTTTTTGCCTGCTGCCATATCTGCAATGTCTTGTCGCTTTTGCGCGCGCACTGCGTCTTGTCCATCCAACGGATACATCTGAATATCAAATTTCTGCCAAGCACCACGCGCCATATTGGAAGTATAGGGAACATATTCTAAGAAATGTGCATCGCCGGAAGTGGGGCATTCATCAAAAGTTTCTATCATTGCGCGCGTATATGGCTCAAATGCTGTTTGCGCCAAAAACTTTTGCTTGAACAGCGGCAATAATTCTTCTCCAGTTTGCTTATCTTTGATGGATAAAAACCAAGTAAAATGATTGATGCCCGCCGCCAAAATATCCAGCCGTTCATGGGCAAGCGCTGCAATTTGCTTTTCATCCGGCGCATCATCCCAGCGGAAGAGATAATTATGATCAATGTCAAACCCTAAATGTTTGCCCAAAATGCGCCCTGTCATCATATATCCAAAATCAAGCTGATGGCAAATCCCTACCATGTTCACATTGGTATACCGCGCCGCTGCCGTACAGATGCGCGTCAAAGGATTGGTAAAGTTTAATATAATCGCCTCCGGCGCCATGCGCTCAATGTCCTTTAATACAGGCATCAATAAATTCACATTGCGGGCTGTATGGAAGAGCGCCGCCGGGCCGCCATTTTCTGCGTAATGAATGAGCCCGTATTTTTGGCTGATTTCATAATCTTTTTTCCAAGCAGCTTCCCGATCCACTGCCACAGATACAATGACAAAATCCGTCCCCGGTAGTAGCGCTTTTCTATCTGTAGACGCTTCAATTTTCATATCCGCGCCCCACTCTTTGTTGATTCGCTCTGCCAGCTTTACAATTTGCTCCAGCGCACTTTCATTTAAATCGCATAGCGCCAACGTTCCGCCATTCAATTCTTTTGTGCGCATGATTGCGCCTAAGTTAATGAGCCCAAAGCTGGCGCTCCCTGCACCAATCACAAGTATTTTTGGTTTTTTCATGGCCGCTCTCCTCTCTATTTTCCTCCCCTTCGGAAGTTTTCAATGAGTTCATTTCCTACGCTCCCTGAAGCGCCGCTGGGCGGAATTTCATCGCGCTTCACCCATTTCGCTTCTGCGATTTCGCTTTCTTGTAATGTAAAAACATCTTCGCCATCCAGCTCTGCTGTAAACCCGACCATAATTGTATCTGAAAAAGGCCAAGGCTGGCTCTTATAATATTTTATGTTTTTCACACGCAAGCCGACTTCTTCATAGACTTCGCGCGCCACCGCCTGCTCCAGCGTCTCGCCGATTTCCACATAGCCTGCAATGAGATGGTATCTGCCGCTGGTAGAACCTTTTCCTTTAATCATGGCAAGGCGATCCCCATCTGTTACTGCCATAATCACTGCAGGCGAAATTTTCGGATACTCCCGTAAATTACACGCCGGACAAACCAGCGCCCGCTCCCAACTGCTATGGCGCATCTTGCTTCCACAGCGGCTACAAAACTGATGATTTTCTTCCCAACGGTTTAGCTGCCATCCCGTCGCGCCGGCAAATCCAATCCATGGCTCTGCCGTTTCTCGCAACAATTGAACAGGATACATGGAGAAGCCTTCTGCTTCTATGTTCTCTCGTGCCAAGAAAAAAGAAGTAGCATCAATGGAAAACAAATATTCCAAATTCTCTGGCGATGCTTTTTTTAGTTGTGAAAGGCACGGCAACAAAAGTGCTTCGTTTTCTTCTTGCAACAAAATTTTATCTTCTTCATAATATAAAACAATATCTTCCGCCTGTGGTGTTTTTTCTTCGTAATGATTGGAAAAAACATGCGGCGCGATATCGTGTAACATTGGCATAAAGTGTACTCCTTATTTTAAATTCTTGTTTTTATTATACTATAAAATATCGGAGAACAAAATCTATTCTTTCTCTCGCTTTATATGCTCTACATGAATACCAATATGCCCAATTCCCAGAAGAATGGTAAAGAAAAGCAGCAAAACGTTTTTCCCATAGAGTGCCAAGCAAAAAAATGCTGCAACAGGCAGCGTGGCCAGCGGCGCAGGTATACTAAAAAAACTTTTATAAAAATCATGATTTGTTTTTGCACTACAAAAATACCGTATCCAGCAAATTTCATAAAACAGCATAAAGGTCAATGAAAGAAAGAACCACATGCTCCAAACATTAAGCGGCAAAAGCACATTAAAATCACGAAACAACAGCACCACGGCGCTGGCACCAATTTGCCCTATGCGCTCAAGCAGGCGCAAACATCTGTTTTCATGGCTTGCATCATATCCTATGGGTAACTTCCTTGCCCATAAAATATTTGGTACAAATAACATACATAAATAAAGCAACCCAATATAAGAAAATCCAAACTGCATACACTACCCTTTATTCCTCTCCATCTATTTTATCACAATTTTGATGTAAAAAAAGAGAGCGGGCCCGCTCTCTTTTGGTTGCTTTCTAACTTAAAGCATTGTTGCGCGCAGCGTTTCCATATCTTTTGGTGAAATGAGCGCCGGCGCAATTTCAAATACTGTCTTAGCGCCTGTTTCACCCTTTTGCGCCAAGCGATACGCCGCTCTTGCATAAGCCGCCATAATGCTTGCCGTAAATTCCGGGTTAGAACCTAGCTTCAAAGAATATTCAATGACTTGCGTATTGTCCTCTCCCGTTTTTCCGCTGCGTATAACAAACCCGCCATGGGGCATTGCGCTATGATCTCTTTTTAGTTCTTCTTCGCTGACAAAGGTTACTGTTGTATCATATTCATCAAAATAATTGGGCATTTCTTTGATTGTTTTTTCAATAACTGTCTTGTCTGCGCCCTCTTCTGCCACCACATAACATTCACGCAAATGCTTTTCTCGTGTGGAAAGTACAGGGTTTTTACCGCTGCGGGCGCCCTCTACCGCCGCTTCAATGGGAACCGTATACTGAATGGCGTTTTTCACACCCGACACCCTTCTAATGGCATCTGAGTGCCCTTGGCTTACCCCTCTTCCCCAAAATGTATAATCTGCGCCATTTGGCAAAACAGCTTCTCCATATAGGCGGTTTAGGGAAAACATACCCGGGTCCCAACCAACTGATATGATCCCAACTGTTTTTGCTGCCTGCGCCGACGCATTTACTTCCGCAAAATAAGCAGGAATTTTGGCATGGGTATCAAAACTATCGACGATATTAAACATACCCGCAAACGCAGGGCCTTGCTCCGGCAAATCTGTCGCCGACCCGCCGCAAAGAATCATAATATCAATTTTTCCTACCATTTCTTTTGCATCATCCACATGCTTTACCATTGCGTTTGGTGTTGCAATTTTCAGCGCCGCCGGATCTCTTCTTGTAAACACTGCAATGAGCTCCATATCTGCATTGGCGTTGACCGCCGTTTCGACACCGCGCCCAATATTGCCATATCCAACAATTCCAATTTTAATTTTTTCCATTCTTCTACGGCCTCCTGTTTGCTTCTATGGGTGCATTATATCATAAATGCAATTGATTTCAATAAAACTTGCATAAATTATATGGTTTTTTCGAAAATAATTCGTTTTTTGCAACTTTCTATGAAAAACTGCAATTTTCCCTTCGCGTATTCCTATCATATGACAACTGCGCCGCTTTGTGCTATGATATTTTTGAGAATATACATGAAGCGAGGTAGAACAATGCGACTTTTGACAAGATCTGATTTTGATGGGCTTGCTTGTGGTGCGCTCTTAAAGGAACTAGGCATTATTGATACATGGAAATTTGTCCATCCAAAAGACATTCAAGATGGCCTTGTGGAGGTAACAGATAATGATGTTCTTGCAAATGTGCCTTATGTAAAGGGTTGTAAGCTCTGGTTTGATCATCATTCCAGCGAAAGCGATCGTTTGGATAGTGATTTGGTGTTTGAAGGGGAAAGCCGTTTAGAAGATAGCGCCGCACGCGTCATTTATGAATATTATGGCGGTAAAGCGCGTTTGCCGCATTTTGAAGAAATGGTAAAAGCAGTGGATAAAGTAGATGCTGCAAAATTAACGGTAGATGAAATCTTAAATCCTTCCGGTTGGGTTCTTCTTGGGTTTATCATGGACCCCAGAACAGGGCTGGGGCGTTTTCGTAACTTTAGAATCAGCAACTATGCGCTCATGGAAGATTTGATGGATGCTTGCCGCACACAAAACATTGATGAGATTTTAGAAAATCCGGATGTAAAGGAACGTGCTGTCTTGTATTTTGAACAAGATGCCTTATTCCGCGAAATGGTAGAAAAGTATACGACCATTCATCAAAATGCCATCGTGACTGATTTGCGCGGCGTGGAAAACATCTATACCGGCAATCGCTTTTTAATCTATAGCCTTTATCCAGAACAAAACATTTCTTTGTGGATTGTGGATGGGCGCGCAAAGCTAAATTGCCCCATTGCAGTTGGGCATAGTATTATCAACCGCACTTCCAACACGGATGTAGGCAAGTTAATGCTCAAGTATGGTGGTGGCGGGCATCGACAGGTGGGCACTTGCCAAGTTCCTTATGAAGATGCGGATCAAGTCATTCAGGAACTCGTTGAACAAATTAACATGGATGGGTAATATATGTACATGAAAAACCGCTTGCATAGTAAGCGGTTTTTTCAATTATCAATATAACCCAGTCTTGTGTAAATATACTTTGTCGCGTCGCAAAAGAAATACTTCTCACCTTCGCGGCACGATTTTTATATAAAAAATGAGAACGCATGATCATGCGTTCTCACCGAAACAAACTCTTTCCTTATCTTGCATACAAGAGGCTGCTATCTTCATCATTGTATAGATACCAGAACTGATTTCTTGTTGCTTCCGGGTGTGTTTCATCTGTTGGGGGGCAATCAAACGTCATATCACATTTATCTGTTTTTTCAATGTATAAAATATGATGTTGGAATGGTTGTTGCGGTGCATTGTACCATTCTTCCCAAGGATACCCTTCTTCCAGCATATCTCTCGGCGGAATCGCATGGACAATCCGTCCACCATTGACCCATTCATACTTCATGTATTGTGCATCGGTTTCTTCTGTCAAACCAGCAATGATTTCTTCAGCATCAAATCCCATATTGTTAAATGTCTCAAGGATGCCATTTTCTTCAAGCATTTTTCTTAACTTCATATTCCCTCCTATTCAGCGCATATAACACTGACACTTATTTTTATACATTATAGTCTTTTGCAACGTCGTTTGTCAAAGAAAATGTTTACAAAAACTCATTTCTCTTCTCCTTCTTCCGATGCTACAAATCCACTGCTCCTAAAGTGATGTCGCGCGCGTTTGGAAGCATACATCATCTGATCTGCTTTTGCAAATACATCGTTATAAGCCTGTTCCATGGAATCCATCAGTGCATAGCCCCAAGAGATGCTGGGGGTTCCAAAATTTTCATCTTTTATTGCAGCACATTTTTCCTCAATGGATGCCACAAAAGCTTCTGCCCATTCTTCTTTTTCGTTTGTCAATAGAACGACAAATTCATCTCCACCAATCCGGGCAATAAATCCCGTTTTTTTGTCATGCGCCAGTTCTTCTTCAATGAGTTTTGCCACTGTATTTAACAGCGCATCTCCTGACAAATGGCCTTTTTCATCGTTTACCACTTTTAAGTTATTCACATCGCCCACCATAACCAGCAGCGGCAAGTTCTCTTTTTCCACTATGGTCCGTACTCGCTCTACATAAGCGTTTCTGTTGTACAGCCCTGTCAGCTGGTCAATGAGCACAATATCTTCCAACGCCCGTAGCGCCGCATAAACATTGGTTACTTCATTGATTTCCACCAAATAGCCAAACTGATGGTCTTTTTCACAAACATCATGTACCGTGAATAAAAAACTAATCTCTCTATCTTCCGTGATGATAGAAATGATTTCCTCCCCTTGTCTGGAAACCCGCGCAGCTGTTTCCCCGATGATGCGTTTTTGATATTCAGAAAACATTTCTTTGTACTTGGGCTCCGGCAGCAAAATTGTTTCATCTTCTTTGCGATTCCAATCAAGAATCTGCCAATGATTGCTTAATACCAAAATCATGGTGGAAAGATTTTCAACCACGAATGCCCGTGATGTTACAATCACATCTTCCGCTGCGTTGATGGAAAAAGCGTTGTATGGGAGAGAAATAACAGCGCCAACAGCAATGGGCGCCAATAAAGGTATGGCAATTTCCGCGAAGCGGCTTTGCAAAAATTCTTCTGCCGCACCGTTTAACATCAGCCGTACAATTCCAAAGAAAAAAAGAATCACCTGCGCGCCCAAAAGATAATACGCAGAGGTTTTCATGTGTTCCGGCATATGGAAAAAAACTTGTAAGCATAACGATATGCCTGCAACAATCATCACTGCCATGTATGCATGAAACAAAACAAACTCAGCGTGGATGCCCTCGTATAAGGGCGTTCTTCCTACAGGCGAAAACCCGGCCGGATCTTGCAACATGAATGTTGTCATCAGCAGCGGTACAGCAAAAACCATTAAAATGCGCCAGCCGCTGATGTATTTATACGAAACTTGCTGCCAAGTATGCAAATATAAAAACCCGGGAATATATAAAATGGCCACATCACTTAGCAGCTGCAAAAAGGATGTCCCCATTTCATTTCTACTGTATAAGCTGATGAATGCAAAAACAGCCCATAAAAATGCTGCGATACACAGCCCAAAAAAGTATGTAGTGCTCCATTCTTTTTTCTTCCACTTATAAAGTGCGCGAAAAAAAAGATAGCTGCCAACGCCGCAACAAGCCCATATGCAATTTTTTCTAAAATTGCTTCCTGTAAAACCATTTCCTTTATGATTTCATTGAGGGCCAATAGCGTTTTATCCATCTTGTGGCATTTTCTTCTGTTTTTTCTCTTTTTTACGCTTTACTTCTAGTTTCCTTAACTTTATTATATACGGTTTTTGGGGCGCGTCAATACAGAATCGGTTTTGCTTTTTTTGACAATACAAGGGCTTGTGGTTTACTTCTCTAAAAAATACTGATAAACTTAGAGTATAAGAGGAAAGGAGCCTTTGTTATGTTATCTTTTTATTCAGGCAGTGTACGAAGCGCGAATACTGCGCGCGCAGTGGATGAATGCTTTGAAATTGCGTTTGACGAAGCCATTCCAGATGATATTCAGCTCATTGTTGTCAACGCGCCTTTGGGGCATCAGTTAAATCGCGTTGCAGATGCAATTCATGAAAAGTTACCGGATGTTACTGTGCTGGGCAATTCTTGTAGTAGCGTTACCGGTAGAGAAGGCGCCGGCGAATCTATGAGCCATTTGGCGTTAATGGCAATTGGCGGCGATGCAAATGAACTTGGTCATGCAACGGTTACAGAAATTTACGGCAACAATGCATATGAAAAAGGTTTGGCATTGGCACAAGACCTGCAAAAGGTTTCTCCAAATCCTTCAATTATTTATCTATTATGCCCGGGGATTGATATTGCAAATGATCTCGTATTAAATGCATTTCATCAAGTCTTTGGCGAAGAAATCACCATTTTCGGAGGGACTTCTTCCGATAATATGCGCGGGCTTATCAACCATCAATATTTAGGCGATGCCTTAACAGAACATGGCGCTTGGGCTGTTGGGTTTTCTGATGCCACCTTGCTTGGTGTAACGCGGACCACGCATGGTTTTGTGGCATATGGCTCTCCTATGGTTGTTACCAAAGCAGAGGGCAATAAAATTTATGAACTGGATCATCGCCCTGCTTGGGAGGTTTATACGGAGCGCCTCTCCGTAACGCCAGAGCCGGATGCCATTTGTGGGGATACCATTCCCATTGGCGCATTGGCAGAAGCGTTGCCTGAAGATTTGACTGAAGAATACGGCAACAAGCATATTCTGCGTGTCATCACAAAATATGACCCAGATGGCGCCATTTATTACGCTACCACCGTGAAAGAAGGGTTGTCTTTATGGCTCACCACGCGTGATGAGGATTTGATTTTTTCCGAACAAGCACGGAGCCTTGATTATTTAAAAGATGCCATTGGAACAGGAACCCCTGTCGCTGTATTCCAAACAGATTGCCTTGCAAGGGGACGTTTCTTGTTCAATCGGATTATGAAAGAAGAAATTCTCGGCATGATGCAAGATGCTTTTTCCACGGATGGTATGATTCCGCCTTGGCTGGGGATGTACGGCTTTGGCGAATATGCCAAACTAGGGAATAAAAATACATATCACAACTATTCTACCGCTCTTTTGGTTCTTTACCGCGCCTAATCATTAAAGGAGTCGCTTATTTTCATGGACAATCACTATGAAGCAAAAATAGCTGATTTACAAAAACAAATAGATATTTTGGAAAAGCGCATTAGCCAAGATGAGCTCATCAAACAAAGCGCGCGCGACATTCAAAGTCGGCTGGATGCACAGATTGATATTTTTACGCGCATTCATTATTTTACGCAAATGGCGTTTCATGTACAGGATGTATATGAGTTGTATAATATCATTGCCGAGGGTGTTGTGGATGTTTTTCAGTGGGAAGTGGGCGCTATTTTTGCATTAAATCTGGAGGGAAATGGGCTGCAGGTTCTGGGAAGTTGCAATTTTGAGGCATCTCAAAAAGAGATTCTATTGCCCAAAGAATGGCTTGCCCGAGAAACCATTTGGAATTTTAGAAAACATCGTGCTATGTGGGAATCTCCTGTAGATAGCGCACCTTTTGATGCGCTTTCTTTGGCGCATGTGATGTACATGCCTGTTTTCAACCATGAACGAGAACTGGAAGCCATTATTATGGGCGGTATCACCAAAGAAAGCGCAGATTTTTATGATTTTGCGCCCAAAGAAACCGCATCTTCTTTTACCGTCTATTGCCAACAAATGAGTGGCATCTTTAATATTTTTAATGCTGTAGAACATGCCAGAGAAGCAGAACAGGCCAAAAGCCAGTTTCTTGCCAATTTGAGCCATGAAATTCGCACGCCTATGAATGCCATTATCGGGATGGTACAGATTGCCGAACGCAGTGATGACATTCATGTTTTACAAAAAAGCATTACGCAAATTCATATTTCTTCCAAACATTTGTTGGGGCTTTTAAATGATGTTCTTGATATTTCAAAGATTGAAGAAGGCAAACTGGAATTGAATGAAGAGCCGTTTGCTTTGGATCATGAAGTTGGTGCGTTGCTTAGCAGCATTAACCAAAACGCAGTCAATAAAAACCAAACGCTGACCATCTCTTATGAAGGGTTTGATTCTTATCGTTTGGTGGGCGATGCCATGCGGCTTTCGCAGGTGCTAATCAATTTGCTTTCCAACGCTGTTAAATTCACCCTTGAGGGTGGAAAAATTGATCTTGCTATTACGGAGCTTTCCAGAACAGACGAGCGTGTTTATGTCAAGTTTTCCGTAAAAGATACGGGCATTGGTATCGCGCCTTCTGCCATCGAGCGTATTTTTACGCCGTTCGAGCAGGGAGATGGCAGCACTTCCAGAAAATATGGCGGCACCGGGCTAGGCCTTGCCATCAGTCAGCGCATTGTAGAGCTCATGGGAGGCAAACTGGAAGTAAACAGCGAGGAGGGCAAGGGTTCTGATTTCTATTTTTCCGCATGGTTTAAGCCGGACCTCTCTCAGCCGCAAAATGATCGTTCTGTTTTGTTGGATGATTTTAAGCTGCCGGATTTCTCAGGAAAGCATATTTTAGTGGTAGATGACATCGCCATCAATCGAGAAATCATCTATGCATTTTTTGAAGGCACAGGCGCCATTTGCGAAAGTGCCGAAAACGGACAAGAAGCTGTAGAAAAAGTTGCTGAATCACCGTTTAATTATTATGATTTGATTCTGATGGATGTGCAAATGCCCATTATGGATGGGCTGGATGCCACAAAAGCCATTCGTGGCATGACACGCATTGATGCAAAAAGCATTCCCATCATTGCCATGACGGCAAATGTTTTCCGTGAAGATGTGGCGCAAGTCCTCTCTGTGGGAATGGATGGGCATATTGGAAAGCCCATTGAATATACCTTGCTGCTGGATACTCTGGCGACTATTTTCACAAAACAATAGATTATAAAGCAAAAAACACAGCCAAAGCTGTGTTTTTTATTTTGCTCTATTATGATGCAGGATTTATTGTATCTTCTGTTCCATCTGCGTATGTTACCAAAACTTCTTTGGAGAGTGGATGCACTGCAACCCATGTGTTCCCCGGTGCAAGCGTAACTTCTTCGCCGGAATCCAGATAATACTTGGTAGGAGTCTTAATGTCTGCACGTTCCCAGCGCCCAGTCAAATGTTTCCCATGAATGAAGAAATCTGCTCTGCCTTCGCCAAACATATTTACCCTTTTCAGCGGATCATCTCCTGGCATCCCTTCCACCACTGTATATTGAACAATTAGATTCTGCACAGTGACCGCCTCGCCGGTTTCATCTGTGGTGAATGGCTTATCATTCATATAGCGGGTGAGTAAATCTGTCTCTTTGTCATACCGATATTCTACAAACCCTACTGTGCGTAAGAAAGAAAGTTGCACGCCCTCTATTTCTTTTTCTTCTGCATAGGCTTCTAGCGGATAAAACTTAAATTGTTGCAGTGGTTCCGGTTCATAATCATAAATTGCTGCATCTGCCACCAAATCTGTCATTGCAAAATGAGAAACTGGATCTCCATTCTTGTTTTTATAAAACATATTGCTATTCACAGCGTATTTCCCCGCGCCGTTGATACGCTGTTTTATATGCGCGCCGTTGGCACCCCAAATTGCACTTTCACTATTATGCGTAGAATCAGGACCTCCCATGTGTACATAAAGCCCATCCCATTCTGACTGAATGTATTGATGATAATATCTTGAGGAACGCACGGGCCCCACTGTAATCTTTTCTGCAGCGCCAGCTGTATAAAGCACATCATTAAAAATACAAGTAAGCCGTGTGTCACTGCCTTCAATGAGTGTTTCGTATACAATATCAGCCAATTGCAACCCTTCTTGCGGGCGCGCCGGTGGCTCATTATCAATTTGTACAATCACTGGCTTATATATTGTTGTAGTGTCTTTTCGTCCTGTGGTCCAAGAAATATCTGTAGGAATCTCTTCTGTTGGGCTTTCCGAAGGCGTTTCTGAAACAACCGACGGTGGTGCGCTGGAAAAGCTCTCTACAGGTGGCCCTTCTTTTTTACAGGCCAACAAGCCCATTGCCAACAGTACAAGAATAATCAATAAAAACAAAAAACGATTCTTTTTCATAACTTTTACTCCTTACCCCATTTCATCAAAAATATAGCGTATTCTCTTCTGGAGAAATATTTCTTCATATGCTTTCAAAACCAAAAATACAACAGTGAAACATGGTACTGCTTTTATATGTTCTTTTTATTCATGGCAACGTTTTTTGACTTCTATTTCTTTAATCATCAAGGCTTGTATTATTTTCTTCATTTTTCAATGATTCGTACTCAAACCCTTCCGTGCTCTCTTTTACAAAAATGATTTTTACTGTGTACACTAATAGTTTCAAATCCAATAAAAATGAGTAATTTTCTATATAGTACATATCCATTCTGGCTTTGTCTTCGTAACTGGTATTATATTTTCCATATATTTGCGCATATCCGGTTAATCCTGCTTTTACTTTTAAGCGATACTTAAATTCCGGCATTAATTCTGAATAAGCCTCTGTATTCTCCACGCGTTCTGCTCGTGGCCCTACCAAAGACATATCACCCCTTAATATGTTTAACATCTGTGGTAATTCATCAATTCGTGTCGCTCGAATGAACTTGCCAACAGGTGTAATGCGCGCATCGTTATCCACTGTATATTGTGCGCCATCTTTTTCAGCATCTACAATCATACTCCGAAACTTATATAGCCAAAACACTTCGCCATTTCTGGTGTTACGTAATTGTTTATAGAAAACAGGGCCGCCGTCATAAAGCTTTATGATTAGCGCAATCATTAACATTATAGGCGAGGCAATAATCAAAATAATCAATGATACAAAAATATCCATTGCACGCTTTAACGCTAGTTGCTCAACAGAAAGCACTCTGTTTTTGCACAAGAATGCCATAGAGTCTCCAATTTGCGTAACAGCAGCGCTCTGCATAACAATGTCTTGCGTTGATGGCAAAACAAACAAGCGCTTGTTGTGTTCATAGCAGTATTTCATCAGATTTTGTCTTAATACAATATCTATATTTCCAATAATAATCACTTGGTACTTATCTATTTCTTCTTCCAAAAGAGCCATTGGCTCATTTTCAAACAAAATTCGCTTGATACGATAGCGTTCATGAATCTTGCCGAACTTATGCATCACTTCAACATCATGTTCGCTATTGGAACAAATTACCAGTGTTTCTTTTGCCGGATTTAAAGCAAAATAAGTCTTGTTCGCCAAATAATACAAGAGGATACCCATCAATATCTGTACGACTGATAAGAGGAGTAATGGAAATATGTTTATCAGTTCGCCTGCAACCATAGATGTAATAAGATAGGAGATTCCGTTTGTAAGAAATATTGTGATCATATAAGAAAACACAAGTTCTTTAAACCGTATAATACCTACTTTAAAACATCCATATGCAATGCCAAGCCCCACTAAAATAACTGCATACGTTACAGCAAGAACATAGTTGCCACGATCGCTAAACACAGCATTTGGATAATATAAAAACACAACAAGCATGTAAGATAAAATCGCCGAAGCAATAATCAACAATTTTTCCACAAAAAGAATCGCTCTTCTAAAATTTCTTGGTGTAAAAACTTTAAACAACGTACTGTCTCCTACTCTTTTTGCATTTTCTCAAAATGATATGTATCTGCGCACATTTCTTCTAACGTATGCACCGTCTTCCAATTTAGCATGCTTTTTGCCTTACTTGCATCTGCATAAAGTGCAGCGACGTCTCCCAGCCTTCTCTGTACAATCTTGTACGGAACCTGTTCCCCGGTCGCCTGTTCAAATGTGTGAATAAGCTCAAGTACACTTACACCTTGCCCTGTTCCAAGATTGAACACTTCAACACCAGCATTATGCTTCATATAACGTAACGCTGCAACATGCCCTGCAGCAAGGTCTTGCACATGCAAATAATCCCTTACGCCTGTGCCATCCGGCGTATCATAATCATCCCCAAACACTTGTAAATACGGTAACTGCCCGGTCGCCACTCTAGAGATATATGGCATCAAATTGTTTGGGATGCCCGAAGGGTTGTCTCCAATCAATCCACTTTTATGAGCACCAATTGGATTAAAGTATCGCAACAAACTTATATGCCAATCGCTATCTGCGTGTGCAACATCTTGCAAAATTTGTTCCGTCATCAATTTTGTATAGCCATAAGGGTTTGTACAACCAAGCGTTCCATTTTCTTTCACTGGCAACTCGTTTTCCACACTATACACAGTCGCTGAAGAGCTGAAAATAAATGTTTTCACATTGGATAATTGCATCACTTCCAATAAATTTAAAATGCCCACTAGATTATTACTGTAATAGCGTAAAGGCTTTTCCACTGATTCTCCCACAGCCTTTAATCCCGCGAAGTGGACCACCGCTTCTATATCATACTTGTCAAAAACAGCTGCGACCTTTTCTTTATCACAAAGATCACACTGCTCCATATATAAATCTTTTTTTATCAGTGTTCTGATCTTGTCAACTGTTTCAGGCTTACTGTTTATAAAATTGTCAAGGATAAGTATTTCATATCCTGCTTCGGCCAAGGCCACACAAGTATGGCTACCAATATAGCCTGCGCCACCTGTCACTAAAATCATATGCCTTGTTCCTCCATAATTAATCGTATAAACTCTATCATAAAACCTTTGTTTTCGCAAGCAATTCCATAATTTGAGAACTGCGCCTTACATCACAAATTAGCCTTTCTAACGGTTGCTCTTCTTGCAACGATGAAAACTGTTTTCTATCTTCTTTCAAAATATTTATCCCAACAAAAAAGCCTTGCATTCGCAAGGCTTTTTTAATCGTTTAAATCAATGAGTTTGGCCGTTACCCCTGCAAGGGAGTTTAGGTCGTTAAGCAGGCTTTCTACCACCTCTTTTTCGCCGCAAGGCTGTAAAATAATCAGCCCATCGTTGGCGCAATACGTTTCGCTGGCTTCATGCAGCCCCAGCCTTGTACGAATGTTACAACCATTCTTCGTCAAAACCTCTTGCAGTTGCGCCGCTGTTTTCTCTCGGTTTTCTACGCGCATCGCGATAATGTAATAACAAGGCATTGTGTTTCCCTCCTTTTGTATAGTATAGCACAAAAGCTTGCTAAAATAGAAGAAATACACATATTTTAAGGATTTTTCGTTCACAGAAACTTTGCTTGCGCTTCCCTTCGCTTCTCTTTATAATAAAAATACTACTATTTATGCTGAATTTTCAGGGGAAAGAGATGTTTATGAACCAAGCGCAATCCATTATCAATGAAGTCAAAAAAGCGTTCATCGGAAAAGATGATATCATTACACATGTTATGATGGCCATTCTCGCAAAAGGTCATGTCCTGTTAGAAGATATCCCCGGCGTTGGAAAAACCACTTTAGCACTATCCTTTTCCAGAGCCTTGGGGCTTGATTATAAGCGCATGCAGTTTACCCCGGATGTTTTACCCTCGGATGTGACGGGCTTTTCAATGCTCAACCAAAAAACAGGCGTGCTGGAATATCAGCCTGGTGTTGCATTATGCAATTTGCTATTGGCAGATGAAATCAACCGTGCCACCAGCCGTACCCAAGCCGCGCTCTTAGAATGCATGGAAGAAGGGCAAATTACTGTGGACGGCGTAACGCATCAAATCCCAAAACCTTTTGTTGTCATCGCAACGCAAAACCCCATCGGCGCGCATGGCACGCAACTTTTGCCTGATTCGCAGATGGATCGATTTTTGATTCGTCTTTCCATCGGTTACCCTGCACCGCTGGATGAAATTTCAATCTTGAAAAGCAAGCAAAGCGCGCCTTCTGTTGGTGAAATCAAGCAGGTTTCCGGCGCAGCAGAAATCATTGCCATGCAAGATGAAGTCCTTGCCATTTATATCAGTGATACCATCTATGATTATATGATTCGCCTGGTAAACGCCACGCGCACACATTCTCTCATTTTGCAAGGAGGCAGCCCTCGGGCATCTTTGGCGCTTATGCGCTTAGGACAAGCAACTGCATACATTGATGGGCGCGATTATGTGGTGCCGGATGATGTAAAAAACATCTTCTCTGCAGCACTGGGGCATCGGCTCATCTTATCTCCCAAAGCGCGTGTGGAAAATGTAACGGTAGATGATTTACTGCAAGAAATTCTTGAAACCATTGCGGCTCCGCGGGTTTGGACCAAAGCAAATGCTTAAAAATCGCCTCATCTGCATTGGAGGATTTTTGGGTTGTATCCTCTTTTATATTTTATATCGTGGGTATTTTTCCTATTTTCTTTTGTTTTTTTATGGAGCTGTTGTCTTACTCAGCTTTTTATTGAGTTTTTTAGGGCAACGTTTTGTGCATGCAACAATTGCCGTCTCTTCCAAAACGCTTACACTGGGTGAAGGCTTTATTTCGTATTTAACGGTGAAAAACACTTCTTTTTTGCCACTCACCAGAGCAAAAATTCTTTTGACCACAAAAAACAACATGAGCGGAGAAATAGAAACCGGGCAGCACATTTTTCCCCTCCTCGAGCCTGATCTTTCTTTAGAATCGCCTCATACGCCGCTTCATACAGGCATGATTCTTTCTGAAATCACCGGATTTTATGTCTATGATTTTTTGGGGCTTTTTGCTTTCAAACGTCCTTGCCCACCAACATTACAGGTTTTGGCGTTACCCAAACGGTTCTCATACCTAGCAGGAATGGATACCATTGAATATATTCCTGTGCCTTCTTCTGTGCAAGGCGAGAGAGATGCCAACATTACGTTTGACAATTACGATATCCGCGAATATCGCCCCGGCGATCCGCTGCGCAGCATTCATTGGAAATTATCTGCAAAACTAAATAAGCTTTTTATTCGCGAGCCGGAGCCTATGGGCAATAGTACGCTTAGTTTGTTGTTTGACTTTTTTGGCACGCCCACGGAAATGGATGAGGTTTTCAGCTATCTTCGTACCTTCGGGGAAGATGCCATCGCGCGCAAACTATATTTTGAACTCTGTTGGGTCGATCCTGCGCTGGGTTCTTTTCGCATCCAGCCGGTTTCTACCAATTATGAATTTGATCAATTCTTTACGCATATTTTGAACACACCTTTGCCCAAGACAGGCATTGGCATCACACAACTGCATAGCCTACAGCCGGATCCCATGGTACAACTGTTCTATGTGGAACCCTCCGGCATTGAAAATTTGCAGGATGGAAAGCGCATGGAAGGAGCTGCTTCATGAGAAGAAGACGTATTGCCTCCAACGCCGAATATTTGGCAAATGTTTTTCTTGTCTGCCTGGCAAGTTTGGGCGCCATATTTTCTTTTACCACTGCATTTAAGGTTCCGCTGCATGCAGTAGGTATCGCGATTGTGGCAGTCTTTTTGGCGCTTGCATTTTGCTTTTTATTCTTGCGCCCTCATACCACTTCTCTTTTTTACTTTTTGGGAATTTTTATATTGTGTGGTGTGGTAGCGCTCTTTTTCATTGATGAAATATACAATACTTTTTTGTACAGCAAGCATCATATTCTAAACACTCTATGCGCCCAATTGCAATATAAAGCGCCGGATATTCCTGCTTCTTTTTTCAAAGATTGGGCAAAAGAACTTTGCAATATGGTATGGATGTTTGTAACGCTGTTTGTCACCTTCTATTTTTCCTTTGCAATTTGTAAAAAGAAAAGTATTTTATTGACGCTTCTTGGCTTTGTTCCATTTCTCGGCGTTCCTTTTTTTGCGACACTTCTCCCCAGCTTGATGCCGCTCATGGCCATTTTATTGTGCCTTACAATTTTGTTGTTCGCACATTTGACCCGTAAGCAATATCGCATCGGGCTCGCGCGCATTGTACTCACAATTACGCCTGCTGTACTCCTTGTAATGATCCTCTTAACCAGTGTGATTCCTGCAAACGCCTATAGGCGCTCTACTACGGTAAACGAATTACGCGACAAGATTGTTTTCCCCATTGAAGGAAATTATACAGAAGAAGATGCCAAAAGCGACCGCATGAACTTGACCCCGGATTTATTGGAGCAAAGCAATTTATCTGCCCTAGATGATCTTTCTGCTGCCAGCACCAAAACGGTATTTCGCGTCTACGACAGCACGCACAGCAATCATTATTTAAAATCATATGCCGGTAGTGTATATACCAAAACAGGCTGGGAGTCACTCCCCAAGGCGACTTATGACGCCCTCGAGGCGCAGCTTTCTTCGCCGTTGGCATCGTTTTATCTATTACCACCACAAGAGACCGTTCAATTACCTTTGCAGGAAATTGAGATTTTTTATCGCAAATCACCCGATCTCCTACATGTACCGTATCATCTTGCAGAAATGGAATCAGACGAAAACGCCTATGGCGCACTGTATGATTACGCCACAGAACTGCATGCCAAAGATGTACGGCATACATACCGTTATTATGACGTAACAAACCTTGATCCTTCTATAGAGAACTCTACTCTTTCAGAAGATCAAATGCTCTACCAATCTTTTGTTCATGAACATTATTTGCAAATACCGGATACACTAAAAACCGAGTTAGATATCATTTTAAATCAAATTGCGCCTGACGGCACAAATGCCGAAGAAGCGATTCTCGCCTTTTTGCGCGAAAACTATACTTATACAACAAAACCCGGCGCAACACCAGAAGGAGCTGATTTTGTGCAATACTTTTTGCAAGAAAACAAAAAAGGATATTGCGCACATTTCGCCACCACCGGCACGCTCCTGTTCCGCGCCGCAGGCATTCCTGCCCGTTACGCAGAGGGATATGTGGTGCGTGCCGTCAATTATAATGAGGAACATTGGGCAACCGTTCCGGCAAAGCAAGCGCATGCATGGGTGGAAATCTACGATCCCCTGTATGGCTGGATTCCTGTGGAAGTAACCCCTGGGGCGCAGACGGCTGAAACCGGTGAAGCAAGTATTTTTGAACGTGGCCTTACCGCCTCCACAAATACGCCAGAAACCAGTAGCGCCGGCAGCAACAATACATCTACCGGTACACCTAAAAACCATCCGGCACGCCCTACAGCTTCTGATACTCCTACCGTTCAAAGAAAAGGATTTGGCTTTTATAATCTTCTAGCGGTTTTTGCGCTGGGGATTCTTTCAATTTTTATACTTTTTGAAGGTTGGCGCCTGATTGCGCGAGGCATTCGTTATTTCCGGTTTCGACGCAAAGACCATAATGAAAATGCTTGTGTGGTTTACAAATATCTCTCTACCTTTGAACCATATGGCACGTTCATCAGCCGTGAAATCACGCGGCTCAGTGAAAAAGCACGGTTCAGCCAGCATGCGCTGACAGATGAGGAGATAAAGTCAGTGTATCATTACGCCAAAGTCTTTCCCAAAATCGTTTATCATCGTCAAACCCGCCGCACAAAGCTATACTTCCGTGTGAAAGGTATGTTATAGTTTGTTAAAACAAAAACCTCTGTTTCCAGAGGTTTTTTATTATTCTTCTGCCAAAAAATGCTCTCGTTCTTCTTGCTCAATTAATTCCCTTGTTTTCTTGGGCGCCAATGCTGCGAAAATTGGGTATAGCACAATTGTAATGAGCCCACCGGTAAATCCGTTGTTATACAAATTAAGCCCTGCAGCCGTCAGCCCGCTGCGTTGGGCAGCGGAAGCATGTAAAAACCCCGCCAACAGCCCATATGGCCAGCCAAAATGCCCTGCAATGGGCGTCAACGTCGTTCCAAAGAGCGCAATGATCTGCATGGACATATCTTGCAAGCTCCAATGACTGATAAAACTGGCCAATACAATTCCCAGCATGACCGGAATGATATTAAACAGATGTTTCCCAAAAGAAGAAAACCCCAGTATGGTCAGCACGGCTCCGATGGTGGGGCCATTCAAATCTCCGCCAATCGCCAAAATATAGCCGGTGGCAAGCAGCCCATTCATACCCATATTGATTAAAACCGGGGCGATTCCAAACATTTCAAGATAATCACTGGGTGATTTCCCCGAAGTTTTCAAAAGCGCCCAGTAGTGTTTGAGGGCTTGCTTGTCCACAATCAACCCAATGGCAATCACAATAAAACAAAAAATGCCCAATGCAATGCCAAATACTTTGTTGTTTCCTGTGGACCAGATGCGCACTGCCTGCGGCTCAATTTCAAAAGAACTTAAAAGGGGAACCAGCAGCATTGCCAATAGCCCTGCGGCAAAGCCAACATTGTATAGCGAAAAACCGTTTTGTATTTTTGCTGTAAACGCGGCAATGGAAGGCATTACAAAACCAATGCAGATGCCTACAAAAATTCCCAACAGAATAAATCCTACGTGATTTTCTTTTTGCAGTGCAACCATGCTCACAACCGGCGCCAATGTGGTAGATAATAACCCACATGTTACGTTTTCATGAAAAGGCTGCTTTTTCACTTTAGAATATAGATACGCCCCAAATACAATGGGCCAAATATTTGCAATATTTTTTCCAAACAACGCAAATCCCGCCATCAGCCCTGCAATGCAAATCATAAACCCATTTGCCGCCATATCGGAGCCATGTAATATAAAAAGACTGGCCAGCATAACAAGCCCTGCATTGACAAACGAAGGACCTATACCTGCCAGCGCAATATAATCTGTAATCAGCGCGCCTTCAGACAGGATGATTTTTTTCAGCCCCGCAAGCGTCCCCGCGACACCGCCTACGCTTAATCCAAATACAATGAGCGCTGCGGAAAATAACAGCAACGCCGGATACATCCAAGGATATGTTTCATGTAACTCTTTTTTCCTTCTCAAAAATCAATTCTCCGTTTTTTCTTATCATTATACATAAAAATGTATCCTCTTGCATAGCCCTGTTGGGTGAAGTGATTGACGCGCTTCCATTTCCTGTTTATCATAAGCATATGAAAGAAGTCGATTATTTTGCTGCCATTTATGAAATATTGCCTATGATTCCCGCAGGGTTTGTTGCAACATACGGACAGCTGGCATATCTTGCCGGATTTCCGCAAGCGCCGCGCATTGCCGGGCGGGCGCTGGCTTATGCGCCTGGGGGATTGCCTTGTCATCGGGTTGTCAATAGCCAAGGGCGTACTGCGCCACATTTTTTAGAACAACGCGCATTACTGGAACAAGAAGGTGTTGTTTTCAAAGAAAATGGCTGTGTTAATTTAAAATTACATCTTTGGAACCCTTTTTCAAATGAATCGATCTAACAAATAATTCGTTTTGGTTTATCACGATATTATGATAATATATGAAAAGAAACTCATCTTTTGGGAGGAATACATTTTGTTTTGCAACACAATATTAGATGCCATTGGCAGTACGCCGCTTATCAAATTGTCGCGTATGGTGCCGAAGGGCTCTGCCGATATCTATGTCAAATACGAAGGCGCGAATATGGGGGGATCCATTAAAACCCGTACTGCCTATCACATGATAAACGAAGCCATTATCGCAGGAAGGTTGAAGAAAGATAGTATTATTGTAGAGCCTACCAGCGGAAACCAAGGCATTGGTCTAGCGATGGTGGGCGCTGTTTTGGGCTATCCTGTAAAGATCATCATGCCAGATTCCGTCAGCATGGAGCGGCGTTACCTCATTTCCCAGTACGGCGCAGAAGTCATTCTTGTGCCGGATGAGGGCGACATTGGAAAATGCATTGCGGCTTGCTTAGAGAAGGCGCTTTTGATGCAGGCAGAAGATTCGCGTGTGTTCATTCCGCAGCAGTTTACCAATCCGGACAATCCTGCTGTACATATGCGCCATACCGGCCCTGAAATTTTAGCGCAACTAAATGCACCCATTCATGGGTTTTGCGCAGGCGTGGGCACCGGTGGTACCATTTCAGGCGTCGGTACCGTCTTAAAAGAAGCAAATTCTGAAATTCTCATTTGGGCAGTGGAACCGGAGCATGCTGCCATTTTGTCCGGCGGGCATATTACAACCCATTTGCAAATGGGCATTGGAGATGGCTTGATTCCGGAAAATTTAAATACAGAGATTTATGATGATGTTTGCATTGTACGTGATGGAGATGCCATCGAAACAGCAAAAAAGCTGGCAAGAGAAGAAGGAATTTTGGCGGGCATCTCCAGCGGTTCTAACGTGGCCGCTGCACTACAGCTTGCAAAAAAGCTGGGTGTCGGCAAAAATGTTGTTACCATTTTGCCTGATACAGGAGAGCGGTATTTCAGTACCCCATTGTTTGAATCATAAAAGAAGCCGCAAATGTGGCTTCTCTTCTTTTTTGCATTTTGCATAAAACATTGCGAAAATCCTTCATAGAAAGGTAAAATCAATGTAAACAATATTGAAGGCCTGTACATTTCGCTAAAATATGCTATAATGATTCTAAAATTTATTTATAAAGGGGGTATCTTTGTTGTCTGGCGACATATGGGGGCAGCTTTTGATTCAGTTTCTACTTATTTTACTGAACGCATTCTTTGCCTCTACAGAGATTGCACTTCTCGCTTTAAACGAGAACAAATTGGCCCGCGCGGCGGAAGAGGGCGATAAAAAGGCCGCGAAACTCTTAAAAATTTTGGAAAGCCCCACGGGGTTCTTATCCACAATTCAAATCGGTATTACCCTGGCAGGTTTTCTAGGTTCCGCGTTTGCGGCGGATGCCTTTGCGAGCTTGCTGACAGGATGGCTAAAAGCCTCTGTTTTCCCTGGCGCTTCTTTAAGCTTGCTCAATACACTTTCCGTTATTGTAATTACGTTAATCCTTTCTTACTTTACGTTGGTGCTTGGCGAACTTGTGCCCAAACGTATCGCAATGAAAAATCCGGAAAAGGTTGCGCGTTTTTCGTGTGGCACGGTGTATTTCTTGTCTAAAATTTTCAAGCCGATTACATGGTTTTTATCTGTATCCACAAATGGCGTGTTGCGCCTATTTGGCATCGACCCGCACGAAGATCCGGAAGAAGTTTCTGAAGCGGAAATTCGCCTGATGGTGGATATCGGCGAAGAAAAGGGCGCGATTGAATCGACAGAAAAAGAAATGATTGAAAATATCTTTGAGTTTAACAACATGACTGCTGAAGATATTATGATTCATCGTACAGATATGGAAGTCATCTGGCTGGATGATGCCCATGAAGAAATTGTGCGGCGCATCGAAGAAACGGGGCTTTCCCGCTTTCCGGTATGCAATGAAGATGCGGATGATATCGTTGGGTTACTTAGCACAAGAGAATATTTGTTAAACGCCCAATCAGAAGAGCCAAAACCGCTTGTTGAAATTTTACGAACAGCGTATTTTGTTCCTGAATCAGTGCATACAGATGTATTGTTCCGCAATATGCAAGCGCAAAAGATTCATATGGCAATTGTGGTAGATGAATATGGTGGTACCAGCGGTTTAATTACCATGGAAGACTTACTGGAGCGTATCGTTGGAAATATTTACGATGAATTTGATCCGCAAGAGGAGCATGATATTTATCACCTCAGCGAAAATTTTTGGCGCATTGCTGGCGGCGCCGAACTCGAAGAGATCGTAAAAGAGCTGGGTGTTACCTTGCCAGAAGATGAAGAGTATGATACACTCGGCGGGCTCATTATGGATAGTTTGGAAGAAATTCCGGATGAAGATGAAAAGCCAATTATCGAAACCCATGGTCTACGTATCGAAATTTTAGAAATCAAAGATCGGCGTATTGAATGGGCGCTTGTCTCGCTTTTACCGCCTCCGGCTGAAGATGAATTGGGCGCTTAATATACTAAAGTGATACAATAAAATAGAATGGATACGGCCTTATTACTGCCGTATCTATTTTTATTTTTACGCTGACCATCAATGTGGTAAAACGAAGTTTTTGCTTTTTGCCGAACCACAGCGCTAGTAATATACAAGTAAATTGGAATTTAGAAGGAGCGGGCAATATGAAATTTTATATCGCATCCAAACTGAAAAATCATAAACAAGTACAGTATCTCGCACAAAAATTAAAAGCTGCCGGGTGGCATCAAACGTTTGATTGGACAAACTATCTTTCTGCAAAACCGATGGATGAGCGTTCATTCATGTCTTTAGGGCAAAAAGAGGTTGATGGTGTAAAAAATGCGGATGTTGTCATTGTCTTGACGCCGCAAGGGAGGGGAACGCATGTTGAGCTGGGCATGGCAATTGCGCTTGGTAAGATAATTTATCTTTGCCATACGGATGATGCCTATTTTAAATGTGACAACAATACTTCCTCTTTTTATTGGCTGCCACAAGTAAAGCAGTTGATTGGAACCATTGCAGAAATCGCTGAAACGATACTCTGCTGCGACCATACAATATAGATATAGATACTTTTCGCAGCTTTATCATTTCGCATTGCGCTATCTGCAAAAGTAAAACGGTACGGCTAAAACCCGTACCGTTTTATTTATCTCCTATCTTTATTTTACGGTTATCTTGGCTTTGGCGCAATGGATTCTTGTTCAATCACCAACCAATATCCTTTATATGCTTGCGAAGCAAGGTCTTTGTTCCACATCCATGAACCCGCTTCGGTTGTCTTGCGATCCACATTGAACACAGCCAGTACCGGCCCATCTCCAAAATCAATCTCACAAACATCACCCACTTTCAAATCTGCAATAAAATCTTTGCTGTTGGGCACATATTCTTTGATGGGACGGTCCACATTAATCTTAATGGCATTGTTCCATTCCCATATTTGATGGAAGTTGGCATCTCCATTATTGTTCGGCGTAATCGGCGAGGTGTTTTTGAAAACATAGTATCCTGCCGGATGTCCATATTCTTCTGAGCCTTCATAATAAAAAACGGTATTTGCTAAATTTTCGCTGCGTTCCGGTACGTAAGTGGAATAGTTGGCGTAAGGCGTAAATTCCATAATCGTTCCATCTTTGCCCACCATATAAAACTTTGCTGGTGTATTAGTAACGCCACCGCCTCTCTCATCAATGGTATACATTTCTGTATGCAGCGCACAGGTTGCCACCCGCCCGCAATATGTTACCACATGACCATAAGAAGAAGTATATACTAGATGTATGATTTCATTCTTTTCGCCCAAGGATATGCTGTTTATTTCACCTTTCGCTTGCGAAAGCGCCAAAATATCACTTTTCACATCGCCCCCTGCCGATAGGCTGGTATGATAATTCCCTGCAAGGTATTCTTCTGCATACACAGTTTGGGCGGCTTGTACAACTTGCCGACATTCGTCTATGGAAACCGTTCGCTTCGCCCGGTCCATATAGCCAATCATTGAAGGCACCAAAAGCGCTGCCAATATGGCAAGTATAGCAATTACAATAATTAGTTCCATTAACGTAAAGCCTTTTTTGCTTTTATCAGCTGTCATGCGCTTTTTACCTCCTTTTTCACGATAAGTTCTTAAGAAAAAGATAACATTCTTTTTTCAAAACTGCAAGTATGGCTCTTTGTTTTTTGTCGTTTCTTCGCTTCGTATTGTTCCTCTTTTTTCTTCTGCTCTCCTTGTTTCCGCTGCCTGCTTTTTTGTAAAAACCCTTGACATTCCGCACAAAATCCTCTACTCTAAATTTAAAGACAACTTTCGGTAGGTGAGGCTACCGCGAGGGATACGGACCACTGCCGTGCGATGGTGGAGACACCGCAAATTGGTCAACAGTCCTTGTCGTAAAGGCATGGACTAACGTGGTTTCATTGCCCCGCAGAGCTAAAGCTTGTACGGAGAACAATTTTTATTGTCGTATTTTCTCCGTCGGTATTCCTACCGGCGGATTTTTTCATTCATACACAAAAGGAGGTGAAAAGGATTGGAAGGTCATAGTTGTTTTAACGTATATGGCGATCAACATGCTTCGGGTGAAGCAAGAGAAGAAGTTCACCGATCCTTTTCTTCTCCTCTTTTTCGACGGTAGCGCATTATATCGCCTTTCATTGAATTTTCTTACCCATTGAAAGGAGGGTTTTGCTATGATTTTTCGCAAAAAACCCAATAGAGCAGAAAACCTACAAAGACAACACGAAAGCGAAGCACGCTTGCGTCATTTTGCAACGCGCACAAGAGATGAAGCGCTGGAAGAATTAAATGCCAGTGTGTTTGGCTATAGCAGCGAGCAAGCGGAAGAATTGTTAGAGGAATTTGGGGAGAATGTGATTTCCACAGGCAAGGGAAACAGCACGCTCTCTCGCCTTTATGAAGCATTTATCAATCCTTTTAACATTGTTTTGTTTCTTGTTGCCATCATCACCTTTTTTACAGATGTTTATATTGCAACAAAAAAAGATTATACCACTGTCATCGTAATTTTGGCGCTCATTTTTGTTTCTGCCATTATTTCCTTTGTACAAAGCGAGCGATCGCATGTGGCGGCGGCCAAACTTTCGGATATGATTTCCAACAAAACTTCCATCTTGCGAGATGGTGTGTTTACCGAAATTGGCGTAGAAGATGTTATACCCGGCGATATTGTTCGCCTCTCGGCGGGAGATATGTTGCCCGGTGATCTTTTGTTTATTTCCACAAAAGATGCTTTTATTGCGCAGGCCGCGCTGACAGGAGAATCCAACCCTGTGGAAAAATTTGATACCCTAAAAGGGGATGATAATCGCTCTCTGACGGATTTAGAAACGTTAGGGTTTATGGGTTCAGATGTGGTCAGTGGTAGCGCTGTCGGCTTAGTCCTCGCCACGGGGAACAATACTTATTTTGGCTCCATGGCAGAATCGCTCACTGGTGCGCGCGCAAAAAACAGCTTTGAAACCGGCGTAGAATCTGTCAGCCGCCTTTTGTTGAGCTTTATGCTTATTATGGTTCCGGTTATCTTTCTCATCAATGGGTTGGTCAAGGGCAACTGGGGAGATTCTCTGGTTTTCGCCGTTGCAATGGCAGTTGGGCTAACGCCGGAAATGCTTCCGGTGATTATGACTTCCACCTTGGCGCGGGGTGCCGTTGTCATGGCAAAGCATGATACCATTGTAAAAACGCTGCCTTCCATTCAATCTTTTGGCGAGATGGATGTTTTGTGTACGGACAAAACAGGAACGTTGACAGAAGATAAAATCATTTTGGAAAAATATATGGATGTACATGGTGATGATGACCAGCGCATTTTGCGCCATGCTTTTTTGAATAGCTATTTTCAAACAGGACTAAAAAACTTGATTGATGTTGCGATTATCAATCGCGCAGAAGAAGAAGGCATTAATACGATTAAAGAGCGTTATCACATTGTGGATGAAATCCCTTTTGATTTTGCGCGCCGCCGCATGAGCGTAGTCCTGGAAGATACGGCAGGAAAACGCCAGCTCATTACCAAAGGCGCGGTAGAAGAAATTCTTTCTATTTGCACGTATGCGGAATACAACGGCGAAATTTTACCGCTCAATGATGCATTAAAAAAAGAAGCCATGGAAATCTATGAGCTACATAATTTTGATGGCTTGCGCATGTTAGCAGTGGCGCAGAAAAATGAAATTCAAGACATTGAAACCTTTGGTGTTGCCGATGAAGGAGAAATGGTATTGATGGGCTTTGTTGGGTTTTTGGATCCACCCAAAGAAAGCGCCAAAACAGCAATTGCTGCGCTCAAAGAACATGGCGTTGACGTGGTTGTGCTTACCGGCGATAGCGAAGGTGTGGCCGTTAAGGTTTGCGAAAAAGTAGGGGTTCGCACAAAGAATCGACTCAACGGAAACGATGTAGAAGCCATGAGCGATGAAGCGCTGCTTGCCGCAACGCGCAGTTGCAAACTCTTTTCCAAACTCTCCCCTTCTCAAAAAGAGCGCGTGGTACATGCTTTCCGCGAAAATGGTCATACCGTTGGCTACATGGGCGATGGCATCAACGATACGCTGGCCATGCGCGCAGCAGATGTGGGGATTTCAGTGGATAGCGCTGTTGATATCGCAAAAGAAACAGCAGATATCATTTTGTTGAAAAAGGATTTGATGGTGCTGGAAGAAGGGGTTATTGAAGGTAGAAGAACGTTTGGTAACATCATCAAGTATATCAAAATGGCCGCCAGCGGGAATTTTGGAAACATGATTTCTGTGATTTTTGCCAGTATCTTTTTGCCGTTCTTACCGTTGCTTCCTGTACAAATTTTAACGCAAAATCTTATTTGCGATTTTGCGCAAACCGGCATTCCTTTTGATAATGTAGATGCTTCTTATTTGGCGCAGCCTCGTAAATGGGATACAAATACAATCAAGCGATTTATGTTGCAAATGGGCCCGCTCTCTTCGCTTTTTGACATTGCTTGTTACGGCATTTTGTGGTGGATCATCGGCGCTAACACACCAGCGCTTGCACCTTTGTTCCAATGTTGCTTGTTTGCTTATGGAACGCTTTCGCAAATCTTTATTGTGCATGTAATCCGTACCGAAAAGAAGCCCTTTATTGATAGCAAGCCTTCCTTTGTATTATCGCTTTGCACTGTCTTGTTTACAGTATTGACGCTTATTGTCTGCTTAAGCCCGCTGGCAACAGCGCTTGATATGCGCGTTATGCCTCTATCTTTCTTGCCGTGGCTGGTGCTTCTCATTTTTGCGTATTGCTTTTCTGTACAGTTTTTCAAAAGAATATACATCCGCAAATACAACGAATGGTTATGATAAAAAATGCAAGGAATTTCCTTGCATTTTTTATATCCCTTTTTATCATTTAATGCTATACTGAAAAAAAGAAAACTTTGGCGTAGCCTATCCTTTTATTATTGCATCGCCGAAATTTGCGAAATTGCGAGGAGGTTCAATATGTTTTGTCCCAAATGTGGAACAGAGATTCCTGATAATTCCAAGTTTTGCCGTAGTTGCGGCGTAACCATTGGAAAAAGCCAACCTGATGGTGCATCGGCTTCTGATGCGGCGCAAAATGTAGCGATGCCGCCGCGTGAAGAAAAACCAATTACACCGCCAACTTACGCAGCTGCACCCACAGCAGAAACATTTTCTACATACAATGCAGAAAATACATATACTGCAGCGCCGGTACATGAAGCCCAACCCAAGAAATCAAAAAAAGGGAAAGTCATTGCGCTTATCTCTATTCTTAGTGTTGTTGTCCTCGTGGGCGGGTTTTTCCTTTTTACAATTCTCTTTCCCAGCAAAGCAAAGCGTTATGAGCGAGCAACCAGCCTGATGGAAGAGGGAAAATATGAAAGCGCATTTTCCATTCTGGAAAAGCTAGATGATTATGAAGATGCACCAGCGCTACTCATAGAATGCGACAATGCCATCCAGTATGAATCTGCTACAGATTTAAAAGAAGAGGGCAAATATCAAGAAGCGTATGATATTTTTTCTTCCCTGGGCGCTTATAAAGATTCCAAATCACAAGCCACAGATTGTAATAACATCTTGCAATATGACAAAGCAATGGGGTATATGGATGACAAGGATTATGCCGCTGCTTTAGAAATCTTCACTTCTCTTGGTGATTATAAGGATGCGCCGGATTTGGCGCAGACCTGCAAGAATATCATTTCTTATGACCAAGCCACCCAGTTGATGGATGAAGGCAATTATGAAGAAGCAAAAATATTGCTGGAGCCTTTGGCTGCACAAAATTATGAAGATAGCGCAGATTTGCTGCTCACCTGTAACCAAGTAATTGATTACGCTGCAGCGGAAAAAGCGGTGGGCGAAAAGAAATTCTTTACCGCTTATCAGCTATTTCAAGGATTAGGCTCCTATAAAGATTCTGCAGACCGGGCGCAGGCTTGTATTCAGGCAAACCCTTCCACCGGTGAAACATACCGCAACAGCAGCTATTCCGGGCGGGCTTGTTCGCTTACCATCAAACCACCGGCAAGTGATACAAACCCTACTTACTTGAAAATTTATGCCACTGATGGAACCCTTGTTTCTTGTGTCTTCATCGCAGGTGGCAGCAATGCAACCATAAAATTACCGGCAGGAACATACAGAATCAAATCTGCTTACGGAAAAACTTGGTTTGGTGAAGAAGAAATGTTTGGCGATACAGGCACATATCAAGTATTGTTATTTGACAATGGAAAAGATACAGCCACGCTTGCTTCTAATTATACCTACACGTTAACATTACGTTCGGTACAAAACGGAAATGTGGGCACCAAAAACGAAAACAGAGATAATTTCTAGAAAGGTATGTAGATGCAAACAACCTCTTCGAAAAAACCCGTTTTATATTATGTGAGCAGCGCCCTTGCGCTGCTCAGCATTGTATTTATTTTGGTTAATTACAGGCATGTCTTTACAGATTTCAGCGCATATGCTTTCTTTGCAATGTTCTTGCCATTATGCGCTGCAGGCATATTTGGTGGTGTTTTGCTTTTTATGCCAGAAATAAAAGCTCGGAAATATCTTTTTCTTTCTGTTCTTTTTTATCTGGCAGCCGTCTTATATCTCATCATCTATTTAGGCTCTCTTCTTTCTTTTTCTGTTGTACATGTCTCCTATTTCATCAAAGCAATTGTACTGCTCATCACATTTGTCTCTCTTTTGCCGACAGTCAAAACGCCTTTGCCCGGGCTCATTGTAATCGGGCTTCATTTGCCGTATTTATTATATCAATTCATTGATCTTTCGGTAAAATATAGCCGCTTCAACTTCTACTATTCCATTGATATTCTTTTGCATACAGCATATTTCTTATATTTCTTGCAGCGGTTTTTACAAGAACGCAAAGGCATTTCTCTGCCAAATGAGAATGCTATTTATTACTGTGTGCGTTGTGGATTGCCTTTTTCTCCTACTGCAGCGTTTTGCAGTGTTTGTGGCAGCAATGAACGTGCGCCGCTGCGCACAGGCCATGCTGTGGATGCTGCGCTGGTAACGCGTGCCATTGAAGGAATTACGCCGGATTATTATTTGGCAGTGGGCGATGTTGGGCTTTATGAAAATGGCAAGCATCTCACAGAGACTATTCTTTCACTGTTTAACCCTGCTTTGCCGCTGGCACCGGAGGCGCTTGGCGCATTACAGCTGGCTGCCATTGGGGAACGTATTTTTGCGCTAACGGGGCCACAAGGCATGCAAACTTTTTATGCGCAGATGCAGCTGTATTTGCCAATTTGGCAGGGGCAGTTATGGCAAATTTGGAAAACTTATTTATAATATAGAAACAATAAAAAAGCTGCGCAAAACGCAGCTTTTTTTATACCAAGTATTTTCGATATCCTTGCCCTAGCGAGCGATACCCCAGCGTTTCATAAAAACCATCTTGCTCAGAAATGAGATCCATGCGTATCGTTGGAAGCATCGCTTCCAGCGCTTCTATCAATTTACGCCCAATGCCCTTTTTTCTCTTTTCCTTTTGTACCAGCAATTCACATAAAAACGCCGTCATGCTACCATCTGTAATACATCTGGCGTAACCGACCACTCGCTTTTCTTGTTCTGCTACAAGCACAACCGAATGAAACAATGCTTGCTGGAAAGCTTCTTCGCTTTGCAAAATGGTTTTCCATCCCGCTTCTTCAATCAATGCAAAAATTCCAGCATCATCTGTCATGGTTCTTTTTCTTATTTGTACTTCTTGCATCTCATCTCTCCACATACAAAAAAACGCCGCGCTGCGGCGTTTTTTATTGTTATTTATCCCACGCTGGGGAATTCAATTTCTGTTGCTTTGTTGACGTTTGAAAAATCAATGACGGTTTTTGTGGTTTTTACAACCAAAAACTCATCCATATCCACATCGCCCCAAGCAGAAAGATCTTCCCCTTCCAGCATTTCATCCATAATGGTATCCATCATACTGCTCATAAAATCTGTCATGTCCAGCTCAAAGCGTGCAATGGTGTATGTTTTGGCATCTACAAAAATAACAACCGTCATATCTTCTGCATTGTCGATTACTTTTTCCATCAACTCTTGCATTTCTTCATCACCACCGAACATATCTTCTTCCATCATAGCCGAAAGAAGGCTACTGCGCATCACTTCTTGCAAATGCACTTTGCTGATGATACCTTCAATGCGGAAAACATCATTGCCGTTTAATTTTTCTTTCCCACATTTTTAAAATCCGAGGCATATTGCATGTATTCTGAAAAAGAAGCATATGTGCTGAGGTCTGAATACTCTTCCTTGTAGTCGCTGTAATCGACTTCATCCATCTCCCACTCATCTCCATTCTCTGAATAAACGAGTACTTTATCACTATCTACTTCATAATAAAATTCTGCCGTTTCTTCTGCCTCACCGGTCATGATTTTAGAGACTTTCACATGCCCTTTTTCCGGATCTGTAAATTGAATGCCTTCCATATCCATCTCAACATTCATGCTTTGCCCCAAAACACTCATACTAACGGTGTTTTCTGCCGTGTATTCAAAGCTTTCAATTTTGGAAAGATCCAGTGCATCAATGATCTTTTTGTCTTCATTTGCGCAGCCTGTTGCAAAAACCACCATAATGATAACAAGCCCTAGTGCAAAAATCCGTCTCAACTTTTTCACAAAAATTCCCTTTCTCGCGCGTTTTTATTCTTCTTTTTTTAATTGTTCTTGCAAATATGCAATGGATATACCAAGCCGCCGCAATGTTTCTTCTTTGCCTAAAATCTCCGCAATTTCTGTGGCGCCGCCAGGGGTTACGCCCATGCCGGTGATGGCGATGCGTACCGGCCAAAGCACTTGCCCGCTTTTTACTTCCAACCCTTCTGCCAGCCCGGTTAACCCTGCATAAATTTCATCGTTGGTAAAAGGCGCAATGACAGAAAGAACTGTCTGCGCAGCCTCTAAAATAGGCAAAGATGCTTCCGGCGTTGTTTTCATTTTTTTATGGGTATATAAATCAATATCATAAGCGGGCATTTCTGCAAAAAATGCTACTTTTCCCGGAATTTCTGTAAGCACAGTCAGGCGGGGTTGAATGAGGCTTGCAATTCGCGCAAAATCCACTTCTTTTTCCCCAAAAACTTCTTTGAAATAAGGCATCGCCTTTTCCAAAAATACTTCCGGCGATAGTGCGCGGATGTACTCTCCGTTCATCCAAGTTAACTTTTCTGTATCAAAAATCGAAGGTGATTTATTTAATCCTTCCAAAGAAAACGCTTCTATCAACTCTTCCAGCGTGAAAATTTCTTGCTCTCCGCCCGGGCTCCAACCCAATAGCGCAATATAATTGATGATTGCTTCTTTCAAATAACCTTTTTCAATGAGGTCTTCGTAAGATGCATCTCCATGCCGTTTGGAAAGTTTGTTTTGCTTGTCTTTCATCACCGGCGGCATATGCACATACACCGGTCTTTCCCAGCCAAGCGCATCATAAAGCAAATTGTATTTTGGCGTAGAAGAAAGATATTCAATGCCGCGAATGACATGCGTAATTTCCATCAAATGGTCATCTATAACATTTGCCAGATTATACGTCGGCCAGCCATCTGCTTTTAATAAAACGTTATCTTCCATATCCGCCATAGGCACACTGATATGCCCATATACCATATCATCGTAAGAAGATTCTCCTGTTGCGGGAATATTTTGCCGAATGACGTATGCTTCGCCCGCAGCAATACGGCGCGCCACCTCTTCTTTTGACAAGGAAAGGCAATGCTTATCATATTTATAAACGCTTCCTTTTGCCGCCGCTTCTGCGCGGGCTTCGTCTAAGCGCTCTTTGGTACAAAAACAATAATATGCGGCGCCAAGCTCCACCAGCTTTTCAGCGTATTCTTTATAAATACTCTTGCGCTCACTTTGCACATAGGGACCAAACGCGCCCCCCACATCCGGCCCTTCATCATAATAAAGACCAGTATCTTTCATAGTGCGAAAAATCACATCGCCTGCTTCTTCCACAAGGCGGTTGCGATCTGTATCTTCAATGCGCAAAATAAATGTGCCCTTGCTCTTTCTGGCAAACAGCCATGCATATAATGCTGTGCGCAAATTTCCGATGTGCATATACCCGGTGGGGCTAGGCGCAAATCGTGTTCTTACTTTTGTCATAATATATTATCCTTGTTTTACTGCTTTTTTAAAACTATCTCTTAACCCTGTTGTCATGTTTAGTACAATATTGTCTTTTGCAAAATCAACATTATCTGTACAAAAATACCCTTGGCGCATCAACTGAAAATGTTGCTCTTTTTCTGCTTTTAAAATTTCCGGTTCAATAAACCCGTGCAGCACTTCTTTGGAATCTTTGTTGATACGCTCTACAAAATCACCCTCTTTTTCATCATCAATGAGCGGTTTGTAGATGCGATATTCTGCAGGAATTGCTGCATGCTGTTCCACCCAATGCAGCGTGCCTTTGACCTTGCGCCCGGCATTTACATCGCCGGATCTGGAAAGCGGATCGTAAGTGCAATAGACCGTTTCAATGTTGCCTGCTGCATCTTTTTCCACGCGCTCACATTTTATAATATATGCATTTTTCAAACGCACCTCTCCGCCCACATATAGCCGGAAAAACTTTTTATTGGGGCGTTCCTCTAAAAAATCATCCTGCTCAATGTAAATCTCTCTGGAGAAAGGAACTTCATGCGTCTGTTCTCCCCCGGGCAAATCTTCTGCTGTCATCATCTCCCGCTGCCCTTCCGGGTAGTTTTCAATGATGAGTTTTAGCGGTTTTAATACGCCCATCAGCCGCGGCGCACGCAAATTCAATTCTTCACGAATACAATATTCTAAAAGCGCTGTATCCACAACAGAATCTGCTTTTGCTACGCCCACACGGGTCAAAAAATCTTTGATGGCAGCGGGTGTGTAGCCTCTTCTGCGAAAGCCCCGCAGCGTAGGCATACGCGGATCATCCCAACCATCCACATATCCTTCTTCCACCAATTGCCGCAAATAACGCTTGCTCATCACCGTATTGGGCATGTTCAAGCGGGCAAATTCAATTTGCCGCGGACGCGGGAAGGGAAATTCACATTGTTCAATGACCCAATCATAAAGCGGACGATGCGCTTCGTATTCAAGGGAACACAAAGAGTGGCTAATTCCCTCAATGGCATCTTGAATGGGGTGTGCAAAATCATACATGGGATAAATACACCAATCATCGCCTGTTTGATGATGTGTGATGTATAAAATACGGTATAACGCCGGGTCTCGCATATTGATGTTGGGCGAAGCCATATCAATTTTTGCGCGCAACGTACGGCTGCCTTCTTCAAATTCACCGTTTTTCATGCGCACAAACAAATCTAAATTCTCTGCAACGCTTCTATCTCGGTAAGGGCTGTTTTTGCCCGGTGTCGTCAGTGTCCCTCGGTATTCGCGCATTTCTTCTCTTGAAAGATCATCCACATACGCCACACCTTTTTCAATCAGCTTTATGGCAAGATCATAACATTCCTGAAAATACTGAGAGCCATAAAGCAGTTTATCCCATTCATAGCCCAGCCAATGAATGTCTTCCATAATGGCATCTACAAATTCTTCTTCTTCTTTTGCCGGGTTTGTATCATCAAAGCGGAGATTGCATGTGCCGTTGTATTTTTCTGCAATGCCAAAATCAATCCACAACGCCTTTACATGCCCGATGTGTAAATATCCATTGGGCTCCGGCGGAAAACGTGTTTTGATTTGCTGGTATTTTCCCTCCGCCAAATCCGCTTCTATAAAATCTTCTATAAAATTCGCGGGGTTGCCCAAAACTTCTTCCGGGACCTTATGCTGCATATCGCTCATTTCTCCACTTCCTTTCATGATATTTGTAAAATTCTTTTGTAGTTCTTATCATATAATAGCTTTTGCTTTTTTACAAGCTTTTCTCCCTAAACAAAGCGCTTTCTCCAGCTTTTCGCAACTTGCGAATCCAAAAAAAGCAGCCCGCTGCAACAAGCGCCGTCAGTACCACAAAGCTGTAAGAAAAAATAACGCCAAAGTGATCTGATAAAAAGCCCATAACAGGGCTTACCAGCATGCCCCCTAGCCCATTGCCTACCATGATCAGCGTAGTCATACGCCCAGCGTTATGCGGAAATGCATCCACTGCAGTGCTCATCATAAACGGCCAAGCCGGCGCCACGGCAATGCCGAATAAAATGCTCCAGAGAAAAGAGCTGTTTTTCCCGGGCACAAGTATCATGAGCAGCGCAGCAACGCCACCAAATAAACAGCTGAACACCACCATCATCTCTTTGTGTTTGTTGATTTTTGCTGTGGCCAAACGCACCACTACCATGGCAATCCCAATCATGGAAAGTGCTAAGCTAGCCTGCGTATCTGCCCCCAACCCTTCCTTAAAGTAAGGGGTTAAGAAGTTACAAAAGCCACCTTCCACGGCGCAATAAACACCACCAAATACAATGAGCAAAATCCCCACCGGCGTCAACACCGCTTTTAAGCCGCCTTGCTCCGCTGCATGCGGCAATGGTTTTTGAGGCACACTGGGCGTTTTTAAAAATAGATGTAACAAAAACAGTAGGATCGCTAAAACAACAACAATCGCATAAAGCCCTTTCCATTGCATGCCCAGCCCCATAAGTAACGCAATGAGTGGTGGCGCAACGACTGTCCCCGCGCTGTAAAACACTTCTACTAAATTGGCGTAAAATGCGCTTTCCGCCGGGTTTTGCTCTGCCAGCATCACCGTTAGAATCGTAGGCATAAGCGCTCCGCCAGAGCCTAATATGACAATGCCAACAACCAAAAACACCACGCCGCTTGAAAACAAAATCACCAAACTCCCCAGCGCATAAGCACAAATGCATAAAAGCATCAGTGTTTTTTTATTCTTTTTATCCACCAGCCCGCCAAACAGTAGCGGCGCAATCATGTTGGGCAAAAATTGCGCGCTGGCCAGCGCACCCATGCCAGTTAAATTAAGCGAAAACCCATCTGCAATGTCCAGCAATATATATTGATAGCCGGCAACTTGTATGCCAATGACCAGCATCGAAACACAACAAAAAAAAGCATATGTTTTGCGGCTGACTTCTTTTGTTTTCATACCCAACCTTCTTTCTTCAGATTTGTTAACCGTATCATGGGCAAAAACTGCTTGTCAATGCTTTTCTTACAAAAAGAATTGCTTTTCTCATCATACAATATTTCCTACCGCATGAAATCAAATTTTATGACGCAAAGAAAGCGCGCGGTTTTACAAAAAACTGCCATACCGCGCGCTCTATTCTTATTATATTTTTCTGTTTTTCAACGATGATTGCTGTGTTCTTACTTTTGCTGCGCTTCCAACCATTCTCTTCCTTCAGGTACCATTCCTGCTTTTCGAAATGCATAGACTGCCAATAAAAAGACAATGATGCCCGGAATTGCAAATCCTGCAGATAAGAAGAAGGATTCTCTGATGCCATTTGCATCAATGAATGCACCTACCACTAAATTCCCAAGATGCATCCCTGCGCTGTTCAACAGCATCATCAGGTTGGAAATCTTCCCGGAGGCTGTGGTATCAATTTCTAAGCCCATGCTGAAAATTGTAGGCCAGCAAGGTCCTGCAAATAACCCGAATAAAACACACCATACCAGTGCCACCACAGGAATGGGGAACAGCGCCATCAAGAGCAACGATACGCCTGACAGGGCAAACGTTACCACACCCATGGTAACTCTGTTTTTGATCAGCTTCCCGCCCCAAAGCCGCGTAATTGTCATGGACAAGCGAATCAGCGAAATGCACCAACTGGCACCAATCACATCATCCAACCCAACCGTAAAATACTGTTTTGCATAATTGAGCATACCTGCTTCCATCGCCATATATAGCGCCAGCCCCAAAGATGCAAAAATAAAAGTTGCCGAGAAGATAACGGATTTTCCTTTGTGCATCACTGGCTTTTCTTCGCTTTGCGGCATCTCATTGATCTGTTTTTCCGGCTTGACCACAAAAAACATGATAACAATACCCAGCAGCATTAGCGCCGCCAAGCGATAATGCCAGCGCCAATTAAGCCCTAAACTATTCATAAGTACCGCTAAAATAAGTGGGGAGGCAAATGCACCAAAGCTTAGCGCTCCTTGCTGTATGTTCACATGCTTTGTAATGTTATCCGGATCTAAGCTGGTAAAAATAGAAAACGGAATGGCCATGGTAATATTGCTGCCAATACCGCCAATGATAAGCGATGCCGTTGTCATCACCGGCCCTGTGGAAAACCCACTGAGCAGTATCCCCAGCGTGCTCACGCCCCCGCCAAACACCACCAGCTTTCGATGATCTACTTTATCCATAATGCCACTCATAATGAGCGTCATCACCACTGATGTTACCAGTTGCACAGAAGTAATCGCCGCCATTAGTGCATTTGAAATAGCAAATTCGTTTTTCATATCCACCAAGACAAACTGCTGCCCGGACATCTGCATACCGCTGCTCAAACTCAAAAGATAACAAAGCCAAATATAAATTTTGCTCTTCTTTCCCATCCGATTCTCCTCTCTTTTTCAAACCTTCGTACAAAAAACCTTGTTTTATGCATCACACAAAAACAATTGTTTGACATAAAAACAGCGCCCCTACCGCTATTTCTAATATCTTGTTTGCTGCTTTTTTAAATCATTTATGGTATGTTTCATTGTTGTTGATTTTATATGCACGAAACAATTGCTCTAAGAGTGTGATTCGCGCCAAGCGATGCGGAAATGTCATTTTGGAAAGTGAAATTTTTTCTGTCGCTTGTTTTTTTAGCGTAGCCGCCAGCCCGAAAGAACCACCAATGAGAAATACTGCGCCCTGCCCCGCTTCTTCCAATCGCTGCAAACGTCCTGCAAAGGAAAGCGAATCATATTCTACCCCTTCTTCTGCCAGCGCAATAATTTGCCCGTATCCCTTCAGCAGCGGTAGAATGCGCGCCGCTTCTTTTTCCAAAACCATTTCTTTTTCACGATCAGATGGATTTTCCGGCGTACGTTCATCTGCCACTTCAATGACTTCTATTTTTGCAAAACGAGAAAGCCGCTTCAAATATTCCTGTTCGGCTTCTTTCCAGTAGCGTTCTTTGCTTTTGCCCTCGGCAATGATTCTAATCTTCATTATTATTCTTTGAGCAGAAATAAATCTGTCACACCTGTTCTGCGCGCCGCACGCACATCAATATCCTTGCCTACAATTACCCCGCTATCATCCAGTGAGCCGCATACTGTATCATACGCCAGTTGCTTATGATTGTTCTTACTGCTGATATGCCCTAAAATAACTTCTTTTACGCCACGCTTTAACAGCTCTAAGCAAGCCACACCTGCATCCACATTGGACAAATGCCCTTTGGTAGACAAAATACGCTTCTTTAGATAATATGGATAAATGCCGTTTTGTAACATCTCAATATCATGGTTTGATTCTAGCAGCACCAGTGAAGCGCCATCCAGCGCATTGAGCATTTTGTTCGTCACTCTTCCCGTATCCGTCAAGACACCCACCTTTTTGTTACCCGACATAATCGCATACCCCAGCGGATCTGCCGCATCATGAGAAAGCGAAAAGGGGGATATGCAAATATCATCAATATAAAACTCTTTCTCGGTTTCAATGATGCGTATATTTTTTACGGCAATTTCACCAATTTTATGTTGCATGGCTTCCCAAGTTTTTGCATTGGCGTAAACGGGAATGTCATACCTGCGGGAAAGAACCCCCACGCCTTTAATATGATCTGTATGCTCATGGGTCACCAAAATAGCAGAAAGCGCAGCTGTCTTTTCGCCGAGAGAAGAAAACGCTGCCTCTAACGCACTTCCTGTTGTGCCCGCATCAATTAATATACTTGTCTTTTCTGTTGCCACAAATGTGGCATTTCCAGAAGAGCTACTATATAGTGGTGAAAACCGAAATCCCATAATTACCTCACATCCATGTATATTTATTATACAGTCCCCGCTACTACTTTGCCAATCCTTTTCTTTGCATATAAAAAACGCACACCATATGATGTGCGTTTGACTTTATTATTTTAATTATGCCTCAATCAGTTTTACCAAATCGCCAACTGTTTTGATTTCATCTTCTGCTTCAATGGAAATATCAAATTCTTCTTCAATATCCATTACGATTTCAACCATATCTAAAGAATCTACTTCCATATCTTCAAAAGATGAGTCTTCCGTAATGGTTTCCGGATCAAGATCAATTTTTTCTGCAATGATTGCTTTGATTTTATCAAGTGCCATCTACGCGTCCTCCTCTCGCTATTTTTCAACTTCCCCATATTTTAACCACAACCCTATGGAAAAGTCAAGTTTTTTGCTTTGAGAACGGGTTTTCATAAGAAAAGGCGCTTCTCGCCTTTTCTTATTTCGTTTGTCCAATGATATAAGCGTTTTTTGCATATGGAATCGAAGCATCTTCTGCTGCAATCATGGCAAGGCGGTTGTATTTTGCTGTCCGCTCGCCCCGCGCCGGTGCGCCGGTTTTGATTTGCCCCGTGCCTAACCCTACGCTAAAATCTGCAATGAAGCTATCTTCTGTTTCGCCGGAACGATGCGAAATAATAGAAGAAAACCCTGCTGCATTGCCCATATCTACTGCTGCTATGGTTTCGCTTACTGTCCCGATTTGATTCAACTTAATGAGAATTGCATTTGCCAGATTCTCTTCAATGCCTTGTTTTATCCGCGTCGTGTTTGTCACAAACAAATCATCTCCCACAATTTGTATGGGCAGCGCTTTTGTGATTGCTGCGAACCCGGCGTAATCTTCTTCTCCCATGGGATCTTCAATGGAAGCGATGGGGTATGCTTCTACAAGGCCTTTATAATATGTTACCAATTCTTCTGACGTATATGCCTTTTTGCTCTTGGGTAAGAGATACCCCTTTTCCGTAACCCATTCGCTGGCTGCTGCATCCAGCGCCAATACAATCTCTTTTTCCACACCCACTTGTTTTACTGCCTGCATAATATATTCTAGCGCTTCTTCATCTGCACGCAAATTGGGCGCAAACCCACCTTCATCGCCCACTGCTGTGGAGAGCCCTTTTTGCGCCAGTTCTGCTTTCAATGCTGCATAAATCTCTGCGCCCATCTGCAGTGCCGCAGGATATGTCTCTGCACCCACGGGCATTACCATAAACTCTTGAATGTCTATGTTATTGGAAGCATGCGCGCCACCATTTAGAATGTTCATCATGGGCGTGGGCAATGCCATTTTTCGCTCCAACCCCAGATAGGCGTAAAGGGGCAATCCTGCTTCCAGTGCAAATAAGCGCGTGCATGCCAGCGATACGGCAAGCATAGCATTTGCGCCCAGATTGCTCTTGTTTTCTGTGCCATCCCGTTGGCGCATGGCTTCATCCACTTCGTTTATCGTTTTATATGTATTCCCCACCAGTAAATCTCGTATCTTGGTGTTTACATTTGCAACAGCTTCTTTGACGCCCTTGCCTGCAAATTCCGTTTTGATGCCATCTCGTTTTTCCACTGCTTCAAATTTTCCCACAGATGCTCCGGAAGGAACGCTGGCTTGCATAACCCCTTTTTCACTTTCCACCGTAGCATGCACCGTTGGTACCCCTCTTGAATCGAGAACCCAAATTGCTGCAATATTTTTTATCTTCATGATATAATCTCCCTTCATACCATCTCGCGCTTTTATAAGAATAGCATGCGAAACAAAAGGCTTTGTGGTAATATATACATAAGTATATCATGAAATACATTTTTGTTGGTAGATTATGTTAAAACTAGGTAGTGAAATCATAATAGAATGTCTGTTAGAGCAAGATGTCTCCACTGTTTTTGGATATCCGGGTGGTTCTATTCTGCCTGTCTATGAAGCACTTTCCTGCTATGCAGATCGCATCCGACATGTTCTTTTGACCCATGAGCAACACGCAGCGCACGCTGCAGATGGATATGCGCGGGCCAGCGGGCGCGTAGGCGTTGTACTGGCCACTTCAGGCCCTGGCGCCACCAATTTACTCACCGGCCTTTCCGCAGCGTATATTGATTCCATTCCCGTTGTCGCCATTACTTGCAATGTAGAGCGCGGGCGCATCGGAACAGATGGGTTCCAAGAGGCTGATATTTTTGGTATTTCCATGCCCGTTACCAAGCACAATTATCTGGTGCGCAGCGGAACAGAATTGGCTTCCACCTTGCGAGAAGCTTTTTGCATTGCCCGCTCGGGCAGGCCCGGCCCTGTGCTCATAGACATTCCCGTCGATATTACACAAAGTAAGTATGTATATATACCGGAGCAGCCTCTAAAAATACAGGCGGTTCCTTTGCCCGCAGAAAAAGCACAAAACCAAGCCGTCCAACTTTTAAAAAGGGCAAAAAAGCCGCTCATTTTGGCAGGCGGTGGTGTGCGCGATCAAAAAACAGTCGAATCTTTGTATGCCCTTTCCAGTCAGTTGTGTGCCCCAATTGTGCAAACGCTCATGGGCGTCAGCAAAGTGAGTGGTGTCGGGTTTGTGGGGCAATATGGAGAAGTTGCCGCAAATGAACTGCTACAAGCGAGTGATACCGTCCTTGCCGTAGGCACGCGCTTTTCTGAACGTAGTTTCCCTTCGCCGGAAGTTTATCAAAACAAGCAAATCATTCAAATCGATATTGACGCAGCGGAAATCAATAAAAATATAATGGTTAATGCCTCGCTTGTGGGCGATGCAAAAGATATTTTGCCGTTGTTGCAAAAAAGTCTAAAACAAACAAAAAAGCCTTGGGCGCCTTTGCAAGCAAAAAAAGAAAAAGCTTCTTGCGCGCTTACACCTGCCTATCTTTTGCAAACACTTACAAAAACAGCAGCCACAGGGCAAATATATACCACTGAAGTCGGGCAGCATCAGCTTTGGGCTGCCAAATATTTGAATTTTGAAAAAAATGATATGTTGCTCACATCCGGCGGGTTTGGCGCCATGGGCTATGGCCTCGGCGCTGCCATTGGCGCACATTACGCTACAGGCAAGCGCATCATTAACATTGCCGGCGATGGTAGCTTTTATATGAATCTGGCGGAGCTTTCTACGCTGGCCTATTACAATTTGCCCATTACCATAGTGCTTTTGAATAATGCTTCTCTTGGCCTGGTACGCGAACTACAAGAAGATGCCTATCAAAATCCCTTTGCTGTCGATTTCGCGCGGCAGACTGATTTTATAAAACTTGCAGAAGCGTTTGGCATCCATGCCCATCGTATCGAAGCCGAAAGAGAAGTAGAAAAAATTTTTACGGCGGCATCACATGATGCAGGGCCAAATCTCATCGAATGCCCTTTGCCCCAAATACTATCCACATAAAAGGAGTTTTTAGCATGGAACAAAGATATGTTCTTTCCATACTTGTGAAAAATAATGCCGGTGTATTGGCGCGCATTTCCGGTTTGTTTGGCCGAAGGGGGTATAACATTGCTTCGCTCAGCGTAGGAGAAACCATGGACCCCGGCTATTCCCGCATGACCATAGAACTCTTTGGCGATGAAGCCGTACGAGAGCAGATAAAAAAACAGCTTTTGAAGCTGGTGGAAGTGGTCAGCGTAGAAGAAATTAAGGCAGCTTCTTCTGTCTTTCGAGAACTTCTTTTGGCAAAAGTTTCCGCTAGCCATGGCAGCCGCGCTGCCATTATTGAAATTTGCAATGTATTCGGCGCAAAAATTGCAGATTTATCGCCTGCGACCGCTACCATTGAAGCAATCAACAAGCCTGCCACCAATGATGCGCTTTTGGAACTTTTAAAAGAATACGGCATCATTGAAATCGCGCGTACGGGGCTGGTGGGCATGCAGCGGGGCGCCGCCAAGCTTTATGCAGAAGGAGCGCAAAATGACAAGACAAATTAAAATTTTTGATACCACCCTTCGAGACGGTGAACAAGCGCCCGGATTTAGTATGAATATTGAAGAGAAATTGCGCATGGCAAGGCAACTCGCGCGCTTACGCGTTGACATCATCGAAGCCGGTTTTGCCATTTCAAGCCTGGGGGATTTTGCTTCTGTGGAGCAAATTTCAGCGGTTGTACAGGATTCAGCTGTTGCTTCCTTGGCGCGCGCTGTGGAAGGTGATATCGAGGCCGCAGCCGCAGCGACGCGCCAAGCAGCACATTCTGTTGTCAATATTTTTCTTGCCACCTCTCCTCTACATATGGAGTATAAACTGCGCATGCAACCGGAAGAAGTACTCTCCCGTATTTCCCAGTCTGTCGCCTATGCCCGAAATTTATGCGGTACCGTTGAATTCTCCGCAGAAGATGCCACCCGTAGCGACCCAGCTTTTTTGGCGGAAGCTTTTTCTCTTGCCATTGCTGCAGGCGCTGATGTGATAAACATTGCCGATACTGTAGGCTACATTACGCCGGAGGAAATGAAAGCGCTTATTGCATATCTTTTTGAAAACGTACAGGGGATTGAAAAAGCACTGCTCTCTGTACATTGCCATAACGATCTTGGTATGGCGGTTGCCAATACGCTCGCTGCCATTGAAGCAGGTGCAGGGCAGGTGGATTGCGCGGTCAATGGCATTGGCGAGCGCGCGGGCAACGCTGCGTTAGAAGAGGTTGTCATGGCATTAAAAACGCGGGAAGATAAATATGGCGCTTATACCAACATTGACAGCACACAGCTTTATCGTACTTCCAGCCGTTTATCTCAAATCTTAACGCTTCCCATTCCACCCAACAAAGCAATTGTAGGCAAAAATGCGTTTGCCCATGAAGCGGGCATTCATCAACATGGTGTTCAACAAAATCGTGAAACCTATGAAATTATGACGCCTGCTTCGGTTGGGTTTGTAGAAAACAAAATTGTATTTGGAAAGCATTCGGGAAAGCATGCGCTTTTTGAACGGCTTTTTGAGCTGGGCTTTCGCATTCCCGCATCCATGCAAGAAGATATTTTTGAGCGTTTCAAACGCTTGGCCGATCAGAAAAAGGAAATTACAGATTATGATTTAGAGGCGCTTGCCGAATCTGTTTCTCACACAAAAGAAGTTTATACGCTTACAGATTATCGCATTTTCAGCAGTAATATTGAAGAATCTCTTGCAGAGGTCAGCCTATCTGCAAACGGAAAAACATTATATGCCCGCGCCAGTGCTTCAGGGCCGGTGCTGGCGGCATACCAAGCCATTGATAAAATTTCCCCCATCGCCATGCATCTTGATGATTACCGCATTCGTTCTATAACCGAAGGGCAAGATGCCCAGGGGCAGGTTTCCGTAAAAGTTTCTGCAGGAGAGCATACTGTTTCAGGCAGCGGGCTTTCTGTGGATATTTTAGAATCTTCCGTGCTGGCATACATCAATGCGCTCAATAAACTACTTGGCATGAAGGAGCTTTCATGAAAACATTGCATTTACTAGATTCCACCTTACGGGATGGTGTACAAGGCGAAAACATTTCGTTTTCTTCTGCAGATAAATTAAAGGTATACGAGACACTGGCTTCTCTTGGGTTACATTATATTGAAGCAGGAAATCCTTCTTCCAACATGAAGGATGCGCTTTTCTTTGATCAAATTGCTTCTTTGCCGCATAAAGATAAATGCGTTGCGTTTGGCAGCACACGCAGAAAAGATACCCCTGCAAGTGAAGATACAGGGCTTCTTTCTCTCCTCTCTGCCGACACCAAAAATATTTGTGTTTTTGGCAAAACTTCTCTTACGCATGTGCGCGAAATTTTGCATACCACAAAAGAAGAAAATTTACGCATGATTGAAGAGAGCATTGCCTTTTTAAAAGAAAACGATAAGTTTGTCATATTCGATGCCGAACATTTTTTTGATGGATACGCAGAAGATGCTGATTATGCATTTTCAGCGCTACAGGCAGCTGCCAGCGGCGGTGCTGATGTCTTATGTTTATGCGATACCAATGGCGCAACTTACAGCGAAGATATTTATGAAATTACAAAAAAAGTGGTCGACGCATTTCCTGCGCAGGAAATTGGGATTCACTGTCATAACGATATTGGTCTTGCTGTGGCTTCCAGCATGCGCGCGGTGGATGCCGGCGCAACGCATGTACAAGGAACGCTTCTTGGGTTTGGCGAGCGAGCGGGCAACGCCAATTTATCTACGCTCATTGCCAATTTACAATTAAAAGGCGGTTACACATGTATCCCGCCCGAAAAAATGCCGCTGCTTACCGGCGTTTGTCGTAAGCTGGCGGATATTGCAAACTATACCCTTCCCGGCTCCATGCCCTATGTGGGCGATAGCGCCTTCGCACATAAGGGGGGTATGCATGTGGACGCTGTGCAAAAGCTAAGCGCTTCTTTTGAACATATTACACCGGAAGATGTGGGCAACACCCGCCGCATTTTACTGAGCGAAGTAGCCGGGCGCGCAACAATCCTCGATATGATTCACGCCATTGACCCTTCCCTTTCTCGGGATGCGCCTGAAATCGGGTTATTGATTGAAAAATTAAAGGAACTTGAATACAAAGGCTATCAATTTGAAGCGGCGCCGCAAAGTTTTGAGCTGGTGATTCGACGCGCGCTAGGCAAGGACAAGAAGTATTTTGAGCTGGATCACTATAAAACCATTGGCGAGCAGCCCTTGTTTGGCAAGTTATATCCTTCTTCCGCGCTGGTAAAAGTGCGTGTGGGCGGAATTTCTGCGCTTACGGCAGCCGAAGGAAACGGCCCTGTCAATGCGCTGGATTTGGCGCTGCGCAAAGCACTCTCTCGTTTTTACCCCACTTTAGAGGAAGTTTGGCTTACTGATTTTAAAGTACGCGTCATTGATAGCAGCACCACAACCGCTGCCAGCGTTCGCGTTCTATTGGAATCCAGCGATGGGATACATACCTGGAGCACAGTAGGCGTTTCTACAGATATTTTGAAGGCCAGTTTTTTGGCGCTTTCTGATGCCATTGAATATAAGCTTTATTTAGATCATGTGGAGGTTCCAAATTATGAGAAGTAAAGAAGAGATGCTCTCTCTCATTCTCTCCGTCGCCGAAAAAGATCCGCGTGTGCGCGCCGTTGCCATGAATGGTTCCCGCGTAGAACCGGATGCCACGCAAGATGTTTTTCAAGATTTTGATATTCTTTATTTTGTAACGGAAATGGAATCTTTTTTTCAAGATCCTACTTGGATTGATGTGTTTGGAGAATTGATGGTGATGCAATTGCCGGATGTGATAGACAATCTGGTCAGCCCGGATAATCATTTTGCCTACCTCATGCAATTTCAAGATGGAAACCGCATTGATCTTTCTCTTATTCCGCTGCATCAAGCGCATGTACTTGGCGGCAATTATGGAAGAGGCATCATTCTTTTGGACAAAGATGGCGGCGCAGAGCGTTATTTGACGGCAGATCCAAATGAATTTATCATCAAAAAACCCACAAAAAAAGAATATGATGATGCTTGCAGTGAATTCTGGTGGGTTACCCCTTACGTTGCAAAAGGCATTTGGCGCGGGCAACTCCCTTATGCGATGCATATGTATTACATTGCTCATGCAATGTTAGAGCATATGACCAGATGGCACATTGGGAAAAAGAAAAACTATGGCGTAACCACCGGCAATGCTGCCAAATATTTTGAAAAATACTTATCTGCGGAAAAATGGACTTGTTATCAAAAGACCTATCCTGCAGGAGCATACGACAGCATTTGGACAGCGCTATTTGTGATGTGTGATTTGTTTCGCGATTTTTCCATTCCTTTGGCAGAGGAAGCAGGCAGTACATATCCGTTTCTTTATGATGAAAATGTAATGGCACATCTCCGTTATGTAAAAACGCTGCCGCAAGATGCTACAGAATTATATCCCGCGCGAAAGTAAAAAGGCCAATATGGCCTTTTCTTATGCTGTCTTTTTCTTTTTTGCATAAAGAAACATAAGTCCCGTGGCCACCAAAAACGCGGCACACGCCATCCAAAACGGCAACTTGGGCCCAAAATCATACAAAAACCCGGCAACCAAGGCGCCGATGACCATCCCCAAACTACGCATGGCATTGAAAAATCCCAATACGACGCCTCGATTTTTTTCGTTGGATTGCCGCGAAGCAATATCTTGCAGCAACGGCTGAAAAATCGCCGTACAGGCAAACAGTAAAATCGCCATGCCCAAAAACAGCCCCAGTGTGGGCATAAAAATCATAACCGCATTTGAAATGCCGCAACCCAGCAGTACATATGCTGTGGGAATCAGCACTTTCGTTTTTCTTAAAATCCACATACAAATGGTAAAGTTGGATATCAGCGAAACAACGCCCACAATGGCTTTGATTACACCATTGTACGCTGGCGAAAACCCAAATTGGTCTTTTAAGTAGTAATTGAAACATTGATCATATGCGTTTAGCCCAATGTTGGCGAAAAGCGTTGCGCCAAAAAAGATAACGAGCGTTGCTGTTAAATATGGTTTGATGGCGAAAAATGCCGAAAAGGGATTGGCTTCTTTGATGAGTACCCGCGCGTTTTGAATGGTCGCTTTCTTTGCGTCCTTTGTATGGCGCATGATTAGAAAATACCCTACACCAATGCTGGCAAGCATGATAATTTGCGCCAAAAACACAGCATTGATAGAAATTTCCCCCAACATGCCGCCCACCAAAAAACCAAAGGTGGCAAACACGGCAATGAGCGTGGACATGATGGTAAGGTTTTGCCCTTGCTTTTTTCCATGGGTGTATTCCACAACATAAATCATGGAGATTACCCGCGCACCGCCGGTAAACATTCCTGAAACCATACGCGCCAGCAATACGGTTACTTGCGTTTTTGCCATCATAAACAAAAATTGCCCACAAGCATACCCCACAAGGCAAAAGAGCATGCAACTATGCAATGAAAAATAATCGCTCATTTTACCCCAAAAAGGCGAAAACAAAAAGTTGGTAATCGCCATGCCTGCAAAAGCAACACCAAACATATAGTTGGGCATTGCTAAATTTTGCAACAATGTGGGGGTGACAGGATGCGCCAAGTTTGCCGCCAAACTTTCCAGCGCAATGAGTATCATAAACAGTTTTAACGGACGTGAACGTTCTTCCATCTCTATTTCTCCAATTGGTTTGTTTCCACTAACAGTAATACCCTGTTTTTATACGCATAAAACAAGCAAATAAAAAACCCCATGCAAAAAAGCATGGGGTTTTTTGGCTTAATATAAAACAGTGCCTTCGTAAATCAACTTGGTTTCTCCGGTGAGTAAAACATGCTCTTCTGTATAGTTCACCGTCATATCGCCACCACGGACTTTTATCGTAATATCTGTTCTTTTTTCTGCGAATCCATTTTCCACTGCTGCAATGGCTGCCGCACACGCGCCGGAACCGCAAGTCCATGTTTCGCCACTGCCCCGTTCCCATACACGCATTTTCAGCGTTCTATCGTTTATCATGCGGACAAATTCCACATTCACCCGTTCCGGGAACATTGCATCGTATTCAATGGCCGAGCCAATGCGCCGTACATCGATTTCTTCCAGTTTATCTGCAAAAATCACACAATGAGGGTTCCCCAGCGACATGCAGGTAATATGATACGTATCCCCTGCTAGCGTTACGGCTCTATTGATTGCGCTTTCCCCTTCCAGCAAAACGGGAATCTTCTTCGGATCAAATGTTACACCGCCAATGTCGATGGTACAAGAGGTCACTTGCCCATTGAAAGAATGCAGCCAAATGGTTTTTACGCCGCTGCCCGTTTCCACCGTCATCATTTCTTTTTTGACAATCCCTTTGTCGTAAAGATATTTTGCCAGCCCATGTACGCCGTTTGCCGCTGTATTGCTTTCGCTGCCATCTCTGTTGAAGAAGCGCATTTTGGCATCTGCTACGTTTGAATGCTCCACCAAAATAACGCCATCTGCGCCAATGCCCGAGCGTCTGTCTGTAAAATGAATGGGCAACGCCTCTGGGTAAGTGATTTTTCCATCAAAGTTTTCAAAAATCAAATAATCGTTTCCTGAGCTTTGCACTTTGGCGAATTTTAATTCATCTCGCTCTTTGCGCATGCTGTTAATATCCACCAGCTCCGTATTGTCTTCGCTGAAATTGCTTGCAATAATATCTGCCAGTGCATTTGCGGTATCAAGCGAAGTAATACACGCCACAGAAAGCTGTAATGCGCGGCGATGTAACTTGGTGTAATCTGCAATGGAAGAACGCTCTCCCCCGCCGGTAAAGATGATGTATTCCAGCGCACCGCTCTCCAAAAGATCCATCATGCTATTGTCTTCGTAAAGTTTGTTCACCGGTGTTACATCAATCCCCAGCCGCGCCACTTCTTTTGCCGTTCCTTTGGTGGCGTATATTTTCAGCTCCAAATCATCCAGTTTTTTCGCCAATTGTACAACTTCATCTTTATCTTGATCGCGCACACTCATGAGTACGCTGCCTTGCTTTTTGCCCGGTTTGCGGTTGCGCCCCAGCTTAAAGCCTGCTGAAACAAGCCCTTTGAAAAGCGCTTCTTCTCTTGTGCGCCCTACGCCCAGCACTTCACCGGTGGATTTCATTTCCGGCCCCAAAGAGGAATTCACATCAGACAACTTTTCAAAAGAAAACACAGGCACTTTCACTGCCACATAAGGCGGCTGTTTGTATAACCCTGTTCCATACCCCAGTTCCTTTAGCGGTGTTCCAGTCATAACTTTGGTTGCCGCATCTACCATTTCCACACCCGTTACTTTGCTGATATAGGGAATGGTTCTGGAAGCCCGCGGGTTTACTTCAATGACATATAGCTGATTATCATTGATTAAATATTGAATGTTGACCAAACCCTTTGTGCCTAGCGAAAGCGCCAAATCTGTAGAGCGCTCCACGATTGTTTCCAGCATTTTATCTGAAATAGAACTGGGTGGATACATGGCAATGGAATCACCGCTGTGCACACCTGCGCGCTCCACGTGTTCCATGATGCCCGGAATCAGCACATCTGTCCCATCTGAAATGACATCCACCTCAAGCTCCATACCCACCAAGTACTGATCAATGAGCACAGGGTTTTCAATTTTTTGTTCTAAAATGATATCCATATATTCTTTGATATCATCTTGTGTATACGCGATTGCCATGTTCTGCCCGCCAATGACATAAGAAGGGCGGAGCAATACCGGATAGCCCAGTTTTTCCACAGCCGTTAGTGCTTCGTCTTTGGTCATTACTGTAAGCCCACGCGGGCGGCTGATGCCCATTTTTTCTAAAAGTGCATCAAATTTTTCGCGCGATTCTGCCGTTTCAATGCCTGCCGCAGAAGTTCCCATGATTTCCAGTCCTTGCGCATGCAAGAAATTGGTCAAGTTAATGGCTGTTTGCCCGCCAAAGGCGACCACCACACCCATGGGCTTTTCGATTTTGATGACATTCATCACATCCTCTTCTGTGAGTGGTTCAAAATAAAGCCTATCGGATGTATCAAAATCTGTGGAAACTGTTTCCGGGTTATTGTTGATGATGATAACTTCATAACCCAGTTCTTTTAAGGTTTTGACGCAGTGTACCGAAGAGTAATCAAATTCAATGCCTTGCCCAATGCGAATGGGCCCTGACCCCAAAACAATGATTTTTTCTTTTTCTCCTGATACCATATCTCTTGCTTCGCAATGATCATCATATGTAGAGTAAAAATAGGGTGTTTCTGCTTGAAACTCTGCGCCGCAAGTATCTACCATTTTATAAACGGCGTTGCGGTGTGTGGGCAACGCATGCCCGGAAAGGCGCTGCAGCGTCGCATCAAGATACCCTAGCCGCTTCCCTTCCAAGTAAAGTTCATCGCTTAATTGCTTGCCTGCAATGGCTTCTTCAAAATCCACCAAATTTTTGATTTTGTAAGTAAACCAAGGATCAATGCGCGTGATTTCGTAAATCTCTTCCGGTGTGACACCTACTTTTAAGGCTTCATATAAACGGAACAAACGCAAATCATCCATTTTTGCTAGATTTTCGCGGATATTGCCCGTTTCCTCTTCCAGTTTTTTCGCATGCAATGTATCTTGCTGTATCTCTGCACCACGCACTGCTTTCATCAACGCCATTTCAAAAGACGGCGCAATGGACATCACTTCGCCTGTGGCTTTCATCTGCGTGCCCAAATTGCGGCTGGCAGTTACAAATTTATCAAATGGCCATTTTGGCATTTTAACAACGATATAATCAATGGTCGGCTCAAAGCAAGCGCAAGTTTTTCCGGTAATGTCATTTGGAACTTCATCCAGCGTATATCCCAGCGCAATTTTTGTCGTTACTTTCGCAATGGGATATCCTGTTGCTTTACTTGCCAACGCAGAAGAGCGGGAAACCCGCGGGTTTACTTCGATGACTGCATAATCAAAGCTATGGGGATCCAGCGCAAACTGGCAGTTGCAGCCCCCTTCAATGCCAAGCTCTTCAATTATATCAAGCGCTGCCGTGCGCAACATTTCATACTCTCTATCTGACAAGGTTACCGCTGGCGCCACCACCACGCTATCACCTGTATGCACACCCACCGGATCCACATTTTCCATGCTACAAACGGCAATGACATTGCCCATTCTATCTCGCATGACTTCAAACTCAATTTCTTTCCAACCGTATATATATTTTTCCACCAAAATTTGATTGATGGGCGATAAATCAAGCCCGTTTTTCGCAATGCGCAACAATTCACTTTTATCATATGCAACGCCGCCACCGGCGCCACCCAGTGTAAACGCGGGGCGAATGATAACAGGATAGCCAATTTCATCTGCAATGGTTGCTGCCGTTTCCACGTCATTTGCAATTTCAGAAGGAATGAGCGGTTGGTTTATTTTTTTCATCGCTTCTTTGAATAAATCTCTATCCTCCGAGCGATTAATGGCATCAACGTTTGTACCAATGAGCTTAACGCCGTATTCTTCCAAAAACCCATCTCGATCCAGTTGCATGGCAATGGTAAGCCCTGTTTGCCCGCCCAAGCCTGCCAGCAAGCTATCTGGGCGCTCTTTTCGGATGATGCGCTTTACCGTATCTTCAGTGAGCGGTTCAAGATAAATCTCATCTGCCATAACTTTATCTGTCATAATTGTTGCCGGGTTAGAGTTTACCAGTACAACATCCATCCCTTCTTCTCGCAAAACGCGGCATGCCTGCGCTCCAGCATAATCAAACTCGGCTGCCTGACCGATGACAATAGGACCGGAGCCAATGACCATTACTTTTTTAATTTCCGGATTTCTAGGCATCTGCTTCTCCTCTCATGTTGGCGATGAATCGTTCAAAAATAAATCTTGTATCTTTTGGGCCGCCGCAAGCTTCGGGATGAAACTGAACGGAGAAGGAATTATGTTCTGGGTAATCAATCCCTTCGCAAGTGCCATCGTTGGCGTTGGCATAACGCAATACGCCGTTGTATAAACTTTCCGGCAATATGGTATAGCCGTGGTTTTGGCTGGTAATATACACCCGCCCTGTTGATAAATCTTTCACCGGCTGATTGGCGCCGCGATGCCCATATTTTAGCTTCTGGCTGCGCCCGCCATTGGCAAGTGCCAAAATTTGATGCCCCAAACATATCCCAAACATCGGCTTCTTTCCCATGAGCTTTTGCAATTGCGCAATGGCGTAGCCGTTTTCTTCCGGATCTCCCGGCCCATTTGAGAGCATAATACCATCCGGCTCTGTTGCCATAATCTCTTCTGCAGAAGTGTCATGCGGCACCACCGTAACATCACAGCCGCGTTCTTGCAGCTCTTTTGCAATGCTCTTTTTATAGCCATAATCAATCATTGTTACAGAAAACTCTTTTTCTCCCACTGCCGGATAAAACTCTTTTTCTGCAACACTGACACTTTTCACAGCATCTTTGATGCGAAACCCTTTTAATTCCTCAAAAACTGCATCCGTCACTTCACTGACGATTTTCGCGGGAATTGCGCCTTCTTCTCGCACAATTTTGGTAAGCTCTCTTGTATCCACGCCATAAATCCCCGGAATGCCTGCCTCTTTTAAGTACGCATCAATATCCCCCTCCGCGCGGAAATTAGAAGGATGCTGGCACCACTCTCGTACAATATAGCCATTCAAAAAACAGCCGCGGCTTTCTGCATCTTCTGCAATCATACCGTAATTCCCAATGAGCGGAAAGGTATGAATGACAAGCTGCCCAAAAAAGCTGGGGTCCGTCATGGTTTCAATATAGCCGCACATGCCTGTTGTGAAAACAAGCTCGCCAATGGCATCTTTTTCAGCGCCAAACCGCTTGCCCTCAAATACTTGCCCTGTTGCCAGTACGATGTACCCTTTTTTCATAGTTACCTCACTATCTTTTCTTTCCCTTAACATACAAAGATGTTCAAAAAAAAACGCTTATACACGGGAGTTGTTACTTCCATGTAAAGCGTTAATCTCTTCTCTTGCGCCCGCCTTGGGGCATATCCAAATGTGTTTTGTATGTCATCATTACCACCTATATTCGTTTCAAAAACCTGCAGGCAACATACCCACTTCCGAAATATAATAATGGTTTTTTTGCGTCTTGTCAACTCTTTTTTGCATTCTTTTTGATACATGAAAATTGCAACTTTAATTGCCCACCATTAATTACCAGTTATGTTTGTATTGTTCCCTTACTCTACCCAAAGGTGAGCGTAAAAAAATTAACTTTTCTCTATGCCGCCGCCATCATTTCATTTGCTGTCTTATAGCCATGAATTTTTCGGGGATAATTATTAACCCAGTCCTCTATTCGTTGTAATTCTTTAGCAGTCAGTTTCCCAATATCCGTACCCTTTGGAACAAACCGCCTGAGTATCCGATTGCCATTCTCGTTGCTTCCGCGCTCCCAGCTGCTGTATGGGTGGGCATAATAGACTTCACCACATCCGGCAGCCTTCTTGATTGCTTCGCTGTCTAGAAACTCACTGCCGTTGTCTGCTGTAATGGTCCTAATTACTGCAGAGAAATCACCTCCTACTCGCCGCCGCGCTCGTTTGATTGCCGCAATTACTTCTTTTTGTGTCTTATTCTTCACGAGCACATAAAGTGATTTTCTTGCCTTGCGCTCCACAAGCGTCAGTATGACTGGTTTCGTGCCCTGTTTACCAACAACCAAGTCGATCTCCCAGTGACCTGGTTCGCTCCGATCATCAGCCCCTTTGGGACGTTCTGTTATACTTTTACCGTTTCTGTTGTTTAGGGCAACAGTTCTTATTTTCTTGTAATCTCGCTTTTTAGCGCCATCCTTTTTGACCCACAGATCCTTATTTGTAACTTCACGAAAGATGCCCTTGTCGATATAGTTGTAGACCGTCTTGGTGCAGATTGTTGTCTTGTATGCCCAGCCTTTTGCTTTGAGCCTACCGATTATTACATCCGGTGACCATTTCTCGTTTTTAATTTTACTTTCGATGTGATCTGCTAGCTTCTGGTCGTTCCCTATTTTTAGCCCTCTGCCTTTATTCGCTGCCCGCTCTTCGTGCACCGTTTGCGCCCTGTCTGCCTTATACACTAGTTCTACGATATACAGAGGTGCATATTTGTTGTTGGTGGGATTTATCCGCTTTTGTTCAACTAGGCCGGACTTCAGCTCTCGCTCAATAGTCCGTCTGTCTCGCTTGGGGCTTAGTGCATTTCCTATTTGTAAGGGAGTCAGTCCTTGTTCATACAGTGCCTCAATTTTATAGCGTTCTTTTTCAGAAATCTGTTTCCATTTTCGCTTGCCCATGTTATGCTTTTCTAGATCCATTCTGGTTCCCTCCAGTCGCTTTTGTTCATCAATTTAAGCATAACTGGTTTGACCGCAGAATGGGTCATTTTTTATTTGTTTGGGCAATTCATTTTACAACTTGCTATTCTTTTTGATACACATGCTATCTTCCAAAAAAGTTATCCACAATGTGTATAACCCTGTGGATAACTCTATTTTTCCACGCCCTCTTATACCTTTAATTTCCAGCTCCTTCTACGCCGCACATTGCGTTCCACACGGAAATAATCCCACATGTTTTGCACTGCCAAGTTACTCTCCAGTTGTGGCCCCGTTTCCGCAAGGACAATATTATCTTCTTTGGCGCGGCGATACACTTCATGCATCAACACCAAACTAAGCCCGGATTTACGGTATTCTTCTTTCACTGCCACCAAATACATATCCAGAATGCTGGGTTTTTTGAGCGCGCGCAGCAGCGTTGCCCAACCAAAGGGGAAGAGCCTACCGCCGGTTTTGCGCATCGCCTCAGCAAGGCTGGGCGCACAAACACCCATAGCAACAAGCTGATCGTCTTCTGAAACAATTAGGGAAATATAGCGCATGTTGACCAACGTTAAAAACTGCCCTACATAATATTCTACTTGCCGCTCTGTCAGCGGAACAACACCATATAGCCCTTCGTATTCTGAGTTTACCAAATTGAATACTTTTTCAATATACGGTTTTACTTTCCGTTTGCTTTTTAGATCCACCACCGAAAAATGTTGCTTTTTCATGATGCGCTCGGATAAGCGCGCCAGCTTTTCATTGGTGCTATCTAGATAGACCTGTTGTTCCACCCAGTCCACATCTTTTTCAAACCCGTATTCTTCCATTAAAATTTTGTAATAAGGATAATTATAATAGGTAATGAACATGCCCGGTTTTTCAAATCCTTCTACCAGCATGCCTTCTTTATCCAGATCGCAAAACCCTATGGGCCCTACAATCTCTTCCATGCCCGTTTCTTTTGCCCAGCGCTTTACTGGCTCCAAAAGCGCCTGCAATACAGCAATGTCTTCCACAAAATCAAGGCGTGTAATCCGCATTTGCTTTTGATTCCATAGCGCATTTGCTTTGTGGCTTAAAATCGCGCCGATTCTACCCACCGGCCTTCCTTCTTTTTCCGCCAAGAAAAACCGCATATCACAATACTCAAACGCCGGATTTTTCTTGGGATCCAAATTTGCCATTTCATCCATCATGAGCGTGGGTACATATTCTTTGTTGCCTTTGTATAAATCATTTTGAAATTGTATGAACCGTTTCCGCTCTTTTTTAGATGTTACTTCTTTTACTTGAATCATAAATTATTCCTCAATGCATAAAATATAAATGATATTATTCCTTCATTATGCTTAGTATAGCGAGAAATACTGGGTTTGTCTATGCAAATAACCGGTGCGTCATTTTACCATTCATTTGCTTTTGTAAGAAAAAAACTTGTCAAAACGCCGTATATCCGCTAGAATATGTAGTTGCGTTAATAGCGCGTACTAAAAATGTAAAGAAGGTAGTTATTTGAAACGGAATGATTTAAGAAATATCGCCATTGTCGCCCATGTCGACCATGGAAAAACCACATTGGTGGATGAGATGTTACGGCAAGGCGGTGTTTTTCGCAATAACCAAGTTGTAGAAGAACGGGTTATGGATAGCAATGATTTAGAGCGGGAGCGGGGAATTACCATTCTCGCCAAAAACACCTCCGCCACATATCATGATACAAAAATCAATATTGTAGATACCCCCGGGCATGCTGATTTCGGTGGGGAAGTAGAGCGCGTATTAAAAATGGTAAATGGTGTTTTGCTGTTGGTAGATGCTTTTGAAGGTCCTATGCCACAAACACGCTTTGTGTTGCAAAAAGCTTTATCGCTCAACCATAAAATTATTATTGTCGTCAACAAAGTGGATCGACCGGATGCGCGGGCAGAAGCGGTTGCCGAAGAAGTTTTAGAGTTGTTACTGGAGTTGGATGCTGCAAATGAACAGCTAGATAGCCCCATTATCTATTGCTCCGGGCGCACCGGCACTGCCAGCTTGGATCCTGTTGCAGAAGGAGAAGATCTCACGCCGCTTTTTGATGCAATTGTTTCGCACATCGATCCGCCGGAAGGCGATGAACTGGCGCCACTACAGATATTGGTTTCTTCTATTGAATATAACGATTATGTGGGGCGGCTTGCAGTGGGGCGCATTGAGCAAGGTACCTTAAAAAAGGGTGAAGATGTGGCGCTCATTGATTATTATGACCAAGATTTATCCCAAAAAGGGAGAATCAGCGCCATTTATCAGTTTGAAGGACTTGCAAAAACACAAGTGGATACGGCAAAAGCAGGTGATATTGTGTGTTTTTCAGGACTGGAAAATGTCAACATCGGCAATACCGTTTGTGACCCGGCGCATCTTCGCCCGCTTCCTTTTGTTCAAATTTCCGAACCCACCATGGAAATGATTTTTTCTGTCAACAACAGCCCTTTTGCAGGCAGGGAGGGTAGCCTTGTGACTTCAAGGCAGCTGCGAGATCGCCTGTTTGGTGAGTTGAAAAAAGATGTCTCTTTGCGTGTGGAAGAGGGGGATGGCCCAGATTCTTTTCGCGTACTGGGGCGCGGCGAAATGCATTTGTCCATACTAATTGAAAACATGCGCCGCGAAGGCTTTGAATTACAAGTCAGTGCGCCCAAGGTTTTGTTTAAAACCATAGATGGCGTGATGCATGAACCCATTGAACGGTTGGTGTGTGATGTGCCCGGCGAAGTGGTGGGCAATGTCATCGAAAAAATCGGTGCCCGAAAAGGGGAGATGACCCATATGCAACAGCTGGGCGAGCGCATGCGTTTGGAATTTCTCGTTCCTTCCCGTGGGCTGTTCGGCTATACCGGTGAATTTTTAACAGATACGCGCGGTGAGGGCATTATGAGTACCATTCTAGATGGTTACGCGCCCTATAAAGGTGATATTGCAAAACGAAACATTGGTTCTCTTGTGGCATATGAAACAGGAGAGGCGGTCACTTACGGGTTATACAATGCGCAAGAGCGCGGCATCCTCTTTATTGGCGCCGGTACACCGGTATACGGCGGTATGGTAGTGGGATACACGCCAAAAGCGGAAGACATTGTGGTAAATGTATGCAAAAAGAAGCATGTTACCAACGTGCGTGCCTCGGGCAGTGATGATGCCCTGCGCCTTTCTCCGCCGCGCAATATGAGCTTAGAGGAATGCCTTGAATTCATTGATGAAGATGAGCTGGTGGAAATCACACCGGAAAATTTACGCATTCGCAAACGCATTTTGGAGCATACGGCAAGGCAGCGCGCTTCCTTTAAAAAGACGCAACAAAGTTCTGCTTCTTAAAAAACAACAAAAACAGCTTCTATTTTTATAGAAGCTGTTTTTTTATGTAATATTTCTCTATGCAGCGCATCAACTTCTCGCTTGTTTCACTACCTCTATCATGCGCTTGCCTTCTTCTGTAATGGCAGCATAATCTCCCGTTTTTGCGCCAGCAATCAATTCACTGCCCGCGCCCACTGCAACGGCTCCGGCGCGAATCCATTCCGCCGCGTTTTCAGCGTTGACACCACCGGTAGGAATCATTTCACACTGGGGCAAAGGTCCTTTGATCGCTTTGATTATTCCCGGGCCAAATAGATGGGCAGGAAAAATTTTAATGATATCTGCCCCTGCTTCCATTCCCTCTACGGCTTCTTTTACAGTCATTGCACCCGGCATAACTGCGGTTTGATAGCGGTTGCACAGTTTCACTGTCTCCACATTTAGCGCTGGGCTTACAACAAAATCTGCTCCTGCCAAAATAGCATTTCTAGCCGTTGGGGCATCTAACACGGTGCCTGCGCCCACTAAGACACCCTCTTTTTCAAATGCTTTTTTGATTTCTCGGATGCTTTCTTCTGCTCCGGGCACAGTATATGTAATTTCAATTCCAACAATGCCTGCCGCAATGCAAGCGCGGGCAATCTTCACTGCTTCTGCTGCAGACTCTGCACGCACCACGGCAATGACACCGAATTCTTTTAACTTTGCTAACACTTCCTGCTTTTGCATAATGCCTCCTAGGGATTTACAACGTATTTGCTGGGCTGCCCTGATAAAATAGCAACACAATTTCTCGCTGCCATCCAGCCCATATTGGCATTTGCAGCAGTTGTATGCGCGCCGGTATGTGGCGACAAAATAACATTTCCTAGCCCAAACAACGGAGATGCTTTTGGTGGCTCTTCCGCAAAGGCATCAAACGCAGCACCATATAGCTTTCCTGATTTGATGGCTTCTGCCACCGCTTCTTCATCTACAATCCCGCCACGCGCTGTATTGATTAAAATCGCATCTTGCGGCATTTTGGCAATCGCTGCTCTGTCAATCAAATGATACGTTTCTTCTGTGAGCGGCGTATGAATGGAAATAAAGTTGCTTCGTTCCAAGAGTGTATCTAAGGAAACTAGATCAATATCATGCGCGGATGCATATGCTTCATCTGCATAAGGATCATATGCAATCACGCGCATTTCAAATCCTTTTGCGCGCGATGCCAACCGTTTACCAATTGCACCCAGCCCAATGATGCCCAGCGTCCGCCCCATGAGTTCAATGCCATCTTTGTTATTCCATCCACCTGCGTGTACATCGTTACACAAAAAAACCATATGCCGCGCCAGAACAATCATCGTTCCAAACGCATATTCTGCCACAGCGGTTGCATTTGCTTCAGGGGTGTTGGTTACTACGATGCCGCGCTCTTTTGCCGCTTCCAGATCCACCCGATCCACACCAACCCCAAAGCGGGAAATTACCTTTAAGGAATCCGGCGCTGCTTCTATTACTTCTCTTGTAAAATGATCCACCCCTGCAATACAGCCATCCACACCATCTAATAATTCTATCAGCTCTTCGGGCAGCAAAGGCCGCGCCACTTCTTTATAAACAATTTCATCTGCAAACGCTTCAATGAGCGCCTGCCCTTCATGATTTTCCGGCTTTTTGAAAGAATTGGTGGTAATCAATATTTTCATAAATGTTTCTCCTCATGATTCCTTTTTGTCATGATACCGCCCTTTTGGCGCTTATGTCAATGAGAGGATTTTTTCTACTCCACCTCAATGTTAAACTTTTCATAATATACATCTAGGCCTGATGCAGAGTATAAAATCATGTTACAGCAGCGTCCATATTCTGCCGTTCGAATAATAACTTTTGCTTTGCGCAACGCATCTGCAAAAGGTTCTCCACCGGGAATTTCGCCTTTCTCTTGTGTCGGCATCAATTCGCATAACGCTGCATACATTTCCGGGTTTGCTTTCATCATCGGCGCAAAAACATCAAACTTTTCCACCACAACTTCGCCCAAAATTGCTTTCACTGTATCCAGCAACGACGGAATGCCGCGAATAAGCGCAAGATCAATGTAAGCGCAATCATTTGGTATGGGCATTCCCACATCTAGTACCGCGATTCCATCTCCATGCCTTGCTTCCGCAAGACCTTTTAGCAGCGCTGCATTTAGAATTCCTTTTTTCTTCATTCTTTTACTCCTCCTTTGTTTTCAAACCTTTTCTCCATTTTACATGAAAATATTGAAAAAACATAGAAAGATAGCTGAAAAGTATTTCCAAATCAGAAGAAATGTATTAAACTAAGAGCTGTGGGTATTTGCCCCAACAATTTGTCAGAATATCTTTATTCGCTTTTGTGGCGATTAAAGTAGGAGGTAGAAAAATGATTAGATTCGGAACCGTCGGCGCAGGGTGGATCGTAGATTCTTTCTTGCAAGGCGCAAAAGAAAACGCACCTAACTTTGTACACAACGCTGTATATTCGTTCAGCCAAGAAGAAGGCGATGCTTTTGGTGCAAAACATGGCATCACAAATATATTTACCGATTTGGAAGAATTCGCAAAAAGCGATACCATTGATGCCGTCTATATTGCAAACCCAAATGCATTCCATTATCCTACAGCAAAAGTACTATTGGAAAACGGAAAGCATGTCATCTGTGAAAAAACATCTGTTATCACATCCACACAATTAGAATCACTTTACGAAATTGCAGATAAAAATAACCTCATCTTCATGGAAGCAATGAAAGGGCTTTATTTGCCTGAAATTGATCAACTAACGGCTGCTTTTGAAAAACTGGGCACCATTCATATGATCAAATTCGACTTCTGCCGTTATAGCTCCAAGTATCCTGAATATGCTGCTGGCGGAAGCCCCAATATCTTCAATCCGGCAATGGGCGCAGGCGGGCTTATGGATATGGGTATCTATCTTGTCTACCCGGCGCTTTATTGGTTTGGCGCACCGGATAAGGTTTGTGCAGATGCAACTATGTTGCGCACCGGCGCAGATGCTTGCGGAACTGTGCTTTTGAACAGCCAAGGGATTCATCAAACGCTCAGTTATGGTAAGGCCAGCACTTCCGGGCATGATAATCTGATTATGGGAGATTTGGGTGTGCTACACATTGATACAATGGAATGTTTTGATAACAGTTATATTCAATATGTGGACGGTACAAAAGAAGTCATCACCAAAAGAGACACTTCAAAAAGCCCCATGGGCGGTGAAGCATTGCAGCTCTATTCTTTCATTACAGATAGAGAAGGGACAAAAGAGCGCTATGAAGCATCTAAGAAGTTGACGCGAGAAGTGATTGCAACCATGGAAATCATTCGTGAAAAAGCGGGTATCTACTTCCCTGATCACGTTTACGAAGCATAAGGAGGATTAATACAATGCCTTTTATTCAAGTACACACAGCACAAAAATTAGACAGCACGCAAAAGCTGGCCATCAAAGCAGGCCTGGGCGAAGCCATTACGCTCATTCCAAACAAAGCAGAAGCGAATTTAATGATGGTTATCTCGGACGGGGTTGATTTATATTTCCGCGGCGAAGAAAAAATTTCTGCTGCTTTTGTGGATGTTCGCCTAAAAGATGAAACCGCTTTTGATGCAAAAGCTGCTTTTACCGAAGCGGTATTCAACTTATTGGAAAAAGAAGCCGGTATTGCAAAAGATGATACTTACGTTAACATCGGCGAATATGATGCTTGGGGTTCAAGGGGCGTCTTGAAAAAATAACTGTAGCGCAAAAAGGCGGTGCATCACCGCCTTTTTTCATGTAGCTATGTCAGTAAGGAGTTTTAAATATGTCAAAATCAGTTGGAACCATTTCCATGGGCGTACGCGCACCAATCATACGGGAGGGAGATGATCTTGCCGCAATCGTGGTAGATTGTGTCCATACAGCCGTAAATGAAATGGGCTTCACATTTGAAAATAGAGATGTGGTGGGCATTACCGAAGCCGTTGTTGCCCGCGCGCAGGGAAATTATATTTCTGTAGATGGGATTGCAAAAGATGTCCAGGAAAAGTTCAAAAATGCCGAAAGCATTGGGGTTTTGTTTCCCATTTTAAGCCGCAATCGCTTTGCCATTTGCCTAAAAGGCATTGCAAGGGCTGCCAAAAAGATTGTACTGCAATTAAGCTACCCCTCAGATGAAGTCGGAAATCATTTGTTTGACCCGGATCTTTTGGATGCCAGCAATATTGACCCATGGACAGATGTTTTAACATTACAAGAATACCGCGACACCTTTGGCGCTGCAACCCATGTATTTACCGGGGTTGATTACGTTTCTTACTATAAAGAACTCATTGAAGCAGAAGGCGCAGAAGCAGAAGTGGTTTTTGCAAATCACCCTGAAGCCATTTTGGATTTCACAAAGAATGTATTATGCTGCGACATTCACTCGCGGATGCGCAGTAAAATGTTGCTGGAAAAAGCGGGCGCAAATAGCGTTCTCACACTGGATTCCATCGCAAACGCACCTGTAGATGGCAGCGGTTATCAAGCAGAATATGGTCTTCTCGGCTCCAACAAGGCAACCGAAGAAAGCGTAAAGCTATTTCCTCGCGATGCCAAAGCGTTTGCTGAGCAAGTTTCAGGTGCCCTCCATAAAAAAACCGGAAAACACATAGAAGTTTTGGTTTATGGTGATGGCGCATTCAAGGATCCTGTGGGGAAAATATGGGAGCTTGCCGATCCGGTGGTTTCGCCGGGGCACACAGATGGGCTCATCGGTACCCCCAACGAACTGAAACTGAAATATTTGGCAGACAATGATTTTGGCGATCTCTCCGGCGATGCTTTAAAAGAGGCCATTGAAGGCCGCATTCGCGAAAAAGACGAAAGTTTGGTGGGCAATATGCTTTCTGAAGGGACAACGCCACGGCGCTTGACGGACCTCATTGGCTCGCTTTGCGACTTAACTTCAGGCAGCGGCGACAAAGGAACACCCATCATTTACATTAAAAATTATTTCACAAACTACGCGGATTAAATATTAATACCTCAAAGTCGTACCCAAAAGCCAAAAAAAAGAGTGCATAATATTCTGCACTCTTTTTCTTTATGCTCCTGTCATTCTTCTAGCATCACCAACTGTTTATTCTTTATTTTTACGACGCGACTTGCTACTTTCTGAATAAAATACCTATCGTGTGAGACAAACAAAAGCGTTCCTTTAAACGACAACAAAGCCTCTTCTAAAATCTCTCTTGTTTCAATGTCAATGTGATTGGTCGGTTCATCCAGAATCAAAAAATTCACTTGTTTTTGCATGAGGATGGAAAGCAACAATAGTACTTTTTCCCCGCCAGATAATGCGTTCACTCGTTTGTGCACATCTTCTCCAAAAAAATAATATCGCGCCAAAATATTTCTGGCTTCTGTCTCTGTCATCACACATTCCATCTTGAAAACTTGCAGTACGCTTTGCTTCTCGTCAGCAAACACAATTTCTTGAGGAATATACCCTAGTTTTGCCGCCGGTGTGATTTTAACTGTTTCATTATGGCTGTCAGCACCACGATACACACGAAGCATTGCTTTTATCAGCGATGTTTTACCCGTACCATTATCCCCAATGAGCGCAACCTTCTCTCCATATTGCAAAACAAAATCGCAATGTTCAAAAAGACGTAATTGCCCGAGTGACAGCGAAAAATTTTTCAGGATGAGCACTTCTTTACCGGTTCTCTCACCATGAAAAGCTATGGGAACTTTTTTCTTGTTCAAATCTGGGCGCTCAAGCTCCTCTAACTTTTCTAGGCGACGTTCTAGTTCTTTTGCTTTGCGAAAGAATTGCGCATTATCACCCCTATGCTCCCAATCTCGATAGCGCCGAATGGCTGCTTTCATGGCATTTATCTTCTTTTGTTGTGTTTTATATTGCTCGAACTCTATCAGCAAAAGCCGTTCTTGTTCTTTTAAGCTATCGCTATAGTTACCATGAAAGCCACTTGCCTCGTTTTTTGTTAACAATATCGTTTTTGTCGCCACATTATCCAAAAATGCTCTGTCATGAGAAACCATCACCACTGTACCTTTATATCTAGCCAAAAAATCCTCTAATTGCGCTAACGTTTGCATATCTAAATGGTTTGTTGGCTCATCCAATAACAAAATATCTGGCTGACGAAGCAGCATGCTCGCCAATTTTACCACAGTTTTTTGCCCGCCGCTAAGCAGCGTGTATGGCTTATCTAGCTGGTCTTGCAACTTAAATAAGTTTATCACATAAGAAAGTTTTTCCTGTATTTCGTAGCCTCCGCTTGCAGCAAACCCATCGCTTTTACTTTGATAGCGCAGCAACAAGGTATCTAGCTGTGCTAGGTCTTCACATTCGGCCATTTGCGCCTCTAGCGTTCGTCGTTCGTTTTCAAGCGCAAGCAACCCGCCAAATGGTTCTTGCAAAACTTCACTGACCGGCTGTTCTCTTATTTCATTTGGCGCAAATTGCGATAAATATCCCATGGTTGCTCCGCTGCGCCAAGTAATGGAGCCAGCGCTGGGCGCTTCTTCTCTTGCCAGAATTTTTAGGAGTGTGGATTTTCCTACGCCATTTCGCCCCACAATCGCTATGCGATCACCTGTCATAATCTCAAAACTGATGTCGTTTAGAATTTTTCCAAATCCATAATTTTTGCTTATTTTATTTATGCCTATATCAATCATTTTTTATTGCTCCTTGTCATTAAATAGTATAATTTAATGTACAAAGACCATTGATTCAAGGCCTGGCGATTATGCTCCGCACAAACATGGTATGTTTCACCCCATGTTCCGCCTAGCCTATTTTACAACAGACTTTGTACGGAGCTTTGTGACAGCAAGACGAAAGCCAAATCGTAATGTCTCCCGTATTTCTACAACCATGCTGTTCACCTCCCTTACCTTGTTATATTTTGTGTTATAAAAAAAGAGTGCCAAAAAGGCACTCTTTTTGCTGATATCACTTTAACGTTTATACATCCTGCAAATCAACAGTAACCCGATAAGCATCCGGAGTTGCTGCTGCTTTAAACGCTTCTTGCATATCTTTTAAGCCAAATACCTTACCTTCAAGAGAATAGCTGCAATCTACAAGTTTATTGGAAATCATAAACCCTGCATCTAAGAAATCTGCTTCATCACCGCTCATGGTTCCTAAAATTTCGATGCGACGATAATGGATTTCATTGGGGTCAATTTCCCATTCCGGTTTTGGGTAACCGGCAGCAAAGATTAAAAATCTACCTTCTACCCGTTTTAACATTGCATATGCTTGCCGATACGCTACGCCCAAACCAACTGCCGGAATAACGGCATCTACGCCTTTCCCGCCGGTTAGCTTCATAACTTCTTCTACCGGATCATTGTTCTTTGCATCTACCACTTCAGCAATGCCCATTTGTCTTGCGCGCTCTAATTTTTTCGGAGTCAATTCCGTAATAATGACTCTTGCGCCAAATGCACGTGCAACTTGTGCATTCAATAATCCCATAGTACCTGCGCCCAAAACAACAACTGTTTCACCCGGCACAACGCGTAATTTACGCATGCCTGCAATAACTGTTGCGACCGGCTCAACAAAGCTGGCTTCGGCAGCAGGAATATCTGTTGTTAATTTTACCAAACGGCGTTCCGATTGAATCAAGTAGTTTGAAAAACCTCTTCCACCCAAAAACCCATTTGCTGCTTCTCTTGGCCCGCCTTTTGCTGTACAAGCAAAAGATTTTCCTCTGCGGCAGTTTTCACATTCACCGCAACCGCCGTGAATTGTGCCAACGCGATCGCCAATTTCAAAGTTTTGTACAAGCTCGCCTTTGCCAATGACAATCCCTGCCCATTCATGCCCACCGGCCATGGGGAAACCTTGATGATTTCTTAGTCCATCCCAATGCTGATAATCTGTTGTACAGATATTACAGGTTTCCATTTTAATGAAAACATCTCTTGGGCCCATTTCGCCCACTGGTTCTTCGTGCACCTCAGCAACATGCGGCTCCATAATTGCCGCAAATTTTCTGACTTTTGGTAACTCCATTTTTGATATCCTCCTCTAAATTTCATAAACATGCTCATTTACCGCATGATTATTTTTCCTAACTTCCTTCTTCATTTCGCTATTATTATACCACAGCATAGATACTTTTCAACCAAATATCTTTCGCCGCTTTGCATTCTTTTTGCAAAAAGCTTTTATAGCGGAGCAGGGTTTTTGTAAAAAATGAAGAATTTACTATAGTAGCAAAGAAAAGGGGGATAATATGCAAAACGTATATGAACCGATTTTGATTGAAGAAGGATTTTGGCGCATTGAAGAGGGCGGTGTCCGCGTTTTTCTAATAGAAGGCAGCGAGAAAGCCATGCTTGTCGATACCGGTTACGGGACAGGAGATTTGAAAGCATGCATTGCTTCGCTCACAGACAAACCAATATTTGTTGTGAACACACATGCTGACGGAGATCATGTTGGCTGCAACGCACAATTCAGCGAAATTTATATGCATCCGGCAGAAATGGATCGTTACTGGCAGCGCAATGAAGAAACCGCAAAACAAACAACTGTTTCGCCCATTTGGGAAGGAGATACGATTGACCTTGGCGGGAAGACATTTCGCGTTGTTTTAATTCCCGGGCATACGCCGGGCAGCATTGCGCTTTTATATGAAGAAAAAGGATGGCTTATCAGCGGTGATAGCGTACAACAGGGTACTATTTTCATGTTTGGCCCTGGGCGCAATATTTATGCTTATATCGAAAGCATGCGCAAACTAAATGCCCTTTCGGGATTTACAAAAATATTACCTTCCCATGGCCCATTTGATGTTTCTCGTGAAATTTTGCCTACACTGATTGAAGGGGCGATAAAGTTAAAAGACAATGCGCTTACAGGAAGAGACCCGGAGCGAGATTTGCCTTGCTTATTGTATGACTACAAAGATGTCCATTTTTTATTCTAAACGCCTATGGAAAACCGCTGTAAAAACAGCGGTTTTCTTTTGCCTTTTTATTAGAAATAGAGTAGAATAAAGGCATCATTAAAGGAGTTATCTTCGCAATTATGCAACATACAATGACGACAAAAACAAACCGCATAAAATATCTATTGGGCTTGCTTCTCGTTTTGCTTTTTTTGCTTGTTCTTTTTATACCCAACGCAAACGCCCTCGATTTTTCCGATTATGAATATTACATTGAAAACTATGATGTGATTGTAGCTGCCACCAGCGATAAAAGCTTTCATGTTACAGAAACATTGGATGTTTATTTTGAAGAAGAAGCCCATGGCATTATACGAGAAATTCCTTTTGCAGCTGATACACGAGATGGCTATGGCATCGAAAATGTAAATGTTATAGGCGCGCCGTTTACTTACGACAATTATGGGAATATTCGCATCGGAGATCCGGATGAGGTGGTTACCGGCTTGCAGCAATACACCATTACTTATACGTTGACCCATTATGCAGATGCTTTTATTGATTATGATTTGATGCGCATCAACCTCATTGGAACAGGCTGGGATGTGCCGATAAAGCAGGCTTCCGGTACTCTTTCTTTTCCGACAAACGCAGAAATCCTTTCTTATGATTTTTATAGCGGAGATTATGGAAGCACAACTGCCAACCATGTTTCCTATACACTCTCGGAAAACATTCTTCAGTGGCATACAACAGAATATTTGTCTCCTTATGAAGGCATTACTGCTGAAATAAAATTAGCCGAGGGCGCCTTTTCTGATGCAGCCGTTTGGACGCCCAGCTTGCGCGTGGAACATCTGGATGTTGCAGCAACGCTGGATGCTTATGGTGTTTTGCAGGTAAAAGAAACTTATCACGCTCATGTGGGAACCAGAAATTATATTTCTTTTTCCAAAACAGTTTTTCCTTATATGTATAATGGCGTTGATGCGCGACTGCAAAGCGCTTCCGCCGAATTACCGGATCAAACACTTCTTGATATCACTTCTTACGGCAATCAAGTTTCTTTTTCGCTCACACCTTATGCCGGTGAAGAGATTACGTTTTCCATTTCCTATTCGCTACAATATGATGTGTTGCAGCAAGATAATTTGCAGTTGCATCTCAATGTAATGGATATGCAAGATAATGTGGAGTTTTCAAATGCTTCCATTGCCTTCACTTCTGCTTCGGCGCCGAATATGGTGTTTTTGCATACTGCAAACGAAGAAAGCGAAAGCACACTTTTCCATCAAACACAAGCGGGCGATACCTTTTCCTTTACAAATAAAGAACCGCTTCCGGCTTCTCTTGATATTTTACTGACCATGGAATACCCGACTGGTGCTTTCTTGCGAGAGGGGAAAGCCACAGATTTTTTGTTGCCAGCCGCGATTTTAATCGTTTTAATTGCATTATTCCTCTACCTAGCATTTCATCCCGCAGAACCGCTCGTTACACCGGTGGCCTTTTATCCGCCGGAGGGGTTAAATCCTGCTGAAGCAGGCTATATTATTGATGGCGTTGCTTCAGGAAGAGATATTACTTCGCTCATTTATTATTGGGCAGCAAAAGGATATCTTTCCATTGAACTTTTGGAAAACGACGATTTTATTTTACATAAAAAAGGCAATTTAAATGAAACGCATCCTGCTTACGAACATCAAATGTTTGCTGCGCTTTGGCAATATGGCGCGGAAGAAGATCAAGTCTCCAGCGCAGAACTCACTCACTCTTTTTATACGGAAATCAATCAGACAACAAGGCGTTTGCGCAGCTCTTTTACCGGCACGCGTAAATTGCGTAACACAAAAACATTTCTTTTCTCCGTTCTTCTCGGTATTCTTTTCCCTGTCGTTATGGGCATCATATTGATTTCACTTTCCTTTGCGGGTTTTTACCCGGAAGTAGGCATTCTGGCAGGTGGTGCATTTACGCTTAGCTTGGTTTTTGTATTTTCCATGCAAACTGTATTACAAAACAATCGTTATAAGGCGCTTACTGCAGGCAACATCTTTTCTGCCATTTTTGTGGCACTTTTCGCGCTGGGCAGTGTTTATTTCTTTGTTTCCGTTTATGCTGGCGCTTTGCTACCGCTTTGGTCTGTCTTGCTCATCGCAATTGGTTTGTTATTGTTAAGCATTTTTGCGCCCTTTTTATCTCGGCGCACACCTTTTGGGCATCATGTTTTTGGGTTGCTCTTGGGTTTCCGCAATTTTATTAAAACCGCAGAAAAACCACAGCTTGAAATGTTACTCAACGAAGACCCGGAATATTACTACAACATTTTACCCTATGCGCAAGTATTGGGCGTTTCTTCCATCTGGCAAAGCAAGTTTGACGGGCTTATCATGGCGCCACCTTCTTGGGTGGAAGGAAATTTTACAACAGACTATTTGACCTGGCAGTTATTGCGCAGCATGCAAACAGTTTCTACAACCATGACCTCGCCTCCGCCTTCTGAATCAAGCAGTTGGTCCGGCGGTGGTTCAGGCAGCAGCGGCGGTAGCTTTTCCGGCGGCGGCTCAGGTGGTGGCGGCGGCAGCAGCTGGTAGAGGGGAATCTTATTCTATGGCAAACCGATCTTACCCAGCATTCACCATTTCAAAAAAAGGGGAAGCTGCCTTGCGCAAGGGGCATCCTTGGGTTTATGATGCTGAAATTTTGACGCAAGAGCCTGTTGCAGAAAATGGCATGCTAATCGATGTCCTTTCGCAAAAAGGAAAATATTTAGGGACCGGCTATTACAGCGCGCATTCTAAAATCCGTGTACGTATTATTTCAAGCAATACAAACGACAAATTCGATGAAGCCTTTTATACGAGACGTCTATTACATGCACTTACATATCGACAAACGGTTATGCAGCAGGATATAACCGCTTCACGCCTCGTTTTCGGAGAAGCGGATCTTTTCCCCGGGCTTACTGTCGATCTTTTTCAAGATATTTTGGTTACACAAACCCTTAGCATGGGCATTGAAAAAATAAAACCCCTGCTTTTCCCTTTGCTGGTTTCGTTGCTGCAAAAAGAGATGGGAATTCTTGTACGCGGTATTTTTGAACGAAACGATGTTGCTTTGCGGGAAAAAGAAGGACTCCGCCAATACAAAGGTTGGTTTTCTCTTCCACACAAAGACACCCCGACAGAAACCTCTGTCGTGATTTCAGAAAATGATATTTCCTATCTTGTTGATTTTGAAAATGGACAAAAGACCGGATACTTTTTGGATCAAAAATACAACCGCGCTGCTGTCGGGCGCTTGGCAAAGGGCAAGCGCGTTTTGGATTGTTTTACCCATACCGGTTCCTTCGCGCTTAACGCGGCACGGGGCGGAGCAGAACAGGTAACCGCGGTAGATATTAGCGCACATGCCCTTGATACAGCAAAAGAAAACGCCATGCGCAATGATCTCTCTGCAAAAATAACATTACAAGAAGCAGATGTTTTTGCCTTGTTGCCTACGCTCAAGCAAGAAGCTGCAAAATTTGATTTTATTATTTTAGACCCACCGGCGTTTACCAAAAGCCGCGCCACGCTTTCAAACGCTATGGGCGGATACCGCGAAATCAATAAACGAGCCATGCAGTTATTGCCCCGCGACGGTTATCTTGCAACTTGCTCCTGTTCTCATTTCGTGACGGAAGGAATGTTTCGCAGCATGTTAGGGCATGCCGCTGCTGATGCCGGAGTATCATTGCGCCAAATTGAAGCGCGGGCGCAGAGCCCGGATCATCCGATTTTGTGGAATGTACCGGAGACAAACTACCTCAAATTTTATATTTTTCAAATCTATTAAAAAAGCGTTCATACCTCTAGGCGAAGGTTTACGCTACAATAAGAAGAACAACTTTTTGGAGGCATTATGTATTATCCCAATGCATTTACAATGACAACAGACGCTTGGCTTCTGGCCGCCATTATCGGCGTTTTTATATTGGGCATTGTTGCCCAAGCCATGGTATCGCGCCGCTTTTCGCAAAATGCAAAAATTCGTGCGACCATCAATCTACCCGCCCATGAAGTGGCAAGCCAATTGTTGCAGCAAGGTGGTAGTTCTGTGCGCATTGAAAAGGTACACGGCAATTTGACGGATCATTATAACCCCAAAACCCATACGGTCGGGTTAAGCGAAACCGTCTATGGGCAAAGCTCTGTGGCGGCGGTTGCTGTTGCTGCTCATGAAATCGGGCATGTTATGCAATATCAGGCAGGGTATACGCCCATTCGCATTCGCAATGCCATTTTGCCGGTTGCAAATATCGGTTCGCAAGCAGCGCCATTGCTGGTTATTTTAGGTCTTGTTTTAGGGTATAGCGGCTTGGCATATTTTGGCGTTATTTTATTTTCTGCCGTATTGCTTTTTCAACTGGCAACATTGCCTGTAGAATTCAACGCTTCTCGCCGCGCCATTGCCATGTTGCAAGATGGCAATTATTTGACGCCTGACGAAATTCCGCGGGCAAAAAGCGTGTTGCGCGCCGCCGCATTTACTTATGTTGTTGCGGCCCTCTCTTCGCTGATCTCCCTATTACGGCTTTTTCTCATTGCACGCAGCAGCAAAGACCGCGATTAGAAAGAAAAAAACTATTCTAGCGGCAAAATTGCATACCCTTTGCCCCGCGTAATATCAATCCATTCGCCTAAAATATCTGCATTGTCTTTTGAAACGGCATGCAGCAAATAAATGGCGCCGGGATGTAAATCATCTACGGTTTTTTGTAATGCTTTTTCATAACCGTTTTGATTTTTGGGATCCCAATCATGGTATGCAAAACTCCAAAAAGCACTTTCATACCCAAGCGCTTGCGCCAACGCTAAGGTTCTTTCGGAAAAATGTCCCATGGGCGGTCGAAATAAGCGCATGCTTACGCCATATTGTTGAAATACATAATCATGTAAATCTGTTATTTCTGTTTTTGCCGTGGCCAAAGGAATTTCCGGCATAGAAGGATGATGCATGCTGTGATTGCCCAACACATGCCCTTCGGCAATCATCCGCCGCACCAACGCATCATTTTTGCTGACATAATCATAAGTAACGAAAAAGGTGGCTCGTTGGTTTTTTTCTTTCAACACATCCAATATTTTTTCTGTATATCCGTTTTCATATCCTTCATCAAAAGTTAAGTAGATAACGTTTTCCGCTTCACCAATGAATAATCCGCCCAATGCGCCGTATTTTTCCTGCGCTGCAATAGCATCTGTCGGGCGGTTTTTTTCATCTTTCCATTTGCCATGCCCCCAGCCATGTTTCTCGTTATTGAATATCTCGAATTTTGTTACATCAATTTCTGCCCAGTTGGGCTGCGTTGGCGTAGGAGAGGGTACAGGCGAGAGAGATGGCTGTTCGCTCTCCGGCGCAGGAGAAAGCGCGCTTGGTGCAACAGAAGTTGAAGGAGTTGGCGCCGTGCTTTCCGCCGGAACAGAAGGTCGTCTTCTCATATTTTTTGGCAATAAAACCAGTAGCCCGATGAGCATAAGCCCTACCAAGCTACTGATTGCAATGATTGCCTTTTGTTTGTGTTTTTTATAAAAATCTTTTGTTGCATGATATACCGTCAGCAAAAAATAACGCATTACTCTTCTTTCTTTTTATCATCCAACTCTTTTTCAATGTGTCCTTTTAACTCTTGCACGCCCTCTTTGATCATGCCGCCCAGCTCTTTGGCAGCATCTGAAATCTTTCCGCCTGCCACTTTGGCTTCTTTTTTGGCAATCCCGACGCCTTCTTTCACCCGCTCTTTTGTCAAATATTCTTTGATGTTATCTGTCAATTCTTCCTTATTGCCGCTGACAGGAAGCCCAACAGAGCGGCTGATTTCTTTGAGTTCTTCCACCGTATAAGATTCTTTGCTGAATTCATGCACTGTCCATTTCTTTGAAAATTGTTTGCCCATAATTATTACCTCCTATTCTTTATATATTCCATATATTTCCTAGAATTCCTTTTAAGCTTCTGCTTTTTTTGAAAACTTTTTCACGAAGAACCAAGCAATGCCGCCTGCAATAACTTGCGTTACTGCCACCACCAAAAAGCCTGTGGTGAGCCCGGGCAAATTGGTTTCGCCCACGGCACTTTTTCCAAACCATCCAACAATTTGCGGCCCCAGCGTCATCCCCAGCCCATAAATGGCTTGATAAAAGCCCATGGCCGTAGCGCGCAGTTTGGGCGAAATATCTTCAATGCTGTAGCCCATGAGCATGCTGGTGGAAATTCCCAGCGCAAAGCCGCAAATAAATTGTGCAATATATAGTACAGTAAGATCCATAATAAAGGGAACGACTGCACAATAAACGGCCGTAACAGAAAATGTGATAAGCAGCGCATTGTGCAAGCCTTTTGTGGCCTTGCAGAACTTACTGGAAGATGCTGCAGAAAAAATAGCAGGCAAGGTAATAAGCGTTGCCAGTATGCCCAGCTGTGATTGCGAGGCACCCATCTGCTCTTTTGCAAAGGTTGGCGTAAAGCCATACATCGTAGCAAAACAGGCAAAGCGATTTAACATTGCAAGCAAAGACGCCAGCATCAACTTTTTATCCTTTGCCACGCCCACCACTGCTTTTAAGGAAACGCCGCCTTCTCCAAATTCTTCTTTTGGTTGATCAATAATAAAAAAGGAAAGCCCGGCGGCAACAAACGCTGCAATGGCAGATAAGAAAAAGGCCCAGCGCACATCTCCTGTAATATCTGCTGCAAAGCCGCCTAAAAGCGTCGCCGTCATTTGTCCGCCAAAATTAAAGGCGTTGACAATGCCCATGGCGCGCGTTGCCTCTTCCGGCTTAAAATAACTGGAAAACAAGATGGTAAATGGAACCCATGCAGAAACGGCCACACCCGCTAACCCACGGAAAACAAGCGCCATGCCCGGCGTTTGAAAAAACGCCAGCCCCAGGGCAGAAATCATGCTCAGTACTGCGCTGACAATAACAAAAAGCTTTCTGGTTTTTAATTTATCTGAAAGAATGCCGACCGGAATGCGCAGCAGCATCTGCATAAACCCATAGCTTGCAATGATTGTTCCTGCCATTTGCGAAGTGGAAAATCCTTTTACATATTCAGTAAAAACCGGCGAGTAGGCATAAAATGAGAACCAATATAATACCATGATGGATAAAAACAGCCCGACTCTTTTCCCTTTTGGAAACATAATGCACCTCGCAAAATTTTACTTACTTTTATAGTATACGAACTGCTCTTTTTGTGCAATCTCTCTTTTCTTCTTTCCCAACAGAATTTATGCTATACTGTTTTTGGCAGGGAGGTAATGCGATGATGAAAATTGGTATTTACGGCGCGGGGTCTTTGGGCACCATACTGGGAGCATATATCAGCAAGGCAGGGATACAGATTGATCTTATCAACCGCAACAAGGCGCATGTAGCAGCGTTAAATGAAAATGGGGCCACGGTTACAGGCACTGTTTCTTTTTCCACACCCGTTCATGCCATTACACCTGAAGAAATGACAGGAGAATATGATCTTTTATTCTTGATGACCAAGCAAACACAAAACCAAGAAATTGTCTCCTATCTAAAGGCGTTTCTCTCGCCCACGGGAACGCTCTGCACCATGCAAAACGGGCTCCCCGAGCCGGGCATTGCCGAAATCCTTGGTGAAGCGCGCGTGGTTGGTTGCGTAGTGGAATGGGGGGCAACGCTAAGCGCGCCAGGCGTATCCGAGCTAACTTCTGCGCCGGATAGTCTGTCTTTTGAAATTGGGCGTTTGAATGGCTCGGTTGATGATGCATTATATACTGTAAAGGAAGTTTTAGAGCATATGTGCCCGGTTACCATTGAAGAAAATTTTATGGGCGTACGTTGGTCAAAATTACTGATCAATGCTGCTTTTAGTGGCGTTTCTTCTGTATTGGGAGAAACGTTTGGCGCAGCTGCAAAAGAAAAGGCTTCTCGGTATTGCATTCAACGCGTCATCAAAGAATGTATTGATGTGGCAAAAGCCGCCAAAATTGAAATCGCACCGGTGCAGGGAAAAGATATTGTAAAACTTCTTGATTACCATGGCTGGTTGAAAGAAAAAATTTCTTTTTTCATCATTCCCATCGCCATTAAAAAACATGCCAACTTACGCGCCAGCATGTTGCAAGATTTGGAGCAGGGAAAGAAAACAGAAGTGGACGATATCAGTGGCGTCGTCTCTGCATGGGGCAAACGCTATGGCGTTGCAACACCATATAATGACAAAGTCATTCATATCATCCATCAAATAGAAGCGGGAAAACGAACGGCAGCGCGAGAAAATGTTGCGCTTTTTTCCCAACTATAATATCATCGCATTGCAGAAAAAAAGGCTTTATGTTACGATGAGCATGATGCGAAAATCATGAAGAACATGAGGTCTTTTTTTTATATGGAAAAGAAACAAGCCCTTAAAGAAGGCGTTTTATATTTAATCTTTGGTGTTCTTACCACACTCATCAGTTATATTACTTTTTGGCTGGCATTGCAAGTTTTAGGAGCAAAGTTATCTCTTATAGCCAATACATTTTCCTTTATTTGCGCTTGTGTCTTTGCCTTTGTTACCAACAAATTGTATGTTTTCAACAGCCGCAGCTGGCATATGGATGTATTGAAAAAAGAATTGCCTTCTTTTTTGATGGCGCGCATTTTTTCTTTTTTCTTCGAACAATTGGGGCTTCTTTTTTTTACCGTTGTGGTAGGCATTTCTGAAAAAACATTTTTCGGCATAGAAGGGTTGATGGTTGCAAAAATCGGGCTTTCCATTGTCGTCGTTATTCTAAACTATATCATCAGCAAATTTTTTATTTTCAAAAAAGAGCAACCACAAAACGAATAAATGAATCTTTGGAGGTGAAGCGCATGAAAACAGATATTCAAATCGCACAAGAAGCAAACGCTCTTCCCATCACGCAAGTTGCAAAACAGCTGGGCATTCAGGAAGAAGCGCTTTTCCCATATGGGAGCAATAAGGCAAAAATCAATCCGACTGCAGTTGAACAAAACCATAACGGCAAACTTGTTTTGGTGACTGCCATTACGCCCACCCCTGCCGGAGAAGGGAAGACGACCATTTCCACTGGCCTTGCTGATGGCATGCGGCGCATCGGAAAGAATTGTGTTTTGACGCTGCGAGAGCCTTCCCTGGGGCCTGTTTTTGGAATGAAAGGCGGCGCCACCGGCGGCGGCTACGCGCAGGTCCTTCCCATGGAAGAAATTAACCTTCATTTCACAGGCGATTTTCACGCCATCACCACGGCAAATAATTTACTTGCTGCCATGGTGGACAATCATATTTTTCAAGGAAATGCGTTGCAAATTGACCCAAATCGCGTTGTGTTTCGCCGCTGTCTTGACGTAAATGATCGTCAATTGCGTACCATTGAAAGTGGGTTAGATGGCAAAAAAAGCGGTGTGCCACGCACAGATGGTTTTGATATCACCGCCGCTTCAGAAATCATGGCAATTCTTTGCTTGGCAAAAGACATGGCGGATTTAAAAAGACGCCTCTCCAAAATCATTGTTGGTTATACAAAAGAGAATACTCCTATCTGCGCTGAAGACATTGGTGCCGTTGGCGCAATGGCAGTGTTGCTAAAAGATGCGCTTCATCCAAACTTGGTGCAAACCCTGGAGGGAACGCCTTGCCTAATGCATGGCGGCCCATTTGCTAACATTGCCCATGGCTGCAACAGCGTAATTGCAACCAAAACTGCGCGCGCGTTGGGGGATTATGTCATCACCGAAGCAGGGTTTGGCGCAGATTTGGGCGCCGAAAAATTCTTTGATATCAAATGTCGGCAGGCAGATTTGGTACCGGATGCTGTTGTTCTGGTCGCCACCATTCGTGCACTCAAATATCATGGTGGTGTAAAAAAAGATTCTTTGAACGAGGAAAATCTGGAGGCGCTAAAAGAAGGCACTGCAAATTTATTTGCACATCTGGAGCGCATTCAAACTGTTTATAAATTGCCTGTTGTCATTGCCATCAATGCATTTTCTGCAGATACACCGGCGGAGCTGGCGCTTTTGCAGGAACTCTCTGCCAAAAAAGATGTGTGGGCAGTTATCTGCGAAGCTTGGGCAAAGGGCGGCGCCGGCAGCGAGGCTTTGGCAGAGGCAGTTGTTACTTTGTTGGAAGAAAACCCTGCGAATGACTTTTCTTATGCATATACTGATCAAGCTTCTTTACAAGAAAAAATTCATGCCGTAGCGCAAAAAATATATGGAGCATCTACCGTTTCTTTTTCCGAAACGGCACTGGAAAAGATCAATACATTAGACGCTGCATACGCCCAGTTTCCCATTTGCATCGCCAAAATCCAATATTCTTTTAGCGATGACCCCAAAAAACTGGGCGCACCCAGCGATTTTACCCTTCATGTGCGCGATATTCATGTCAGCGCCGGCGCAGAATTCATTGTGGTATATGCCGGAACCATTATTGCCATGCCCGGCTTACCCAAAGTACCTGCCGCCATTAACATTGATGTTTCGAAAGATGGTGTTATTACCGGCCTCTTTTAGCGGCATATATCTATAAGTAAGAATATTTAGACTTCTTTTTTGCTCTATTGCTTTTCAATGGTACAAACAAGAAAAAATTGTAAAAGAAAATTTGATGTTTGAACCCATTTTTGCTATGCTAACGAAAAGATTCTATCATCAACAGGAGATTTTGCGCATTATGAAAAAAGGCTACTTTTTCTCAATTATTCTTTTGTTTCTCTTTTTCTTTATCATCACTTCTTGTCAACCTACACCAAAAACATCTCATGTCACACAAAAAGATGGTACATTGGACCAGAAAATCAAGGAACAAGAAACTTCTCCCGCACCAAATGAAAGCCAGCCTTTTGTATATCAATATGAAAAGACATATGAAAATGGCATAAAAATTATGATAGACGCACCACTATATGACGAAAAGCAAGAAAATTTACCTGTGCTCACCATTGAAAAAGATCCTTTTACAGATGGCATGCAAATTGAAACAATTTCTCGTTCTTTTATTCCTACAGAAGGTATCTATGATTACACAGGCGCACTGACAAAGCAACAAATTGAAAAGGAAATTTTACGCTTAAGAGAGTATTTATATCGGTTGGATGCTGGCCTGTCGGTTTTTCCGGAGGATACCGGGCCAACACCACCGGAACATCAAGATGCGCTGCGGCAATCACTGGAAGGTGCCATCAATCATTATGAGCAGCAATATGCAACAGCGCCAGATGAAACGCTTATTCCTACAACGTTTACACTGAAAAATGTACGTACCAACGATTATCAAGCAAACATGTATGCCTACGTGGGTGAAAAAACCTATGATTTGGATTTTATAAACAATGAACTGGGGAATTTTTTCTATTTTACAGATACCTCTGCTGCCGCTTATGACCCTACTTCAGGAAATTATTCATTGCCAACCCAAGTTTCACAAAATGATACGCTTTCTGCTTGCATGGAAACTGCGGCGCTTCATACGAAAAACATGGGCATAGAGGATATGCACATTGACACAATCTATCAAGACAAAACCGGATATACGCTCTACTACACCCGCGCTTATAATGGTTTGCAAGAAACATACATTCCAACAAATTTTGATGTGGAAGATGTTGAGATGGGCGAAGCAGAATATGCAAATTTATGGCGAAATGAATTCTTATCGTTTCGTTTTGAAGAGACAACGCTTGTGAAAGTGATTTGGCGCAATAAAGCAAGAATAAAAGCCGTAGACAACGAAAATGTTAAAACACTTTCTTGGGCAGAAGTTGAATCCATTTTTCTGACACAGTTGGATTATATGTTTTCACCAAAAGAAATGGGAGAAGTTTTCGAAAAAGACACCACCATTCAAATCACACGCATTGCGCTGGGGTTTGCAAAAATTCGTATGAAAGATCAGCCAAATGTTTATAAACTGGTGCCCGCTTGGAGTTTTATCGGTACCGAAGCAAGCGAGGACAGCACAACCGTACAAAACGAAGTTTGCTTTGTTACAATCAATGCTGTTGATGGCTCCATTGTGAATCGTAATATGATGTATTAATAAAAAAGGGATGGCAATCTCTATGCCATCCCTTTTTTCTGTCTCAACATTTAATTTTCTGTTTCTTCAACAATTTCTACATTCTCATCTTCCACATCTTGCGGTAATTTGGCGATACAGACAACATTTGTTTCATCATCTAGACGCATGATACGCACACCTTGCGCTGTTCGCCCAAACACGGAAATATCTTCTGTGCTGGTGCGGATGATAACATTGGCATCATTCACCAACATAATATCTTCGCCATCTCGCACAGTCAGCAGTCCACACATCTCACCCGTCTTTTTGGTGACCGTCATGGTTTTAGAGCCCATACCACCACGGTTTTGCGCCCGATATTCATCTGCAGGCGTACGCTTTCCATAGCCGTTTTCCGAAATGGTAAGCACGTATTGATCTGCTTCCAGCCGGCTGGCGCCCACTACCGCATCGCCTTTGCGCAGCCGAATGCCGCGCACACCCATGGCCGTTCTGCCCATGGAACGTACATCGCTTTCTTCAAAGACAATTGCCATGCCTGTGCGTGTTCCAATGATAATTTTATCTTCTTCTCTTGTACGCAGTACGCTAATCAGCTCATCCTCTTCGCGGATGCTGATGGCAATTAGCCCGTTTTGGCGAATGTTTTGATATGCGCTCATCTCTGTTTTTTTCACGATACCTTCTTTTGTTACCATGACCAGATGCGCCGATTCATCAAATTCTGCCACCGGGAATACTGCTGAAATTTGTTCTTTCGGCGCAAGGGATAGTAGATTCACAATCGCCATACCCTTGGCGGTGCGCCCTGCTTCAGGAATTTGATACCCCTTTTTCATATATACTTTCCCATGGGTAGTAAAGAACAAAATTTGATTGTGGGTGGATGTTACAAAAACACCTGAAGCAATATCTTCTTCTTTTGTAGACAATCCTGTAATCCCTCTGCCGCCACGGCGCTGTGCCCGATAGGTATCGGCAGAAACGCGTTTGATATAGCCATGCTGCGTCAGTGTAACCACCATTTCTTCTTCTTGAATGAGTTCATCCATATCCACATCTTCTGCTTCGTCAAATGTGATTTCTGTTCGGCGCGCATCTCCATAACGGTTTTTGATTTCGTTTAAATCATCCTTGATAATACCATCCACCACATGCGGGTTGGACAATACTTCATTGTAATATGCAATTTGAGATTTAAGCGTATCAAATTCTGCCTGTAAGCGATCCGCTTCTAAGCCCGTTAAACGCTGTAACCGCATATCCAAAATCGCTTGTGCTTGTATTTCTGTAAAATCATATTGTTCCATCAATGCAGCGCGCGCAGTCGCGCCATCTTTGGAAGCACGAATGGTAGCGATAATGGCATCAATGGCATCCAGCGCTTTTAGCAATCCTTCTACAATGTGCGCCCGCTTTTCTGCTTTTTCCAAGTCAAAACGGGTTCTGCGCTCAATGACCTCTCTTTGATATGCCACATATTGTTCAATGATTTCTTTTAAATTCAAGACTTTTGGCTCGCCGCCGGAAAGCGCAATCATAATCACGCCAAATGTGGTTTGCAATTGGGTATGCTTATAAAGCTGATTTAAAATAACAGAAGAGCTAACGCCTCTTCTTAAATCAATGACCACGCGCATACCGGAAAAATCAGATTCATCATTTACATCTACAATACCATCAATTTTTTTATCTCGTGCCAAATCTCTAATATTGGCAACCAAGGCTTCTTTATTTACTTGATAAGGAATTTCCGTTACTATAATTTTTTCGCGACCATCTTTTTCTACTTCGATTTCAGCTCTGGCGCGCATACGCAGCTTGCCTCTGCCGGTATGATAGGCATCTCTAATGCCTGAAAGCCCTACAACTTTCCCGCCTGTAGGAAAATCCGGTCCGGGTAAATATTGCATGAGTCCTGCAATGTCTATTTCGTTATCGTCAATGTATGCGCAGACAGCATCAATGGTCTCTCCCATATTATGCGGCGGAATGTTGGTCGCCATACCAACTGCAATCCCGCCTGTCCCGTTGACCAATAAGTTGGGGTAGCGAGAGGGGAGGGTAACCGGTTGCTGCAAGGTGTCATCAAAGTTGGGATAAAAATCAACCGTATCTTTGTCCAGATCTCTTGCCAATTCCAAAGATACTTTACTGAGGCGTGCTTCTGTATACCGCATGGCAGCTGCTTGATCGCCATCTACAGAGCCAAAGTTTCCATGCCCGTCCACCAATGGATAGCGGGTAGAAAAATCTTGTGCCATACGCACCATGCTATCATAAATAGCGGTATCACCATGGGGATGGTATTTCCCCAGTACATCGCCCACAATACGCGCACTTTTTTTATGGGGCTTATCCGGCGTAATGCCTTGTTCAATCATGGAATAAATGATTCTACGATGCACCGGTTTTAGCCCATCGCGCACATCCGGCAACGCACGGTTTACGATAACCGACATTGCATAAGAAATGAACGATTTTTTCATTTCTGCGCCCAAATCAATGGGCATCACTCTTACTGTATTTTGATTGTTTTCATTGTCCATAGCGTTTCTATCCTCATTAAATATCTAAGTCTGTCACAAGTTGCGCATTGTTTTGAATGAATTCTCTGCGGGGTTCCACTTCTTCTCCCATTAGAATAGTAAAAAGCTCATCTGCTTCGATGGCGTTTTCAATGGAAACTTGCAGTAAAGTGCGTTTTTCCGGATCCATTGTTGTTTCTTTTAACTGAATGGCATCCATCTCGCCCAGCCCTTTATACCGCTGCACATCATAACCGGAGCCGTTCTCTGCTAAAAATGCATCAAATTCTTCTTGCGTGTATACATAAGAATGCTCTCTACCCTTGCTGAGGCGATACAGCGGGGGAAGTGCAATATAAACATGCCCTTCTTCGATAATGGGGCGCAAATAGCGATAGAAGAACGTCAGTAACAATGTTCTGATATGACTGCCATCCACATCCGCATCTGTCATGATGATGATTTTATCGTACCGCAAATTGTTTATATCAAACTCCGCGCCAATGCCTGTTCCAAATGCTGTAATCATTGCGCGAATTTCTGCATTGCCCAAAGCGCGATCGTACCGTGTTTTTTCCACATTTAGAATTTTCCCGCGCAACGGCAAAATTGCTTGCGTTCTACGATCTCTGCCGCCTTTTGCACTACCGCCGGCGCTATTTCCTTCTACAATGAAAATTTCTCGCTCGCTTACATCTTTGCTGGTGCAATCGGCTAATTTAGAAGGCATGGAAAAGAGCCCTGCTTTTTTGCGGGTCACATCTCTGGCTTTGCGGGCTGCATCTCTCGCCGCTTTTGCCATAATACATTTTTCCACAATACGCTTTCCTTCTTTTGGATGCTCCTCCAAGTATTCGGAAATCCCTGCGGAAACAATGCTTTCTGTCAGCGTGCGCATATAACTGTTGCCCAGTTTTGTTTTGGTTTGCCCTTCAAATTGCGGTTCTTCCAGCTTCACGCTGATGACCGCCACCAATCCTTCTCTGATATCTTCTCCGGAAAGATTTTCATCTTTGTCTTTTAGCAAATTATATTTTCTGGCGTATTCATTGACCGCTTTTGTCATCGCAGCACGAAAACCAGTTTCATGCGAACCACCTTCATGGGTGTTGATGTTATTGGCGAACGAATAAATGGATTCGTTATAACTATCCACATATTGCATGGCAACTTCCACAATATCCGTATCTTTTTGCCCTTCCATATAGATGACATCTTCGATTAATGTGGTTTTGCCCCGCGTCAAATATTCAATGAAAGATTTGATGCCGCCTTCATAATGGTATTCATGGGTAACTGCTGGTTCCTTTCGCTCGTCACGCAAGATAATGCGAATGCCTTTGTTCAAAAAAGCCATTTCGCGGAACCGCACCCGCAGCATATCATAATCAAACTCCACTGTTTCAAATACATCCGGATCCGGATAAAATTCAACAATGGTTCCCGTTTCCTCTGTATCACCAATAATCTGCACTTCCGCTTCCGGAATTCCTTGATGATACGTTTGTGTATGAATTTTTCCATCTCTTTTGATGGTTGCCGTCAATTTTGTAGAAAGAGCATTGACAACAGAAACACCCACGCCATGCAATCCACCAGAAACTTTATATCCGCCACCGCCAAATTTTCCGCCTGCATGCAGCATGGACATGGCAACTTCCAATGTGGATTTTCCTGTTTGCTCATTAATTCCTGTTGGAATGCCGCGCCCGTTGTCTGAGACGCGAAGCCCGCCATTTTTTGTAATCACCACTTCGATGGTATCACAACAACCTGCCATCGCTTCGTCAATGGAGTTATCCACAACTTCATAAACACAATGATGCAGGCCACGTTTGTCTGTAGAACCAATGTACATCCCCGGCCGTTTGCGCACCGGCTCTAGTCCTTCCAGTACTTGAATTTTGCTTTCATCATAACCGGATAAATTGGTCGTATTTTCTACCATGTTTTTCTCCTATCTTTCTATTGCCTTTCTCCCTGTAAACCCCAAAAAAAGCTGCTTTGTACAGCTTTTTATTTTCTAAGTTTCTTCTTTATTATATATATTATACAACAAATATATAAAAAAAGAAAGAAATCTCCTAGAGACCTCTCTCTTAAAAGCTTATTATAAAGGCATTTTTACGCCCTCTTTTTGTTTACAATTTGTTTATATATGTTTTTTGACCTTTCCATCTTTTACTTCAAAATAAGTGGCATATTCGTAGCGATTTTGCAGTGCTGTGTCTGTGGAAGTGATAAAAACCTGCTGTTCTTTTACAAGCGATAAAAGACCGGTTCTTCTGCTATGATCCAGCTCGGAAAAAACATCATCTAAAAGCAAAATTGGCTTTTCTCCGGTAAACATTTCTGCAATTCTTGCTGCTGCCAATTTGATTGCCAACATTGCAGTACGTTGCTGCCCTTGAGAGGCATAAAGTTTTGCATCCTTTCCATTGATCAATATTTCCATATCTTCTCGATGCGGCCCCACAAGCGCCATACCCATCTCTATTTCTCTTTTTTGCATTTGCAAAATCTTTTCTGCAAAATTCTTTTCAATTTCATCTATACCAATAGCAGCATCGTATCGGATTGCAATACTTTCTTTTTGCCCCACCAATGTCTCATAAATTTCTTGTGCAAATTCATTCAAATGATCCACAAAAATGGCGCGTCTGTGGATCACTTTACTGCCATGGGAGATAAGTGCTGTATTATATGCCTCTAAAACAGAAAGGTTTGTATTTCTCTCTTTTAGAATTTTGTTTTTATTTTTCAACGCTGTATTGTAGTTTTTTAAATCTACATAATAGCTGGGACGTATTTTTGAAATTTCTACATTCAAAAGCCTACGCCGCAAGCTTGGAGATTCTTTGATGGTACGCAAATCCTCCGGTGTGAAAACAACTGTATGAAACACACCCATCATTTCAGCAATTTTCCGCACGGGTATACCATTTACTTTTATCATACGCTTTCCATTTGCAAGTAAAATGGTTTCCATTGTTCCGCGATGTGATTTTGTCTCGTATTCTGCCAAAATACCTGCCAAAGGAGCACCCTCTTTGATGAGTGGTCTTTCTTGCATAATACGAAAAGACCTCCCACAAGAGAGATAATTCATCGCCTCCATTAGGTTGGTCTTTCCCATTGCATTGGCGCCTACGAAGATATAAATCCCTTCCTTTAAATCCTCCAGTGTAAGCGCTGTAAAATTACGATAATCCTTTAAAACAAGCTTTGTCAGATACATGGCTACTCAGCAACATTCACCGGTACAACCAGGTATAAATACTCATTTCCTTCCAGTGGACGCACCACACAGGCCTGCAAACGCCCTGTAAACTCCATATACACTACTTCATCATCAATGACTTTGAAAATATCCAACAAATACTTGGCATTAAATGCAATTTTCAAAAGTTCGCCTTCTGTTTCCACCGGCACACTATCTTTGGCTGCTCCATATTCTGAAACCGAAGAAAACTCAATATAATCGTTTTGGATGGCCATACGAATGAGGTTTGAACCATCTTCTCTTGCAAGTACCATCATCAGTTCTAAGCTGCGGGAAATGGCCTCCACTTCAATTTTTACGCGTGTTTTATAATTGGCAGGAATGATTGCATGGTAATTCATATACTCTCCATCCAAAAGACGTGTAAAAATTGTCGTATCATCGCTTACAATAAAACAGGTGTTTTGCGAAATATATAAATCCACATTTTTATCTTCCGTGCCCACAATGCGAGAAGCCTCTTTTAACATTCTAGATGGAATGACCGCGCGCAAAGCAACTTCGCTTGCAATTGAAGCATTGTTTTTGGCAAGACGCACACCATCAATGCCCACCAGGCTAATTTCTTCTGCTGCAGGATCTGTTTCCAGTAGCAAACCTGTGAAAATAGGGCGATCTTCTCCAACATAGGCAGAAAAAGCTGTTTTTTCAATCAAGCGTTTGAACAAAGGCCTATGAATGGATAATTTTTCCCCTTCTATTGTTGGAAATGCCGGAAATTGTGAAGCATCCATTTCTGATAAAACGGCATCAGAATTGGCGCCGGAAATGCGAATGCTGTTGCCTTCTCGCTCAAAAGTAATTTCTCCAGCGGGAAATTTTTGAATCATATCATTTAAAATACGTGCAGGAATGGCCGTTTCTCCAGGTGTATCAATTTCTGCATATACAGAAGTTTTGATGGCAGTATACATATCAAATGTATCTAAATATATTAGCCCATTTTCTGTCACAATGTGAATGCATTCCAAAATTGATTTTTGATATTTTCCATAAGCGGTACGAATGACAGTACCTATTCCCTTTAAAAGATCTTCTTTGCTGCAAGTAAATTTCATATGCTTACTCCTTTAATTGATGATTAATATTATTTTCATAGTAGTAGTCGTAGTAGTGTGGATAATGTGGATAAGCCTGCTATCTCTTTGTACGCCTACCTTTTTGTGGCTTTTGTGATGTGTATAACCTGTCTATTTTGCCACGATGCTTTGTGAAAAAAACGATTAAGTTTGTGTATAACATTTTAAATTACTGTTTTTAGCGAGATATGATTTTTTGTAAAAGAGTGGCTTTTCACAAAAAATATACGCATGTTATGCACAAAATGTGGATGCTTTTATTCTCGAATTCGTTTTGTAATGTCTGACAAAACCATTTCCATTTCACTGTCTTGTGCTGCCATTTTTTTAATTTTGTCGCAGGCATAAATAACAGTGGTATGGTTGGAAAGCCCAACATAATCACAAATTCGTTGATTGGTGGCGTCTGTGAGTGTTTTGATCAAATACATTGCCACTTGCCTTGGAAAAGCGATTTCTCGATTTTTCTTTTTGCTCAAAATATCTTCTTCTGTTACCTCATAATATTCGCAAACCCGTTTTAAAATCAGTTGTGGCGTTATATTTTTTACAGTTGGAGGTGTAAAAAAAGTATCCAGTGCAGATGTTGCAACGTCTAATGTAATGGAAGAAAGCGTGCTATCCAGTTGTGCGCTGGCAATGACTTTTTTTAGTGCACCTTCAAGATCTCTGATGTTGACATCTTCTTTGGTTGCAATATAATCAAGCACATCGTCTTCAATGGGCAGCGTGCAGCGAATGAGCTCTTTGATATAGGGCGCTTTGTTTTTTAAAATGGCAACCCTTGTTTCGTAATCCGGCAACCCAATGTCCGTCAAAAGCCCCCATTGGAAGCGAGACAAAAGCCGTTCTTCCAGGCGCGGAATTTCTGCCGGTGGTTTGTCGGAAGATAAAATAATCTGCTTGTTGCCTTCCCGCAGTGTATTGAATGTATGAAATAACTCTTCTTGCGTTTCGCGGGTTTTGGAAATAAACTGAATGTCATCAATCAGTAACACATCGACCTTGCGAAATTTGTTGCGAAAACTTTCCGTGTTGTGTTTTTGAATGGATTCAATGAATTCATTGGTGAACGCTTCGGTTGTAATATATATGATTTTTGCGCTGGGGTTGGATTCCAAAATACGATTGCCAATGGCATGCATTAAGTGTGTTTTCCCTAAACCCACGCCGCCGTATATGAAAAGCGGATTGTAGGCAAGCCCGGGCGTAGTCGCGACGGCAAGCGAAGCAGCATGCGCCAAATTGTTGGATTTCCCCACAACGAATGTCTCAAAAGTATAGTTCGGGTTTAAAAAGATGTTGCCACCTGTATTCTGTACAGGGGCAGGGGTTTTTACCACCAATTGATCAAGCTCAGAGGTGGTTAAGACCTGTATGTCAAGCGGTTTTTCTTGCCCAAAGGTATCCCGGTAAGAATCTTGCAGCGCTTTTTGAATTTGTGGATAAAAACGTTCTTCAATTTGTTCCTTGTAAAAATTCGAGGGGACTTTAAAAAAGAACTTGCCGCTTTCTTCAAACTCCGGCGTCAGCTTGGTCACATAGTTGGAAAACCCTAAATAATTATTATTTAAGGTATAGTAGTTTTCTAATTTTTTCAGTGCAGATTCCCAAAGTACAGTAAACGAGTTCATGGCCCCTCCTCAAAAATGTATAAACACATTATAGCATATTTCTTTTTTGAAAAAACATCTTTTCTGCAGGGAAAGGGGCATGATTCGGAAATGGAAAAAGAAAAAAAGCTTCTTTTAAAATTATCCACAAAAGCAATGATTTTGTCCACAATTTGTGGATAGAATTTCCACGGATTATTGCGTTTTTGTAAATAAACATGAAATAGTTATCCACAAAATAGTTATCTGCATTCTGTGCGTATGATATAAAAATGTTAAAATGAAATGCCGCCGCTTTTTTATGAAAAGGGAACATAAAATATCATTTCCTTTTTTTTGTTCGCCATTTTGCATCAAAAATGAAAAGATGATTGACATGAAAAAGAATCATTCGCATTTCTTGCACGCCTGCTTTTGAAAAAGCCCGAGGGAAACGGCTTGTGGCTGAAAAGGAAGGTTGACAGTCATAGCAGGATTCTATATAATATATTCGTATTTTTATCGCAAAAAAGTGAAGGATACACTTTAGAATATGATGGCCAAAAGGAGCAAAAAAAATGAAAAGAACATATCAACCAAAAAAGAGAAAACGCAATAAGGTACATGGTTTTAGAAAACGGATGTCCTCTAAGGGCGGCAGAAATGTACTAAAGCGCCGCAGAAACAAAGGCAGGAAAAAAATATCCGCTTAGTAGATGAAGGGTTTGCTATTTGCGAACCCTGTCCTTTTCTTGTGCGAAATCATTGATGGCAAATACATTAAAAACGTTAAAGAAAAATAAAGAGTTTTCTTTTGTATATCACAGGGGAAATTCTTACGCGACAAAGCTCATTGTTCTGGTCTACTTTTATAGTAAGTATGGTGGAATAAGGAGCGGTTTTTCTGTCAGTAAAAAAATTGGCGGTGCTGTGGTGCGTAACAAAGTGCGCAGAAGATTAAAAGCAGCGCTCAGCTCATTTTTGCCAAAGACAAAAGGACATGCCAGTATCATCTTTGTGGCAAGAAAAGGGATTGAGCTGGCTTCTTATCAAGAAATAGAAAAGCAAATGAAATATCTTTTGAAAAAAGCAAAGTTGTTGCAGGAATAAAAGATATGAAGAAACTACTATTATGGTTACTGCGCGGATATAAAAGAGGAATTTCGCCGTATTTACGAAGTTCGTGTCGTTTTATTCCAACTTGCTCGATTTATGCCTACGAGGCCATTGAAAAATATGGCGCAATAAAAGGAAGCTGGTTGGCAATGAAAAGGCTTGTTCGATGTAACCCATTATGTAAGGGTGGCTATGATCCAGTCCCCTAATACAACGCTGGAGGAAACATGGGGTTTTTAAATGATAATTTTATTGCAGATTTTTTCAAAATCGCATTAAACTGGGTATTTGGTTTTATTGGAGAATATTCTGTCGCCGTTATTTTGGTGGCACTGTTTGTCAGGCTTATTTTGATGCCGTTTGATTTGCGGCAAAGAAAAAGTTCACGCAAGATGGCGTTGCTGGCGCCGGAAGTGGAAAGCATTCGCAAAAGATACGCCAATAACCCGAACCAAGTAAACGCGCGCATTCAACTGTTGTACAAAGAAAACGGTGTAAGCTCTACAGCAGGCTGTTTGCCGATGATCTTACAATTGGTTTTTCTGTTGGCCTTTTACGGCGCGCTCAAATCCATTGCAGCAAAAGAAACAATGTCCATTATACTGCGTGCAGCAGAAAATGGCGGAAGCTCTGTAGAGCTGACAAGATGGCTTTGGGTCAACAACCTATGGCAACCGGATTCCGGGTTTGCAGGTGTACTTCCTTCTGCAAAAGAGTTTTTAAGCTTTTTGCAATCCAACACCAACAGCATTACCCCGCAGACCATGCAGCTTTTGCAAAACAAGGGGTTGATTTTATTCAACGAAGGTATTTTGTCAGTTAACGTCTCTGCTTATGAAACGCTGACCACCAGCGTAATCACAGGCAATGGACTTACCGGCTTTGCCAATGGATGGTTCGGGCTTCCTGTATTTACAGCAGGGACAACCTTCCTGCAACAGTGGTTGGCTTCCAAACGTAATACCAATCCGGCAGCAGATATGGCGGGGATGAACTCAGGAATGATGATGTACTTATACCCGATTATTTCTCTCATTTTCTGTACGACCAGTAACGCAATGTTCTCTATTTACTGGGCCTTTACAAACGTGTACGGCATTGTCGTTGATATTGTATATAACCGAATCCAAAAGAAAAAAGAAGAAGCGGCAATAAAACAAGTCACATAACAGGAAGGATAATCGCTATGAACGGACAAGAAAAAAAGTATGTAGAAGCCAAAGGCAAAACCATTGATGAAGCCATATTAAGTGGGCTTGCCATGTCAGGGCTGGGGATTGATCAAGTGCGTGTGGAAGTGGTACAAGAAGGTTCCAAAGGCTTTTTGGGCTTGGGCAGAAGCGCAGTGGTGCGCTTACATAAAAAAGAAGGGATTGCTGAAGATGCGACAGCCTTTTTGGATGCCCTGTTTGAAAAAATGGGTGTGCCGGCGAAAGCAGAAGCAGTTGAAACAGAAAATAGCTTAAACATTAATATTGTAGGAGATGCGTCAGGGGTGCTTATTGGCAGACGCGGAGAAACACTGGACAGCCTGCAATATTTGACCAGTTTGGTGGTCAACAAAAGTAGCGAAGAATACAAGCGTATTTTCTTGGATACGGAAAATTACAGACAGAAACGGGAAGAAACGCTTGTTAAATTGGCCAATCGCATTGCAAGCAAAGTAGAACGTACCGGAAGAAGGGTCGCGCTAGAGCCCATGAATCCATATGAGCGGCGCATCTTGCATGCAACATTGCACGAACATCCGACGGTTAGTACTTCTTCAGAAGGTGAAGAGCCATACCGCAGAGTTATCGTTCGAAAACGACGGATTGTAAGTGAGTAAAAGGGCGATAAGCCCTTTTTTCATCAAAAAAAGGAACGGAAGATGATAAAAAACGAGCCAACCATTTGCGCCATTGCAACACCACTTGGCAATGCAGGTGTCTCCATTGTGCGCATGAGCGGCAGCGAAGCGCTGGTCATTGCAAAAAAAGTGTTTTTTACAAAAAAACAAACGCAGTTTTCGCCCAGACATATGTATCTGGGCGAAATTAGAGACGACAATAGGCTCTTAGATGAGGCGCTGGGTGTCTATTTTGAGGCCCCCGCTTCTTATACGGGAGAAGATAGTTTTGAGCTGCATTGTCATGGCGGGCAGACGGTAACGCGCATGGTCCTGGAGGCTTTGATAAAACATGGTGCAACACCGGCAGAACCCGGAGAATTCACCAAACGAGCCTTTGTCAATGGGAAAATGGATCTTAGCATGGCAGAAGCCGTGGCAGATCAAATCAGTGCACTTTCAGAGAATGGGGTGCGCATTGCCGCGCAGCAAATGCAAGGAGAATTATACCAAGCCGTTGTAACCCTGCAAGATGATTTGACCGATTTGCTGGCAGAAGTGGAAGCCGGCGTAGAATATCCGGAAGAGGATTTGGAAGCGGAAATTGTAGGCGATACGCTGCCTCGCTTGCGCGTCTTGCAAGCAACATTTGGTACACTCAAAAAGAGCTTTCGGCAAGGAAAGTTATTGCGAGAGGGCATTCGTGTTGCGCTGGTGGGCAACGCAAATGTGGGCAAATCCTCTTTGCTCAATGCAATTTTTGGGGAAGAGCGCGCGATTGTCAGCGAAATTCCCGGCACCACGCGAGATGTCATTCAAGAATATTATGTGATGCATGGCACGCCGCTGCTTTTTATTGATACCGCAGGTATGCGCGAAACAGAAGATGTGATCGAACAAATGGGTGTGGCACGCAGTGAAAAGGCACTTAAGGAAGCTTCGGTGATTGTACTGGTCATAGATGGCGCAGAACCGCTGCGAGAGGAAGATAAAAAAGCATTTGCTTTGGCAAAAGAAGAAGGAAAAGAGATTGTACTTGTAAAAAACAAAATTGATCTTGCGGAAAAAGTAACAAAAGCGGAAATAGAAGAAGCCTTTGGGCAGGCACCGCTGGAGCTTTCGGCGCAAACAAAAGAAGGCGTTGATTCTCTTATGGAAACCATTTATGAAAAAGCCATGGGCGCGGAAACACTACTGGAAGGCATTGTGATTGTAAACGAGCGCCATGCTTATGCGCTTACACAAGCAGAAGCGGCGTTGGCAGAGGCGATTTTTGCCATGGAAACGGGCGTTGATTTGGATTGCGTGACCATTGACTTAAACATTGCTTGGCGTGCGCTTGGTGAAATCACCGGAGAAACATTAAGCGAAGAGATTATTGACCGCATTTTTGAGCGGTTTTGTCTGGGGAAATAGTATGGTAAATTATTACGACGGCGGCACATATGATGTTATCATTGTGGGCGCGGGGCATGCAGGCATTGAAGCGGCATTGGCCACAGCGCGCATGGGCAAGAAAACCCTACTGATGACGTTAAACATGGATGCAATTGGGCTGATGCCTTGCAATCCTTCTATTGGTGGCACTGCAAAAGGGCATTTGGTACGAGAAATCGACGCGTTGGGTGGCGAGATGGGGCTTGCCATTGATGAAACATTCATTCAAATCAAGATGTTAAATGTGGGAAAAGGCCCGGCAGTGCACTCCTTAAGAGCGCAGGCAGATAAAAAAGCATATCAAACCTACATGAAAAAGACGCTGGAATATACAGATAATCTGGAAGTGCGGCAAGGGGAAATCACAAAACTGGATGTGAAACATGGCGCGGTGCAAGCAGTCTATACAGCCTGTGGTGCAAAGCTAAAAGCGCCGGTTGTTATTTTAGCAACGGGAGTTTATTTGAAAAGCCGCGTTATCATTGGTGAGTTTTCAGAAGAAAGTGGTCCCTCCGGATTCAAAGGTGCCAATCATTTGAGCGGTATGTTGCAAGCGCTGGGAATTTCATTGCAACGCTTTAAAACGGGAACTCCGGCGCGGGTGGATGGAAGAAGCATTGCTTATGAAAAGATGATACCTCAATATGGAGATGAAAAGATTGTGCCGTTCTCTTTTTTGCATGACAAAATAGAGCGAGAACAAGTTTTATGTTACCTCACCTACACCAACGAAAAGACACATGATATCATTCGGGAGAATTTGCATCGCAGCCCACTTTTCAGCGGACAAATCAAAGGAACCGGGGCCAGATACTGCCCTTCCATAGAAGATAAAGTTGTAAAATTCCCTGACAAAGAGCGGCATCAACTTTTCATTGAGCCGGAAGGGCTGGATACGGCAGAGATGTATGTGCAAGGCATGTCTTCCAGCTTACCGGAAGAGGTACAAATTGCAGTATATCGAACCATTCCCGGTTTGGAGCAAGTGCGGTTTACCCGCCCTGCTTATGCCATAGAATACGATTGCATTGACCCCTTGCAACTGGATGCTTCGCTGATGTATAAAGGGATTGATGGGCTTTTTCTGGCAGGACAGATCAATGGATCTTCCGGTTATGAGGAAGCGGCGGCGCAAGGTATCTTGGCGGGCATCAATGCCATAAAATATTTGGAAGAGGAAGAACCGGTGGTTTTGGGGCGCGATGAAGCATATGCCGGTGTTTTAATCGATGATTTGGTGACCAAAGGCACTAGTGAGCCTTATCGTATGATGACTTCGCGGGCAGAATATCGATTATTGCTACGGCAAGACAATGCCGATGCGCGGTTATGCCAACTAGGAAGAGATGTGGGCTTGGTGAGCGATGTGCGATACGATAAGTTTATGAAAAAAATGGATGATATAGAAAAATATACAAAAATCTTAACAGAAGCTTCTGCTTCTCCGACTATCATTGAAGAGATAACAGGTGCGACGGCAAAAACCGGTGGCAAATACATCGATTTGCTAAAACGGCAAGGTGTTTCAGCAGAGACACTGTTTCGTGCATTGGGAGAAGCAAACATGCCGGGAGAAGATGCGTTGCAGCAAATCGAAATCAATACCCGTTATGAGGGATACATTGAAAAGCAGCAAAGACAAGTGGAGCGGTTTCGCAATTTGGAAAACAAAAGATTGCCTGAAACGCTGGAGTATACAAGCATAGCAGGGCTACGCCTGGAAGCCCGCGCAAAGTTGCAAGAAATAAAACCGCGCAGCATTGGGCAAGCAGCGCGTATCTCAGGGGTATCTCCTTCGGACATTGCAGTATTGCTGGTTTATTTTGAAAAAATTCACCAAGAGGCAAAGCATGCTTGATCAACAACTTTTCGAAGAAATATTAAGTACATATAACCTAGATGCACAGACAAAAGAGAAGTTTTTTGCTTACGCAACAGCAGTAATAAATGCCAACAAGCAGCTGAATTTAACGCGGATTACAGAGACAAAAGATATGGCAGTGAATCATTTTTTGGATTCTCTCTACCCTGTATTGCTGGGAAAGATCAAAAAAGAAGACAAGATGATTGATGTAGGCACAGGCGCAGGCTTTCCCGGTGTACCATTGGCAATTTACTTTGAAAGCGAAACGACATTGCTGGATGCAACAGAAAAAAAGATTCGTTTCATTGCAGAAACTTGTACGGCGCTTGATATTGCAGTTCATCCCCTTTGGGGGCGTGCGGAGGAACTAGGACAAGCGCGCGAACACCGGGAGCAATATGATGTGGCGGTTTCGCGGGCAGTTGCGCATTTACCGGTTTTACTCGAACTGTTGGCGCCGTTTGTGAAGATTGGCGGAACAATTATTGCCTATAAAGGAAAAAATGCCGAGAAAGAAGCGGAGGAGGCATCTTTTGCGGCGATGGAACTGGGACTGCAACTGGAAGAGCTTGCCGCAATGAAACGCAAAGAAAATGAGTATCAATATATTATTTATCGAAAAACAAAAACCTTGCCATTAAAATATCCCCGAAAGTACGCCACCATAAAAAAAACACCTCTGCTTAAAAAGTAATGTTTCACGTGAAACATTGCTTTTTTTAATTCCACACATTGAAATATCATTGAAATCTTGATAAGATAACATTATGGAGGCATATATGACAAGAATTATAGTAGTGGCAAACCAAAAAGGTGGTGTGGGGAAAACCACAACAGCAGTCAACTTGGCGGCGTATGTGGCGGAACAAGGAAAAAATGTTCTGCTGGTGGATACAGATCCACAGGGCAATGCCACCAGCGGGCTTGGAATAGACAAACGAAAAATCATGCATTCAGTGTATGATGTGATGATAAATGAAATACCTGCAAAGGATGCAATTTTATCTACTTGTGTGGATCATTTGGAGCTTTTGCCCTCCAGTATTGACCTTGCAGGCGCAGAAATTGAAATGGTTCCTATGGTATCAAGAGAAATGGTATTGGCGCGGAGCATAAGCGATGTCATCGATGCTTATGATTTTGTGTTCATTGATGCACCACCTTCTCTTGGCCTGCTGACACTCAATGCGTTTGCAGCAGCGGATCAAGTACTCATCCCCATACAATGCGAATTTTATGCATTGGAAGGACTTTCTCAGTTGATTAAAACAATTTCGCTCATTAAGAAGCACATCAACCCCAAGCTGGAAATTGAAGGGGTTGTACTGACCATGTATGATGTAAGAACCAATTTATCCATACAGGTTGTACAGGAAGTGAAAAATTACTTTGAAGGGAAGGTTCATAAGGCAGTGATTCCACGCAACGTGCGATTGGGCGAAGCGCCAAGCTATGGACTACCAATCAACAAATATGCGCCGAAATGTTCCGGCGCAGAAGCATATGAAGCCTTGGCAAAAGAAATCATTGGAGCAGGAAAATGAGCAAAGGAAAAAAGAAAAGCGCCTTGGGCAAAGGGCTGGGAGCACTTATTGATATTGAAGTAAACATGGAAGAGCCTGCTACACTTGAAAAAAATGCAGGCACGATAGCAATCCATTTGATTGATATTAACAAAGAGCAACCGCGAAAAGCATTTGATGAAGAGAAACTGGATGAACTGGCAAAATCCATTGAAGCGCATGGCATTATCCAGCCGCTCATTTTGCAAAAAACCGGAGAGCGCTATAAAATTATCGCCGGAGAACGACGTTATCGTGCAGCGCGCAAAGTAGGACTAACCGAAGTGCCTGCGGTTATAAAAGAGATGGACGAAGTGGAACTACTACAAGTTTCCATTGTAGAAAACATTCAAAGAGAAGACTTGAACGTTATAGAAGAGGCTTTGGCCATCCGTATGCTGTTGGAGCGGTTTTCCATGACACAAGAAGCTGTAGCAGAAGCCATAGGGCGCTCTCGAAGCGCCGTTACAAATTTACTCAGATTACTATCCTTGCCGGAAGAGGTTTTGGCATATTTGGCAGAGGAAAAACTTTCTGCAGGGCATGCACGCGCATTGTTGGCAATTAAAGATGAAAAGTTGTTGGTTTTTGCAGCAGAGCATATTATCGAAGAAGGTATGAATGTGCGGCAGACAGAAGCATATGTCAAAAAACTATTGGCGCAGCCACGGCAAAAAAAGAAGAGAGTGGTGCCCAACGAGTTTCGTCAGGCGGAACAAGTTTTAAGCGAAAAGTTTGATACCAAGGTAAAGCTGACGGGAAGCGAGAAAAAAGGGAAGATTATCATTGAGTATTTTTCAAAAGAGCAACTATACGCTTTGTATGATATATTGGCAGAACAATAAAAAACCGGCGAAAGCCGGTTTTTTTATATATTAATATATGATGTTTCACGTGAAACGGCGTCACAATTTTCCTGAAATAAAGGGCAAAATGACACTTCCGGAGTAAAAAAGACTGGTGGTAAACGAGTTATTTAAAAGCTCAGAAATTTCCGGAAAAATCATAAGCCCGATGGGTACAAACATAAACAAGACATGCATGGAAAAGAATCCGCGGAACAAAGAAACGATACCGCCCAGTGGCGCATCAAAACGCTGCAATTGAGGAAGCTCCATAGAATAGCTAAATGCATTCGTAAATAAAGTGAACAAAACGCGTAAACATACAAATAAAATAACAAAAGCGATGATGTTCATAATAACATTATAAATGGTAAGATCAAAATATTCGCCCACAGTGGTTAACCCCTGATCTGCAAAGACCTGCTTCGAAATATTTTGTGTGATTGCTTTGGAATAAGGAGAAGAGAGCTTGGCGCTATCCATAATTTCCGTCAAACCGTTGTCCGTCAAAGAAGAGACCAGTTGCCGGCTATATTCTACTTTGATCTTTTCTCCGCCTTCCAAGTAGAAGCGAATGGATTGAAAAAACTTGGAATTCACCAATACATCAGACAAAATTGGGTAGGTAAAAAAGGAAATAATCCAAGCAAAAAAGACACCACCCAAATTTAGCAAAGAAGAAAGAAAGCCCCGGTAACAACCGCTGATAAAATATAGTGCAATCATTGCAATGACTACAAGATCAATGATATTCATAATGCCTCCAATTAAGCCAGCTTATATAAAAACGAATCTTCGTCTGTTCTCAACAAAACCAAATTATCGCATAATTTTTGAAAAGATGCAACGGAAAAATCAAGCGTAAGCCCCTTGGCGTATTTTCCATCATAATGATATAAATAAATGGCGTTTTCGCTGAAACAATAGATATATTTATCAGAAAGCGCCACATGATAGATCCCGGAAGGAAGCTGTATTAAAGTATCCGAGCCATTTTTGGAGATGACACGCACAGTTCCCAGCATATTCTCTGCGTTATTCACCGGGACATAGGCGAAAAACAGATCATCTTTTGTATAATGGGTATCAATCAGTTTTGTGCCGTAAATGCGCGTTTGTGAAAGTTCTGTATTGAATGTATCATAAGCTGTGAGCGCATGGGTATCGCTAATATAGATATCTGTGTTCCAAAAACAAGCATCGCTGACCAGCTGTCCATATATTTCGTAATTGGCAGTTAAATTTTGCTGTGCCGGAGAAGCGGTAAAGATGCGCGAAATTGGCGCGACACCGGAAACATCCAGCGTTAAATACCATAAATTATCGCTTTTATCAAAAAAACCCATTTTTAGGACTTTGGTATTTTCCACCTTATAGCGATGTAACTCAATGCCTTCCATGTTGAACACGCGAATATATTCTGTTGCGCTGCCTTCAATTGTGGAAAGAAGCGCCACACTGTTGTTTCCACACACCACCTGATGAATGGTAAATTCAGATTTGGGAATGTTTACAAGAGGGTTTTGCGCTGTATCCAAAATGGTGGCGGTTTCTTTATTATATAAGCAAATAACATCTCTACCGACTGCCAGCGCGAGATCTGTTTGCGTATACTGAGCAGACCACAAAACTTTTCCTTTGGCATCCAATTTATGCAGCGTAGAGCCTTGTAAATGATAAATGCTTCTCGTATCAGAAGCAGCAATTTCAAATGTTCCTGTGGAACCCAGCGGAACAAAAGATTCTGTTTTATGGAACAACCCTGTAAAGAAAATGATATATATAAGCACCGCAACAAGGACAACAGCGCCTGCAATTAGGCCGATTTGCCCCCATTTTTGTTGCCCTCTACGCGATAAAGAACGCGTTTTTCGAAATGAACGAGCCATAAAAATTGCGCCCTTTCTTTGAAATTCTTCCTTATTATAGCTTAAAAACAAAGGCGCGTCGAGTGAGAAGTGATGTCCTTTGCAGAAGTAACAAAAAATTCATGATTTTTGCGGACGAGGCCAAGGGTCGCGCCAAAAGTTTTTTTATCAAAATATGATATAATGCATCTATGGAGTACATGAAACACCTAAAGGAAAAGATACCGCAAAAAGATAGGGTTGTCTTAAAAGAACTTGTTGCGTTGTTTGCTGCGAGAGAAGAGGCGTTCTATCTTGTAGGGGGATATGTTCGTAATTTGCTATTAGAGCTGCCGCCTTCGGATATGGACATTGCATCCTCCGTACATCCACAAACATTATTCCAATGGGCAAATGAAAAAAACATTGCGGCAGAGCTGGTGAATGAAGCGCTGGGGACCGTGCAATTAAAGATTGCCGGGAAAACCATCGAGCATACCACGTTTCGAAAAGACAGCTATGCACCAGGCGGAGGTCATATGCCGCAAGCAATAGAGATGGGCGTTTCCATGGAAGAAGATGCGTTGCGGCGGGATTTTTCAGTCAATGCGCTTTATTACGATTATCATGAGGGCATTTTACACGACCCGACAGGGCGTGGGCTGGCGGATCTTGCTGCAAAAAAACTATGCGCTGCCACAAAAGCGCCGGAACAAATGATAAAAGATGATGCATTGCGGCTGCTGCGTATGGTGCGCTTTGCTTGCGAGCTGGGGTTTCGCATTGATGCCAAATTATTTTTTACTGCAAAACGATATGTAGGGCAAATAGATGCCATTCCCAAAGAACGCATCATACAAGAGCTGGATAAAATGATGTTATCGGATGTGAAATATGGCCTAAAAGGCAATGTGCCGCCACAAAAAAGAGCAATTCTATATTTGATTGGACTAGGGCTGTTGGAGCAGCTCATTCCAGAGTTTCGTGGCGCAGAAAAAATTGGGCAATGTGTTTATCATAAATATCCGGTGCATTTGCATACTGCCGCCACAGTGGGGTGGACGGCGCCGGATCTTGTATTGCGTTACGCAGCGCTATTTCACGATGTGGGCAAAGTGCGCGCATGGAAAGAGCATGGGAAAATGCTGGGGCATGACCGCTTGGGCGAAGCAATTGTAAAAGAGCGGTTTCCTGCGCTGGGGGCAGACAAAAGAAAAGTCGCAGCAGTTGCGCTATTGGTAAAAGAACATATGTATGATTTAAACGGAAACGCGAGAGAGAGCCGTATTCGCATCAAAGCACAGGAGATGGGCTACAATATGTTTTTGCGGTTGGCAGAACTGCGCGAAGCAGATGTATGGGGCAGCGGCAGATATCTTGGCCCGGTAAAAACAGCAGAAAAGTTTCGTAGGGTGGTGGCAAATATGCAAGCAGAAAATGTACCTATGACGTTGCAAGCGCTGCAGATCAACGGAAAAGACTTGCAAGAGACATACGCCATAGAAGGGCCGCTCATCGGGCAAGTATTGCGGGCGCTTTTGCGAGAATGTGCCATTCATCCGGCGCAAAATGAAAAAAACAAGCTCTTACACCATGCAAAAGGCTATATCAAGATGTTTTCCATGAAAAACGCCTTGCGCAAATGAGCATACGATAGTATGATACAATAAAGAGGAGTATCCGTCTTTTGGCGGTAGAAAGAGGCAGGCACATGATAACAAGAGTGAAGAATACTGCATTTACGAATAATAAATCTGTGGGGGATTTTGTAAATGTTGGCTTTTCAACGCAGATAAATGTTGCCAAAGGACAAAGAGAAAAAATTCGTGTGCGCGCGCGCACCCATTATCTTGAGGTAGGAGAAGGACCTCCTGTCCTATTTTTGCATGGAACGGCGCAATCTGCCTATATTTTTAAGCATAATTATTCGGCAGTGGCGCAGAAGCATCGTGTGATCATGCCGGATTTACTGGGGCATGGTTATTCCGGTTGCCCGGATATGGATTATACAATAGAAGACAATTCACTTTTTTTAGAATCATTTGCAAATGCATTGCAACTAGAGAAGTTTTCCATCGTCGCATATGGCCAGAGCGCTGCGTATGCGCTGGATTTTTGTTATTACAACAAAGAAAGAGTAAATAAAATGGTGGTGATGAACCCGGGGTCTTTTCGAAACACGGCATTTACCGGCGCGCGTCTACTGGGCAGTATGTTGGGCGGTGTTGTTGCAAAAAGATATGCCAATCGTAATTTTATGAAAAAAGCTATTAGCAAAGGTTTTTTTGACCAAACGGTTTTATCGGAAAAAGATCTTACAGAGTTAAGCCGTCCGTTTGAAAATCCGGATGTACGGTTTTGTAACAGATTGTCTGTTTCAAATTTTGACGACCATGAACTTGTGGAACGGCTTTATCAAATAGAAACACCGGTTTTGTTTATCGAAGGGGAAGATGATGTTTTATCAAGCGAAGAAGGTACGGCAGCTTATTTTGATGCACTTCCCGAAGTGTATGTGATGAAAATAAGAAACTGCGGAACGCTATCGATGTTTGAAAAACCCGAATATGTAAACCGCGGTATATTAGAATTTTTGGCATACCGAGGCACGCAGCGATGATGGAGTTTGGTGGACCGCTCCTAGATCTTGTTGCGATTCCAAAATATACATTAAAACAACTGCTCACTTTACCGGATACAGCCATCAAGCTGTATCTTTATGGCTTAACCCAAGAAGGAACAGAAATAGAAGCATTGCAAGAGGTGTTTGCCCTTTCCCGTACAGAGTTAATTGAAGCTCTGGAGCAATTGGAAGAAAAAGGGCTCATTCATGCTTCTTACGCAGAAAGTTTGTCCATTACATATTTGTTACCCCAACCAAAAGAAGCAAAAGAAGATGGTACAGAAGCGCTTTACCGGGATGGCGAGTTTAATAGCATTGTACAAGAACTTTTTTCAGATCGTATGTTGTCCTACGAAGATTATCGCGCCATTTATGAGCTGATTGATGTTTATGGATTGCCCAAGCAGGTAGCTTTGATTCTTTTGGAATACTGTATTGAAAACAACAACAAGGGGAACCGTGTTTCTTTTAACTATATCAAGAAAACAGGGCGCAGCTGGGCGAAAGAAGAAATTAACACCATTGCCCGTGCTGAAGAAAAGTTACAAGGGCGGGCGCAAGAAAGCAGCGGAGCGGCAGAGATTTTATCCATGCTCAATATCAGAAGAAAACCCACAGCGCCCGAGCAAGAACTTTATGCAAAATGGCAAGAAGAATGGGGCTTTACGCAGGCTGCGATAAAAGCGGCAACGGTTGCCACAACAGGAGCAAGAAACCCTTCTTTACGCTATTTGGATGGCGTGTTGAAAAATTTACGCAATGAAGGCATTCGCTCTTCCGAAGAAGTGAAGCAGCATTTTGCAGCGCGGGAAGCATATGATGAAGTGATAAAAGAGATATTACACATGCTTTCCTACCCCAGTTTATCGGTCTCTTCTGAGCAAAGAAAGTATTATGAAAATTGGATTTCCATGGGCTTTTCCAAGCGAGAAATTCTTTTTGCGGCAACGCTTGCGGCTTCCAACCGCGCAACAAAGATTTCTTATATGGATACATTGTTAAAAGACTGGAAGCGACAAGCGCTTTTTACATTGCCGGAAATTGAAGCGTACGTGGAAAAAGAGCAAGCATTGCAGGCATGTACCAGAAAAATGTTGGAAGCGGCGGGTGTGAAAAAGCGCATCGCAAAGGCAGACAAAGCATTGTATCAAAAGTTTTCGGTAGAATATGGATTTTCAGAGGAAATCATTTTATACGCCGCATCACTTGCGCACGGCTATAATGCGCCGTTGCGATTTATGGAGAGGGTTTTACAGAGATGGGCAGAGGCCGACGTCAAAACCCTAGCTGCCGCACAGGCAGAAAACCAAACGTTTCAAGCTGCTACAGGGCGCAAGAATAATGGAAGCCTAAGCGATATTCAAGAGCGAAGTTATACAACAGAAGAGCTGGAGACCCTTGTGGAAGACCCATTGGCAGCATATATGGAAAAAAACAAAGAGGATCAAAACGATGCAAATAAACCGGAATAAAAGCCTGGAAGATATTTTTGCAGAAAACGATTTGTTGCAAAACAATTTGCAGCGAAAGCAAGAAGAAGCAGAAGCTGCTCTTTTTGCAGCGCATCCAAAGCTACAGGCATGGGAAACAGAAAAAAAGCATATTATTGCAGCATCACTGCAAGAGATGAGCAAAAGCCCGCAGCAAAGAGAGGCCATCAAGCAGGCTGCATTGCAGGCAAGAGAAGTTGTTGAAGCGAAAATTATCGAGTATCGAAAAAAAAATAATCTTTCGCCGGTGGTGCAAGAAGTCAGCTGCCAGCTATGCCACGGGCGTGGGCGCACGGAAACGGGAGATCTTTGTATTTGCATCAAAGAACGCATGTATGAAGAAGTGTTTGGCGGGCAGCGCACTGAAGCACTGGAAGGCAGCTTTGTAGCATACGAAATACAGCGAGCAGGCGTAGGAGAAGAGCAGCGCCTAAAAATGCAGGCGCGAAAAGCATTGCTTTTGGAATATGCAGCAAATTTCCCCGAAAATGAGAAAAAACAACTGCTTTTTTTAGGAGAAGCAGGTTTGGGGAAAAGCTTTGCCATGGGAGCACTTCTAAAAGAGATTCAAAAAAAAGAGCGAGATATTTGTTATATCAGCGCCGCTAGACTCTTTTCGTATTTTCATAAAGTACGCTTAGGAGAGGCGGAGCTGACTCAACCACTCTATCAAGTAAAAGTACTTGTGATTGATGATTTGGGCAGTGAACCGATGACGCAAAACGTTACAAGAGAAGTTTTGTTTGAATTGTTGGAAGAACGAAAAAAAGCGGGGCGGTATACATTTTTCATTACCAACCATGGGCTTGCACAACTAAAAGAGCGATATACAGAGCGCGTTTTTTCCCGCCTGCTTTCACGGCAAGATAGCCTAGTCATTCCTTTTGAAGGAAAAGATTTGCGCTTGCTATAAAGGCAGATTGCAAAATAAAAAACGGTTTGTTATAATCTTACAAGGAAAAGGTATCGCAATCTGTTGCGAGAAAGGACAATTCTATGGCAATTGAATATTTCCACATTAATGAGAGCGATTTTGATATGTTAGACCAAATCGTTAGGCTGGAGCAAGAGATCAACGGCGCCAGAGGCACAGGGCTCAACCATTTTGAAGCACATTCCTTTATTCGTTATGGTCGTGTTTATGCGGCGGTGGAATACGATGAAGTTTTGGCATGTGTTTATTATATGCGAGATTTTTCAAACCCCAACCGTGTCTTTTTATACAGCATTCTTGTAAAGCCTTCGGAAACAGGCAAGCGGCTGGGAGAATCCATTTTGCTCAGTACATTTGCAGATTTAAAAGATACCGGCGTGCGCATGGTAGAAGTAACAGTACACCCCACAAACTATAAAGCATTGCGCGTTTATAGAGAAGCGCTTGATTTTACGGTTATCAACGCACAAAATGAGCGAGATTTTTCAGATGTGGATTTCCTCGTGTTGCGAAAAATGTTATAAACGAAAGAAAATATCGCCAAGCACCCAAGGGTGCTTGGTATTTTATTTTGGAGGGAAATATGCAATATAAAATATTTGGAGAAACGCTGCCGGCAGTGAATTTTCTGCTAGAGCAAGGCGAGCGCATTCATACACAAGCAGGCGGTATGACTTGGATGAGCGCAGAAATTTCCATGGATAGCAATATGCGTGGCGGGTTGATGGGCGGTTTAGGGCGTATGATTGCAGGAGAGTCTCTTTTTATGGTGACCTATACTGCAGATGCACCGGCGCAAGAACTTACCGTATCTTCTTCTTTCCCAGGAACAATTTTGCCGCTTTCTCTGGATGGCGGGCAAGAATACATCTGTCAAAAACAAGCCTTTTTATGCGCGACAGATGGTGTAGAGCTTTCTGTGGCAGCAAAATTCAACTTAGGCGGGTTGTTTGGCGGAGAAGGCTTTATTTTGCAAAAACTATCCGGGCGTGGGCTTTCCTTTGTGGAGCTGGATGGCTATGTGGTAGAGCGTACGCTGGCGCCGGGTGAAAAGATGAAAGTAAGCACAGGCAACGTGGCTCTTTTTGAATCGACAGTCAAGTATGATGTGGAAACCGTATCCGGCTTAAAGAACATTTTCTTTGGCGGAGAGGGGCTCTTTTTAACAACACTGGAAGGGCCGGGGAAAGTATGGCTACAAACCATTGATATGGCAGGCTTTGCAGGGCGATTGATTCCTTATTTGCCCGCAAGAGGAAAAAAAAACCGGCAGAGATGCCGGTCTTTTTTTTATTCGTTGCTTTTGGAAGAAAGTTGTATTTGTTGTAGAGAATATGCCTTTTGATGCACCATCGGCTTCCATATCGTGGTTTTTTGAAAAAGAGAATAGATTTGCAGCGGCAACCAAGAGAGCGTAAACAACGGATAGAGAAAAATGCTTTTTAACAAGCGGCGATCGTATATTTTTTCCAGATAGGCTGTAAAAAAGGAGAACCCGAGAAGCCCGAGGTAGCTCACAAGCCCGGTAGACAAAAGTGAAGCAAAAAGCTGTGCCGGTATGGGGTTTGATAGGAAGCTGAAAGCACTCCAAAGTGTGGAGAAAATTTGCACAAAGCCGTTGAGCAAAAAGAGAATCATATCCCATTGCAAGAAAGATTTTTTTCGGGAAACGTTTTTCAGTAAAATCGGAACGCGGGAAGTAGCAACTTGCATAATCCCGCTCACCCAGCGCATTCTTTGCGTAAGGGTTTCTTTAAAGTGTAACGGCGCTTCATCATAAGAAATTGCCGCCGGAACCCAAGCCACTTGTGCGCCGTGCGCAGCACAATGCGAAGCAAACTCGGAATCTTCTGCAATGCCTGTTGCGGGCCATCCGCCCATCTCTTCTAATAAGGTTCGCTGTACGACAAACCCCGTTCCGTTTAACTTGGCAGAAAGGTTTAGATATGCCCGTGGATGATTATAAAACCGATCGCAAGTACTGAAATACAAAGAATAGCAGCCGGAGACCCAGGTATCATAAGGGTTTTTCACCATGTTGCGCCCTTTGGCGACAAGCGCGCCATTGCAAAGGGCATGGTTCATTTCTCGCAAGAAAGCGGGATGCACAATGTTGTCTGCATCAAAAACCGCATATGCATCTGCTTTAGTAGGTAGATTTAGCAAGAGGCCAAAGGCGTCTTGTAAAGCTTCTCCTTTGTTGCGAACAGGGCGAGATGGGCATAAGATTTCTGCGCCATGGGCAAGGGCGACGGCGGCAGTCTCATCGGTGCAGTTATTCGGAACAACATAAATTTGGAAAAGAGAAGCGGGGTAATCTTGTGCTTTTAAGCTGTCAATGAGCTGCCCGATGACGGCGGCTTCATTGCGCGCCGCAATGACGACGGAAAAGCTATGCTTTGGCGCATGTGTTTTTTGTTTTTTTTGCTTGCAAAGAGAGAAGCAAGCGATGAGTAAGGTATACAGGCTGAGTAGCTTTAATGATAGAGAACAAAACGTTTTGAGAAAAAGCATAAGAAACTCCTTTTTGAAAGATACGCTTAGCATAAAAGAAAGTCCTTAATATCAAAGATGGAAAACCTTTAAGAATTGCTTAAGCGGCGCATCTTAAGCAAACCTTAAGAAAGTCTATCTTTTTTTTGAAAGAATTCACTGCTACAATGGGAACAGCAACAAGAAAAAGGGGAACGTTATGTATAACATACTGATTTGTGACGACGAAAAAGACATTGTCGCGGCGCTGAAGATTTATTTATCAGGCGAAAATTATACGTTATTTGAAGCGTATACAGGAAAAGAAGCGGTAACCATTGCAAAAGAGCAAGAAATTCATTTGATTTTGATGGACATTATGATGCCGGAGCTGGATGGCATTGGCGCTACCGTGGCATTGAGGGAATTTAGTAATGCACCCATTATATTGTTGACTGCAAAAAGTGAAGACAGTGATAAGGTTTTGGGGTTAAACATTGGCGCGGATGATTATATTACGAAACCGTTTAACCCGGTTGAAGTATTGGCGCGGGTGAAATCACAATTGCGGCGCTATACAGGGCTGGCAGTTATGAAAAAAAACAATCAGAATATACGGTAGGCGGTATTGTACTGGATGATGCAGAAAAAAGCGTAACCGTGGAGGGCACGCAAGTTGTTTTAACCCCCATAGAATATAATATTTTGAAATTACTCATAGAAACGCCGGGGCGCGTTTACTCTTCTGCGCAAATCTATGAGCAGGTATGGAACGAACCCGCCTATGGAACAGAAAGCGCTGTGGCGGTACACATTCGTCATTTGCGGGAAAAAATTGAAATTGATCCTTCCAACCCAAGGTATTTAAAGGTTGTATGGGGGTTGGGCTATAAAATGGAAAAGGAGAATCGTTTATGAAACGTTTGTTATATGCACCGGCTGCCAAAAGCTTTTTTTGTACGTTGTTTGTCCTTTCTCTTGTGGCGACGATATTTTTTGGGATGGCATTTTTTGCTGCAGAAGAAAAGGGATACTATGAAAAACCCTTAAAAAACTTTTATGAAACACGAGATTGTGAAAATTTGGCGTATAACTTGGCGCAAGAAGCAGCAGAATTTTTTGCATGGGATGAAGCGGAAGAAGTATTGAAGCAACAATATCGTAAAGAAGTTACAAACGTTGCTTTTGAAATTTACGAGAAAGAAGCCCCCGAAGAGTTGTTGGCATATAACTACAAAGCAGAAGAATATGGCTATACAAATACATGGGAAGCGACAACATATACCGGTTATGGCGAAGAAGAATATGCCTTTACAGATGAAGAAGGCAATGATGTTTATACAACACAAGACCCGATTGAAAAGACCTATCTTGTAAAAGTATTTGTGGTAAAACCCTTGCATGCGGAAGATGCACTAAAAAATAGCGCAGATCTCTTTGCGTTGCTGTACCCCAAAAGAACGCTTGTGCGAAGCCTCTTTATTTGCGCGGGTGGAATCATGCTTGTGAGCGGATTGTATTTACTTTTTGCGGCGGGAAAGAAAAAGGGCGCGGCGGAAATTTATCTAAATCGCTTTCACCGATTGCCGCTGGAAGGCGCGCTCGGTATCCTCGCGGCAGGCATTCTTATATTATGTGGCATAGGAAATGCCTATGGTTTTTATAACTACTATTACGATTTTATTGAAAGCATTATAGTTACCATGCTTTTGACGGGGATTGGTATTTTATTGTTTTTTGCACTGTTTACCGTTGTGATAAGATGCAAGGCTAAAACCATTTGGAAAAACACTTTTGCTTATAAGATACTCAGAGCTGTAAAACATGCGCTTCAGATGACCCCGCTCATTTGGAAAACAGTGCTGGCAGGCGCCACGCTCTTGTTTCTTAACATACTTCTGTTTGCCATTTCTTTTTCCGCAGGCGAAGCGGGCTATATGATGCTGGGTATTTTGATTGATGTTGTGGTTGTTGTGCTTTTATGCCGTGCATCCTATCAAATGCAACTGCTGAAAAATGCAGGCATAGCAATTGCCAACGGCGCATATGAAACAGAAATTGATACAGCGGGTATGTTTTTCTCTTTGCGGGAACACGGAGAATCCTTGCAGCGCATTCGAGATGGTATGGAAATTGCCTTGCAAGAGCAGATGAAAAGCGAACGCATGAAAACAGAGCTCATTACAAACGTTTCTCATGATATTCGTACACCGCTCACTTCCATTATGAATTATGTGGATTTATTGGAAAAAGAGCCGCTCGACATGCCGGCACAAGAATATGTAGGGGTTTTGACACGGCAAGTGACAAAACTGAAAAAACTGACGGATGATCTATTTGAAGCAACAAAAATAACCACAGGAAACATTTCTGTATCGCTGGAGCCGGTAAATTTAAGCGAAATGCTACTCCAAGCCATGGGCGAATATACAGATAAATTTAATAAAGTCGGTCTGGAGATCATTGCAGCGCTGCCGGAAGAACCGATTTACGCCATGGCCGACGGAAGATATTTGTGGCGCGTTTTGGATAACTTGCTGCAGAATATATACCATTATGCACAACCGGAGACGCGCGTTTATATTGCATTGACGCTGATGGAAACGGAAAAAGGCAAACGCGCTTACATTTCGCTGAAAAACATTTCCCGAGACCCCTTGAACATAAAAGCAGAAGAGCTCGTGGAACGCTTTGTACGCGGCGATAGTGCACGCACAACAGAGGGCAGCGGGCTGGGGCTTAACATTGCAGAAAACCTGATGCAACTACAAGGAGGGATGCTTACGCTCGGCATTGATGGAGATTTGTTCAAAGCAGAAATATGGCTATAAATCGTTTTCATTGAATTATGCAACCCACTATATTATAATGAGCAGGAAATATCAAAATAGAAGGGATCAACATATGAAAATGAAGACAAAAGGCGTGCGTATGCACGGAGAAAGCGACGTCCGGTTTGAGGAATTTGAACTGCCGGAAATGACAGCAAATGATATTATCGGCAAAGTGATTTGTGATAGCGTTTGTATGTCCACATATAAAGCAATCAAACAAGGACCAAAACATAGAGCAATTCCGGAAGACATTGGGGAAAACCCGACCATTATGGGGCATGAGTTTTGCTGTGAAATCTATGCGGTGGGCGAAAATCATAAAGAGAAGTACAATGTGGGCGATAAGTTTTTGGTAAAACTGGGGCTGGATCATAAAAGCGGCGTTGCAGGTTATGGCTGTACGTTTTGCGGTGGAAACAGTCAATATGTCTACATTCCCGGCTCTGCCATAGAGATGGATTGCATTTTGCCGTATGACAACAATGCGGCGGCATTTTATGGCTCGGTCGCAGAACCAATGGCTTGCATCATCAGCGGATTTCATTCTTGTTTCCACAGCGAGCGGGGCGTATATCGGCATGATATGGATGTCAAAGAAGGCGGCAACATGGCGCTACTAGCATCTTGCGGTCCTATGGGGTTAGGCGCCATTGATTATGCGCTGCATAGGGATAGAAAGCCAAAGCTTTTGGTGGTAACAGACATTGACGAAGCACGCCTTGCAAGAGCAGCTTCTATTTATACAGTGGAAGATGCAAAAAAGATAGGAGTGGAGCTGCATTATGTAAATACCGCAAAAGATGCGGATGGTGGCAATGAGACGCTCATGGAACTTTCCGGCGGCGTTGGATATGATGATATTATCGTGTTTGCACCAGTGGCGGCGGTTTTGGAGCAGGCAGATTATTTAATGGCAGAAAACGGCTGCATGAACTTTTTCGCGGGACCCATTGACCATAACTTTTCTGCAAAGGTAAACTTCCATAAAGTACATTATAAAAGAGTGAATATTTTTGGGACATCCGGCAGCAATGATGACGATATGCAAGAAGCGCTCGATTTATCTTTTGATGGAACCATAGATCCGGCAGCGATGATTACACACATAGGTGGTCTGGACTCTGCAGCAGAAGTTTTACTCAATTACCCAGCCATTCCCGGCGGGAAAAAGATGGTATATGCACAAATTTCCCTGCCCATGACAGCCATTGAAGATTTTGCGGCGTTGGGCGAAAGCGATCCACTTTTCAAAGAACTTGCAGCGCTTTGCGCCAAAAACAATAATATTTGGAGCAAAGAAGCAGAAGCCTATTTGCTGGCAAATGCAAAAGCAATTTAAGAAAAATGAAGTACCATAAAAAAGCTGAACCAAGCGGTTCAGCTTTTTTGATGATTTATAATTTGTATCGGCAAGCCATCCAGCGTTATGATTTCAGCGCCAAAAAGTGCTGCTTCCTCTTTGTCATGGCTGACAAAGATACAAAGCTGCTCCTTTGTTTTTTCGGCAATCAAAGCCGCAATGCTTTCTTTGCGCGCTTCATCTAAGCCCTTTAATGGTTCATCAAAAAGATAGATATCACTTTTTGCAGCCAAAGCACGCCCAATGGCAACCCGTCTTTTCATGCCGCCGGAAAGGGTTTTTGGATACGCATCTGCAAACGAAGATAACCCCAACGCATGCAGATAATAAGCGGCAGTGGTATCATCAGAAACAAGGGCAATGTTTTCTTTTGCAGTACACCAAGGAAGCAGGCGATCTTCTTGAAACACAAAAGAGACGGCGCGCCCATGCGCCTTGACAACGCCCCTATCCGGGCGGAGCAGCCCTGCGATTAAGCGTAAAATAGTGGTTTTCCCGATGCCCGAAGGGCCCATGAGGCAATAGCGTTTGCCATCTGCAAAGACAAACGAAAAATCTTGAAGAACAACGACATCTTGAAACGCTTTATCCACATGTTGAAAAATGACAGACATCTCATTCGCCCCCTTTTTGTATGCGCGCAGACACGATTTTTTCAACCATCTTTTCTAATATCATGCTGAGTAAAATCACCATAAACGTCCATGCCAAAAGATCTGTGGTTTCCAGATAGATTTTGGCGTTATAAAGCGCAGAGCCAATGGCAAAAGAGGGGTGGCAGATCACTTCTGCAGCAATACTGCTTTTCCAAGCCAGCCCCAGCGCCGTCAAAGAAGCGGCGGAGAAAAAGGGGCGCACGGAAGGGATATAGATGTAACGAAGCTTTTTGCTGCGAGAAAAACGAAAAATACTTGCCATTTCAAGAAGCGCAGGGTCTGTGCGCAAAATACCTTCTTTCACATTTGCCCAAATGATACCCACTACGATTAAAAAACCGATGAAAACAGGCACCATATCAGTGGTAAGCCAAAACAAAACGAGAATGATAAATGAAGCAACAGGGGTGGCGCGGATGATGGTGAGCAAGGGAGATAGCAGCGCATCTACCATTTTAGAAGCAGTCGAAATAACTGCCAGAAAAATACCGACTAAAACACCTAGAAGATACCCGATTGCAACGCGCAGCAGAGAAGCGCCAATGGATTTCCAAAAAGAAAGCTCTCTTACAAGCGAAAACAGCCGCGTAAATACTGCCAGCGGAGAAGAGAACAAAATTTCCTGCCCCACCAACATGTAAAACAGCTGCCATACCCCCAGCCAAAAGAGTAGCACCAAACATTTTTTAAGAATGGATTGATACAAAACAAACTCCTCATGTAGATAAAAAGAGGCATCCTAAAAAGAATGCCTTCATTTTATCTGCTTATTTTTCGTAATAGAAATCATCTTTGGGCAGCGCACCACCTAAAGAAGCCGGATTTGCAGCGTATAAAACATCAAAGAAGGTTACGATGGCTTCTTTCATAATCGCGCCATCAATGTATACGATTGCGGCAGTGGGGATTGTTGCTTCTGCCAGTGCTTCATCTGCCAAGATACCATGCTTTACAATGAGCTTTGCTGCATCTGCAGGGAAGTTATTGGTATATTCTACAGAAGAATAATAATCTTTTAGAAAAGCTGCCAGCGCAGCGCCATTGTTTTCTGCAAATTCTTTTCGCACCACAACACAGCCCATGACGATATCGCCGGTTTTACCATCTTTTTTCAAAAGTGTTTCCCATTCAGTGTTGGTCTTGATGACAATCTGTGCATTGTCGGCTTTTTGCTGCAATGTGGTCACAAAAGGCTCGGGCAACAAACAAAAATCTGCCTTTCCTGCTACCATGAGCGAAACCACTTCACTATGTTCGCTGACAAACTCCAGCGTAACCTTTCCGCCCAGCCCGTTTTCTTCCAAGAGATAATTCAAAACATACTCCGGCGTAGAGCCTTGCCCTGCCAAAACAATTGTTTTGCCTTCTAAATCAGCCAATGTTTTTATGCCATCGCTACCATCTTCGGTTTTGATGTTTTGCATGATGTACATCATCCCCAGCGTATTGATGGCGGCCATTTGAATGCCACCTTCTGTTTTGTTGTAGAGCGTTGCCGCCAGGTTGGCGGGAATGGCAGCAATATCAATTTCTTTTGAAGTTAATTTTGCAACAATTTGGTCAGGTGCAGTGGCCAGTGTGAAATCATATTCATTTCTGGCAGCGCCTGCTTCATTGTCTTCCATGATTTTGGCCATACCCATGCCGGTTGGTCCGGCCAGTGTTGCGACGTTCACCTTTTCTTTTGGTGCAGTGGAGGCACTGGGCGTTTCGCTCATAGAAGGTGCCGGCGGTACTTCCTTTGCGCCACAAGCCACAATGGTGAAGAGCGAAAAAATGACCAGTGTGAAAAATGCAATTTTCTTCATGTGTTTCATAAGAGTTCTCCTTGAAAATTTATTCATCCCTAACGGGAAAAGTTACGAGAGATTGAGCGTGATGGTCTTTTTCAAAACCGTAAGTTGTTCTTTTTCTTTTAACTGCTCCAGCGCGCGGTAGAGTGATGCGCGGCCGATGTGTAGCAAAGAGGCGAGTGCCGTAAAACTGCCCACATGATACACACCATTCTCATCTGCTTGTTCTTGCAAATAAGAGAGGAGCCGATCTTCAACAGTGGGGCTGGTAAAAGAAGCGATGCGTCCTGTCAAAAAAGCGATGCGACTGGAAAGATACGCGATATAATTTTTGCGAAAGACCGGAGAGGCATCAAGCAATTGCTCCACCACTTCTTTTGATAACGTGAAGAGCGTAAGCGCAGAAAGCGCGCGGATTTTACTGAGCACAACATTTTCCAGAAACAATTGCGCCGGACCAAATACCCGTGGCGGACCAATGTAGTCCAGTATAGAAGGATGTGACTCTTCCGTATTTTGCTCGATGCGCGCTCTGCCTTGCAATACAAAGCCAAGTAGCGCGGTTGTGGGGATAAGCGTATCCTTTTCATATTGTTTTATTTTGCCTGCTGCCAGAATATCCGCCATGGTTGCAGCATCTATGCCACCAAACAACGGATTTTTTTGCAGGGTTGCTTTTTGTGTTTGTGATAATTCCATAAAAACCTTAAAGTGTCTCATTTGATACAAATTTATTATAGAAAAAAAACATACGATTGTCAATACAGAGAAACGAGGCGGGTGCGCTTGCAGAAAAAAAGGAAATCTTCTATACTAGGCTTACTTTCATGTAAAGAAAAGGAAGTGTATTTATGAAGACAAATCGCCTGATACGCATATTTATGATGCTGTTAGATTATATCGCAATGTTTTTTTTGCGGCTTTTTCGCCCATTTGCTAGACGCACTGTGTACCCGAAAAGCACGCTCGCGCAAACAACACCCTATGCCACAGAGAAAACAGCGCCTGCTTATTTTGGCATAGAGACAAAGCTGGAAGTAGATGATGTGGCGGTAGAAGCATATACGCGAAAAACGCCGATTGCTGTAACGCCGGAACAGCCATACACCAAGCATGCGGGGATTATTACGTTTCGCGGCGATCATCTGCGTAGTGGCGCAGCCTATGGTAGCGCAGCAGTCAAAGAGAAAAAACTGCGCATCAAATGGAATGTAGAGACAGGGAAGCTGGAAAAAGGCTATGGAAAAGGCTACTGGACAGGGAGCGGCTGGACAGGACAACCTTTGATTGTCCGGTGGGAAACAGCGGAAAAGGAAAGTATGCCCTTGTTTCCTGCAAAAAAAGAAAAAGCAGATTTGGCGGAAGTGATTTACGCCACAATGGATGGAAACGTCTATTTTTTGGATTTGGAAGATGGAAGCAGCACACGGGAGGTCCTGCAAGTGGGGCTTCCATTCAAAGGCGCCGGGGCATTGCACCCATCTTTGCCCATATTACATTTGGGGCCGGGGGATTCAGGCCCTGCAGAAGAAGAGTATGCGCGCGCATATTTATATAGCTTGGCAGATGGGGAAAAACTGCTGGAATATGGCGGGCAGGATCCGTTTGCGCCGCGGAAATTTCATGGGTTTGATAGCTCGCCTTTGTTTTTTGATGATTATATGTTGGAACCGGCAGAGAACGGCATTATTTATTCTTATAAATTAAACAGCAAAACGGATGAGACAGGTAAAATTTCAATTACACCAACAGAGCGGGTGAAATTCACTTATACCACAGGGCGCTCCAGCGAAGAAAGCTACTGGCTGGGGATGGAAGATAGCGCGGTGGTCTGGCAGAATTATATGTACATTGCAGACAACGGCGGAACACTGTTTTGCCTAGACCTAAATACCATGAAAATGGTATGGGCGCAAGATGTGGTGGACGATACCAACGGCTCGCCGGTGCTTTCCATGGAAGAAGGGATTCCTTATCTTTATATTGGTACCTCGCTGCATTGGTCTGCTGGCAAACGATTAAAACTAGGAGAAGTTCCTTTTTTCAAAATCAATGGGATCACCGGCGAATATGTTTGGACGCATCATTATGTTTGTTGTACAGTGGCAGGGATTTCAGGCGGAATACAGGCGACGCCACTGTTGGGGAAACATGATTTGGAAGGGCTCGTAATTGTGCCCATTGCGCGTACGCCTAGCGTGCGCAACGGCATAATAGTAGCGCTTGATAAAAAAACGGGAGAAGAAGTTTGGCGGTATAAGCTACCGGCATATGCTTGGAGCTCGTCCGTTGCCGTATATGACGGCGCGGGGCAAGGATATATTTTGCAAGGAGACTCTGGCGGGATGCTGCATTTGTTGGCGGGAAAGACAGGAAAATTGCTGGATAGCATTTCTCTTGGTTCTAACATTGAAGCAAGCCCAGCTGTATTTGAAAACACACTGGTTGTAGGAACGCGAGGCATGAAAATTTTTGGTGTGGAAATCATTTAGTAAGCTGGCTAACAAAAATGCACACAATGTTAATAATTTGTTTATCAGATGCTATTGTCAAGCGGCTTTTTAGCCTTTACAATAGAGCATATGCTACAGTCAATTCTGGAAAAAACGATTAAAAAGCATAATTTAATTGTACCGGGAGATCGCATCGGCATCGCGCTTAGCGGTGGGGTGGATTCCATGGTACTTTTATATACATTAAAAAAGCTCTCGCAAAAGATGGGCTTTTATATTTGTGCATTGCATTATGAGCATGGGATTCGCGGCGAAGCATCTGTAAAAGACATGCAGTTTGTGGAAACCATGTGCCAAAAATATAAAGTAACGCTGCATGTGGGGCAAGGGGATGTGCCGCGCATGGCGCAAGAAGCGCGGCAAAACCTAGAAGCCACAGCCAGAGAAGCCAGATATGCGTTTTTTGCCGTGGCAAAAGAAAAATATCATTTGCAAAAAATAGCCGTTGCACATCATATTGATGATTTTGCAGAAACTTTTTTATTAAACCTAGTAAGGGGGACGGGAAGAGCCGGGCTGACCACGATGAATTTTGTGCGCACGCCGGGGATTATCCGCCCGATGCTGGAAGCAAAGCGCTCGGAAATAGAAGCATATGCGAAAAAAGAGCAAATTCCTTTTGTGGTAGATGAAACAAACGCAGATACTTCTTACGCGCGCAATTATATTAGAAAAGAGATCGTGCCACGTCTGACGACGCTGAACCCGGAAGTAAACCAAGCAATTATGCGTACCAGCGAATTGCTGCGGGAAGAAGAAGTTGCACTAGAGGAAATGACAGAAGACGCATATCGGCGCATTGCAATCGAAAAAGAGGGGCATGTTTCTCTTGACATTCCGGCGTTGTTTTCGTTGCCAATTGCCATTTTGCGGCGTGTTTTACGCAAGGCAATTGCTTGGTGCGTGCCGCTGCTTGATATTGATAAACGGACGGTTGACCAAGTAATCACACTTACGCAAACGGGCAAGACAGGAAAAGTATTCAGTTTGCCCGGGAAATTTTTCGCACGCATCAGCTATAATACATTGATTATTGAAGATAAAATGTATACAATAGAAAGAACTGGAAGCTATCCGGCGAAATTGGGGTTATACCCCCTTTGGCAGGATGAATTTTTTGGCGCAGAAACTGTATCGCGCCCAGAGGAATATCCCAGTAAAACCAGCCTGGTACAATATGTAGATGGGAAAATACTGGAGGGCGCAGTCATTCGCACACGCGACAGCGGAGATGTGTTTACACCTTTCGGCATGACTGGCACGAAAAAGCTAAAAGATTGGTTTATTGATGCCAAAGTACCAAGAGAATTAAGAGATAGTGTGCCGCTGCTCTGTAAAGGCAATCAGGTACTATGGGTCATCGGGCATGGGCTGAGTGATTATGCGAAAGTGACAAAGCAAACGGAACAAATTTGCAAAATATATTATCAAAACATGTCCCGGGAGGAGAAATATGCGGGCGCATAAGAGTTTACTAGAAAAAGACATTGATGAAGTGATATTAACCCAAGAGCAAATTGAAGCCCGCGTACGAGAGATGGCTGCGGAAATTGAGCAGGATTATCTTGGAAAAGAGTTTTTGATGGTTGGGGTGTTGAATGGCGCGGCGGTTTTTTACATTGACCTGATGATGGCGCTGGATATTCCGCTGGAAATGAATTTTATTCGTGTCTCTAGCTATGGCACGGGAACGAAAACTTCAGGGAATGTGCGCATATTATATGATTTAGAAGCAGATATTACGAACAAACATGTACTCATTGTAGAAGATATCATTGACTCGGGAAATACATTAAAAGCATTAAAAGAACTGCTATTAAAGCGGGGCGCGGCAGAAGTAAAAAGTTGCTGCATGATGGATAAAAAAGAGCGCCGTGAAGCAGATGTGGAAGCAGACTATGTCGGGTTTGAAGTGCCGGACAAATTTTTGGTAGGATATGGCCTTGATTATGCGGGGAAATATCGAAACCTAAAATTTGTAGGAACCCTAAAGCCTGAAGTTTATATGTCATAAATTTATTAGAGACAGCCGCGGCTGTTTCACACAAGGAGGATCGAATCGTTGAAAAAACTGACAAGGGGCCCGCTCTTATATATCATCATTATTTTAGTGATATTCTTTTTGGCGCAATACATTGGAGGCGTCCCGGAAGTAAATGATAAAGAGTTAAGCTATACTGAGTTTTTGGACAAACTTGATACAAACGAAGTTTCCCAAATTACAATTATAGGCTACGATGCATTTGCACGGAAAACAAATAGTGAAATAAAAGAAGAGGATTTCCCCTCAAAATACGACTATCATACATACCTGCCTTCCATTTATCAGTTTGATGAAGATGTAAAAGGCATGCTGGGAGTAGAAAGCGCAGCAGAATATGAAGGGATTACGTTTACTTATGAGCCAATTCCCGAGCCTTCCATTTGGATGGAATTGTTGCCATACCTAATTCCGTTGGTATTGCTGGGTATTTTATGGTATTTCATGATGCGTCAATCGCAAGGCGGCAGCCGTACCATGAACTTTGGTAAGAGTAAGGCGAAGATGACCATGGGCGAAAACATCGATAAGACATTTGCAGATGTAGCAGGCATGGATGAAGAAAAAGGCGAGTTGGAAGAAATTGTAGAGTTTTTGAAAAACCCCAAGAAGTTTACGCGATTTGGCGCGAAAATTCCAAAAGGCGTGTTGCTGGTAGGTCCTCCCGGCGTCGGGAAAACATTGCTGGCAAAAGCAGTTGCGGGCGAAGCGAAAATACCGTTTTTCAGTATTACCGGCTCAGACTTTGTGGAAATGTTTGTGGGTATGGGCGCAGCGCGCGTAAGAGACTTGTTTGAAAATGCCAAGAAAAACGCACCATGTATTATTTTCATTGATGAAATTGATGCAGTGGGGCGGCAAAGAGGCGCAGGCTTAGGCGGCGGACATGACGAACGAGAGCAAACATTAAATCAGCTGCTGGTAGAGATGGATGGGTTTGTATTAAACGAAGGCATCATCGTTCTGGCGGCAACCAACCGCGTGGATATTTTAGATCCTGCGTTGTTGCGTGCCGGGCGGTTTGACAGACAAGTTGTGGTAAACCCACCGGATGTAAAAGGTAGAGAGGAAATTTTAAAAGTACACGCAAAAGGAAAACCGATTCTAGAAGAGGTGGATCTGGGGGTCATCGCGAAAAGAACGCCCGGCTTTACTGGCGCGGATTTAGAGAATGTATTAAACGAAGCTGCAATTTTGACAGCGCGGTTTAATAAAGATGCCATTGGCATGGAAGAAATTGAAGAAGCCATTACCCGCGTCATTGCAGGGCCGGAGAAGAAGAGCCGCGTCATGACGGAAAAGGACAAACGGGTAACAGCCTACCACGAAGTTGGGCATGCCATTTGTGCGGCGGTGCTGCCCAATACGGATCGCGTGCATGAAGTTTCCATCATTCCGCGCGGTATGGCAGCAGGGTATACCATGACCTTGCCGGATGAAGACAACAACCATTACTTTAAAGCGAAAATGTTGGATGAAATCACAATGCTACTGGGCGGCAGAGCGGCAGAAGCGCTGATATTAGGAGATATCAGTACCGGTGCCAGCAATGACATTGAACGGGCAACCAATTTGGCAAGAGCAATGATTATGCGGTATGGTATGAGCGAGGAGATTGGGCCTGTATTCCATGGCAACAGCCAAGAAGTTTTCTTGGGACGTGAGATTGTACAATCCAATACGGCCAGCGAGGAAGTTTCAGCGCAGATTGATAGAGAACTGAAAAAATTACTCACGGCCAGCATTGACAAAGCAACCAATATTTTGACAGAAAATTTGGATAAAATGCACAAAATCACAAATGTGTTGATGGAAAAAGAAAAGATTACAGGCGAAGAATTTGAAGCATTGTTTTTGGAAGAAGATGTCGTAGAGGCGCCTGCGGTACAAGCGATAGAAGAAACAATTGAAACAGAAGAAAACGAATAAAAAAAGGTAGCCTAGGCTACCTTTTTTTATAAGGCATCATATGTATATTGATTTACACATGCATTCAACAACTTCAGACGGAACGGTTGCGGCAAAAGATTTGCCGGCAGCTTGCCGCGCGGCAGGAATTACCCACGCAGTACTCACAGATCATGATACCATTGGCGGGGTAAAAAGCTTTCTTGCGGCAGCAAAAAAAAAGAAAGTTACTGCCATCTCCGGCGTGGAATTCAGCGCAGAATGGGAGGGAGAACTGCATCTTTTGGCATATGGTGTGGATGTTGAAAATCACGACCTCAAAAATACGCTTTTACGGTTGGCAAAAATACGAGAAAATCGTGTTTTTGAAATGATTAAAAAATTACAGCATGCAGGGTATCAAGTCACAGCAGAAGAAGTAACGCACTTTGCGCAAGGAGAGGTTATAGGCCGTCCGCATATCGCGCAAGCATTGGTGCAAAAAGAATATGCACGAGACTTAAATGAAGCGTTTCGCCGTTTTCTCGTTGCAGGTGCGGTTGGGTTTGTACCGCGAGAGAGCTTACAAAAAGAAGAAATTATGAAATTGGCAGAGAAAGCTGGCGGGCAAGTTGTATTGGCACATCCTAAATTGGTATTTGCAGAAGATTATGATGCATTACTGCAAATGCTAAAAGCATTGGGGCTGCAAGGGATAGAAGCGTATTACCCAGAGCATAGTGATGCGGAATGTGCTTATTTTCATGCGTTGGCAAAAAAGTATAAGTTGTTTGTGACGCAGGGCAGCGATTTTCATGGTGGAATGCGCGCGGGTACCTTTCTCGGGAAAGAAAGGCGCGGGCAAGCTTATATGGAAGAAGCAATTGAACGGCTATTTACAAACTAGCCTGTTTGTTCATATTGCGAGGGGGGTATAGTTATGGTATCATTGTTATGGAAAGAGTTCGATTTTTATTTTGATGGGAGAAACTGTTATGCATTCTGAGCGCGGAGATATCAGGATATTTGCCGGGAATTCCGGCCTGGCGTTTGCGAAAAAGATGTGTAGTTACCTCGGAGCCGAACTTGGGCATTCTGAGGTTATTCATTTTTCAGATGGGAATATTTTTGTGCGAGTTCGGGAAACGGTTAGAAACATTGACGTATATCTTGTGCAGCCGGTGGGGATGGATCCAAATAACGAGCTGGTGGAAATACTGTTTTGGATTGATGCATTTAAGCGCGCCAGCGCCAGCTCCATTACGGTGATTATGCCTTACTTTGGATATGCCAAAGGAGATAAAAAAGACGAGCCGCGGGTTTCTATTCGTGCACGGGTCTGCGCCGATTGTATTGAAACGGCAGGGGCAGATAGAGTTATCACAATGGATTTACACGCGCCGCAAGTACAAGGCTTTTTCAGAATTCCTTCGGATCATTTATACTCGCTACCGATTTTATGTGAAGTGGTAAAAGAAAAAGGATTGATAGAAGATCTAGTGGTGGTTTCACCGGATGCAGGGTTTGCAAAAACAGCAAGAAAATATGCGGATTACTTGCATACACCGGTTGCCATTGGTGATAAAACACGCACGGCACATGACGAGAATGCACAAATTTTAGAGCTGATTGGCGATGTGGCAGGAAAGAACTGTATGATTGTAGATGATTTCAGTATTTCCGGCGGAACATTGGTTGACATCTCAAAAGTGTTGAAAGAAAAAGGCGCGAAAAGAGTCTTTGCTTGCTTGGCGCATAACATATTAAGAGAATCAGGTGTGCGCAAGATTGAAGATAGCCCCATTGAAATGGTAATTAGCACTGATACGGTGGAAAACCCTTATACAGCCGGGCATCCGAAGATGGTTACAGTATCCGTTGCGCCGCTGTTTGCAGAAGCGGTACATCGCATTCATGAACGGGTTTCTGTCAGCCCGCTTTTTGCAAAAGTTCCGCAAAAGGTAATGGATGAGACCAACAGCATCGAATCTGCAGAAAATGAAGCGTAAAAGAATATAAAAAAGGGAGTGCGTGCGCACTCCCTTTTTTGTTACACAAAACTATTTCACTTCAATAATATGGCTGGCATCAGAAACATGCGGTTCTTTGTCCATGGCGCGATTGCCAATGGCGATGGAAATGCCATAGATAAGATCTTTTGGCATTTTTGCACGATTGCAAATCTCTTCCTGTTCAAACGCCACCGAAGGCATCCCCAAAATAACGGAATCAAGCCCCAAAGAAGTTGCGGCCAGCGCCAGGTTTTGCACAGCAATACCAGCATCAACTTTTGCGATGCTACTGTCTTTTGGAATGGCGATGACCACGAGCAGCGGTGCATCATAAATAATCTTATTGTCTCTTGCGGCAGTGCGCGCTATGGCAGCTGCGTCTCCCGAAGCGACAATGCTATCCACAACTGCGCTTTCAATATCACTAATAAGCGCTTTATCCGTAATAAATAAAAAGCGCTGGGCTTGTCGATCCATGGCAGTGGGAGAAGCAAGGGCAGCTTCTTTTAATGCACGCAACTGCTCTGCGGTAATGGGCGCATCTGTATACGCACGGATGCTGGAACGTTTTTTAATGGCTTCTAATACTTGGTTCATAATAACAAATCTCCTTTATATAATATCATTGTTTGGGAAATGCATATCAAGTTGTCGGCGTGCTTCATCCATTACACGCATGGAGGTAAGCGAGCGCATGTTGTAAGGTGCCTCGCCGCCATCTTTTGCTTCAATGAAACGAATGAACGCTTCCAGTTCATATTTTAAATCTTCGCGGAAAGGTGTTTTTTGCAACGGAAGAGATTCTGTTTCGCCATTGCGATAGTGTATGGTTACATTTTGTGGGCTATTTAAGCTTTCAATGATCATGCAACCTTCTTCCCCTTGAATTTCATTGTGGTTGGAGGAGGGTGCAATTTTTCCATAAAACAATGTGGCAAGCATTTCAGGATAGGTGGCAGTAATTGTGCCCACGCCATCCACACCGTTATGCAATTTAATGACCGAAGCATCTAATTTATCCGGCATACCGAACAAGCCTGTCATGAAGTTTACAACATAGACCCCAAGATCCATGAGCGCGCCATTTGCCATCTCCGGCTTGAACGCATTTTCGATAATACCCGCTCTAAAATTATCATATCTTCTGGAATAGGAAGAAGAAGAAAAAATACAGCGCCGTACAGTTCCCAGTTTCACCAAACTCTCTCGGATCAACTGATAATCAGGGTTAAAGGCGGTGCGAAGCGCTTCAAGCATAACCACATTTTTTTCTTTTGCCATGCGCATCATTTCTTCCAGCTCATGGGCATTTGCTGTAATGGATTTTTCCACCAAAACATGTTTGCCGGCTTGCATCATTTGCATGGCATATTCCTTGTGTGTGAAATTAGGCGTAGCGATATAGACTGCATCGATTTCGTCAGAGCTTGCCAACGCAGCAAGATCGGTAAAATACAATGTGGCACCCCATTTTTCTGCACATTCTTTGGCGCGCGCTTCATCTCTTGAATGCACTGCCATGAGCTGAAACCCATCTACCAGTTTCCCTGCGTTTACAATATAGTCTGTAATAAAATTTGTTCCAACAACTGCAAAACGAACCATAACCTTCTCCTTTCAATCTCATAGCAATAGTATAGAAGAAAAGTGAAAAAGCGTCAATTGAAGACGGTTGACTTGCGGTTTTTCTTTGTGTATTCTATGTTAGAAGAGGTATGGATATGCAAAAACAAAAAGTAGCTGTAGGAATGTCCGGTGGTGTGGATTCTGCGGTTTCCGCCTATCTGCTCAAAGAGCAGGGATATGATGTCTACGGCATATTTATGAAAAATTGGAACGAGGAAGATGCAGATGGCATCTGCACAGCAACGCAAGATTATGAAGATGTTGCACGCACTTGCGATAAAATTGGCATCCCATATTACAGCGTAAACTTTGCGCGGGAATATTGGGAGAAAGTTTTTAGTGTGTTTTTAGAAGAATACAAAGCAGGGCGTACGCCAAACCCGGATGTATTGTGTAACAAAGAAATTAAGTTTGCAGCATTTTTGGATTATTGTATGGCAACGGGCGCGGACCTCATGGCGACGGGGCATTATTGTCGTGTAAACAAATATGATGGCGTGCGCTTATTAAAAGGAAGAGATGAAAGAAAAGACCAAAGCTATTTTCTATGCGCGCTGGAAGCGAGACAGCTGGAAAAAGCAATCTTTCCCATCGGTGGATACACCAAAGAGTATGTGCGCCAAATTGCAGAGGAAGCAAAGCTGCCGGTTTCTGAAAAGAAGGATTCCACAGGCATTTGCTTTATTGGCGAGCGCAATTTCAAAGAGTTTTTGAAAACCTATTTGCCTGCGCAGCCGGGAGAAATGCGTATGCCGGACGGCAAGAAAGCTGGATGGCATGATGGACTTATGTATTATACACTGGGGCAGCGCCGCGGGTTAAACATTGGCGGCAGCGGTACAGGGGAACGCTGGTTTGTGGTCGGAAAAGACTTGAAAGAGAATGTTTTGTATGTGGATCAAGGCAAAGATAGCCCGTTACTTTATTCAAGCGTTTGCTTGGTAGAAGATTTTCATTTTATCAACCCAATTGACTATAAAGAGTTTGATTGTACAGCGAAATACCGCTATCGGCAGCAAGACCAAGCGGTGCATGTTTTCGTAGAAGGAAACAGTATTCTGGTGGAAGCAAAAGAACGCCAGCGGGCAGTGACACCGGGGCAATACCTTGTTCTATACAGCGGAGATGAATGCCTAGGCGGCGGGCCGGTAACAGGAATTTTGCAATAAAGGAGAACAATATGAAGCACATAAGTGTGGTAATTATGGCAGCAGGGGAAGGCACGCGAATGAGATCCAACCTCCCAAAAGTAATGCATCAAGTGGCGGGGAGAAGCTTGCTGGAATGGGTAGCGGCGGCAGTGGAACCTGTTTCAAAAAAACCCATTGTTGTCTATGGTAGCGGGGGAGATAAAATTCCTTCACATTATGGAGAGCGATTTTCTTACGCGTTGCAAAGTGAGCGGCTGGGCACAGGGCATGCGGTTATGATGGCAAAAGAAGAAATTCGGGGAAGCGATTATACAGTTGTCATTGCAGGAGATATGCCGCTTGTAAAAAGCGAAACCATTGAAGCGCTTGTTGAAAAGGCAACAAAAAGAAAAAGCGCACTGGCAATTCTAACGGCAAGCCCGGAAATAACACCTGCTTATGGGCGCGTACTCCGCGATGAAAAAGGAAAAATTTTGCGCATTGTAGAAGAAAAAGATGCAACAGAGGCGCAAAAACAAATAAAAGAACTGAACATCTCGGTCTATTGCTTTGCAACAAAAGCGCTTTTGGAAGCACTGGAAGAAATCAAAAGCGATAACGCGCAAGGAGAGTATTACTTAACAGACACCATTGAAATTTTGGCAAGCAAGGGATATGAAATTGAAAGCTTAGCCATTGATGATATTGATGAGTGCATGGGCGTCAATACGCGCGTACAGCTGGCGGAAACTGCAGAAGCATTGCGCGGGCGTATCAACGAGGCGCTAATGCTTTCAGGCGTCAGCATCATTGACCCGAAGAATACCTATATTGACGCAGATGTTTGCGTGGGGCAAGATACGGTTATATACCCCAATGTTATTTTAGAGGGCAACACGAAAATAGGCGCAGGATGTACCCTTTATCAAGGCAGCCGCATTACAAACAGCATAGTGGGCGATAATACGACCATCGAAAATACAGTTTTGCAAGAAAGCAGCGTGGGAAGTGATTCGCAAGTTGGTCCTTACGCTTATTTGCGCCCGAATACGGTAATTGGAAATGGTTGTCGCGTGGGAGATTTTGTAGAAACCAAAAACGCAAAAATCGGCAATGGCACGAAGATTTCGCACTTAACTTATGTGGGAGATGCGGAACTGGGAGAAGAAATCAACATTGGCTGCGGCGTGGTGTTTGTCAATTATGATGGAAAAGAAAAGCACATTACAAAAGTGGGAGATGGCGCATTTATTGGTTGCAACACCAATTTGGTCTCTCCGGTGGATGTGGGTGCGGGCGCATACATTGCAGCAGGCTCTACGGTAACCAAAAATGTACCGGAAGATGCATTTGTCATTGCGCGGGCAAGAGAAGTGATAAAAGAAGGCTGGGCAAAAGGGAGATATCCCGTCAAGAAAGAGAAAAAGTAACATGTACATTGTGGCCGGCTTAGGCAACCCGGGCTTAAAATACAAAAAAACACCACATAACGCTGGCTTTATGGCAGTAGATGCACTGGCAAAACAGCTGGGCATTCGCTTTCGCAAAAAAAAGTTTCAGGCAAACTTAGCAGAGGGTATGCTAGGCGGCGAAAAGGTGTTATTATTAAAGCCCCTTACTTATATGAACAAAAGCGGCGAAGCAATTAGAGAAGCGCTTTCCTATTATGGGGTAGACAGCCGTAACCTAATTGTAATTTATGACGATAAAGATTTGGCGCTTGGCAAACTGCGTATTCGCGCAAAAGGAACCGGCGGCAGTCATAACGGCATGAAATCCATTATAACGCAGCTAAAGACAGAAGATTTTTACCGCATTCGCTTTGGCATCGGCGCGCCGGAAAACGGCATGCGCCTCATGAATTATGTTTTGCATAAACTTTCAAAACAGGAATTGATAGAATATAACCGTATGGCAGAGCTGGCGGCAGAAGCGGCACAGGTTTTAATACAGGAAGGCTTGGAAAAAGCGCAACAACAATATAGTTCAAAACGCTAGAAAGGCATTTTCTTATGCAGGAACTTTTACAAATTATAAAAACATTACCCGAGGTGCAAACATTACAAAAACGCACGTCGGGCGGCTTGCCTGCCGCTTTGCTGCGCGTCGCACCCGAAGCCAGAAATCACATGGCACATTTGCTGCATCTTGAAACGAAAAGAGATGTGTTTTTTATCTATTCAAGTGAATATGAAGCGCGGCAAGCGGCAGATCGCTACGGCTATGAAGACAAGATATTTTTGCCTGCCATACAAACAGAGTTGCGCCCGGTGGAAGCGCAAGGCATGGAGCTGGGGCAAGAGCGCATTGCGGCGCTCACCCGTTTGCGAGAAAAAGGTGGCGTGGTTTTTTTATCGGTAGATGCATTGTTGCAAAAGATGCGGCCGGCAGAGTTGTTTTTTGCAGGTTATTTTTCCTTGAAAGAAGGAGATGTTATTCCGCCGGAAGCATTGCGCGCGCAGTTAAGCAAAAGCGGTTATGAAATGGCAACGATCATTGAAGTTCCCGGGCAGATGGCAGGGCGCGGGGAGATTCATGAAGTCTTTCCGCCGGGCAGAGCGCACCCCTATCGCATTAACTTTTTTGATGATGAAATTGAAAGCATTCGTACATTTGATACAGATTCCCAGCGTTCCTTTGGCGCGCCGCTAAAAGAAATTCAAATCCCGCCGGCCAGTGAATTTGTATTAAGTGCAGCAGAAAAAGAGGCTTTGGCGGCTTATTTCTCGGCAAACAACAGCGCGCGGTTAGAAGGTATTCGGGATTCTTATCTTTATCAACTAGAGGAGCGCGGTACATTTGCAAACATTGAAGCTTACGCAGAAAAATTACCGCAAAAAACAAATATTCTTTCCTACGGGAAAACTCCTTTGCTGCTTTTTAATAGTGGGGAAAATATTCTACAAGCCTATGAGAAGAAGCAGGAAACACAACAAAATATGTTTGCAGAAATATTGGCGGAAGAAGGCGCGTTTGGCGTTGAAATAGAAGCGCATTTTTCGTTTGCGGAAGTGGTGCTTGCCGCGCGGGAAGCCAGCATTGACTTTGAAGTACTACAGCCGTTTTCTCTTTTGAAAGCAGAAGAGATTGACTTTTCTATGCGCAGCACGGTAGGTTTCATGGCGAATGTGGATTTGCTGGTGGATGCGATAAAAGAACGGTTGGAAGAGGATTATCGCATTTATCTATGCGCCGGCGGCAGAAGCAAGCCACTTTCAGATGCACTTTTAGAGCGAGAAATTACCGCGCCCATTGCAGATGCGCTAGAAGTTCCCGGCGTTATCATTTATCCATTTTCCATTGAAGAAGGGTTCGAACTGACAGAAGAAAAAATTATTTTCTATTCTGAAAATGATATTTTTGGCGTACGACACAGGAAGCGCCCATTGCGCAAAAAGAGCCAGCAAATTGTATTGTTGGCAGATTTAAAAGCAGGAGATTTGATTGTCCATGAAGTTCATGGGAAAGGGCGCTTTGTTGGATTAAAAACCATGACGGTGGCCGGCGTGAGCGGAGAGTACCTGGAGCTTAGTTATCGTGATGGCGATAAGCTTTTTATTCCCACAGCGCAAATTGGGCGCATTGATAAATACATTGGCCCAGACGAAGAAACCGCACGGCTTTCCAAACTGGGCGGTAGAGAATGGGAAACGGCAAAGAAAAAAGCGCGGGCTTCGGTAAAAGAATTGGCAGAAAACCTGGTAGAGATTTACCAGGAGCGAAACGTAAGAGAAGGGTATCGCTTTTCGGAAGATACCATTTGGCAACATCAATTTGAAGACAATTTTGTATACGAAGAAACGCCGGGGCAAGAAGAAAGCATCTTGCAAATCAAAAAGGACATGGAAAGTACAAAAATCATGGATCGCTTGCTGCTGGGGGATGTGGGCTATGGCAAAACAGAGGTTGCCATGCGCGCTTGCTTTAAAGCGGTTATGGATTCCAAGCAAGTTGCTGTACTTGTACCCACCACATTATTGGCCCGGCAGCATTATCAAACCTTTTTGGAGCGATTTGTAGGATTTCCTGTCCGCATTGAAACGCTTTCTCGCTATACCAAAAAGCCAAACGAAGTATTGGAAAATTTGAGGACCGGGCGGACGGATGTGGTCATCGGAACGCATAAGCTGCTGGGCAAGGCAGTAAAATTCAAAGATTTGGGCTTGCTCATCATAGATGAAGAACAACGCTTTGGCGTATCTCATAAAGAGCGCATCAAAGACATGAAGCGAGATGTAGATGTATTAACATTAACTGCAACGCCCATTCCGCGCACGCTGGAAATGGCAATGACAGGCATTCGGGATATGAGCACCATTGATACACCGCCGGACATTCGAAAAGAGGTGCAGGCATATGTCAGCCCCTTTGACTGGGGGATGGTGCGCGATGCGGTTTTGCGGGAAATGAACCGTGGCGGGCAAATTTATTTTGTATGCCGCCGCATTGGGGAGATGCATTCTCTTGCAGCAGGGCTGCGCGCGGCAGTGCCTGAAGCGCGAATCATTTCTGCCCACGGGCGTATGCGAGAAGAAGAGATGGAATCTGTCATGACGGCTTTTTTGGAAAAAGAATATGATATTCTTTTATGTACAACCATTATTGAATCGGGCATTGATATTCCTTCGGTAAACACACTCATCGTCTATGAAGCGGATAAATTTGGCCTTGCGCAACTCTACCAATTAAAAGGGCGGATTGGGCGCTCCAGTGTGCGTGGATATGCACATTTCACCCATCTGGCAGGAAAGACACTAAGCGAAACGGCTTCCAAGCGTTTGGAAGCCATACGGGAGTTTACCCAATTTGGCAGTGGTATGAAAATTGCCATGCGAGATTTGGAAATACGCGGCGCAGGGAATTTGCTGGGCGCAGAACAAAGCGGGCATATGGCAAACGTCGGGTATAGTTTGTATGTAAAAATGATGCAAGAGGAAGTGGCGAAAAACATAGGCAAGCCGGTGAAAAAAGAGATTGAAACCTCTGTGGAGCTGGGCGAAAGCGCATATATTCCAGACCATTATATTAGCGACGAAGCACTGAAGCTGGATATGTATCGGCGGATTATGGGCGCGGATACAATAAAAAATGCACGCGCCGTGCGAGAAGAGTTTATAGACCGCTTTGGCCCGCTACCAAGAGAAGTGGAAAACTTAATCGCAGCAGCCATTATCCGCGGATATGCCATGCGCGCGGGCATTGGCAGTGTGGTGCGCATCAAAGATACTGTACAGCTAAAGTTTGCAGAAGAAGTCAGCGTAAACCTGCCAAAAGTGAAAACACTGGTGGATGCAACAAAGGGTGTTATGCTACGTTATGCCTCGCCGCCATTTATTGTTTTCCCGCTGAAACGGACGCGAGAATATACGGAGATGTTACAATTTGTTGACCAATTAAAGCATTGCATAAGCCTAACGCATCAAGTATAATATGGAAGATTGAAAATAATTGCAGGAAACAATAGGAGCGACTGAATGAACAAAAGAAAAATATTGATTGCAATTATGGCAATCATGATGCTATTTACTGCATCTGCCTGCCATATGGTTTTTGCAAATGATGAAAAAGATTTGGCGCAAGTGGTTGCCGTTGTGAATGGAAAAGAGATTACAAAGGGCGATGTGCTTGCAGTATACAATACGTATCGATATGAATATGATTTAACATCGGAAAACCAAAATACAGATACATATCGAAGCAAGCATGAGACGCTTATGAACGAATCTTATGAATTGCTCATCGAATATTATTTGATGGAAGCGTATGGCAGTGAATATGGTGATATGACGCTTACGGATTCGATGAAGGCGGATATTGCCAGCAGAAAAGAGACGACAATGAATTCGCTGCGCACCATCATTGAATCAAATGTAAAAGAAGAAGCGGAAAAAGACCCAAGCATTAACGTAGAAGCAGAAATTGAAAGCCGTGTTGCAGAATTGTTTGATTATCGTGGATATACTTCAGGGGAGTATGATAAACGCCTCGGCATGGAAGCACAGATGACAGTCATTGAAGAAGGCATCAAATCTTCTTATACGCCCACGGAAAAAGCGCTGCAAGATTATTATGACAAAGAGCTGGAAGCGCAAAAAGAATATATTGGGCAAGACATTAGTTACGCTGAATACTATAACAATTACGGCACGCTCCTATACGTTCCCGATGGGTTGCGGTATGTGAAAAACCTGCTCATTAAAATTCCTGATGATAAGTATGATGAAATTACCCAGTTGCGTGCCGATGGCGATGAAGCAGGGGCAGATCGATTACGAGATGAAGAGCTTGCCAAAATACAAGGCAAGACAGATGATGTGAATGATAAAATTTTGGCCGGTGAAGATTACGCAGAGCTGTTAAAGACATATGGGGAAGACCCCGGCATGGCAGAAGGCGCGAAAAATGCAGAAACAGGCTATATTATTTATGAAGGCATGACATCATTTGACATCAAATTTGTAGATGGTGCTTTGGCGCTAAAAAACCCGGGAGATGTTTCAGCGCCCATCGCTTCCGATTATGGGTATTATATCATTCAGTATGTGAGTGATTCAAAGGCGCATGATGTACCATTGGAAGATGTCCGCACAGAAATGGAGAAGGGCTTGACCGATTCCAAATCCACAGAATTGTATGAGGAAGTTTTGGAAAACTGGAAAAGATCAGCGGATATTGTAGAATACAAAGAAAGATTATTCAAATAGAGTAAAACGAAAAACAGGCGTAGGCCTGTTTTTTTGTGCCAAGAGATTGACAATTATTGTAAAAGGCGGTATACTATATCCGAGTAAACAACTAGGAATTAATGAGGTGAAACATGAAGTTATCTACCAAAGGAAGATATGGCTTGCGTGCTATGGTGGATATTGCCTGCAATGAAAAAAACGGCGCAGTTTCCATCAAAAGCATCGCTAAGCGCCAAGCGCTTTCAGAGCGGTATTTGGAGCAGCTTGTTTCTTTATTGCGCAAGGCTGAACTCATTCGTAGCGTGCGCGGCGCAGGAGGCGGGTATAAGCTGGCGAGAGCGGCAAACAAAATTTCTGTGGGCGAAGTATTACGGGCGCTGGAAGGAGATTTATATCCGGTGGATTGTGCGGCGATGACAGGAGAAATGACCTGCGGCGCAGAAGATACCTGTGTCACAAAATATGTATGGCAAGAAATCAACAATAGCATTGAAAAAACAGTAGATCATATTTGGCTAGAGACACTGGTGCAAGAGAGCAGCGCAATGCAAAATGAGGCATCAGAAAAAATAATATAAGATAAGGCAGGAAGATAGAGGAGGCAGAAATGGCAGAAAGACTCATTTATTTGGACAATGCAGCGACCACAAAGATACATCCGGCAGTGCTGGAAGAGATGTTACCCTATTTTGACGAATATTATGGAAACCCTTCTTCCATTTATTCGTTGGGCGCAAAAAGCAAAATGGCAGTAATGGAAGCGCGGGAGCGTATTGCAAACTCACTGGGCGCGTTAACCGAAGAGATTTATTTTACAGCAGGCGGTACAGAAGCAGATAACTGGGCTATTTTAGGCGTGGCAGAAGCATATAAAAACAAAGGAAAACATATTATTACCACCAATATGGAGCATCATGCGGTGTTGCATACTTGCACGTATTTAGAAAAGCAGGGGTTTGAAGTAACCTACATTGGCGTAGATGCGGCGGGGGTTGTAGATGTTGTGGCGCTGGAAGCAGCCATTCGCCCGGATACCATTCTAGTATCTGTCATGTATGCCAACAATGAAATTGGTACCATGCAGCCCATTGCAGAAATCGGGCGCATCACGAGAGAAAAAGGCGTGTTGTTTCATACAGATGCAGTGCAAGCTTACTGCCAAACACCCATTGACGTAAACGCGCTTGGGATTGATCTTTTAAGCGCCAGCGCACATAAAATAAAAGGCCCCAAAGGCATTGGCTTTTTATACATTCGGCGCGGGCTCAAAATCAGATCCTTCATCCATGGCGGCGCGCAGGAGCGAAAGAGAAGGGCAGGAACAGAAAATGTTCCTGGCATTGTAGGGTTTGGCAAAGCAGTTAGTCTGGCGCAAGATTTCATGGAAGCGCGTACGGCGGATGAAATTCAAAAAAGAGATTATTTGATAAAGGGTATTTTAGAAAAGATTCCCCATAGCAAATTAAACGGACACATAAGCGAGCGGCTGCCCAATAACGTAAACATAAGTTTTCAGTTTATTGAAGGAGAAGGGATGCTGATGCTGCTGGATATGGCAGGTATTTGCGCCTCTAGCGGTTCAGCTTGTACTTCCGGCTCGCTTGACCCTTCGCATGTATTACTTGCCATTGGGCTGCCCCATGAAATTGCACATGGTTCATTGCGCCTGACGCTGGATGAAGAAATTACATACGAGGAACTGGATTATACGATAGAGACGCTGGCAAGCGTTGTTGCAAGATTACGAGACATGTCGCCCCTTTATGAAGATTTTGTCAAGAAAAACGCGACAGTGTAGGAGGGTATTATGTATAGCAATAAAGTACTGGATCATTTTCAAAACCCGCGCAATATGGGAGAACTGGAAAACCCAAGCGGCGTAGGAACCGTAGGGAATGCGCAATGCGGCGATATCATGCGGATTTTTCTAAACATTGATGAAAATCAAGTGATACAGGATGTAAAATTCAAAACATTTGGTTGCGGCGCAGCAGTGGCCACCAGCAGCATGGCGACAGAGCTGGTCAAAGGGAAAACCGTTGCGGAGGCATTGCAAATAACCAACAAGGCAGTGATGGAAGCGCTCGATGGCTTGCCGCCGGTAAAAGTACATTGTTCGTTGCTCGCGGAAGAAGCAATTCATGCGGCGCTTTGGGATTATGCAGAAAAGAATGGCATCAAAATTGAAGGGTTGGCACAGCCAAAGCATGATATTCATGAAGATGAAGAGGAAGAAATTGTTTATTGAGCGAGGCAATCTAAAATAGCGCGCGGATTAATAAGAGAAGATAAAAAACCTCCCAAGAAAGGGAGGTTTTTTTCATATCGATTTATTGTTGATAACACATCATGCTTATAATAAAAAACGGAATTCTCTATTTTTATGCCGGCAACAAATAATTCTTTTGCAAAGCAGAAACATCAGCAGCGGAGAGGGCAAAGACTTCTTTGGCATAGTTTGCAAAGGTGCCGTAATTTTCTTCCACTGTTGCAAAAAAGTTTTGCAAATAAGATGCATCCACATTTAACCCGACGCGCATAGCGGAGATGGCTTCTTTGGAAACACCGTTTTCTGCCATCAGTGCCAAAAGCTCCTCATTTTTGGCGGCGCGCATTTTATTCGTTTTCAAATAATCTTCAAAGATGAGGCTTTTTGGAACGCCAAGCAACGTAAAAACGATTGCAGCGCCAATGCCTGTCCGGTCTTTCCCCGCAAAGCAATGAAAGAGGAGCGCGCCTTCTTCTTGCGCCGCGACCAGCTCCATAAAAGACTTATAGCCTGCCTGCGCCGCAGGATCCAGCGCCATAAATGCATAGACGTTTTCCATATGCATATGCATTTCATCGGGCGAAGCAATGCTTTCCATATCTTTGATGCCTGTCCCGCCGAGAGAAACATCGCGCAAGATATCAATGTTATGATAAGAGACGCCGGGCAAGGTATCGTCCGGCGTTGCCTCTGCTTCGTCTGCGCGGCGAAAATCCACAATGGTGCGCAATAAATATTCATCTGTCAGGGTAAGTTGCTCTTCTTTTGGCAACCCCACCACTTCGCCTGCACGCAAAAGACGATGCGGGGCGACGATCATGCCGTGTTCTGTTTTTAAATGACCTAAGTCACGGAAATTAACCAATACTTGCATAAATCTGCTCCTTTGTTATACTCTAAGAAGTATATAGAGAAACGAAAAAAAGTGCAAGGACATGGGGGGGGGAGGGAAAGAGGAGGCAAGATGGAACAAGATGCATTAAGAGCGCTTTTATTATCAACAGCGGCAGGGCTTTCCACGATGCTTGGTGCCCTCATCGTTTTTTTACAAAAGGGAAAAATGAACGGCTGCTATCCACCTCGCTGGGCTTTGCGGCAGGGGTTATGATAAGCGTTAGTTTTACAGATTTATTGCCCAATGCCAACGAAGCGTTTGTAGATGCTTTGGGCAAGCAATGGGGCGTGGTGGCAGGGGTTGCATCCCTTGCGCTGGGGGTTTTGTTTGCGGCGGCCATTGACCGCTTTGTGCCCCATCAAGAATACGATACGTCAAAAGGCGAGCGCCCGCATCAGGACCTTTATCGCGTGGGGTTTGTCTCCATGCTGGCCATTGCGCTGCACAACTTCCCGGAAGGGATCGCCACGTTTATGGCAGGTTATGAAAATGCAACGCTGGGCATCTCCATTGCCATTGCCATTGCACTGCACAACATTCCCGAAGGGATTACCGTTGCCATGCCAGTTTATTTTGCAACAGGAAGCCGCAGAAAAGCAATTTGGTATACATTTTTGTCAGGCATTGCAGAACCCATCGGCGCGTTGCTGGCCTTTTTGGTCTTGCGCCCGCTCATTAACAATGTTGTTATGGGCGCGCTGTTTGGAATTGTCTCCGGGATTATGCTATATATCGCCATTGAGGAACTGGTTCCCTCTTCGCGGCAATATGGCTATGACAGATATGCGCTCATTGCCATGTTTGTGGGGATTTGCATTATGCCATTGACACACATTATATTAAAGAGAGCAAACAATATGATGACGATTGTTGGAATTGGAACAGGAACACTGGGGACAGTAACGCTGGACGTGTTTGAAAAGATAAAAGAAACAGATAGTATTATTTTGCAAACGGAACACATTCCTTTGGCGAAAACCTTAAAAGAGCAGGGAATTGCTTATGAAACACTGGATAGGTTTTATGAAAACGCGGCAGATTTTACGGCGTTTTTAGCGCAAGCCATTGGGTTTTTAAAAGAACACGAGAAAAGCATACTTTGCTTATTGGGAGATCTTGCGACAAATACCTTGCTGCGCGCATATTTACAAGAAGCACCGGCAACGCTGGTACCCGGCGTAGGCTTTTTGGGCTACAGCCTTTCTAGAGCAACGCCGTTGCTGCAGGAAGAAAACGTTTACTTTGCCTGTACAGCAACGGATTATGATGCGCGCTTTGCCGGAAATCAAGGAATTGTAATTACAGAGCTTGATTCACCGTATCTTGCGGCAGATATTATTTTACAACTGCAACGGTTTTACCCTGCGGAAACCCCCGCTTCTCTCTTGCATGAAGAAAAACAGTTTACTTGCACGCTCTCTACTGTCCTGGAACAGCTAGAAGAAAACGATTGGGATTATAGCACTTCACTGGTGTTGCCGCGCACGCAAGAAAAAGAAACCTATGATTTTGTGGATTTTTGCCAAATCATTGCAACCTTGCGGGGAGAAAACGGTTGTCCATGGGATAAAGAACAGACCCATGAAAGCCTGCGCGCCAACCTAATTGAAGAATGTTATGAGCTGATTGCGGCAATTGACGAAAGAGATACGTATGCCATGATGGATGAGCTGGGTGATGTTTTGATGCAAGTGGTGATGCATGCGCAAATTGCAAAAGAACAGGGTAATTTTGATATCATAGACGTAAGCGATACGATTGCCAAGAAAATGATACGCCGCCACCCGCATATTTTTGGCGATACAAAAGTTTCTTCCACAGAAGATGTTTTGCAAAATTGGGAGGCCATCAAAAAGGAAGAAAAGCAGCATAGCTCTTATGCAGATACGTTAGTGGATGTTCCCTCCTCTATGACGCCGCTATTGCGGGCAGAAAAAATTCAAAAACGAGCGGCAAGCGCCGGATTTGATTGGGATGATTATAAGGGCGCGCTTGAAAAAGTAGAAGAAGAGATTACAGAATTAAAAGAAGCGATAGAAGGAAAGAAAGGAATAGAGGAAGAAGCAGGGGATTTATTGTTTGCCATTGTCAATGCACTTCGTAAAATTGGAATTGACGGAGAAGTGGCGCTGCAAGCTGCCAATAATAAATTCATTCGGCGGTTTTCCGCCATGGAAAAAAGAGCTATGAAAATGGGCAAAAAGCTTGAAAAGATGCCTTTAGACGCGCAAGAAGCACTTTGGCAAGCGGTAAAATGTGAAGAAATCGTGTAAAATATACTAATTTCCTGAAAAAAGCTTGAAAAATGCCTTTATATTGGGTATAATTTGAACGACGTGTAGCGTAAGACACATATTTGAAACGTGCAGGTCATATTTTGAACAGTATTCAAAAACATCAAGGAGGATACAAAATTGAATAAGACAGAATTAATCGCTGCAGTTGCAGCAAAAGCAGAACTTTCAAAGAAAGATGCAGAAAAGGCAGTTGCCGCATTTACAGATACCGTTGTAAGTGAACTCGCAAATGGACAAAAAGTACAAATCGTAGGCTTTGGCACATTCGAAGCAAGAGAGCGTGCTGCAAGAAAAGGTATTAACCCGCTAACAAAGGAACCGATTGATATTGCAGCGTCTACTGTTCCTGCATTCAAAGCTGGTAAAGCTTTCAAAGATGCAGTAAAATAAGACTGATACATAAAAAGACCCTGCATGATAACAGGGTCTTTTCTATATCCTTTTTTGGAAGAGAGAACATGCGATTAGATAAATTTTTAAAAGTAACCAGGATTATAAAGCGGCGGACAGTGGCAGCTTCTGCAGCAGATGGTGGCAGAGTTTCTGTAAACGGAAGAACCGCGAAACCAGGGCATAAATTAAAGGTGGGCGATGAGGTTTTAATTGAATTTGGCAATCGTCCGCTGAAGATACGCGTGCTTGCCTTAAAAGAAAGCGCGCGAAAAGAAGAAGCAGATAGCCTGTATGAGGTGATTTCATGAAAGCTGCTTGCGTCATTGTGGCGGCAGGGCGTGGCGCGCGGGTCGGCGCGACAGAGAATAAATTGCTGTTGCCTTTGGCAGGCAAGACACCGCTTTTTTATACATTGCAAAACTGTGCAAAAGCAGGCTGTTTTTCTCAATATGTGATTGTATGCAGAACAGAAGAACGTGAAGCAATTATTGAGATTGCAACTGATGCAGGCATGGAAGAGCCTATTTTTGCAGCCGGCGGAGAGACGCGGCAAGCTTCGGCCTATAACGGTGTAAAAGCAGTTGCACCAGATATAGAAATTGTAGCAGTTCAAGATGGTGCGCGCCCTTTTACAACACCGACGCTTTTACAGGAATGTGTCAGAAGCTGCGAGGCGCATGGAAGCGGCGTGGCAGGGAAATACGCCGTTGATACCATAAAAGAAATAAACGAAGCAGGTTTTTTTACAAAAACACTGGATCGCAGCAAACTCATTTTGATTGAAACACCACAAGTTTTTTTTCGCGAAGCATTATTGCAAGCTTATGAAAAAGCAAAACAAGAACAATATACGGCGACAGATGATGCGGCGCTTATGGAATACGCCGGGCATGCTGTTTGTTTTGTGGAATCCCAAGAAGAGAATTTTAAATTGACCAAACAAGAAGACTTTCGCCGCGCGGAAGCAAAGTTAAGCGAGAAAAAGATGCCAAAAATAAAAATTGGGCAAGGATATGACATTCATATCCTAAAGGAAGGTAGGCGCTTTGTTTTGGCGGGCGTAGAAATTCCTTATGAAAAAGGATTAGACGGACATTCGGATGCAGACGTTGTGGCCCATGCGCTGACGGATGCGCTTTTGGGCGCGGCAGGAAAAGGCGATATTGGCATGCATTTTCCGGATACCGATGCGATTTATAAAGATGCCGATAGCATGGAGCTGCTAAAGCAAATTTGGCAAACGTTGCAAGCGGATTATGAAATCGGCAACATTGATATTACGATTTTTTTAGAACAACCTAAGTTATCCACATTTCATGATGTAATGAAAGCTTCTTTGGCGAGAACGCTGGAAATTTCTGAAGCGACAATTAATATCAAAGCAAAAACAGCAGAGCGGCTGGGAGAAGTTGGCGCAGGAAACGCTGCGGCGGCTTCGGCTACCTGCCTTTTATACCAAAGGATATAGATGAAAAAAAGAAGGTTTTCCAAAAAAGGCTCCATTCGTATAAAAAGTCAAAAAAGCAAACTATGGCTTTTGCTATCTTTGCTTGCTGCGTTGCTGGTCTTGGCAGCGCTTGTTTGGATTTTCTTTTTTTCTCACAAAGAGGAACCGATTACAAGGCCAGCACTTAGCGATATGATAGATGCGCCCATTTCTTCCATTGAAAAAAATGCAGAAGATAAAAGCGCTGCGCAAAAAGAGGCGATTATCAAACAGACTTCCATCAATGACCCTGTAATGTGGGGCGAAGAAATTATCTATGCTTCCACAGGGGGCAGCGCTTCTTTTAATAAGATGTACGTTTACAACACTGCGGAAAAGACCAGCGAAACCTTGCCGCTGCAAGCAAAATACAACAATTTTATTTGGATGCAGATGAATGAAACGTATCTCGTGTATCTAGATTCTTCGCCGGCCGGAGGTGGGCGCATCTGTGTGTATGACCGACAGGCGGAAACATCATACGTCATAAAAGAATATACCTATGCTGTTCCCCAGCTTTCGCTGGATGGAGAGTATGTGGCGTTTTTGCAGCAGGCGGGAGATGAAATAGACCGGCTTTATCTTTATAACTTGCGCACCCGAGAATCTGTTACAGTAAAGGTCATGACGCGTACACCGGCCGTTTCCGGAGGGGTGTCCTTAAACAAAGGTATTTTGACGTATGCGGTTTCCTATTATGAAGGAGAAGTACTAAAAAGCCGAGTAACAACGCTTGACATTACAACAGGAGAAGAACAGATTTATGAATGGGACCGCTACATATATGCGCCTAAGCAGACAGATCACTATGTGGCATTTTCCACTTCTTCCATTGGGATTACCGAAGATATTTATATTTGCGAACTGACAGGCGGAGATACGCCTTATTTGCTAATGGAAGATGTGGTAAACTATGAAGTGGGCGATGGTTTTTTGGCATATACCAAAAACGATGCGGTCTATATTTATAAATTTGCAACAGCAAAAACTTATCGGCTGAACACCAGCGTCTCAAAAGGGCTGCTGGCAAGCGTTATGGGCAAGCATGTTTGCTGGTATGATGTAACCAGCCCGGGAGATGTGGATGTTGTAAAATACGTTGTGGTAGATTGGTAAGAGAGGAGCCTTATGGCAAGAGCAAGAACGGTTTTTCAATGCAATGAATGCGGATATGAAACAGCAAAATGGATGGGAAAATGCCCATCTTGCAACAGCTGGAATACGCTCATAGAAACGGTGCAGGAAAGTAGCACAGCTGCAGCAAAACAAGCAAGAAAATATGCAAAAGCAGAGCATGTGGTAAAGCTAAGGAAAGTGGGAGAAGAAAAAGAAGGCAGAATTTCTTCCGGCATTGGCGAGCTTGATCGTGTGCTGGGCGGCGGAATTGTTTCGGGCAGTGTTGTATTGGCGGGCGGAGAACCGGGCATTGGGAAATCTACCTTGTTTCTGCAAATGGCAGATTATTTGGCACAAACAGAGCGGGTTTTATATATTTCAGCAGAAGAATCCGGCGCGCAAGTTGCCATGCGGTTTTCCCGGTTGGGGCTTCAGAGCGATCTGGAGTTTTTAGCAGAAACCGAGTTGGGCGTTATTTTGGCAACGGCAGAAGAACTAAAGCCCAGAATTATGATTGTCGATTCCATTCAGACCATATATAACAGCGAACTTTCTTCTGCGGCAGGCAGTGTCAGCCAAGTACGGGAATGTGCTGCGGCGTTGGCGCGATACGCCAAAACCACAGGCACGGCAGTGTTTATCATCGGGCATGTAACAAAAGAAGGGAATATTGCAGGACCACGTATTTTGGAGCATTTGGTTGATTCGGTATTATATTTTGAAGGGGAAGCGGCCAGCGCCTTTCGCATTTTGCGCGCAGTGAAAAATAGATTTGGCTCCACCAATGAAATTGGCGTGTTTGACATGAGCGCAGTGGGCATGAAAGAAGTGGAAAATCCTTCTGCAGTTTTGCTTTCGGTAAGAGAAAAAGATGTGGCAGGGCTTTCCATATACTGTGCGCTGGAAGGAACGCGCCCGGTACTCATAGAAGTAGAAGCGCTCGTCAGCGAAACGGCCTTTGGCATGCCGCGGCGCATGACCACAGGCGCAGATTATAATCGGGTTAATCTAATCATTGCCGTTTTGGAAAAGAAAATCGGGTTAAAATTATACAATCAAGACATTTATGTAAACGTGGGCGGGGGTATGCGCATCAATGACCCTGCGCTGGATCTTGCCATTGCAGCCAGCATTGTTTCCAGCTTTCGCAATAAAAGCATTCGCCATGGGGCTGTGCTTATGGGTGAAATAGGACTGACAGGCGAAGTACGCCGCGTATCACAAGCGGAAAAACGCGTGGGCGAAGCAGAACGCATGGGCATGACGGCTGCAATTTTGCCGCAGCAAAACAAAAATGATATCAAAAGCAGCTTGGAATTAAAAGGGATACGCACGGTACATGATGCGCTATCTGTCATTTTCTAGAAAAGAAAAGTTGACGTATTTGTTGTTTGTCGCTTATCATAAATAAATATAAAGAAAGCGATATTGGGATTATAGTGAAAAATTTTTTAAGAACTGTCATCATCTTAACCGGCGCTGCGCTGGGGCCTGCACTTGTTACCTTTGTGTTTCAAATGATCAACCGCTATTTGCAACATGATTTATCTGCGCTCTTATCCTTTGGAACGCGGCTGATTATTTTCTTTGCCAGCGGCATTTTGACAGGTGCAATTACCTTTCTCTTTGTGGGGCCGATTGTGGACAAAATCATGGGTTTTACGCGAGAAGCAGAGCATCGAGTAACGCGGGCTTCTTTTCGTACGGTGGTATTTGGGGCGATCGGGCTTCTTTTAGGATTGATTGTTTCCTTTTTTCTCACTTGGATTTTTGAAAAACTCAACATGCCATGGCTCTCGGTGCCACTGAATGTGCTGATTTATTCGGTGGTGACTTATTCTTCTATTGTCATTGCCGTAAAGATGAGCGCGAAGCCGCAAGACTTAACTGTAGAACAAACCGGCGTTGTTCCCAAATATTTGGATACCAGCGTTATCATTGACGGGCGTATTTTTGATGTGTTGAAAACAGGGATTGTGGATGGACCGATTGTCATTCCCGAGTTTGTTTTGGCAGAACTACGCCATGTGGCGGATTCGGAAGATCCGTTGCGCCGTGCCAAGGGCAGAAGAGGGTTGGATATTTTAGGGAAAATGCAAAAAGAGCTGGAGATTGCCGTAGAAATTACAGCGGAAAATCCGGCGCAGATAAGCGAGGTAGATGCCAAGCTGCTACATTTGGCGCAACAGCACCAAGGGAAAGTGATTACAAATGATTTTAATCTGAACAAAGTAGGGGTTGTACAAGGCGTTCCCATTATTAACATCAACGAATTATCAAATGCCATTAAGCCGGTGGTGCTACCGGGCGAAGGGTTTTCGGTTACCATTGTACGAGAAGGTAGAGAAGCTGCGCAAGGGCTGGCATACTTGGAAGATGGAACAATGATTGTTGTAGAAGATGCAAAAGATAAGATTGATCAGACAGTAGACATTGTTGTAACCAGCGCATTGCAAACCGCAGCAGGGCGTATGATTTTTGCCAGACTGGCATAAAAAAATTCCACAAAAAAAGACAATAAAAAAAGAATCAAGCCTATTGACACCAAGACAGTAACATGCTATTATTATATACTGCACTATCATGGTGTAATATGGGGAAGTTTTCGTATGCCTTTGTGGCAAGGGAATCCCCAGAAACATGATATCTTTAAAAGCTGTTCTTACTTTATCTGTAAAGAGACCATTTGTCAAGTGATAAAGAAAAATGGCTTTTATGCGCCCGTAGGGCAAAATAAAGATTTATTATAATAGGGGTGAAAAAACGCATGGTGCATGAGATCACTGCCGGAAAAGCAAAGAGAATGAGCTTTTCCAAAATCCAAGAAACCTTGGAGATTCCAGATTTAATTGAAATTCAAAAAGACTCCTATGCGCGTTTTCTAAAAGAAGGGTTACGAGATGTTTTTCAAGATATCTCTCCCATCACAGATTATTCTGAAACATTGGTTTTGGAATTTTTAGATTATCGCGTATCTGACACACCCAAGTATTCCGTAGAAGAATGTAAAGAAAGAGATGTAAATTATGCAGCGCCTTTGAAAGTGGAGATTCGCCTGGTCAACAAAGAGACCGGAGAAGTGAATGTCCAGGAAGTTTTCATGGGCGATTTTCCGTTGATGACGCCCAAAGGGACGTTTATCATTAACGGTGCAGAGCGGGTCATTGTAAGCCAACTGGTTCGTTCGCCGGGCGTATATTACAACACATCAAAAGACAAAACAGGAAAAGACCTTTTTGCTTCCACGGTCATTCCAAACCGTGGCGCATGGCTGGAGTTTGAAACAGATTCCAATGATGTGCTTTGGGTGAGAATTGACAGGACGCGTAAATTGCCGGCGACTGTGCTCATTCGCGCGCTGGGGATTGGCGAAAATCACGAAATCTACTCTTACTTTGGAGAAGAAGAAGTTTTAGGCGCCACAATTGCAAAAGACGCGGCAGAAACACAAGAGGCCGGGCTGTTGGAAGTTTATAAACGGTTGCGCCCCGGTGAGCCGCCAACGGTAGAAAGCGCGATAATGCTCATTGAATCACTTTTCTTTGAAAACAGAAGATATGATTTGGCGCGGGTTGGCCGCTATAAATTCAATAAAAAGTTATCGCTTGCCGTGAGAATTGCAGGACAAACGGCAGCAGAGAATGTCATGAACGGGGAAACAGGAGAAGTGTTCGTCATGCAAGGCGAAATCATCTCCGAAGAAGTTGCCCGTGATATTCAAAATGCCGGTATCAATGCAGTTTTGGTACAGGTGGGCGAAGAAGAGACGCTGCGCATCATCGGAAACCATTTTGTGGATGCAAGCAAGTTTCTTTCCTTTGACCCGGCGGAAGTGGGCATCAACGAAGAAGTACATTACCCAACATTAAAAGCGATTTTAGAAGAAGCTGAAAACGAAGAAGCGTTGCGCATGATGTTGGAAGAGAAAATAAACGCGCTTATTCCCAAGCATATCTTGGTGGAAGATGTATTTGCATCCATCAGTTACATGCTGGGGCTACGCTACGAAATTGGTGAAACAGATGACATCGACCATCTGGGGAATCGCCGTCTACGTTCGGTTGGAGAGCTGTTGCAAAACCAACTGCGCGTTGGGCTTTCCAGACTGGAGCGTGTGGTAAGAGAGCGCATGTCTATCCAAGACTTGGAGAGGGCAACGCCTTCCGCGCTCATTAACATCCGTCCGGTAACGGCAGCAGTAAAAGAATTTTTTGGATTTTCTCAGCTTTCTCAGTTTATGGATCAAACAAATCCGCTGGCAGAGTTGACACATAAGAGAAGACTTTCTGCGTTAGGACTCGGCGGGTTAAACAGAGATCGCGCCAGCTTTGAAGTGCGTGACGTTCACCACTCTCATTATGGCAGAATGTGCCCCATTGAAACGCCGGAAGGTCCCAACATTGGATTGATTGGATCGCTTTCCACATATGCGCGCGTCAATGAATATGGGTTCATCGAATCGCCGTACCGTTTGATGAACAAACAAAAGCAGCTTGTAACAGATGAAATTTGTTATCTGACGGCAGATGAAGAAGATAACTATATTATTGCGCAGGCAAATGAGCCTATCGATAAAAAAGGCAAATTTGTCAATGGCAGAATTACTTGTAGAGAAAAAGACCAGTTTGTAGAAGTGTTGCCAGAAGAAGTGGACATGATTGATGTTTCGCCGAAACAGCTGGTTTCGGTTGCCACAGCAATGATCCCCTTCTTAGAAAATGATGACGCCAACCGGGCGCTCATGGGTTCTAACATGCAGCGGCAGGCGGTACCGCTTTTAATTCCCGAGTCTCCCATTGTCGGGACGGGCATGGAGAGCAAAGCAGCTTATGATTCAGGCGTGCTATTGAAAACAGAAGTTGCGGGCACGGTGAAGCGCGTTTCTGCAGATGAAATTGTAATCACCAGCGACGAAGGGGAAGATTATACCTATCGTCTCATCAAATTTTCTCGCTCCAACCAAGGGACTTGCATCAACCAGCTTCCATTGGTATCTGTAGGCGAAAGCGTCGAAGCAGGGCAAGTTTTGGCGGATGGACCTTCTACAGATAAGGGAGAAATTGCGCTGGGGAAAAACATCTTGCTCGGGTTTATGACATGGGAAGGCTATAATTTTGAAGATGCGGTCCTTATTTCAGAACGCTTGGTCAAAGATGATGTATTTACATCCATTCATATTGAAGAATATGAAGCGCAGGCAAGAGATACAAAACTGGGGCCGGAAGAAATCACCCGCGACATTCCAAACGTTGGGGCAGACGCCTTAAAGGATTTGGATGGCAGCGGTATTATCCGCATTGGTGCAGAAGTGCGCAGCGGAGATATTTTAGTCGGAAAAGTAACGCCAAAAGGCGAAACAGAACTGACCGCAGAAGAACGTTTGCTCCGCGCGATCTTTGGCGAAAAAGCAAGAGAAGTAAGAGACACTTCTCTGCGCGTACCCCATGGGCAAGGCGGCATTGTGGTGGATGTAAAAGTGTTCACCAGAGAAGACAAAGACGAGCTAACAGCCGGCGTTAATAAGCTGGTGCGCGTCTACATTGCGCAAAAACGGAAAATTTCCGTTGGCGATAAAGTGGCAGGACGTCATGGAAACAAAGGGGTTATCTCCTGCGTTATGCCGATGGAAGACATGCCTTTCTTGCCGGACGGCACGCCGCTTGATATAGTGTTAAACCCACTTGGGGTGCCTTCTCGTATGAACATCGGGCAGGTTTTGGAAGTTCACCTTGGGCTTGCGGCAAAAGAGCTTGGCTGGAAAATTGCCACGCCGGTATTTGATGGCGCTTCGGAAGAGGACATCGAAAAATTATTACAAGAATCCGGCTTTTCTGCAGATGGAAAGAGCGTTCTTTATGATGGCAGAACGGGAGAAGCGTTTGAAAACCGCGTCACCGTTGGCTACATGTACATCTTAAAACTGCACCATTTGGTAGACGATAAGATTCATGCGCGTTCCACAGGACCTTACTCACTGGTTACGCAACAACCGCTGGGCGGTAAAGCACAATTTGGCGGGCAACGCTTTGGTGAAATGGAAGTTTGGGCGCTGGAAGCATATGGTGCAGCCAATACCCTGCAAGAGATTTTGACGGTCAAGTCAGATGATATTGTGGGGCGTGTGAAAACCTATGAAGCCATTGTAAAAGGGGAAAATATTCCTGAGCCGGGCGTACCAGAGTCCTTCAAGGTTTTGATCAAAGAGCTGCAAAGCTTATGCCTGGATGTAAAGGTTCTAAACGAGCAGTCGGGCGAGATTGCCTTACATGAAAACGAAGAAGATGATGTAATTATCGATATCAACATCGAAGGGGAGGATGATCTGCTCGTTGCAGCGACCACGCCGGCGCAAACAGAAGAGATAGAAATTGATGTTTTGCCGGAAGATGACGATGAAGAACGAAGCCTGGACGATATTGACTTCAGAAGCTTGGGCGATATCTTAAACGTGGACGAAGAAACACTGGAAGAAGACGGCGAAGAGGAAGAAGATGATGTTGATCTGTTAACAGAGCTACTCTCGGCGGACTTAGATACCGTTTTTGGAGAAGATGATCTTGATGACGACACACTATAAGGCCAAGACAGATAAAAGAAATAAATATGTGGGAGGAGTGAACTTCCTTGTTTGAATTAAACACATTTGATTCGATGCAGATTGGACTGGCATCGCCGGAAAAAATAAGAGAATGGTCCAGGGGAGAAGTCAAAAAACCAGAAACCATAAACTACCGTACTTTAAAGCCGGAAAAAGATGGGCTCTTTTGTGAGCGTATCTTTGGCCCCACAAAGGACTGGGAATGTCATTGTGGAAGGTACAAAAGAATTAGGCACAAAGGGATTATCTGTGAAAAGTGTGGCGTAGAAGTAACCCGCTCCAAAGTAAGAAGAGAGAGAATGGGGCATATTGAACTTGCCGCGCCGGTTTCACATATTTGGTATTTCAAAGGCATTCCTTCAAGAATGAGTTTGCTGCTTGATATGTCGCCCAGAACGCTGGAACGCATTTTATACTTTGCTTCCTTTGTGGTGACAGATGCCGGCGAAACGCCTTTGACTTACAAGCAGCTTTTGACAGACAGAGAATATAGAGATGCACAAGACGAATACGGCGAAGATGCTTTTAAAGCAGGTATGGGCGCAGAGGCAGTCAAAGAATTGCTAAAAGACCTTGATCTTGATGCCATTGCAGAAGAATTACGAGAAGATTTAGAGAGTTCTTCCGGGCAAAAACGTACAAGAGCCATTAAGCGCTTAGAAGTCATTGAAGCATTTCGCAAATCTGACAATCGCCCGGAGTGGATTATACTGGATGCGATTCCGGTAATTCCGCCGGAGCTGCGCCCGATGGTGCCGCTGGATGGCGGGCGTTTTGCCACATCTGATTTGAACGATTTATATCGCCGCGTTATCAATAGAAACAACCGGCTCACCAGACTGTTACAGTTAAGAGCGCCGGATATTATTGTACGCAACGAAAAGCGCATGCTGCAAGAAGCAGTGGACGCGCTCATTGATAACGGCAGAAGAGGCCGCCCGGTAACGGGCGTTGGGAACCGTGCATTAAAATCACTTTCTGATATGTTGCGCGGGAAAAAAGGTCGTTTCCGCCAAAACTTACTGGGAAAACGCGTAGACTATTCAGGTCGTAGCGTTATCGTAGTTGGTCCGGAATTAAAAATGTATCAATGCGGCTTGCCGAAAGAAATGGCGCTAGAGCTATTTAAGCCATTTGTAATGAAAAAACTCACCGACGAAGGCTATGCCCATAATATTAAGAGCGCAAAACGTATGGTCGAAAAAGTGCGCCCGGAAGTATGGGATGTATTAGAAGAAGTCATTCAAGGGCACCCGGTCTTGTTGAACCGTGCGCCCACATTACATAGGCTTGGCATTCAAGCATTTGAGCCCATTTTGGTAGAAGGAAAAGCCATTCGCTTGCATCCGCTGGCATGTACTGCATATAATGCGGACTTTGACGGCGATCAGATGGCGGTTCACGTACCGCTTTCTGTGGAAGCACAATCTGAAGCGCGCTTCCTAATGTTGGCTGCCAATAATATTTTGAAGCCACAAGACGGCAAGCCAGTGGTCAGTCCTTCGCAAGATATGGTGATTGGTTCATATTATTTGACCATTGCAAAACCGGGCGCAAAGGGAGAAGGCAGCACGTTTGCTTCGCCGGATGAGGCGGTTTTGGCATACAATACAAAAAATGTTGAAATTCATGCGCTGGTCAATGTGCGTGTGGAAAAAGAAGTGAACGGTGAAATGAAAACCGGAATCATCAGGACCACGCCGGGGCGCATTATTTTCAATGGTGCAATTCCGCAGGATTTAGGATACCTAGATCGCAGTATACCGGAAAATGAATTGCAATATGAAATCAACGATGTCATTGACAGCAGACAATTGAATAAAATTGTAGATTTGTGCTTTGCAAAGTACGGCGCGACACAAACCAGCGTCATACTAGATAATATCAAAGCACAAGGCTTCCATTATTCTACAGTGGGCGCAATTACCGTTAGCGTATCAGACATTGAAATTCCGCCGGAGAAAAAAGAATATATTGCAGAAGCCGGAGAACAAATCGAGCAAATTGAGCGTCAATTTAATCGTGGGTTCTTAACGGAAAAAGAAAGAAAAGATAACGTTGTAAACGTTTGGACAGAAACCACAAACAAAGTAACTGCGGCCATTGAGGCCAATTTGGACGAATTCAACCCCATCAACATGATGGCGCGTTCCGGCGCGAGAGGAAGCATCAACCAAATTCGGCAGCTTGCGGGTATGCGTGGGTTGATGGCAGATCCTTCTGGTGAAATCATTGAAGTTCCCATTCGTGCAAACTTCCGTGAAGGGCTTACTGTTTTGGAATTTTTCATTTCTTCCCATGGCGCGAGAAAAGGGCTTGCAGATACAGCGCTGCGGACGGCCGATTCAGGGTATCTCACCAGACGTCTTGTAGATGTTTCGCATAATGTTATCATCAGGGAAGATGATTGTTTTGAAAGCTTAGGAGAACAGATACAAGGAATTGCCGTTTCTGATCTTTACAACGGCACAAACCTAGTTGAACCGCTAGAAGATCGCGTACGCGGGCGCGTGGTGGTAGAAGATGTGGTTCACCCGGAAACGGGCGAAATCATCGTCGCATCCAATACGCTCGTTGATAGCATTGTGGCAGCAAAAATCGCAGAAGCAGGCATCAAAGAAGTACAAATTCGCTCTATTTTGACCTGTAAGAGTGAAAATGGTGTTTGTGCAAAATGCTATGGTGCCAATATGGCGACAGGCGGGCAAGTAAACATCGGCGAAGCCGTTGGCGTTATTGCAGCGCAATCCATTGGCGAACCGGGCACACAGCTTACCATGCGTACATTCCACACCGGTGGTATTGCAGGAGATGATATTACGCAAGGTCTGCCGCGTGTAGAAGAATTGTTTGAAGCGAGAAAGCCGCGCGGACAAGCTGTAATTTCAGAAATTGGCGGAACGGTTTCCTTCCAAGAAACCAAGAAGAAATTTGAAGCCATTGTAACAGCAGAATCCGGCGATTCCAAGAGTTATACAATTCCTTACGGCTCCAGATTAAAAGTGAGCGAAGGCGATGTCATTGAGCCGGGCGATGAGCTGACAGAAGGCTCCATCAACCCAGGCGATATTTTGAAAATCAAAGGGGTCAAAGGTGTGCAAGATTACTTGCTGCGGGAAGTGCAAATGGTATACCGCATGCAAGGGGTTGAAATTGCAGATAAACATTTGGAAGTTATCATTCGTCAAATGTTACGCAAGTGTCAGATTGATGATGCGGGCGATACCAGTATGCTCACCGGCGAAACAGTAGATATTTTCCGCTTTGAAAAGGAAAATGAAACGATGATGCGCGAAGGGAAGCGCCCGGCAGTGGCATCTCGCATATTGCTGGGGATTACAAAAGCTTCGCTTTCTACAGAATCTTTCTTCTCGGCAGCTTCTTTCCAAGAGACCACGCGCGTATTGACAGATGCGGCAATCAAAGGAAAGGTAGATCCGCTGGTTGGCCTGAAAGAAAACATTATCATTGGGAAATTGATTCCTGCGGGAACCGGTTTAAAGCAATATAAAAACATCGAAGTGGTGAAAAATGTACCCAATGAAGAAATCATTGCCCAATTTATTGAAACCAGCAATGATGTGGCCAGTTCTTAAGAATACGAATAGGAAGACATAATAGAATGGCAGTAGAGAGAATCAGCAAAAGATGCACCGTCAAACATTCTGAGGTATGCAAATACCTCGGATGTGACGGTTGTGAATCTTGTATTTTATACAAGCCCAGCATTCGAGAATATGAAAAGCAAAGAACGAATGAAATCTGGGAAGTCACCAAAGGAAATTTGCCGGAAAATGCAGACATGATACATGAATCCGAAACATGCTTGTTTTGTCATGAGCGACCGGGCAAAGAAAAAATCGGCTATGGATTGGTAGATATTGCGCACCCTGAGCCGGAAGCAGAACAGCAAGGCGGGCTAGGCATTAGCATGCGCGCGCCGGTGGGTAGTATATTGCAGTTGCCGATTGCCATGTGTCCGGATTGCAAAAAGAAGCATTCATGGATCGAAAACATTAAATATTACAGCTTGATTTTAGGGTTTTTGGTAGGCTTAGGCGCGCTGCTTTTGACATATCGGACGGATTTTATCCGCTATGCGCCTTTTTATATTCCGGTATTCATCTTGCTCCTTGGCATGGGGCTGGCATATATTGGTGGCGTGTTATACGCGCATTATTATATGAAGAAAACCAAGAGCGAAGTATATTATCGCGTGTTTCAAATTCCCGAAATGAAGGAGTTTGAAGAAAAAGGCTGGTTTGAGCTAAATGCCGAAGCAGATAAAACGCGGGTATATTTTTCCAAGAAAAAGCCGCGGAAAAACTTTGTGTTTTTCAGCAAAGAAGTGTTTGACACACTGGACAATATAGAAAAGATAGAAGAATCGCAGTAAAACGCGAAAAAAGATTGACAGAACGCGAAAAAAGATGATAGAATACTTCTTGCCCTTTCAAAAGGGCAAGATACTTTTGGTAATAAGTTCCCGAAGCGGGTTGCATGGGAATTTGATATAAAATGCAATAGTATAAATAATTGAAAGAAATCTTGAAGGAGGAACAAAGCGAACAATGCCAACCATTAATCAGCTTGTCAGAAAAGGTAGAAAAACCACTGAATATAAATCAAAATCTCCTATTTTGCAAAAATCTCCCCAAAAGAGAGGTGTTTGCGTAGGTGTTAGAACAATGACGCCCAAAAAGCCAAACTCTGCGTTGCGTAAAATCGCAAGAGTACGCCTTGTAAACGGCATGGAAGGTACTGCCTACATTCCGGGCGAAGGACATAACTTGCAAGAGCACTCCGTTGTTTTAATCCGCGGCGGAAGAGTAAAAGATTTGCCGGGTGTACGGTATCACGTTGTGCGTGGCGCGCTGGATACAGCAGGCGTGAGCGGACGTATGCAAAGCCGTTCTCTTTATGGTACAAAGAGACCTAAATAAAAATTAAGTAGTAAAGAATAATACAGATTACGCACTAGAGGAGGTAAGGTATTATGCCGAGAAGAGGCGGGGTTCCAAAGCGCGAAGTTATCATGGACCCAATCTATAAGAGCACAGTGCTCACAAAATTTATTAACCAAGTAATGCTAGACGGAAAAAGAGGTACAGCACAACGTATCTGCTACGATGCATTTGATATTATTGCAGAAAAAACAGGGAATGATCCCTTGGAAGTATTTGAAGCAGCAATGGAAAATGTAATGCCTGTGTTAGAAGTAAAAGCAAGGCGCGTGGGTGGCGCGACATATCAAGTCCCTATGGAAGTGCGCCCGGAAAGAAGACAAACGCTTGCTATTCGCTGGATGACTAGCTTTGCGCGTGCGCGCAGCGAGCGGACAATGAAAGAACGGGTTGCAGGCGAACTCATGGATGCTGCAAACAATGCAGGCGCCAGCGTGCGTAGAAGAGAAGAAATGCACCGTATGGCAGAAGCCAACAGAGCATTTGCGCATTATCGTTGGTAGAGAACGCTGCATCAGTAGAATACGCAATTTTTGTTGCGTTATAATTTAAATGCATGGAGCAATAGGCGCTGGATTCAGCGCTTATATGCTGTAAGCGAAAGGAGTTTTACAAGTGGCAGGGGTATTTCCCTTAGATAAGGTTAGAAATATTGGCATCATGGCACACATTGATGCCGGCAAAACAACAACAACAGAAAGAATCCTGTACTACACAGGACGTACCTATAAAATTGGCGAAGTGCATGATGGCGCAGCGACCATGGATTTTATGGAGCAAGAACAAGAAAGAGGTATTACCATCATGTCTGCTGCGACAACAGCAGAATGGAAGGAACACCAAATAAACATCATCGATACACCGGGGCACGTTGACTTCACAGTGGAAGTGGAACGTTCTTTGCGCGTATTAGATGGTACAGTTGCTGTATTTTGCGCAAAAGGTGGCGTAGAGCCGCAATCAGAAACAGTTTGGCGCCAAGCGGAGCATTACGGTGTGCCGCGCATGGCATATGTGAACAAAATGGATATTTTGGGCGCGGATTTTTATAATGTGGTGGACATGATTATTGATCGCCTAAAGGCAAACCCGATTCCGGTGCAATTGCCCATTGGCGCGGAAGACATGTTTAACGGCATTGTGGATCTCATTGAGATGAACGCAATCATGTATGACATCGGTGATAAAACCGGCGCAGAATTTGAAATCAAAGAAATTCCGGCGGATATGCAAGAACGCGCAAACGAATACCGCGCAAAACTCATTGAAGCTGTAGCAGAAGCAGATGATGCTTTGATGGAAAAATACTTTGAAGGCGAAGAATTTACCCGCGACGAAATCGTGGCAGGATTGCGCAAGCTCACCATTGCCGGTGCGATTGTACCGGTTTGCTGTGGCTCTTCTTATCGCAACAAAGGCGTACAACCTATGCTGGATCTTGTTGTGGAATTATTGCCTTCGCCGCTGGATGTAAAACCGATTACAGGCACAGTTCCGGGCAAAGAGGAAGAAGCAACGCGCCCGGCAGATGTGGATGGACCGTTTGCAGCTTTGGCGTTTAAGATTATGGCAGATCCCTTTGTAGGAAAGCTGGCGTTTTTCCGTGTCTATTCAGGAAAATTAAATGCAGGTTCTTATGTATATAACTCCACAAAAGGGAAACGGGAACGCGTTGGCCGTATCGTAAAAATGCATGCAAACCACCGCGAAGAAGTTGACCAAGTACGCGCAGGGGATATTGCAGCGATGGTAGGCTTAAAAGATGCCGGAACAGGCGATACGCTTTGCGATGAAAAGAACCCGATTATTCTGGAATCCATGGAGTTCCCGGAACCGGTTATCCGCGTTGCCATTGAACCAAAGACAAAGGCAGGACGCGATAAAATGGCAGTTGCGCTTATGAAACTGGCAGAAGAGGATCCGACATTTAAGACATATACAGACGAAGAAACAGGCGAAACCATCATTGCCGGCATGGGCGAATTGCATCTGGAAATCATTGTGGATCGCATGATGCGTGAATACAAAGTAGAGGCAAATGTGGGCAAACCGCAGGTTGCTTATAGAGAAGCCATTACAAAAGCAGTGGAAGCAGAAGGGCGTTATGTACGTCAATCCGGTGGCCGCGGACAATACGGACATTGTAAAATCCAAGTGGAACCGGGCGAACCGGGTTCCGGTTATGAATTTGTCAATGCGATTGTAGGTGGTGTGATTCCAAGAGAATACATTCCCGCCATTGACCAAGGTATTCAAGAAGCGGCAAAGAGTGGTGTCATTGCAGGTTACGAAGTGTTGGATTTCAAAGTAACATTGGTAGATGGCTCTTACCATGAAGTGGACTCTTCTGAAATGGCGTTTAAAATTGCCGGTTCTATGGCGCTGAAAAATGCGCTGGAAAAAGGCGCGTCAGTGCTCTTAGAGCCTATCATGAAAGTGGAAATCAATATTCCAGATGAATATTTTGGGGATGTACTTGGCAACGTAAACGCAAGAAGAGGCAGAATTGAAGGCTCTGAAATGCGCGCAGGGGCACAGGTCATTAATGCAATGATCCCGCTTTCGGAAATGTTTGGATACGCAACAGATTTGCGCTCCAGAACACAAGGCAGAGGTACGTTCACGATGCAGTTTTCACATTATGAGCGTGTTCCCAATAGCATCGCAGAACAAGTTGTCGGAAAAAAAGCATAGCGATATAACTACAATAGAAATCACATTGATGATTGTTTGAAGGAGTAAACAAAAATGGCAAAGGAAGTATTTAACAGGACGAAGCCGCATGTAAACATCGGAACGATCGGGCACGTAGACCATGGGAAGACAACGTTAACGGCAGCGATCACGATGGTATTGTCGGCAGCGACAGGTGGTGCAACAGCGATGAAGTATGATGAAATCGATAAAGCACCGGAAGAAAGAGAAAGAGGAATCACAATCAACACAACACACGTAGAGTATGAGACAGAAAACCGTCACTATGCACACGTGGATTGTCCGGGACACGCAGACTACGTAAAGAACATGATCACGGGCGCAGCACAGATGGATGGAGCGATTCTGGTGGTAAGTGCAGCAGATGGCCCGATGCCACAGACAAGAGAACATATCTTGTTGGCGCGCCAAGTAGGCGTAAACTACTTGATTGTATTCATGAATAAGACAGACCAAGTAGACGATCCGGAACTGCTGGAACTAGTCGAAATGGAAATCAGAGAGCTGTTGAGCGAATATGATTTCCCGGGCGATGACATTCCGATTGTTATGGGCTCAGCACTGCAAGCACTGGAAACAATGCAAACAAGCGGAGACTTCAATGCAGACGAATGTAAGCCAATATCCGAATTGATGGCAGCAGTGGATAGCTATATCCCCACACCGGAAAGAGCATCTGACTTACCGTTCTTGATGCCTGTAGAAGATGTATTCTCTATCACAGGACGTGGTACAGTTGCAACGGGACGTGTGGAAAGAGGGACAGTAAAAGTACAAGAGACAGTGGAACTGGTCGGCATGACAGACGAAATCAGAGACATTGTTATCACAGGGGTAGAAATGTTCCGTAAGCTGTTAGACGAAGCGATTGCGGGGGACAACGTAGGACTACTGCTAAGAGGCGTACAAAGAACAGAAATCGAAAGAGGACAAGTTCTGGCGAAGCCCGGTAGCATAAAACCGTTTACCCACTTCAACAGCGAAGTATACGTACTTACCCAATCGGAAGGTGGCAGACACACACCCTTCTTCAATGGATACCGCCCACAGTTCTATTTCAGAACGACAGACGTAACAGGTGTTATCACATTACCGGAAGGTGTGGAGATGGTTATGCCGGGAGACAACATTCAAATGGAGATTGAGTTAATCACACCAATCGCAATTGAGCAAGGATTACGTTTTGCCATCAGAGAAGGCGGCAGAACAGTTGGATCCGGTGTTGTTGCTGCGGTATTATAAGTAAAACACAAAAAAGAGGTTACAGAAAACCTGTAATCTCTTTTGTTTTATTTGTGGTTTTGTAAGAAGCGAATACAATATATTGGGGTAGGCATGGCCTTGCTGTAACATGCCGAAAAAAGTGCGAGAAAAACGTAAAAAAAGGCTTGCAATTGCTTTTTGCCTGCGATATAATGTTAAAGCTGCGCGATAGGCGTAGTCTGCTTATGAGAGGTTGCCGGAGCCATTCCGGGTAGTTTTCATAAGGGATGCTTGCAAGACAAGCAAATGTATTTATAGCAGGCGATATAGATACACCAAGGATACAAATGCGAATGCATTTGTATTATAAAAAACAAGCGGCACGCGCGAGGGCGTGTATCGGCCGCAAGAGGGAGGCAAATAAGAATGGCAAGCCAAAAAATTAGGATCAAACTAAAGGCATATGATCATAACCTAATTGATCAATCTGCAGCAAGAATCGTGGAGACAGCAAAGCGCTCCGGCGCGAAAATCTCAGGCCCGATTCCGCTGCCCACACAAAAAGAAATCATCACAATTCTGAGAGCCACACACAAATATAAGGATGCACGCGAACAATTCGAAATCAAAACCCATAAACGGTTGATTGATATTTTGGAAGCAAACGCAAAAACAACAGATGCACTTATGCGGCTAGACTTGCCGGCCGGTGTGGATATCGAAATTAAGCTTTAACCGGCAATGCAAGGAGGTAAAACATGCTAAAAGCAATTTTAGGTAGAAAAGTCGGAATGACACAAATATTCAATGAAGATGGCAACGTAATTCCAGTGACTGTTGTAAAAGCGGGCCCTTGCGTTGTTGTGCGAACAAAGACGGAAGAATCTGACGGCTATACAGCAGTACAAGTAGGATTTGAAGATGCAAAAGAAAGCCGCTTGACAAAGCCTGTCAAAGGACAGTTTACAAAAGCAAGCGTAGGGCTAAAAAGACATTTGCGTGAATTCCGCGTTGCAGATGTAGCGGAAATTGAAGTTGGACAAGAAATCAAAGCAGATGTATTTGAAAGCGGAGACAAAGTGGATGTAACTGGTGTTTCCAAAGGGAAAGGGTTTGCCGGTGCAATCAAGCGCCATGGACAAAGCCGCGGCCCAATGACACACGGTTCAAAATATCACAGAGGACAAGGTTCTATGGGGCCGACTTCTAACCCGGGGCGTGTTTTGAAAGGCAAAAGAATGCCCGGACACATGGGCGCTGTGACAAAAACAATCCAAAACCTAGAAATCGTAGGTGTGGATGTGGCGCAAGATATGTTGCTTGTAAAAGGTTCCATCCCTGGCCCCAATGGCCAACTCGTAACTGTAAAACAAAGCGTTAAGGCATAATAGGGCTGAAAGGAGGAAGTAAAATGCCAAAGTTGACAATGTTCAATCAAGATGGCAGTAAGGCCGGAAACATTACATTATCAGAAGATGTATTCGGCGCTGAAGTAAATCCATCTATCATACATCAAGTGGTCGTCGCACAAATGGCTGCCAGCAGACAAGGAACCCAATCCGCGTTGACCCGCGGCGAAGTACGCGGCGGAGGAATCAAACCCTGGCGTCAAAAAGGAACGGGTAGAGCAAGACAAGGCTCAATCCGCTCTCCACAATGGACAAAAGGCGGCGTTGTATTTGCCCCAAAACCGAGGGATTATACAAAGAAGGTTAACAAAAAAGTGCGCGCAGCAGCAATGAAGAGTGCGCTTTCCATGAAGGTTGCAGAAGAAGAAATGATCGTATTAAAAGATCTGGAACTGGCTGCAGCAAAAACAAAAGAAGTTGTAAAGTTGCTGGAGAATTTGAAAGTAACCGGAAAAGCTTTGATTGTGACTGCGGAAAAAGATGATGCTGTATATCTGGCGGCAAGAAATCTGCAAGGTGTAAATACCGGCGTGGTCGGTGGTATTGGTGTATATGATATCGTAAATTGCGACAATCTTATCGTAACCGAAGCCGCAGCAAAGAAAGTCGAGGAGGTATACGCGCAATGAAATTAGCACACGATATAATTCGCGGGCCGGTTTTGACAGAAAAAAGCTATGATAATATTCCGCTGAAAAAATATACATTTGAAGTTGCACTGGATGCAAACAAAGTAGAAATCAAAAAAGCAATCGAAGAAATCTTTGATGTGCAAGTGGAAAAAGTAAATACAATGCGTAAAATCGGCAAAACGAAAAGACAAGGCTATACCAGCGGACGTACTGCGCGCAGCAAAAAAGCAGTGGTTACGCTAAAAGAAGGTTCAAAACCGATTGAATTCTTCGAGAGCATGGTGCAGTAGAAAGGGAGCGTTAAATTATGGCAATCAAATTATATAAACCGACTTCTCCCGGCAGAAGAGGCATGTCGGTACTCGCTTATGAAGAGATTACGACAAAAACGCCTGAAAAGTCACTGCTGGTCACAAAGAAGAAATCAGGCGGTAGAAATGCGCATGGACGCATCACCGTACGCCATAGAGGCGGCGGCAACAAGCAAAAATACAGAATCATTGATTTTAAGCGCAACAAAGATGGTGTGCCGGCAAAAGTAGCAACCATTGAATATGATCCCAATAGAAGCGCGCACATTGCGTTACTACAATACCTAGATGGTGAAAAGCGTTATATCTTAGCGCCGTTGGGGCTAAAAGTAGGCGATATGCTGCTCTCTGGGCCGGAAGCGGATATTAAGCCGGGCAATGCGCTGGCCATTGAAAACATTCCGGTGGGAACAATGATTCACAACATAGAAATGAAACCAGGCAAAGGTGGGCAGTTGGTGCGCAGCGCAGGTAACGCAGCACAGCTGATGGCAAAAGAAGGCGCATACGCGCATGTAAGATTGCCTTCCGGCGAAGTACGATTGATTCCTGTGACAGCAAAAGCGACCATCGGGCAAATCGGCAACCTGGATAATCAAAACGTGAAAATCGGCAAAGCCGGTAAGAAGCGGAATATGGGCATTCGCCCAACGGTGCGTGGTTCGGCCATGAACCCAGTGGATCACCCACATGGCGGCGGAAACGGGAAAGCACCCATTGGTATGCCGAGGCCGGTTACGCCTTGGGGCCAACCGACACTTGGGTACAAAACCAGAAAGAAAAAGAACCCATCTGACAAGATGATTGTACGTCGTAGAAACAGTAGATAGGAAGGAGCATATATTATGAGCAGGTCAATCAAAAAAGGACCTTTTATCCAACCGAAGCTCTTGAAAAGAATTCAAGAAATGAACGAAAAGAATGAAAAAAGAGTTTTGAGAACATGGTCTCGTGCCTCTACTATCTTCCCGGATATGGTAAGCCATACAATCGCAGTACACGACGGCAGGAAGTTTGTACCGGTATATGTGACAGAAGATATGGTAGGACATAAACTTGGTGAGTTTGCACCCACACGCACATTTAGAGGGCATGTTGGGGAAGAAACAACCAGAGGCAGATAACAGGGAGGAAGAAAAATGGCAACCAGACAAAGAGAAAAAGCGCAAAAGCGGCAAGAGACAAAAGACAGACGCCCAAGAGCCGTTGCGAAATACATCAGAATTTCTCCCAGTAAAGTAAAGATTGTTGTAGATTTAATCCGTGGGAAAAGCGTTGCAGAAGCAAAAGCGATTTTGCTGAGCACACCAAGAGCTGCTTCTGAGCCGGTAACAAAAGTTTTGGATAGCGCAATTGCAAACGCAGAAAACAACCTGGATATGGTACGAGATAATCTTTATATCGCAGAAGTATACGCAGATCAAGGACCGACGCTAAAACGGTATCGTCCGCGTGCGCGTGGCAGAGCCATGCACATTCTAAAACGGACCAGCCATATTACGTTGATTCTGGACGAAGCGGAGGAGGTATAACGATGGGTCAAAAAATCAATCCACATGGATTTCGCGTAGGCGTATACAAAGATTGGGATTCGCGCTGGATGGCGAAAAAAGGGCAATTTGCAGATTTCATCGTAGAAGATGACAAAATCCGTAAATTTCTAAAGAAAAAACTATACACAGCCGGCATTTCAAAAATTGAAATTGAACGGGCAGCAAATAAAGCATCTGTGACAATTCACACAGGCAAACCAGGTGTGGTCATCGGCAAAGGCGGCGCAGGGCTGGATGTACTGCGGGCAGATTTATTAAAATTGACCGGCAAAAACGTAGTCATCAACGTGGTTGAAGTACGCCGGCAAGATATCGATGCACAACTTGTGGCAGAAAATGTAGCACAACAACTGGAGCGAAGAATTGCGTTTAGAAGAGCAATGAAGCAATCCATTAGCCGTGCAATGCGCGCCGGCGCACAAGGGATTAAAATCAAAACCAGCGGACGCCTGGGCGGTGCAGACATCGCGCGTGCAGAGCAATATCACGAAGGTAGTATTCCGCTGCAAACAATGCGCGCAGATATCGATTATGGGTTTGCGGAAGCAGATACCACATACGGTAAAATCGGCGTAAAGGTTTGGATCTATAAAGGGGAAATTTTGCAAAACCCATTAAAGGAACGTGCAAAAGGATTGAACGAACCCCGTGAGAGAAGAAATCCACAAGGAGGCAGAAGAAGAAATGTTAATGCCAAAAAGAGTCAAGCGTAGAAGGGTCTTTCGGGGCCGCATGAAAGGCAGAGCGACACGAGGCAACTTCGTCTCTTATGGCGAGTATGGCCTTATGGCAACGCAGCCTGGATGGATCACAAGCAACCAAATCGAAGCAGCACGTATTGCAATGACACGTTACATTCGCAGAGGCGGACAAGTTTGGATTAAAATATTCCCGGACAAGCCGGTTACAAAAAAACCTGCGGAAACACGCATGGGTAGTGGTAAAGGGTCTCCTGAATATTGGGTAGCAGTTGTAAAGCCGGATCGAGTTATGTTTGAAATTGCAGGCGTAGATGAAGAAACAGCAAGAGAAGCGTTGCGCCTTGCAGCACACAAACTTCCGGTAAAATGCAAGATTGTGAAAAGAGAAGATTTAGATAAAGGCGGTGAGCAAGTTGAAAGCGAATGAGTTGCGTGAACTGACTGTCGAAGAGTTAAACGGAAAATTAAATGACTTGAAGGAAGAATTTTTCAACTTGCGTTTCCAAAAAGCGACTGGACAGCTGGGTAACCCTTTGAGTATTAGAGAAATCAAGAAGGATATTGCTAGAGTAAAGACAGTTCTCAGAGAACGCGAACTGACTGCTAGCAGTAACTAATGCGAAAGGAGAATCTTATGGAAACAGAAGCAAGAAATCTTCGTAAAGTAAGAGTTGGCGAAGTTGTAAGCGATAAAATGGATAAAACCATTGTAGTACAAATTCAAGAAGTTAAAAAACATAACGTATATAAAAAAGCAGTACGCTCTTCCAAACGGTTTAAAGTGCATGATGAAAATAACGAATGCCGCATTGGAGATGTTGTACGCATTATGGAAACACGCCCCATCAGCAAGGACAAGTACTTTAGACTTGTGGAAATCGTTGAAAAGGCGAAGTAATTCGTAGGAGGAGACAAAATATGATTCAACCGCAAACATATTTAAAAGTGGCTGATAATTCCGGTGCAAAAGTCATTCAGTGCTTCAAAGTGCTTGGTGGCTCCATGCGGAAAACAGCTAACATTGGAGACGTAATTGTCGCTTCCGTTAAGACAGCTACGCCTGGTGGTGTTGTGAAGAAAAAAGAAGTGGTAAGAGCTGTAATCGTAAGAAGTGTGCGTGGTGTAAGTCGTGCGGATGGTTCTTATATTAAGTTTGATGAAAACGCAGCTGTTATCATTGACAATAATAAACAACCAAGAGGAACTCGTATTTTTGGGCCCGTTGCGCGTGAAGTGAGAGATGAAGGCTATGTGAGAATTGCATCTCTTTCTCCGGAAGTACTGTAGGGAAGCGGGGTAAATAGGAGATGGCAAAAATGCATGTAAAAAGAGATGACGTAGTCGTTGTCGTTACGGGAAAAGACAAAGGGAAACAAGGGAAAATTCTTTCTGCATTGCCCAAGCATGGCAAAGTAATCGTAGAAGGTGTAAACCTGGTTTCAAGACATACAAAGCCAAAAGGACAAACAGAACCTGGCGGTATTTTAAAACAAGAAGCGCCCATTGATGTATCAAACGTAATGTTATATTGCGAAAAATGCAAAAGTGGTGTGCGCACCGGTATGCAAGTAAGCGAAAATGGTGATAAAATCCGTGTTTGCAAAAAATGCGGCGACTCCATTGGGAAATAAGCGGAAGGGAGGAAAATAAGTTGCCTAGATTAAAAGATACCTACAAAGAAGAAATCATTCCTGCAATGATGCAAAAATTCAGCTATAAAAATGTCATGCAAGTGCCTAGACTTGAAAAAGTCGTTATCAACATGGGCATGGGAGATATTAAAGAAAACCCAAAAGGCCTTGATTCCGCTCTGAACGAACTTGCGTTGATTTCCGGGCAAAAGCCGGTTGTAACAATCGCAAAACGGTCTGTTGCAAACTTTAAATTAAGAGAAGGCATGCGTGTGGGCGCGAAAGTTACCATTCGCGGAACACGGATGTATGAATTTGTTGATAAACTGATTAGCATTGCAATTCCACGTGTGAGAGACTTTAGAGGTCTTTCCGCAAACTCCTTTGATGGAAGAGGGAACTTTTCAATGGGATTCCGTGAACAGTTGGTGTTTCCGGAAATTGATTTTGATAAAGTAGAACAAATACGCGGAATGGATATTGCTATTGTCACAACAGCAAAAACCGATGAAGAAGCTCGTGAATTGCTCTCATTCATGGGTATGCCGTTTGATCGTTAAGGAGGATAGCAATGGCAAAAAAGAGCATGATCAATAAGCAACAAAGAGGATCAAAATTCTCTACAAGAAACTATTCAAGATGCCGCATTTGCGGACGTCCTCATTCTGTGCTGAGAAAATATGGCGTTTGCCGTATCTGCTTCAGAGAATTGGCATACAAAGGCCAAATTCCTGGCGTAAGAAAAGCCAGTTGGTAGGAAATTGAAGAAGGAGGAAATCTAAATGCCTGTAACAGATCCCATCGCTGATATGCTGACACGTATCCGCAATGCACTTGTGGCAAAAAAAGACACAGTAGAAGTGCCGGCTTCCAAAATGAAGCTTTCCATTGCGAATATCTTGTTGGAGCAAGGATATATAAAAGGTTGTGAATTTGTAGAAGAAGGTGTGCAAGGCACCTTGAAGATTACCCTAAAGTACGGCGCAGAAGGTCAAGCCGTCATCACAGGGTTAAAGAGAATCAGTAAACCCGGTTTGCGTGTGTACGCAAAGAAGGACGAAGTGCCACGTGTGCTGCGCGGGCTTGGTATCGCAATCATTTCCACTTCCAAAGGAGTGGTAACAGATGCTGATGCGCGCCAAAATGCAGTGGGCGGAGAAGTGCTTGCCTACGTATGGTAAGCAGAATACAAATAGGAGAGGTGTAAATCATGTCAAGAATAGGCAAACTTCCTGTTGAGTTACCAAGCACTGTCAATGCCGTTATCAATGCGAACAATCAAGTTGTCGTAAAAGGACCCAATGGAGAATTGAGCGATACGTTTAATCCGGATCTGAAGATTCAGTTGGAAGACAATATAATTGTTGTAACGCGCCCTAGCGATAGAAAAGAGCATAGAGCCTTACATGGGCTAACAAGAGCGCTCATTGCAAACATGGTAGAAGGTGTGAGCCAAGGTTTCACAAGAGAACTTGAAATCGTTGGCGTTGGATATAGAGCTCAATTGAGCGGGAAAAACTTAGTATTAAACGTAGGGTACAGCCATCCGGTAGAAATTGTACCGCCGGAAGGGGTAAGCTTTGAAGTGCCGGCAAACACACAGATTTTTGTAAAAGGTGCTGACAAGCAAAAAGTAGGACAAGTTGCAGCAAATATTCGCAAAGTAAGACCGCCCGAGCCGTATAAAGGCAAAGGCATTCGTTATAAAGATGAATATGTGGCGCGCAAAGTCGGTAAGACAGGGATGTAATGGGAGGTTCTAAATAGTATTATGATTAAACAAGTTGATAAAAACAAAATACGCAAGGACCGCCATAGACGTATCCGCAACAAAATCAGCGGAACGGCTACGCGCCCTAGAATGTGCGTGTATCGCAGCTTAAACCACATCTATGTACAAGTGATTGATGATACAGTGGGCAACACGCTCGTTGCAGCATCGACACAAGACAAAGACCTTGCAAACACATTGGCAGAAAAGAACAAAATGGAAGCTGCAAGAATTGTGGGCGATAAAGTAGCAAAACTGGCTCTGGCAAAAGGCGTAGAAGAGGTTGTTTTTGACCGTGGCGGTTATCTGTATACCGGTCGGGTAGCAGAAATTGCTGAAGGCGCCAGAGAAGCCGGATTAAAGTTATAAGGAGGAGCAGAAGTTGCAGCATAGAATTGATGCCAGTACACTGGACCTAAAAGAGAGACTCGTCTCTGTAAATAGAGTTGCAAAGGTTGTAAAAGGTGGCCGAAACTTCCGTTTTAGTGCGCTTGTCGTAGTGGGAGATGAAAATGGACATGTTGGTTGTGGTATGGGAAAAGCAACAGAAATTCCAGAAGCAATCCGCAAGGGCGTGGAAAGCGCGAAGCGCAATATGGTTTATATTCCGCTCTCCGGTACAACCATTCCTCATGAGACCATCGGGAAATTTGGAAAGGGACATATCCTGTTGATGCCGGCAGCAAAAGGAACCGGAGTTATTGCAGGAGGGCATGCAAGAGCGGTATTAGAGCTTGCAGGCATCCAAGATATCCGGACCAAATCATATGGCTCTAACAATCCCATCAATAGCGTAAAAGCGACCATTGAAGGATTGAAGACCTTAAAAACACAAAAAGAAGTAGAGCGTCTACGCGGCGTGAAGCTTAATTTATCAGAATAATAGGAGGACAAGAGCATGCAACTAAAAGTAACACAAGTTAGAAGCACGATCGGTCGTCCGCAAGATCAAAAAGATACAATCCGTGCATTGGGCCTAAGAAAAATTGGGCATTCCGTTGTAAAAGTAGACAATCCTTCAATCCGAGGCCAAATTTTCAAGGTAAAGCATCTGATTGAAGTTGAGGAGATTTAGGAGGACATTTCTATGAAACTACATGAATTATCACCTACTCCAGGAGCAAGAAAGACCACAAAAAGAGTGGGGCGTGGAAATGGCTCCGGTCTTGGTAAAACATCCGGAAGAGGGCAAAAAGGCCAAAAATCCAGAAGCGGCGGCAGCATTCGCCCCGGTTTTGAAGGCGGACAAATGCCTCTGATTCGTCGTATCCCCAAAAGAGGGTTTACGAATATTTTTGCAAAACAATATGCAACGGTAAATGTGGAAGAACTTTCTGTTTTTGAAGATGGTACAGAAATTACGGCTGATTTCTTAAAAGAAATTGGCGTGATAAAAAAAGTGAATGATGGCTTAAAAGTGTTGGGAAACGGAACACTGGATAAGAAGCTAACCGTAAAAGCAACAAAATTCACAAAATCTGCACAAGAAAAGATCGCAGCAGCAGGCGGCGTTGCAGAGGAGATATAATCTTATGTTTAAAACATTGGGAAATGCTTGGAAAATCGAGGATTTGCGCAAAAAGATATTATATACATTAATGATGTTACTCATCTATCGTTTGGGTACCATCATTCCTGTTCCCGGCGTAAACGTAGCCTATATTAAAGATATGGTATCTGAATATACTGCACTGGGCTTTTTGAACATGATGTCTGGTGGTGGGCTGGAAAGTATGTCCATCTTTGCCCTTGGTATTTCACCTTATCTCAATGCTTCTATTATTATGAATCTTTTGACCATTGCCATTCCGGCGTTGGAACGGATGTCCAAAGATGGTGATGATGGTCCCAAAAAGATTTCTAAAATCACAAGATATGTTGCAGTTGCTCTTGGGCTCGTACAGGCGCTGGGAATTATCCTAGGGCTGGGGACAAGCGCAGTTGCTTCTACAGATTTGTTCAACTATGTGACGATTATTTTGTGCTTGACAGCAGGGACAGCATTCATCATGTGGTTGGGTGAAAAAATCAACGAAAACGGCATAGGCAATGGCATTTCGCTTATCATTTTTATTGGGCTTGTGGCAGGATTGCCTTCGCAGCTCATTGGTTTGGTGACAAACGTGGTAAATGGAGCAATTAGCGTAGTTGCCTTTGTAGTACTTATTCTTGCTGTTTTAATAGTGGTAACAGCCATTACATTTGTCGACATGGGAGAACGCCGTGTGCCGGTACAATATGCGAAGCGCGTGGTGGGCAGAAAAATGTATGGGGGGCAATCCACATTCATTCCCATTAAGGTAAACCAAAGTGGTGTTATGCCGCTGATTTTCGCCATGACGTTCGTGCAGTTCCCGGCCATGTTAATGCAAATTTTCTGGTCCAATAGCGGCGCGTATGCATGGTATACCAAGTTTCTTGGGACAGGAAGTATTGTCTACGCAGTTTTATATGCAGCGCTGATTATTTTCTTTACCTATTTCTATGCACAAATTGCATTTAATCCGGTGGATGTTTCAAAAAACATTCAGCAATACGGTGGGTTTGTGCCGGGGATTCGCCCAGGCAAGCCAACCTCTGATTATTTGGCCAAAATTTTATCTCGCTTAACGCTGTTTGGTGCTGTCTTTTTAGCACTCATTGCAGCAGTGCCGACGTTACTACAGACATTGGGTGGGACATCTGCCTTTACGGCGACAGGTTTGCTCATTATGGTAAACGTAGCGCTTGAAACAGCAAAATCGCTGGAAGCACAGATGATGATGCGCCACTACAAAGGCTTCTTACGATAGGAGAGATGATATGAATGTCATTTTTTTAGGACCGCCCGGCGCAGGAAAAGGAACATTGGCTGCCAGATTGCTTGAAAGAACGGGGCTTTTGCATTTATCCACAGGGGATATGCTGCGGGAAGAAATGCGGAATGAAACGACACTGGGCAATGAAGCAAAAGCATATATTGAAGCCGGTGAGTTGGTGCCAAACGAAGTCATTATTGGTATGGTAAAAGAAAAGTTAGCGGCCACCAGCGGCGGCATTTTGTTCGATGGGTTTCCAAGAACTGTGGAGCAAGCCCATGCACTGGATGAAATCACAACCATAGATGTTGTCATCAACCTATTTACAGTGGTGGAAGTGGTGGTGGATCGCATTTGCGGCAGAAGGCTTTGCAAAGAATGCGGCGCGGTTTATAATGTGAGTTCTTATGACAAGGATAGCTGCGAAAAATGTAGCGGCGAACTGTATATTCGTCCGGATGATACAGAAGAAACGGTACGCACCAGATTTGAAGTATACCAAGCGCAGACAGAACCGCTTGTGGAATATTATCGCGCAAAAGGCATCGTTTTTGATGTGGATGCAGATGGCACCATTGACGATATTGCAAACACCATTTTCGATATTTTAGAAAGTGTGAAAAAATGATCACAATCAAATCTGCAGAAGAATTGAATCGTATGCGTGCTTCGGCAGAGATTGCAGCAGAAGCGATGCGTCGTGCGGTACAGGCAGTAAGCGTTGGCATTACAACCGGTGAAATTGACCAGATTGTAAATGACACGATTGTAAAAGCAGGCGCAACACCTTCTTTCAAAGGATATAATGGCTTTCCCGGTGCGGCATGCGTTTCCATGAATGCAGAAATTGTGCATGGAATCCCCAGCATGCAGCGTGTCTTGCAAGAAGGAGATATTGTAAGCATTGACTTAGGGGCATATTATAAGGGATACCATTCGGATATGGCGCGCACAGTGGGTGTGGGCAATATCTCGAAAGAAGCAGAAAAACTCATCGCAGTGACCAAAGAAAGCTTTTTTGCGGGCATTGCAAAAGCAACAGCAGGAACGCGGCTGGTAGAAGTGAGCCGGGCCATAGAGGCTGTGGCAAAAGAACATGGATATGGTATTATTCGAGAATTGGTGGGGCATGGCATTGGGCAAAACCTACATGAAGCACCGGATATTCCAAACTATGGCGGCGCAAGAAAAGGGCCGATGATAAGAGCAGGCATGACATTTGCGATAGAACCTATGTTTAGCTTAGGCAGCGAGCATATGGTGGTGGCCAAAGATGACTGGACAGCACTGACGCAAGACGGCAGTTTATCAGCGCATTATGAAAATACCATTGCAGTTATGCCGGAAGGACCGCCGGAAATACTTACAATTCCAAAAGGAGTGGATGTGTGATGAAGCCACTTCCATGCGTGGGCAGGGCTTGTTATTCCATAGCAGGTAGAGACAAAGGCAGACGCTTTTTGATTGTAAGAGAAGAAGAAGATGCAGTCTATGTGGTGGATGGCGATTTGCGTAAGATGGCTGCGCCAAAGAAAAAAAACATAAAACATATACGATTGGAGCCGGTGGTGTTCCATGAACTGGTAGAAAAGCTGATGGCCGAAGCGGTGATTGGCGATGCAGAGATCAGAAATTGGCTTTCAAGAAAAACAGAGGATCTATAATAAGGAGTAATTGATTTGGCCAAAAGCGATGTAATCGAAGTACAAGGTATTGTAACAGAATCATTTCCAAATGCAGCGTTTGAAGTAGAGCTAGAAAACGGACATAAAGTATTGGCACATATTTCAGGGAAACTGCGGATGCATTACATCAGAATTTTACCCGGAGATACCGTGACCGTTGAACTTTCGCCTTACGATTTATCAAGGGGAAGGATTACTTGGAGAGGGAAAAAATAAGTTTTTTCTTGTCTGCGTAATGCAAACAAATTGTTTCAGCAAGTTGTAAAATGAATTGCCCAAACAAATAAAAAATGACCCATTCTGCGGTCAAACCAGTTATGCTTAAATTGATGAACAAAAGCGACTGGAGGGAACCAGAATGGATCTAGAAAAGCATAACATGGGCAAGCGAAAATGGAAACAGATTTCTGAAAAAGAACGCTATAAAATTGAGGCACTGTATGAACAAGGACTGACTCCCTTACAAATAGGAAATGCACTAAGCCCCAAGCGAGACAGACGGACTATTGAGCGAGAGCTGAAGTCCGGCCTAGTTGAACAAAAGCGGATAAATCCCACCAACAACAAATATGCACCTCTGTATATCGTAGAACTAGTGTATAAGGCAGACAGGGCGCAAACGGTGCACGAAGAGTGGGCAGCGAATAAAGGCAGAGGGCTAAAAATAGGGAACGACCAGAAGCTAGCAGATCACATCGAAAGTAAAATTAAAAACGAGAAATGGTCACCGGATGTAATAATCGGTAGGCTCAAAGCAAAAGGCTGGGCATACAAGACAACAATCTGCACCAAGACGGTCTACAACTATATCGACAAGGGCATCTTTCGTGAAGTTACAAATAAGGATCTGTGGGTCAAAAAGGATGGCGCTAAAAAGCGAGATTACAAGAAAATAAGAACTGTTGCCCTAAACAACAGAAACGGTAAAAGTATAACAGAACGTCCCAAAGGGGCTGATGATCGGAGCGAACCAGGTCACTGGGAGATCGACTTGGTTGTTGGTAAACAGGGCACGAAACCAGTCATACTGACGCTTGTGGAGCGCAAGGCAAGAAAATCACTTTATGTGCTCGTGAAGAATAAGACACAAAAAGAAGTAATTGCGGCAATCAAACGAGCGCGGCGGCGAGTAGGAGGTGATTTCTCTGCAGTAATTAGGACCATTACAGCAGACAACGGCAGTGAGTTTCTAGACAGCGAAGCAATCAAGAAGGCTGCCGGATGTGGTGAAGTCTATTATGCCCACCCATACAGCAGCTGGGAGCGCGGAAGCAACGAGAATGGCAATCGGATACTCAGGCGGTTTGTTCCAAAGGGTACGGATATTGGGAAACTGACTGCTAAAGAATTACAACGAATAGAGGACTGGGTTAATAATTATCCCCGAAAAATTCATGGCTATAAGACAGCAAATGAAATGATGGCGGCGGCATAGAGAAAAGTTAATTTTTTTACGCTCACCTTTGGGTAGAGTAAGGGAACAATACAAACATAACTGGTAATTAATGGTGGGCAATTAAAGTTGCAATTTTCACAAACAAATTGTTTCACAGAAAAGGGTTGCAATTTGAAGATAAAAAAGATAAAATATAAGGTGCGCTTTTCTTTGTAGCGCATGCTGCGTATATCGTATATACGCACGCTCGAAGGAGGATATTATGAAAGTAAGACCATCAGTAAAGCCGATGTGTGAAAAATGCAAAGTCATTAAACGCCATGGGAAAATAAGAGTAATTTGCCAGAACCCGAAGCATAAGCAAAGACAGGGTTAGTTTCGCGTGTCATAAGACTTGCCTTTATACATGCAGCGGCTGTGCGGAGAGATCTGTATTTGCATGATAAAAGCAAGGCTATTGAAAATAAAGTACAAAGTTTTGAGGAGGAAGCCAAATGGCTCGTATTGCCGGAGTTGACTTACCAAGAGATAAGCGTATCGAAATCGGGCTTACCTATATTTACGGGATTGGACTCTCATCTGCAAAAGAAATTCTTGCAGGGACGGGGATTGACCCAAATATTCGCGTAAGAAATTTGCCTGAATCCGATGCAATAAAAATAAGAGAATATGTAGATCAAAATTATCAAGTGGAAGGTGATCTGAGAAGAGAAGTAAACATGAACATCCGTAGACTCATGGAGATTGGATGTTACCGTGGTCTTCGTCATAGAAGAGGATTGCCTGTGCGTGGTCAAAGCACCAAGCAAAACGCTAGAACAAGAAAAGGTCCCAAGCGTACCGTAGCAGGTAGAAGAAAATAAAGGAGGAAGTTTAAATGGCTAGACCAACCAGACGGCGCAGAGAAAAGAAAAACATTGAACGTGGCGCTGCCCATATTCGTTCTTCCTTTAACAATACAATTGTTACGATGTCGGACGTACAGGGCAATGCTTTAAGCCAAAGCAGCTCAGGCGCGCTAGGGTTTCGTGGTTCCAGAAAATCCACACCGTTTGCAGCGCAAATGGCAGCAGAAACAGCAGCAAAAGCAGCAATGGAACATGGCTTGAAAACAGTTGAAGTATATGTAAAAGGTCCAGGCTCCGGAAGAGAAGCTGCGATTCGTGCATTACAAACAGCAGGCCTCGAGATTACGCTCATCAAAGATGTGACACCGATTCCGCATAACGGATGTCGCCCACCGAAGCGTAGAAGAGTCTAAGGAGGAGCGAAATTATGGCAAGATATACAGGTGCGGTATGCCGTTTTTGCCGCAGAGAAGGCGCGAAGCTCTTTTTAAAAGGAGATCGTTGCTATTCAGATAAATGTGCTTTCACAAGACGCCCAACAGCGCCGGGACAGCACGGTACAAGCAGAAGAAAGCTATCAGAATACGGCATTCAGCTTCGTGAAAAGCAAAAAGTAAAAAGAGCATATGGTATGATGGAAAAACAATTCCGTTCATATTTTGAACTTGCAAGAAAACAACGCGGTGTAACAGGCGCATATATGCTTTCCTTGTTGGAACGCAGGCTTGACAATGTTGTCTATCGGATGGGCATTGGTGAATCAAGAGCGCAAGCGCGTCAATTCGTAATGCATGGGCATATTACGGTGAATGGGAAAAAAGTAGACATTCCTTCTTTCCGCGTATCCGTAGGCGATGAAATTGCAGTGAAAGAAAAAAGTGCAGCAAAAGATAGATTTAAGCAAATTGCAGAGCAAGGCGATAAGCCGTTGCCAAAATGGATTTCTTTTGATCCGGTAAGCTTACGTGGCGCTATCGTTGCATTACCAGAAAGAGAAGACATTGATCTCACAATTGAAGAGCGTTTGATTGTTGAGTTGTATTCGAAATAATCTATAGTTGCCGGACTATAAATAAGCATTGAGGAGGGTTTTTCACACATGTTGGAAATAGAAAAGCCAAGAATAGAATGCATTGAGATGAGTGCCGACAAGAGCTATGCGAAATTTGTGATGGAACCGCTGGAAAGAGGGTTTGCAACCACACTTGGCAATTCGCTGAGAAGAGTGTTGCTTTCAAGTCTGCCGGGCGTTGCCGTGACAAAAGTACGAATAGATGGTGTGTTGCACGAGTTTACTACAATACCAGGCGTCAGAGAAGACGTAACAAACATTGTACTTAACCTAAAAGGGTTATGCGCAAGATTATACAGCAATGAGGCAAAAGTGCTTAGCTTACAAGCCGAAGGCCCAAAAGTTGTAACAGCTGCAGATATTTATGTAGATGCTGATGTAGAAATAGTAAATCCTGATATGCATATTGCGACGCTTGATGAAAATGCTTCATTGAACATGGAGATTACCATTGAACATGGCAGAGGCTATGTGCTCGCAGAAAAAAACAAAAGTGATGATATGCCCATTGGCGTAATTCCGATGGATTCGCTCTATACCCCTGTAAATAAAGTAAATTTTGCAGTGGAGAATACACGCGTTGGGCAAATGACAAATCTTGATAAATTAACGCTGGAAGTATGGACAAACGGTGCCATCGCCGCGGATGAAGCAGTCTCGCTGGCTTCCAAGATTTTATATGAATATTTCGGTCAATTTGTGAGCCTGACGGATCATGTTGGCGATGTAGAAATCATGGTAGCGAAGGAAGATGCACAAAAAGAAAAGATTCTGGAAATCACAATAGAAGAGTTGGATTTATCTGTGCGGTCTTATAACTGCCTCAAAAGAGCAGGTATCAATACTGTAGAAGAACTGATTCAAAAGAACGAAGAAGAAATGATGAAGGTAAGAAACTTGGGGCGCAAGTCCCTTGAAGAAGTGCAGCAAAAGCTTGCAGCGCTTGGACTTAGCCTTCGTCAAGATGATTAATAAAGGAGGCAGAAGAAGATGGCATCAATCAATCGGTTAAATCGACCTTCTGATCAGAGAAAAGCAATTCTGCGCAACCAGACAACCGGTCTGCTTTGGAAAGGCAAAATTGTTACCACAAAAGCACGCGCCAAAGAAGTGCAACGGATTGCAGAAAAACTAATTACAAAAGCAATGTCACAATATAAAGATACCGTTACTGTTACCAAATCAGTCAAAGATGACAACGGCAATATTGTGGAACGTGAATTTGTAAATGATGGCGCAGCAAAATTGGCCGTCAGAAGACAGATCATTGCCGCTTTATACAATGTAAAGCCGGAAAAACTGGAAAAAGAGAGCAAATACGAATATAGCCAACGCACAAAGGATGTGAACTATCCTGTGGTGGAAAAGTTATTTCGTGAAATTGCTCCAAAATATGCAACAAGAGCGGAAGCGCTTGGGCAAGGTGGCGGATATACGCGCATCGTGAAAATGGGACCGAGGCGTGGCGATGCTGCTGAAATGGTAGTATTGGAACTTGTGTAAACAAGAGAAGTAAAGACGAGGCTTTGGTTCATGAAAAAATGTGCTGAAGCCTCATTTTCATATATACAAAAGTGAGAACATGATGAAAGATATTATAGCGGCAAATGGACTTCGGTTTGCTTATATTTCGGAAGAAGGAGAATATCAGTTTGCGCTGAATGGAGTGGATATTGCCATTGCAGAAGGCAGTTTTACAGTCATTTTAGGGCAAAACGGCAGCGGGAAATCCACGTTTGCCAGACTTGTCAACGCCTTGCAACTCCCGACGGAAGGGACGATGCTGGTAGATGGGATGGATACAAAAGATGAGTCGCAAACGCTGGAGATTCGAAAAACCGCAGGTATGGTATTTCAAAACCCGGATAATCAAATCGTCGCAACGGTGGTGGACGAAGATGTTGCGTTTGGACCGGAAAATTTGGGGTTGCCACGAGAAGAAATTTACGAGCGCATTGATTTCGCATTGCAAACAGTGCATATGGAAGCCTATAAAAAGCATGCGCCGCATATGCTTTCCGGGGGGCAAAAACAACGCGTTGCCATTGCCGGTGTACTGGCCATGAAACCAAAACTAATTGTTTTTGACGAGGCGACGGCCATGTTGGACCCACGGGGTAGAAAAGATATTCTTGCCATTATGCGTGAGCTCAATAAAAACGATGGTATGACCATTGTACTCATTACCCATTACATGGAAGAAGCGATTGATGCGGATAAAGTTCTCATTATGAAAGATGGATTTGTGGAAAAACAGGGCACACCGGCAGAAGTATTTTTTGATACAGCTATTTTAGAGCGAGCAGGATTGTTGCCGCCTTTCGCTGCTGCCATGGCCATGGATTTGCAAAAAGCCGGTATTCCAATCGATAATATTTTAACAACGGATGCACTTGTGGAGGCGATATGGCAATACAAATAGAAAATTTATCTTATACGTATTTGCCGGGAACGCCTTTTGAGCATGTGGCGTTACGAGATATTAATTTGCACATTGAACCGGGCTCTTTTGTAGGAATTGTAGGGCATACCGGCAGCGGGAAATCCACGTTGGCGCAGATTATGAGCGGGCTCATCAAAGGATATACCGGAACAGTACGCATCAATGGCATTGACTATGCGGACAAGAAGGCAGATCGGGCGTTGTTGCGCCGAACAGTGGGCGTCGTATTTCAATACCCGGAATATCAACTGTTTGAAGAGACTGTAGAAAAAGACATTGCATATGGACCTCGAAAATTAGGGATTTCCGAAAAGGAAATCGACAATCATGTGAAGGTTGCCATGGAGTTGGTGGGGTTAGATTATGATTTGTATCGTTATAAATCACCTTTTTCCCTTTCGGGAGGGCAAAAAAGAAAAGCTGCCATTGCAGGCGTGCTTGCTATGGAGCCGTCAATTCTCATTATGGATGAACCCATTGCAGGGCTAGACCCAATGGGGCGTGAGAGCTTTATGGCGCTTTCCCAAACCCTCAACGAAGTGGGCATTACCATCGTCATGATTTCGCACAACATGGATAATTTGGCGGAATACGCTTCCAAAGTCATTGTCATGAACGAAGGCGAAGTTTTCATGCAGGGAACGCCGGAAGCTGTTTTTGCAGAAAAAGAAAAGATAAAAGAAGCCAGCATTGATGTACCGGAGACAGTGGCATTTGCAGATAAGTTGCGCGAGAAGGGCATGGAGATTCCCGCGGATTTGATTCGCTACGAACAAATTAAGGCCTATTTGATTGAGCAGTTGGGAGGTGCGCCACGTGATTAGTAACGTAACACTGGGGCAATATTTCCCGGGCACTTCTGTCATTCATCGCCTGGATCCGAGGCTGAAACTGGTACTCACCATTGCGATGATTGCGCTCATTTTCTTTGTACATACCTTTTACGGCTACTTATCAATTTTTGTTTTATTTTTGTTGGTGACGCTACTCAGTGGAGTTTCAATTAAGTATGTGCTAAAAGGGATTAAACCCATGCGCTTTGTAATTTTGCTCACCACCATTATGAACGTATTCTTTCTAAAAGGAGAAACGTTGCTTTTTGAATGGGCATTTATTCATGTATATAAAGAAGCGCTTATTCGCGCGGCAGAGCTTGCCATTCGGTTGATTTTATTGGTACTGACCTCTACGCTGTTAACACTGACCACTTCACCAAAAGAAATTACAGATGCCATTGAGCGGCTCATGAAGCCGTTGCGAAAGATAAAAGTACCTGTCCATGAAATTGCACTGATGATGAGCATTGCGCTCCGCTTTATTCCTACGCTTATGGAAGAGACGGATCGTATTATGAAGGCCCAAACGGCGAGAGGCGCCTCTTTTGATACGGGGAGTTTTCTTTCGCGGGCAAAGGATATGATTCCTGTATTGGTGCCGCTGTTTGTCAGCGCGTTTAAACGGGCGGAAGAGTTGGCGCTGGCCATGGAAGCCAGATGCTATCATGGTGGAGAAAACAGAACACAGCTAAAAGTATTCAAAATGCAAGGGCGAGATTATTTGGCAATCCTTATTTTTGGGTTGCAAGTTGCAGCCATAGCCTTTGGGCTGTAAGCGGAGAAATACCATGCGTGTAAGGATTACCATTGAATACGACGGGACAAATTATGCTGGGTGGCAGACTCAGAAAAATGCAGCCACAGTACAAGAAACCATAGAAACTGCTATTTTTGAAGCCACCGGCGAAACGGTACGGATTACCGGCGCAGGAAGAACAGATGCAGGGGTACATGCGCTGGGGCAAGTAGCACATTTTGATATTACAACGCCAATTCCTGCGGAAAAACTTTCTTATGTATTGAACCTTGTATTGCCGGAAGACATTCGCGTACGAGAATCCATCGGCGTACAAGAAGAATTTCATGCCAGAAGAGATGCCAAAGCAAAGCATTATCGATATGCCATTTATAATGCACCGCATGCCAGCGCGCTTTATCGCAACATGACAGCGCATGTGCGCCAGCCATTGGATGTAGAGAAAATGAAAGTGGCAGCCAATTTTTTGGTGGGACAACATGATTTTGCGGCGTTTCAAGCAACAGGAAGCAACTTAAAAGGGACGGTAAGGACCATCTATTCGCTGCAAGTGACGCAGATTGCAGAAAACATCTATATCGATATTACAGGAAATGGTTTTTTATATAATATGGTACGCATTATTGCGGGCACACTCATTGAAATCGGAAAAGGGCAAAAACAGCCGGGAGATATGGCAACCATTCTGGCAGGTGTGGAGCGAAAATACGCAGGCGCCACAGCGCCAGCAAGAGGGCTTACCATGATGAGTGTCTATTATGAACACTCTTTGGGGTAAAAACCTTTGCAGCAAAAGGTTTCCCTTGACAATAAGTTATAAATTCTATAAAATATATGATGCACGGTTTTTTGCACAGCCCCGCAGAAAATCAGCGCAGAATAGAAAGAAAAGATAAATTAACAGGAGAAAAGCGCATGAAGACATATATGGCTGATCCAGCAAGTCTACAAAAAGAATGGTATGTCGTAGATGCAGAAGGGGAAACCCTTGGGCGTCTTGCGAGCCAAGTAGCAGCTGTATTAATGGGTAAGCATAAGCCGGAATACACACCAAGCGTGGATACAGGCGATTACGTGATTGTCGTAAACACAGATAAGGTTGTATTGACAGGAAAAAAATTAGATCAAAAAATTTATTATCATCATACCGGATATCCGGGTGGTTTGAAAGAAACAAAGTATCGTGACCTCATGCAAAAGAAAAGTGATTTCGCGTTTCGTGAGGCAGTTAGAAGAATGTTGCCGAAAAACAGAATGGGTCGTAAAATGATCAAGAAACTACATCTGTATAAAGGCGCAGAACACAACAACCAAGCACAGTGCCCCAAGGCGCTGGAGTTTTGATAGGCAGGAGGAATAGAGTATGCCAGCAAAAGAACAGTACCTTGGCACAGGTAGAAGAAAAAAATCCGTTGCACGCGTACGGATCATGCCGGGTAGCGGGAATATAACCATCAATAAAAGAGATATTGAAGACTATTTTGGATATGAGACGTTGAAGATGCTTGTACGCTCTCCTTTTGAAGTGGCAGAGCGCATAGGTAACTATGATGTATTTGTCAATGTAAAAGGCGGCGGTTATACAGGGCAAGCAGGTGCCATTCGCCATGGAATTTCAAGAGCGCTCATCGTAGCAGAGCCGGAACTTCGCCCGACCATTAAAAAAGCAGGTTTCTTAACAAGAGATCCACGGATGAAGGAAAGAAAGAAATACGGCTTAAAAGCAGCAAGAAGAGCACCGCAATTCTCAAAAAGATAATACTTTTGATGATACAAATTGTAAAAGGATATTTTCCTGTGAAAATATCCTTTTTTGATACGAAAATTTGTTGTTTGCAAAAAGAATTCGTATAATATGTGTAAGAAGGAGAAGTGCATATGAATTGGAAAAAAAGATGGTTGATTACGATAAGCGTTATGCTACTGCTCTTTTGCGCAGTGGCTTGTAATAAGCAAGAAGCTTCTTCGACTTTGCCAATAGAGCAGGATTCACAGGTGCCCAATGAAATAGTGAGCACAACGCCATCGCCCACAAAAACAGATGGAGTACAGGAAAAAGAAGGTTTTTATGGAAAGCTTTCTGTTGCAGGTACACATTTGATAGGAGAAGAAAAAGAGATTGTACAACTAAAAGGCGTGAGCTCTCATGGACTTTCTTGGTTTCCTCAGTATGCAAACAGGCAGATGCTGCGGCAATTAAAAGAAGAATGGGGCTGTAATGTGTTTCGCTTGGCAATGTATACAGCTGAGTACAACGGATATTGTACAGGAGATACGGCAAACAAAGAAGCACTAAAAGCTCTCATTGATGAGGTTGTAACAGAAGCAGAAGCACTGGAACTGTATGTAATCATCGATTGGCATATTTTAAGCGATAACAATCCACTTTTTTATCAAGAAGAAGCGAAGGCTTTTTTTAGAGAAATGGCAGAAAAGTATGGAGACAAACCGCATGTCATCTATGAAATTTGCAACGAGCCAAATGGAGAGACCACTTGGGAAGACATTCAAGCGTATGCCAATGAAGTCATTCCTATCATTCGTCAATATACAGATGCTGTCATTATTGTAGGAACACCTACTTGGTCGCAAGATGTAGATGTGGCGGGCGAAAGCCCGCTTTCGACATACGATAATATTATATATGCGCTGCATTATTACGCCGCAACCCATGGAGAAGCGCTGCGAACCCGCGCAAAGGCGGCAATACAGGCAGGCTTGCCATTGTTTGTTTCCGAATTTGGTATTTGTGATGCATCCGGAAATGGCGCAATCGATGAAGCAGAAGCGGATTTATGGCGGGCGTTTCTAGATGAATATCATATCAGTTATGTGATGTGGAATTTATCCAACAAAGATGAAAGTTCTGCGATGCTTTTGCCGAGTTGTACAAAAACAGCAGGGTTCACAGCGGCAGATTTGAGCCCGGCAGGAAGATGGTTTGTAAGCCGTATGACGGGAACAACTGTAGTACCTGTGGAAAGTTCGCCAAATGAAACGCAGGAAAGCAAAGCGCCAGCCGAAGAAGAATTACAAGTAGCACTGGTTGGTACTTGGCAGGCAGAAGGAACAAATGCATACCAATATGTCATCACGCTATACAACACCACAGATATGGCATGGAATGATTGGGAAATCACCTTGCAATTCAATCAAGAGATTGTGGTGCAAGATAGTTGGAATGGTATTTTTATAAGCGATGGAAAGAAGCTCATGATCACGTCCGCAGCATATAACAAAACGGTTGCAGCAGGCAATATGCTTTCGGATGTTGGCGTAATTTTGCATGGTGCTGCGGGACTAGAGATTGTAGGAACAGCACTGCAATACAAATAAAACGTAACAAAGCAAAAGATGCTGCAAAAAGCGGCATCTTTTTTACCATACAATGTTAATGGTTAAGCATTGATTGTTTGCCAACGACCATCGTTTACAAGAACTGCGTTGCCGGCTTGAAGAGAAGCGGGAACGTCAATGATTCGCTGATTGACAGAGCCACGGAACGGAAGGGTTAAGCTGCGCTCCGCCAACACAAACCTGCCATCGATGAGTACATCCGCGTAAGAAAGCAGCCGGTGCTTTGCTTCATCTTGCAACAATTCTTCCAGTGTATAACCGCTGTAAATGGCAAGCTCCAACCCTGCTTTTTTGATTTCTTTTGCCAACGTAAAAAGCTGCGCCGCTTGGACAAAAGGCTCGCCGCCGGAAAAAGTAACCCCTGAAAGCAAGGGGTTACTGCAAATGTTCTCATACAATGTTTGCGTGGAAATCAATTTGCCGCCGGAGAAATCAAGCGTCTCCGGGTTATGGCAACCGGGGCAATGATGGGGGCAGCCTTGTGTAAAAATCACATACCGCAACCCGGGGCCATCTACAATAGAATCATTTACCGTACCCGAAATGCGCAGATTATCCCACATTGTGCTTGACACGATCTTGTTCCTCTGCACGTTTTGCATCGTTGAAACGATCCAGCGTACCCACAAGATAGCCTGTAATGCGGCGAATGCGGTCAAACGGAATGCCATCTTCCGCTTCTTTTCTGCCGCAGCCGGGGCATTCATCATCAATGAGCCCAGTATAGCCGCAAATGGAGTCGCTATCCACAGGATGGTTGATGGAGCCGTATCCGACGCCAGCATCATGCATGGTGCGAATCACTTTCTCGAACGCTTCCAAGTTGTTCAAGGGATCTCCATCCAGTTCAATGTAGCTGATATGCCCTGCATTTGTCAGCGCATGGTATGGTCCTTCCAGCTTAATTTTTTCAAACGCAGAAATAGGGTAAGCAACAGGAATGTGGAAGCTGTTTGTATAGTAATCTTTATCGGTTACACCGGGGATGGTGCCATATTTTTTCTGATCCATTTTGACAAACCGCCCGGAGAGTCCTTCTGCCGGGGTGGCCAATAGCGTAAAGTTAAGCCCCAGTTCTTGACTTTTGTTATCCAGATACGTGCGCATAAAAGTAATGATATCAAGCCCTAAGTTTTGCGCCTGCAACGTTTCGCCGTGATGGCTACCAATAAGAGAAGTCAACGTTTCAGCCAGCCCGATGAATCCAACAGAAAGCGTTCCATGCTTTAAGAGTCCGCCAACCTCGTCGTTGGGTCCAAGTTTTTTCGCACCAAGCCATACACCTTGCCCCATCAAAAAGGGGAAGTTGCGCACTTTCTTTTTGGCGATGATTTGATAGCGATCCAGGAGTTGCTGGCTGACAAGATCTAACTTGCGCTCCAACTCTTCAAAAAACCATTCAATGCTGCCTTTGCTCTTGATGGCAATGCGTGGCAAGTTGATGGAAGTAAAGCTCAAATTGCCGCGTCCAAAAGAGATTTCATTTTCCTTGTCATAGACATTTGCCATGACGCGCGTGCGACAGCCCATATATGCCACTTCGCTTTCCGGCTTGCCCGGTTGATAGTATTGGGCGTTATGCGGCGCATCCATAAAGCTGAAATTGGGGAAGAGGCGTTTTGCGCTGCAACGGCAAGCTAACTTGAAAAGATCATAGTTGGGATCTTCCGGATTATAGCTAATGCCTTCTTTGATGCGGAAAATCTGAATGGGAAAAATCGGCGTTTCGCCGCGCCCCAAGCCTGCTTCCGTGGCCAGCAAAATATTTTTAATGACCATACGCCCTTCAGGAGAAGTATCTAGCCCGTAGTTGATAGAAGAAAAAGGCGTTTGCGCGCCGGCGCGGGAGTGCATGGTATTTAAGTTATGAATGAGCGCTTCCATCGCTTGGAATGTGGTTTTATCCGTTTCGATGAGCGCATTTTCATAGGCGAAGGTTGCGGCAGAAGCAGCAACTTCTGCAGAAAGCCCAAACGCCTTGGCAGCTTTCTTCTCAGCCTTTTTATAAGCATCAGACAAATTGATTTCCGGAAATAAACTTTGCTCTGTTCCAATATCGCGAATCATATGCTTCAAATCTTCCAGTTTATCGGCATAAGAAGCATCAAGGAGCACAACAGCTTTGGCAAAATTGGCGCCGTAAATGCGGCGGAATGTTTTGGCAACACCTTTTGCCAGCGCATAATCAAAGTTGGGGATGCTTTGCCCGCCATGCTGATCGTTTTGGTTGGACTGAATGGCAATACAAGCCAGCGCCGCATAACTTGAAATATCATTTGGTTCCCGCAAGAAGCCATGCCCTGTGGAAAATCCACTGGCAAAAAGCGCGTTGATATCAATTTGACAGCAAGTTGTGGTGAGCGTATAAAAATCAAAATCGTGAATATGAATATCGCCTTCTTTATGCGCTTGGCTTTGCGCAGAAGAGAGAATATATTTGTCAAAATAATCTTTTGCGCCCTCTGAGCCATATTTTAGCATGGTGCCCATGGCAGTATCGCCATCTACGTTGGCATTATCCCGCTTCAAATCACTATCTGCAGCATCTGCAAATGTGATTTCATTGAAGGTACGCATCAGGTTGGAATTCATTTCCCGAATACGACTGCGTTCTGCGCGATACAAGATGTAGTTTTTGGAAACAACGGCGTATCCATTTTCCATCAATACCTTTTCAACGGTATCTTGAATATCTTCCACGCCGGGGGCAGTTTCGCCAAATGTTTCGGTCAACATCGTCTCTGCTAATTTTGCAAGGCGCTCGCTTTCTCCGTTATCGCTTCGCTTGGAAGCGAGAAGTGCTTTTGAAATGGCGCTGCTAATCTTTTCAATGTCATAAGGGGCGTAACGACCATCCCTTTTTTGAATTTGTGTAAACATAAGACCCTCCATCCTTATATCTTATACCATTCAGTATATTTTGTTCGATTAAGAAAAATTATAGACCACTATATATGGTATTGTCAATCATGAAAAGTACAATAAAGTATAGAATATATTGAGAAACCCCATGGAGATGCGGAATATGCCGAAATAATTAATTTTTTGCGAAATTGACTGTGCAAATAAATAGAGAAAAAAAGATAAATGTGTTCCGTTAATTTTTTATGAATGAATGGAAGCGAGGGTCTTATAAAGTGGACAGAAATAAGCCCTTATGCTAAGATAAAGCAATAACAAAAGGGTCTATTAGGAGAAAAAATCATGTATGATATATTGATTATCGGTGGTGGACCGGCAGGGCTAAGCGCGGCCATATATAGCGCGCGCGCAGGGATGTCTACGCTTGTCATTGAAAAGGAAGTGGCCGGTGGACAAATTATTTTCACAAAAGATTTGGAAAACTATCCGGGGCTGGCGTCAGGTGTTACAGGCGCTGATTTTTCTGTCATTATAAAAGAGCAAGCGGAGCGGTTTGGCGCAAAAATTGTATCAGATGAAGTGGTTTCTTTTGATGCAGTGCCGCAGAAAAAACGCGTTATCTGTAAAAGCGGAGAAGAATATGAAGCAGGCGCAGTTGTTTTAGCACTAGGCGCCTCGCCTAAGAAGCTTGGCATTCCAGGCGAAAAAGAATTTACCGGCATGGGCGTTTCTTATTGTGCCACATGCGATGGCGCTTTTTTCAAAGGCATGGAAGTGGCGATTGTAGGCGGCGGCGATACGGCGCTAGAAGATGCCATTTATCTTTCTTCCGTTGTAGAAAAAGTATATGTGATCCATAGAAGAAATGAGTTTCGTGCCAATGAGTACTATGTAAGAAGAGCAGAACAAATAGAAAACATTGAATTTGTAATGAATGTGACAACGCTTTCCATTGATGGTGGGCTGGATCTGGAAGGGATACGGTTGCGTGATAACGAAACCGGCGAAGAATCCTTACTCGAAGTGGCGGGTGTATTTGTGGCTGTGGGAAGAGAGCCGGATACAGCGCTTGTAAAAGGGCTATTGCCCATGGATGAATCAGGCTATTTAATCGTTGGAGAAAATACGAAAACGAGAGTGCCTGGTTTGTTTGCAGCAGGAGATGTGCGCGTAAAAACATTGCGGCAAGTTGTAACAGCAGCAGCAGATGGCGCGGTAGCAGCAACGAGTGCAATTGAATATTTGTTAATCAAAGAAATGGCAGGGAAATAAGGTGGCAAGATTATTTGGAACGGATGGTGTGCGCGGCATTGCAAATGAAAGTTTGACATGCGAGCTAGCCTTTAAACTGGGGCAAGCGACGGCGTATCTGTTGGGCGAAAACGATGCGAAAGTAAAAATCCTCATTGGAAAAGATACGCGCCTTTCAGGAGATATGCTGGAAAATGCACTTGTAGCGGGCATTACTTCTGCAGGCGCAGATGCAGTCATCTTAGGCGTTATTCCTACGCCGGCTGTTGCGCATTTGATACGTCATTTTGAAGCAGATGCAGGGATTATGATCAGTGCTTCGCACAACCCTGCAGAGTATAATGGCATCAAGATTTTTGATCGCCAAGGCTATAAGCTGGCAGATCAAGTAGAAGATGAAATAGAGAAGATAATAAGCGGAGAAAAAGAAATCACGCCAGCAGATCCCGGAAAAATTGGCAAACGCATTGTTTGCGAAGAGGGAGAAGCAATTTATGTAGATTATTTGATTTCTACGGTAGAGACATCTCTTGCGGGGTTGCGGGTTGCGGTGGATGCCGCCAATGGCGCGGCATATCGTGTGGCAGAGCAAGTATTAAAAGGGCTTGGCGCAGAAGTCATTAGCTTTTTTACAGCGCCAGACGGAGTGAACATCAACAATGCCTGCGGCTCGACACACCCGGAAGCATTGCAAGAAAAGGTAAAGGAACTGGGCGCAGACATTGGCCTCGCGTTTGATGGGGATGCAGATCGGCTCATCACGGTGGATCATTTGGGGCGGATTGTCGATGGCGATAAAGCGCTTGCCATTTGCGCGGTGCATTTAAAGCAGAGTGGTGCGCTGGCAAAAGATACACTGGTTGCAACGGTCATGAGTAACTTGGGGTTGGAGCTATACTTGCAAGAACAAGGCATTTCTGTGGTCAAAACAGATGTGGGTGATCGGTATGTGCTAGAAGAAATGGTGAAAGAAGGCTATGCTTTTGGCGGAGAACAATCCGGGCATATCATATTCTTAGCGTATAATACAACAGGAGATGGCGTTTTGACTGGCATACAACTGCTGCGCATCTTGGCAGAAGAGCAAAAGACCTTAGCAGCGCTGGCAGATGAAATTACAATTTTACCGCAGGTTTTAATCAATGCGCGGGTTGCCGAGCAAAAGAAGCATACCTATATGGAAGTATCGGAAATAAAGGCAGAAATCGAAATGCTGGAACAAGCAATGGATGGCAGAGGGCGCGTTCTCATTCGTACTTCCGGGACAGAGCCGTTGGTGCGCGTCATGATTGAAGGCGAAGATTATGGATATATTGAAGAGGAAGCAAAAAAGCTGGCGGCATTAATTGAAGAAAAGCTAGCTTAGCTTGATACAGGAGGAAGATAACGATGTGTGGAATCGTAGGTTATATTGGAAATAGAGATGCCCTATCTGTACTCATGGGTGGATTGGAAAAACTGGAATACCGCGGGTACGATAGCGCCGGCGTAGCATATATGCAGCCGGATGGCTTGCATGTGGAAAAAGCAAAAGGGCGGCTCAGCAACTTACAAGAACGCCTCGCAGGAAAAGAAGCCAAAAACACCATTGGCATTGGGCATACAAGATGGGCAACGCACGGAGAGCCTTCGGACATCAATTCTCACCCACATACCAATACAGCGGGAGATTTGGCTGTTGTACACAATGGCATCATTGAAAATTTTGCAAAATTAAAAGAATGGCTCATCGGCAAAGGCATCTCCTTTGTTTCGGATACTGATACGGAAGTTGCGGCGCATCTTATCAATTATTTCTATGAAGGTGATTTGCGCATGGCGGTGATGGAGACCATTAAGATGATAGAAGGCTCTTATGCGCTTGGTGTCATTAGCGCAAAAGAACCGGATAAAATTGTGGCAGCCAGAAAAGATAGCCCGCTGGTGGTAGGGTTGGGGCAAAACGAAAACATCATTGCTTCTGACTTCCCGGCGCTGCTGGAATATACGGATACAGTTTATCTTTTGGATGACTATGAAATTGCAGTGGTGGAAAAAGAAAAGGTAGAAGTATTTGATCGCTACGGTACGCGAGTGGAAAAAGAACCGTTTGTTGTGGATTGGGATGTTTCACAGGCAGAAAAAGGCGGTTGGGAGCATTTCATGATCAAAGAGATTCATGAGCAACCAAAAGCGCTTTACGATACTTTGATGACCAGAATGCGGGGCGACCAAATTGATTTGTCCGAAATCAATATTACAGAAGAAATGATTGAAGATATTGATAGCATTCAAATCATTGCCTGCGGTAGTGCATACCATGCAGGTATTTTGGGGAAATATGTGATTGAAAAAGTGGCGCGCATTCCTGTGAATGTGGATATCGCCTCAGAATTTAGATACAGAGATCCAATTTTAGAGCAAAATCAACTGATTATTGTCATCAGCCAATCCGGCGAGACGGCAGATACCATCGCGGCGCTGCGGGAAGCAAAAGAAAAAGGTGTGCGGGTTGTGGCAATTACCAATGTAAAAGGGAGCCACATTGCGCGCGAGGCGGATGCAACAATGTATACGCAGGCAGGCCTTGAAATTGCGGTTGCGACCTCCAAAGGATATTTGACGCAAGTGTTGTGCCTTTATATGATTGCAGCAGAGCTGGGGCGCATGAAAGGCAAGCTTACCGGAGAAGAATATACGGCGTTTGTTGATAGCCTAAAAGCATTGCAGACGCAGACAGAAGCGGTTCTAAAAGACATTACACCGATTCAACACCTAGCGGCATCGCGCTACATGGATGAACATGCGTTTTTCATTGGCAGAAATCTAGATTATGCTTCTATGTTGGAAGGTTCCTTGAAGCTAAAAGAACTTTCGTATATTCATTCGGAAGCATATGCTTCCGGAGAGCTAAAGCATGGGCCCATTGCGCTCATCGAAGAAAATACGCTGGTGATGGCGTTGGCAACGCAAGAGGAATTGCTGGAGAAATCCATCAGCAACATCAAAGAAGTAAAAGCCAGAGGCGCTTATGTTGTGGCGATGGTGCAAGAAAAGGATAAGGAACTCATTGCAGATGCTGTGGATGAGGTTTGGACATTGCCGAACGCAGGCAGCATGTTTGCCCCGATTTTGGCAACCATTCCGTATCAATTATATGGGTACTATACGGCAGTTTACAAAGGCTGCGATGCAGACAAACCACGAAACTTAGCAAAATCTGTGACCGTAGAATAAAAAAGTAAAAAAAGGGCATACAAACTGTATGCCCTTTTTTTGCAAGAAGAAAAACCGGTTCCATCATGGAAAAACCTGTATATACACAAAAATGTATATGCAGGTTTTTTGCTTCTATACAAAAAGTTATCCACATTATCCACAAGATATGCACAAAATGCGGATAAAACGCCTTTTCGTTGTGGATATTTTCTGTATATTGATTGTTTTGACGCTAAACAATTTTCAAACGACTGTAGATTATACAAAGCTACGTTATAATTATTGCTAACAAATGCAAGTTAGTTTGTGAAAATGAAAGAAAATTGCAACTGTATTACACCTTTTCTCGTTTGCGTTGTATGCGCAAGGCAATGAGCAAAAAGCAAATGGGAAGCACGGCCAAAAAGACAACGGCAATTACAAGTTTTAAGATACCGCTTACATGCCCAGGCTTTCCGTAAAGCGCTTTGCTGGGGACGTTAACGGTTGTTGTCGCAGGGCTCAAATAATCCACACATGCTTCCAACAGCGCGCTATGATTTCCCAAAACGTAATTTTCATTGGAAAGAAAAGAAGCATCTCCAAACACGATACACTTTGCATTTTCTTTTTCGCCAAGCGCACCAACGATATAGCTTTGCAACATATCTTCCTTTGTATATTTCAACTGGTCAAGCGCGCTTAACGGGCGCGTATAACAGGCAGCGCCTGTTTGTACCAATGGATAATTTTTAACAAAGGGGAGGTTATGCAACGTCAAAGCAGATACTTCGCTAAACACCAGCCGCTGCAGCGTGTGACTTTCCAAGGAGAATTGTTGAAAAAGCGCGGAAGTAGGTTTTACAAGAAGAGAAGTGGAACGTAAATTGATTTCTGCTGGGTCATTGGAAAGCAAGATGTTTTCTTCTGCAGTGATGCCAAACACCTCCTGCAACGCTGAAAAATGAGGCAAGGCTTCGCTTATGCTGACAATGGTATCTTCTTCATCGAGATAAGTATAATCCATAAATATCAGTAACTTACCGCCCTCATTGCAGAAATTCAACAGCTCTGCATATTCTCCTTCGCTGAGATCTGCCTTGGGTGCGATGACGAGAAGTACATCTGTTTTTGCGTTTAGCACATTATGTTTTTCGCCCCAAGTATAAGAGACGATTTCATATCCCTTTGGTTCTAGGCTTTGTAAGAAAATCGAAACATCGGAAGAAGACGTTTCTCCATGCCCGGTTAAAAGCTGAATCTTTGCAAAAGCACCATCTCTTGCAATGCCCTCTACCGCAGAAATTATTTTCCCTTCAGCTTTGATGGCGGAAAAGCGAGATTGAGAAGCATCTGTTCCATATAGATCCGCAAGGGAGATGAATTTCGTCAAGCTATAATCTTGGTTTGAGATGAGAATGCCGGGTGTATTGAGCAGAAGTGTCGGCTGGTTGGTGCGAACAGCAGCTTCCACATCATCTGAAAATGTTTTTACTTGTAGATGAGGCGTTTGCAATGTGAATTGATGGATGATTTCATGGATTACAGCATCATCTTGCTCGGGTTGTCCTACAGAAAAAAGATAAACATCCTTTTCCAGCGAACTTAGGCTTTCTTTTGTTGCAGCAGAAAGCGTATATACCTTTCCTGCAGAAAGATCTGCCTGCAAAGAAAACTTATCTTGCAAAGAAGGTAGAACAAGGTTGCAGATAAAGATAATGACAAACAACATAAACACAGTAAGGCCATTACGATATGGTGCGCTCATTTGTGCGCGGTTACGCTGATCCATATTTTGTGGCCCTCCAGATGTGCATGGTCTGTGCGGTCAATAGTAAAAGCGCGAAAGTATAAGAAAGCATGTAAAGTACGGAAGAAGCCTGCAGCAATCCATACTGGAACGAGCCCAGCTCCGAATAGACGGAAAACATGGCAAGCAATTCTCGTAGCGCAGTATTTTCAATATTGGAAAGAACTGTAGCGAGCATCCAAAACGCCATAATACCGGCGATGGTAACAATGCCTGCACGCAATGGATGGGAGGACATGGAAGAAAGAAATATGCCAAAGGCAATGATGACACACCCAAATAAGCAAAGCCCCAGATACATTAAGAGCAACGCGCCCATATGCGCACCGCCCAAAATATAGAGGAGAATGGGATAACAAAACACGAGGCTCATGCCCAGTAAAAAGATGGAGGCGATGGAGAAAAATTTGGCGAGCACGATGGAAAATATGGAAGCGCGCCCGGTGAATAGTATTTTATCCGTTTCATAATGCCGCTCAATGGCAAAGCTGCGCATGGTTAGAATGGGAATGAGCAACGGAAAGAGAACGGAGATATCTGAAAATAAATGTGCAAGTGTATAGTTGGCAGGCGAAAAGAGATGCTTTGAAAAATAAAAACCGCCAAACAAAAGCAATAAAATAAAAAACGCGTAAGTGGCAGCGCTGCGATAATAAGAACGAAGTTCTTTTTTGATAATCGCGTACATGGGCTAATTTCCCCCTTGCCCATGGCTGGTCAGCTGCATGAAAATATCTTCAGGTGAAATTTGAATATTACGCATTTCTAAGATAGGGAGGTTGGCGTTTGTCGCTGTCATCCAAATTTGCTGCCGCAAATCCACATCCTGCGCTACATCAATAAAAACATCCACAAGCCCCTGCTCGGAGACATTTTGAAAGGTAATATCTACAATTTCATAAATGGGCGAAAAAGCCGCTTTGATTTCCGGCGGATGCCCTGCGATGCGCAAACGCAAACGATTGCGCTGGCTGGAAAAAGAAAGCAAGCGCGCAATGGAAGTATCCGTTGTCATAACGCCTTCGTTTAAAACCAATACACGGTTGCAAAGATCCACAATATCCCCTGCCGTATCGGAGCATAATAAAAACGTATAATCTTGACGCAACTCTTGTAAGACTGTACGCAAAACAAGCGTATCTTCCGTTGTTAGCCCGGTAAAAAACTGATCTAAAATTAAAATTTTTGGGCCATAGACAATGGCACCGGCCAGTGCTGTTCGCCTACGATTTAGTAGCGAAAGTGTTTTGATTTCCGCATGACGGTGTGCGGTAAGCCCGGCTGTATAAAGCGCAGAAGAAATACGCTGTTTTCGGTGACGCCGCGCCAAACGGTTGATGCCACACATAAATTCCAAATATTCAGAAACCGTCATATCCAGATAAAGGGGTGCCTTTGCGGGAACATATCCAATCAATCCGCGGGTGTAAGCCGGTTTTTTTTCAATATCCTGCCCGTCAATATATACCGTATTTTGTCCGCAAGAAAGAAACCCGGATAAAACATCACAAAGCATTGTCTTGCCGGCGCCGGATGCGCCAAAGATGCCAACGGATTCTTGCTCTTTAATTTGAAATGAAATATTTTTTAACGGTGTGCCGATCCCAACTTGCTTGGTAAGCTGATTTACACGAATCAATATAAAGACTCCCTTCCACAAAATATTATAGCAAAGTCCATATTTACGCGGTGTAAATAAAGTATGAATAGAAAACGGTTGTAGAGCGTATTTTTGTTGACAGTAGAGAGGAGAGTGTTTATAATAAAATGGCTGTATCAATCAGGAGAGATGGCTGAGTTTGGCTTAAGGCGCACGACTGGAAATCGTGTTTACGTTAATAGCGTAACGAGGGTTCGAATCCCTCTCTCTCCGCCAAAAAAGTACTGCTACACAACGTGTGGCAGTGCTTTTTTGATGAAAAGAAAAAGGATTTGAATCCTGTGATTGCGGAGCAATCGGGTTCGGTGAACGAAGAGAACCGCCGCCAGGCCATCCCTCTCTCCGCTACGCCTCCTAACCTTGAAAGGTATCAATTTTCTTTATCATACACGCTCCATTTATGGTATAATTTATTTTGTGTAAGTATGATCAAGTAAGGATTTTGGACTGACATGATATCCACATAGACTGTGAGTCAGTATGACGTGGCGCGACTTTAGACACACAGGTGGACAAGTTATACACAGGATGTCAAGAAATATATCGATAAATTTGCCTATTTTGAGAAAATAACGCGACTCTGACCATCTAAGGAGGACAATCCATGAACAATTCGCATACAAAAACGCCCCGTTGCTCTTTGGCCACCGTTTTTAGCATAGTCCTTGTGTTTTTGCTGTTGGTGCTGATGATTTGTGTGTCTACGGCAAAAGCCGACAAGTTGGAAACAAAGCTTGATATAGCAGACGGCAACATAGGGATTGAATGGGACAATACAGCTTTGCATTGGAAAGCGACGCAGGGGGTAAATACCATTTCCTTTGGTCCTGAGAGTAGTTTGACCATTACTGGCGAAACCGATACGTACGTGATCAACATCGATGGAACGGGCGCCAACGACAAAATATGCAACCTATTGCTCAAAGAGCTGAAAATAAAATTAAAGCCAATGAAAAACTCAACCGACAACGCTTCTCCCATCAAAAGCGCTAATTTCCCTGCGGGGGCCTCCCTCGCCCTTACGCTGGATAAAGCCAGCCTAGAGGCGGCGATGGCGATTAACGGCGGCTACGATGGCCATGTAGGCGGCGACGGCATCTATGCGCAAAGCGTATTGATCAATGGAGAACTCGGTGGAGCACTCGATTTGTGCGGCGGTACCGGATATAACGAAGGCAACGGAGGCAGAGGGGTCTATTGCACGACTCTGCGCCTTGAAAACGAAGGCAGGGCCACGGTCAAAGGCGGAGACAGCCCTAAAGGTAAGGCCGGCTATGGCATCGAGGCCAAAGACGTATCCGTTTTGGGTGAGGGCTATCTCACCATCAACGGAGGCAATTACGCTGGCAGTGATTCAGCCTTCGGAGCCGCCGGCGCGTATATTACAGGTGACCTGTCCGTCGAAGGCGGCGGCATCTTTCATGCAATAGGCGGAAGAAGCAGCAAGGAGCAGGAGCCTTTCACCTTCGCAGGCTTGTATACGCGGGGCAATATAACACTTAAAAACGCAGGTTCAATTGAAGTTCAGGGCAGAATAAACCTTGCCGGGAAGAGCAGCCATGGCATCTATATGGCCGATCCGGATAAAGCCATCACCCTGTGGGACAATAGCCGAATCAAAGCCATCGGCGGTGAAGAAGCCATGCCGGATGATGTCATAGGTGGCGATTGTGGTATTGCAATCGTAGCATCCAAAATCAACCTGAACGACAACAGCCGCATTGAAGCCGTCGGCGGAAGCAGCGAAGACCCTTCTTATTACGGAGGGATAGGGATATCCAGTGCAAGTAACGGCGTCGGCGTTATTAGCCTTAGCGGCCGGAGCTGGCTTACTGTCAAAGGCGGAAACAGCGACAAAGTCAACAACACAGCTTCGGCACTCAATAATATGGACATACGGTTGGAAAGCCCAAATGCGCTCATGCAGGTGAAAAACGGGGCAACCAATACGGATAGTTTTACCGCCATACGAGGAGATGCGTATAATAATGAGAACTATGTATTCAAACTGGGAGAGGGAGCAAAAACCAATGACGCATTAACAGCGCAGCAGATTTTAGTCGTTCCGCCAAACACCAAACTGGGATGGATTGCAATGGAGAGTGTAGGAGGAACCGTAACATATATGGGTTTTGAAGATGTATATATGACGACCCAAGAGCTTAAATACCAGCCCTTCAGCGCGCCTGAGCCGCCCACAATGAAAGGCTATATTTTTGATAGATGATATCAATATGATGGCACTATGAATTTTTGGGATTTTGCGAAAGATACGATAGACTCGGATATAACGCTTTATTCCAAATGGTTCACAGCCTGTGATCTTTTCTACGACTATCCAAGTATATCCGGCTATGAAGGCTGGGGCGATATCGCAAAAGATGGCCCAATCCCGGTAGGCGGGGAGAGCATTAAGCTGGCAGGTGAACTGGTGCGAGAAGGATACACTTTTAGCGGGTGGCTATGTTCTGAGGATGGCAAACTGTACGCACCTGGCGATGACTACTCCATTTCCGAGGAACAATACTCCGAGGAGGAAGATCTTCAGGAAGAAGGCATTACTTTTACTGCGAAATGGGAAGTGGCGGCGGATGTCGTCAGCCTTTCCTACAATCAGGATGGCAGCATAAGCGTGCGTATCGGAATTGGAGCTGGAGAGTTTTTGCAGCTATATGTGGATGGCGCGCTTGTGTCAAACGAGAATTATCAGGTTGGCAGCGGCAGTACTGTGATTACGCTCAAAGAGAGCTATATAGGGGCGCTTTCTAAAGGAAAGCATGCCCTGGAGGCTCGTTTTATGGATGCGCGTATTATAAAGCAGGAATTCGTAAGCGGTAGCTTCATTTCCGGCTGGCCCGAGAATGGTACAATGGAGATTGGTCAGAGCATCACATTGTACCCGCTATTGCCCGGCGGCCAATGGAGCTTTGACGATTCGTTCTGGGATGTTATATATAATGCTGACGGTTCTCTTGCGCTTACTGCCAAACGCGTGGGCGCGACAGTTGTTTCCTACACAGTAGAGAGGCAGACGCAAAGCCGCACAATCACTATTTCAGGCAATGGGCCGAATACGGGAGACGAAAACAGGAGTGCCCTTTGGATTGTTCTGCTTGTAGCGTCGGCTATGGTTTGCGGCGTGGTGGCCATGAAAATTCGCAGAACAAGCCCGCGGACGAGGTAGTTTCTCGCGACTGAGCTTTGGAATGAGCATCACAATCGAAATAAATATGCTATACTTTTTGATGGGAAAATAGTTGCAAACGCTTATAGCAAGCTGTTTTTTCAGCAGCACCTATTTGATTAACACATTACAAGAAAAACCCCGTAGTTACATGGCTTACGGGGTTTTTCTTTTTTGGTAACGATGCATATGGATTCGAGCAGATTGTTTCAAAAGCTGCCCGAAAGGGCAGCTTTTGAACCTCGACTTGAGCGCGGGCGAATGCCCGCGGCGGGAACCCTTCCCCGAAAAATTCACGACGCATTACTTTTGCGAGAAGCGTTTTTTCTATACAACGTATGGCAGTGCTTTTTTCTTTTGGTAGGTTGGTAAGAAAGTATTGTGCAACAATGATACGCACCATCAATTTAAGGGCGAGTTATTCCAATGCCTTTCCACGATTCATCAAAAACAAACGATGCAAGAAGTTGTGGGTAGAGAGAATATATCGTTTGACAAAGGCTTATTGATCAAGCATAATATAGTTAATCAGATTAACTATATATGAAGGAGAGATAAGATTGAAGCAACAACTCATAATGAATGGCGCAAACATCGTATCGATGTTTTGTAGACTGAATGTCAATACAAAAAAAGACTTGCCACTGCGTTCCAGTGAAATAGGGTTACTGATTTATGTAGTTAAAAGTGAAAAGCCAGTCACTCCAATTATGGCAGCAGAGTTTTTTAAGGTTAGCAAGCCAATGATTGCAGCTATGGTCAAAACATTGGTCGCCAAAGGATATCTTGTAAAAATACCATTAGAAGTTGATAGGCGAAGTTATAACTTAATGCCAACAAATAAAGCAAAAATAGTTACGGAAACAGTATATGACGAGTACTTCAAAGCGATGCAACTTCTTATGGAACAAATGGGGATAGAAAAATTTAAAAACATGATTCAATTGTTAGAACTGGCAAATACAATTTTATCGGAGGAGAAAAACAATGGGTAAAATAATGGTAACAGGCGCGCTGGGGAATGTAGGAGGATATGTTGCAAAGCATTTACTAAAAAACAAGCAGAATGTAGTTTGCGCTGATATTAATCTTGAAGCACTCCAGGAGAAATATGGTCATACGACTGCCAATGTATATTTTGATTTCACAGATCCCACCACCTTTGAAATGGCGCTTCGGGATGTTGACCGTGTTTTCATTATGCGGCCACCACACTTGGGAAAGCCGGAGGATTTAAAGCCTTTTATTGAAATGCTAAAAGCAAAAGGAAAGATCAAATTAGTAAGTTTTTTGTCTCTTCTTGGTGTAGAAAAAAACCCCATTCCTCCACACCATAAGATAGAAAAGTATATTGAAGCGGCAGGGTTACCATTTTGTCATATTCGCCCCAGTTTTTTTATGCAGAATATCAGCGGCGTACACGCGTTTGAAATCAAAGCGTTTAACAGAATTGTTGTACCTGTTAAACAAGCGTTGACCAGCTTCATTGATGCAGAAGATATTGGGGAAATTACAGCAAAAGTGCTTTCAGAACCGGAGGAACATCAAAATAAAAGCTATTCTATCACTGGCCCAGAAGCAATGGATTATGTAAAAGTAGCCCAGATTTTATCAGAAGAACTTGGGCGTGAAATTGTATACACTAACCCGAGGCCATCCTTTGCAAAAAAGTATTGGATAGAGGTGCGGGGGCTAGATAAGGAATATGCGACTGTTATGGGGATGCTTTATCTGATGACGCGTATGGGAGCAGCAAAAAAAGTCACGACTGTATTTGAAGAAGTTATGGGGAAAAAACCACAGACTTTTCAGGCGTTTGTGAAAAAGAATCTGACAGAATGGTAACAAAGAGGTATATATGAATATTCGTATAAGAAATGAACAACCGAATGATTATAGAATGGTTGAAGAAGTCACCCGCAGGGCTTTTTGGAATCTATATTGTCCTGGATGTGAGGAGCATTATCTTATTCATTCTATGAGAACCCACAAAGATTTTATCCCAGAGCTATCTTTTGTAATTGAGGTAGATGAAAAAATTGTCGGTAGTATTTTCTATACTTATGCTAAAATTGTAACGCCGAAAGGAGATGAAGTAAAAGTTATATCCTTTGGTCCGGTTGGTATTGTACCGGAGTTGCATAGAAAAGGGCTCGGTCGTCGACTGATCACCCACTCTATAGAGGAAGCAAGGCGTAAAGGACATCGCGCTATTATCATTGGCGGTTTCCCGTATCATTATCATCCATATGGGTTTAGAGGAATCAAAAAATATGGAATTACTATGCCAGATGGAAGGTATTACACAGGTATTATGGCATTGCCACTTTACGATGATGCGTTGAAGGGCATATCGGGAGAGATTCATTTTAGTGAAGCACTTGCGCCGGATAAAAGAGACCTAGCAACATTTGATGCTGATTTTCCGCCGATGGAGAAATGTATTTTGCCTTGCCAGAAGGATTTTGCAAAAGCTTTTACAGAGATTGACATAGCCACATATAATGAAGCAGGTTGTTGATTCGCTGAGTGGTTTCGTATTTTTCCTAGAAGAGATATACTTTCATAATAAAAGATGAGCGCATGAAAAGACATGGCCGATTGCTCTTGAAATAATTCTGCGAAGTTATGTTTGTTGTGTTGATAAAAGTGTTGCATAGTGTTAGAGGAAACCTCTTGCATTCTCCTTCAAAACCGCGTATGATACTGAAAAACACAAATGAGATGAGAAAATGCGAGATAAATTAACCATCGGCGTGGTAAACATGCAGGCGCGGGCGGGGCAGACAACTGAAAATGTAGAAAAGATGTGTGCTTTTGTGGAAGAAGCAGCGAAAAAGAACGTGGAAATGCTGCTATTTCCCGAGCTATGCATGCAAGGATATGATTTTTTTGTGGATGCGCGTATTTCGTTTGCAGAAAAACATAAAAAAGGTGAAACATTAGCAGGAGAAAGCTGCACGCGCCTATCAAATTTAGCTGTGCAGCATCAAATGTATATTACGTTTGGTATGGCAGAACGCACAGAAGAAAAATTATATAACGCCGCGGTTACTGTAACACCCGATGGAGCGAAGGAAAGATACCGCAAAATCCATCCATTTGATGCGGAAAACACAGCATTTGCAAAGGGAGAACAGCCTTGTCTTATCAATACGCCTTTTGGGCCGGTGGGGATTGGTATTTGCTATGATACCTATCAGTTTCCGGAATTGATGCGCTATTATACGTATCATGGAGCAAGGCTGTATTTGAATCCAACGGCAGTGGTAGAAGAACGCGAAAAAGAAGGCAGCAAAAAAGCTTTTTTGCGTTATTATAAACCGACACTGGAATATGGTGTATTGGCAAACACCATTTATGTTGCCAGCGCAAATTTGACAAAAGAAGATACTATAAATTACTTTGGCGGTGGAAGCGTTGTCATCGGCCCCGCCAAAACAGATTTTTTTGAAACAGATGTGCAGGTATATGCAGGGGATTATGAAAGCGCGAAAGAAGGTGTTTTTGTAGCAGAAATTGATTTGTCGTTGGCGACACGGCGCATTTTTACCGAGAATAAATTTTCAAACGAGGCAGATTATCGCCCTCAGCTTTATCAAACATGGTGGGAAAATAAAAAAGAAGGCTAATGCCTTCTTTTTTTGTCGATCACTCAGCTTCGTTCATGGGGCCGGTTGCTTTTTTGATGGTGGATTCATCCATGCCTAGCTCGCGCATCATATCACGCACTTCGCCTTGCCCTTCCATTAAGAAATCATCCACACCCGGATCCAGGTAACGCAGTAGCGCAAGTAATTCTCCCGCATGTTCTTTTTCTTCATCACGAATGTCGCGCAGAACCTTTTTGACAAGCGGATCATCTGTTGCCAGCGCATGCGCTTCATACAAAAACATTGCTTCCAATTCAGAGGCGATGTCAATCCGAATTGCTTGAATCAATTCTTCCTTGCTTAATTTCCGTTCCACATTTCCCACAAAAGGATTTGCAAATTCAGCCATAGTGCACTCCTCCTAACAAAATTTTTAATACAATACCAGTATATTCCTTTTCCTTTGTAATTTCAAGCAGAAGAAGCTTGCAAGAAAAATGCTGTTGCAAATGAAAAACTTGTGGAAAGAGAATCCATTTATTATAATGAAACAAACAGGGATTTTTTTGGTGATGAAACAAACAAGCATTCACAGTAAGGGGCGAGACATGAAACGAAAAATAAGAATACTGTTTCTTTTTCTATGTATTATGGTGCTGGCGCTCTCTTCCTTTGCTTGTCAAAAAAAAGCAGTAGAAGAGGAACGCCCGGTTTATTATGACTTCCGCGATATTCCAGGCGTAACCGAAGCAGAAATTGCAGAAATAGAAGCATTGCAGGCAGCATACCCAACGCTGGAATACGGCATGCTCAATACCACAGAAACATTTCATTATGAAGATGGCACATATGGCGGCTATTCTAAGCTTTTTTGTGAGTGGATGACGTCGCTTTTTGGCATTACTTTTACGCCACACATCTATGACTGGAATACGCTTATTACAGGCTTTGAAGCCGGAACAATTGATTTTACCGGGGAGCTTACCACAACGCCTGAGCGGTTACAAAAATATTATATGACAGATGCGTTTACCGAGCGCGCAATCAAAGCGTTTCGCGTCAAAGGGAGCGAAAGTTTTATAGAAATTGCAAAAACGCGCCCGTTACGTTTTGCTTATCTAAACGGTACAACCACGGAAGATTTGGTATTGAGTTCGTTACAATATGAAATTGAAGGCTCTTTTGTTGATACAGAGCAAGAAGCAATGGAGGCGCTATATGCAGGAGAAATAGATGCCTTTTTGGGAGAAGAGCATAGTGGCGCAGCTTTTGATATGGGCATTGTTGGAGAAGATGTTTTTCCGGTCATCTATTCGCCTGTTTCTTTTGCAACGGCAAACGAGGCGCTGGCGCCCATTGTGCGTGTATTTAACAAATACTTGAAAAATGGCGCGTTTTATCATTTGGTAGAGTTATATAATGAAGGCGCGCAGGAGTATGAAGTTTATAAATTGCATACGCTTTTAACGCCGGAAGAAAAGGCGTTTATCCAAGAAAAGCGGGAAAAAGAAGCACCCATATATCTATTGGCAGAGACGGATACTTATCCCTCCAGCTTTTATAACAAGCAAGAAAAGGAATGGCAGGGCATTGCGCTGGATGTGCTGGAAGAAATCAGCCTGCTAACAGGGTTGGAGTTTCGTATCGTAAATGCTGCAGATGCAGATTGGCCTATTTTATTTGCCATGTTGGAATCCGGCGAAGGGGAGATGATTACCGAGCTCATCTTTTCCTCAGAGCGAGAAAACCGCTTTTTATGGACGGACGCGCCTTACTCAGTGGATCATTATGCCTTATTATCCCTTAACACACACGAAGACATTGGTATCAATCAAGTCTTATATTCGCGGATTGGGCTGATTGAAGGCTCTGCCTATGCCGAAGTTTTCAAGGAATGGTTTCCGGATCATACGAACACGATCACATATATTAATCCGGATGAAGGATTTGCAGCATTAGAGCGCGGAGAGATTGATTTGCTCATGGCAACGAGAAATTTGTTGTTAAGCGCGACAAATTATTTGGAAAACCCAGTATTCAAAGCAAATTTTGTATTTGACAGAACATACGAATCTTCTTTTGGGTTTCATATTGATGAAGCAATTTTGGCATCCATTGTCAGCAAAGCACAGAATTTTGTGAAAACAGAAGAGATTACAGAGCGCTGGACCAGAAAAACATTTGATTATCGCGGGAAAGTGGCAAGAGCGCAAATTCCGTATTTGGCGGGAGTATCGATACTACTCATCTGCGTCATCGGGCTTTTGGTTGTGCTGTTTGTCAGAAATCGAAATATGAATAAGCGCCTGGAGCAGACAGTAAGAGAGCGAACGGCAGAGCTTGAAACACAAACGGAGATGGCCAATGAAGCATCTCAGGCAAAAGGAGAGTTTCTCTCGCGCATGAGCCATGAAATCCGAACGCCGCTCAATGCCATTGTGGGCATGCTGCAAATTGCACAGGGCACCAAGGATTATGAAAAAATTGAAGATGCGCTGCAAAAAGCGGAAGACAATTCCAAACATCTCATCAATATTATCAACGAGATACTAGACTATTCGCGCATTGAATCCAATCGCATTGTACTGGATGAAAGACCGTTTTCATTGGTGAAAAACTTAGAATTTGTCATGAGTATGTTTGAAGAGCAAGCAAGAGAAAAAGGAATTGCGCTTCGGTTAGAAATACATGCATTGCAAGATGAAGGAATTTTAGCAGATGTGTTGCGCTTAAATCAAGTGCTCATCAATCTGCTTTCCAATGCGCTAAAATTTACAGATGCCGACGGGCAGATTTTGCTCGCAGTAGAGGAATTTCCGCGCATAGGAGAAAAGAAAAATGTATATCAATTCCAAGTAAAAGATACCGGCATAGGAATCTCCGAAAAACAAGTGGCGCGTTTGTTCTCTCCCTTTATGCAAGCAGATGAGACAATTACGCGAAGTTATGGCGGCACCGGGTTGGGGCTTGCTATTTCAAAGCGCATTGTTGAACTCATGGGCGGGGAGATTGGCGTAACATCTACACTAGGGGAAGGCAGTACATTTGGCTTTACCATAAAAGCCGAAGCAGTTCCAATAGAAGAAATCATGGAAGAGGAAAAAGAAGAGCATCACTTGCAAGAAGAAAAACCTGATTTTACCGGGAAACGATTGCTGGTGGTGGATGACATTGAAATCAACCGGGAAATTGTAATTGCGCTTTTGCAAGGTACAAATATTGAAACCGAATCTGCCGCCAACGGAAAGGAAGCGGTAGCGCTGTTTGAGGCGATGCCGGCAGGTTGTTTTGATATGGTCTTTATGGATATGCAGATGCCTGTTATGGATGGTTGTACAGCAGCGGAAGCGATGCGCGCCAGCGAAAAAGAAGATGCAAAAACCATTAAGATTGTGGCAATGACGGCGAACGTCATGCAAGAGGATGTGCGGCGGGTGCAAGAAGCAGGCATGGATGGACATATTGGAAAGCCGCTTGATATACAAGAACTTTATCAGGTGATTCAAAAAATGTTATATACAGCATAATAGTATAAAAAGAAACCATTAAAAAAGAGCGCTTAGCGCTCTTTTTTATTTAAGTAGTATTCCAGTTTTTCAAACAATGCATTTAAGTCAATAGGCTTCCCAATATGATCGTTCATACCCGCGGCCAGACAGCGCTCAATATCTTCCCGGAACACATTGGCGGTCATGGCAACAATGGGAATCTCCTGCGCATCAGGAATCGGCAGCGCCCGTATTTGCCGCGTTGCCTCGTAACCATCCATATCCGGCATATGAATGTCCATAAAAATCATATCATAGCGCGCAGGATTCGCTTTGAATTTTTCATAGGCCTGCAAGCCATCCTCAGCAATGTCAATTTCTAGGCCCGTATCTTCAGCAAGGAGATGACGATCTCACGGTTGATTTCAATATCCTCCGCCAATAAGATTCGCTTACCGGAGAAATCATAAGGATTTTCCGGTTCATTTGCTGCAGAAATTACGCTGTTTTCTGCGCCCAAACATTCTACAATACAGTTGATAATTTGCGAAGAGAAAAGCGGCTTTGGAATAAAACGATCCACCCCTGCGGCCATGGCTTCTTCTCTAATATCATTCCATTCATACGCGGAGATCATGATGACAACAATATCTGAGCCAAACGCTTCTTTTAGTTGGCGTGTCAATTCGACGCCGTTCATTTCCGGCATTTTCCAATCCACAAAAATAATGTGGAACGGCATATCTTTATGCGCTTCCATGAGCGCGCAAGCCTCTTTGCCGTCTTTTGCCAGCACATACTGGAAGCCTACGCGCTCTGCCAATGCAGAAAAATATTCGCGCACTTCGCTGGCATCATCCACAAATAGAACACGCAAATCCTGCCAAGGAATATCGACAGTCGCAGCTTTTTTGGCAGAGCCTTTTTGCACATGGATGCGGAAAGAAAAGGTAGAACCTTTTCCAAGTTCGGAATCCACCCAAATTTCACCACCCATTAAGTCGATGATATTTTTGGAGATGGCTAGGCCAAGCCCAGTGCCGCCAAACCTTCTGGCGATGCCGCCATCTGCCTGTTCGAAGGAACGGAACAAGCGAGATTGTTGCTCTTCGGAAATGCCGATGCCCGTATCTGCAATAGAAGCTTCAATGGTGGAGAAATTATCTTGTGAAGCAACTTGCTTTAAGGACAAATGAATGCTACCGTTTTCCGGCGTGAATTTTGTGGCGTTGGAAAGCAAATTGGTTAAAACCTGCGCCAAGCGCTGCCGATCTGTTACGATATTAGCAGGAATGGCAGGGTCAATATCCACAACAAAATCAATATTCTTCTCTTCGATGGGGAAAGTAGAAACATCAATGACATGCAGTATCATTTTTTCAAAATCAAACTCTTCAGAAGCCAATTCGAATTTTTGCGCTTCAATTTTTGACATATCCAAAATATCATTGATGACGCCCAACAAGTGATTGGAAGCCTCCTCGATTTTTTCAAGGCAATATTCTTTGCGCGCCATATCATCCGATGCCTTTGCAATGGCAGTCATACCGATGATTGCACTTAAAGGTGTGCGCATCTCATGGCTCATGCGGGATAAGAAATCACTCTTTGCAAGGCTGGTCTCTTCGGCTTGCTCTTTTGCGGTAACCAGATCAAGTGAGAGTTGCCGTTGTTCTGTAACATCAGAAGCAATGGCGCCCACACCGATGGAAGGAGAATCCATCCGGAATGAACTAAAGGAGAGCCAGCGTAACGCGCCATCTTTTCGCAGGATGGGCAGTTCAAATTCCATTGTGCCATCAAAAAGAACAGTGGGGATAATTTCTTTGGTTACATATTCATATGTTTCCGGCGCCATCAGCATGGAAACATTTTCGCCCAGCAATTCTTCAATGGAATAGCCTAAAATTTTGGAAGAACCTTCGTTACAATATTCTATTACACCTTCGGCGAAGCGTATTCACCAAACAAGAAAATATGATCCACCGGTTCGCCCGGTTGTTTGATGGATTGATATTGAATCATCTTTGAAACCTGCTCAATGGTTTCATTGATCAGTGGGTTCTTATCGTATAATTTGCTGGAGACATTGCTAAACGCCTCGTACTCAGACATGACAGAAGCAGAACGCATCAAAATTTTAGAAAGTTCCGTGAGCAGCATAACTTTTACTTGTGCGCTGCCCATATTGGTCAAAATAACATCTCTGCCGCCAAAGCCGCCGCCTGTATGTTGCAGCAAATACATGCAGTTTTCAGCAATGCGAAAACTGGCAGGCTTTTTTTCCGGCTGCGAGGATAATATCTTGCGCAAATTCCACCAGCGGGCGCGGCGTAAGATAAACTTGTACTGTACAAAAAGGGCTGCCTTCTTTTTCAAAAATGTCGAGTATCACATAATCCATCACATAATCTTGTGTGTTTTGTGTCAAACCGCCTTGCACGATGCTGCGCATATTGGCAGGCTTTTTTTCATAAGGGAATTCATATTGATGGGAAATGGTGGTGCTGTCAGAAAACTGAATGTTGACGCGTTTTTCCCGCGTATCTGCCAGTATGGTTTTGATACTCTCGCTGAGCGCAGTTTTATCTCCGCTGTCATCTGTATTCACATAACCGGGCAGCGGCAACGCATTTGCGCTGGTGATAGTAATAAGACCGCTTTTGTATTTTCCAACAACGGCATATAGACTGGTATTTGTAATGTCCAAACTAATCATAATGTTCCCCTCGCACAAGGATTATAGCATACTTGAATACATAGAATAAATGGGCAGCATAACCGAAACAATAACAACAAGGATGATGCCCGCCAGTACCACCAACATGACAGGCTCGATGATGGAGATCATCTTACCGATGGCATTTTCTGATTCCAAATCATAAAAATCAGAAATACTTGCCAGTATGGTATCTAAGCTACCGGCTTCTTCGCCAATGCGAATCATAGAAGGGAGTAGTTCATCAAAAACCCCCAGCTTCTCAATGGAAGAAGATAAGGTTTCGCCCACACTCACATCTTGCACCAAACCGACGAATAATTTATCAATATAAGAGTTGTTTAGAATATTGGAAGAAAGCCGCAGCGAAGCCAACATGGAAATACCGCTGGCATATAAGAGCGACATTGAGCGGGCAAAACGCCCCGAATAGATAACGCGATTCAATTTTCCAATGACCGGCATACGTACTTTTGCCATATCCCATATATATTTTAATGGCGGAATATGTTTGATGTTCATGAAAAAAACGACAATTGCGCCAAACACCAATATGACAAAAATCCAGTTCTTGGTTAAAAAATCACTGATGCTCATGACAATTTGCGTGAGGGCAGGGATTTCTGCGCCCTCAAACATGCTCATCATACGCGGCAACACAAAGGTAAACAACAATATGATGATAACAACGGAAACGATGAGCAAAATAACAGGGTAAGTGGTAGCAGATTTTATCTTGTTTAAAATTTTGTTTTCATTTTCATAGTGCTCCGCCAACGTGAGAAACATTTGATCTAAGTTACCGCTGGTTTCTCCGGATTCTACCATGTTGACCAGAAACGGCGGAAAGGAGCGCCCTTTTTGCCGCAATGCTTGTGAAAGCGGCATTCCACGCTGAATATCTTCATAAACAGAAAGGAGCAAATCGCGCTGCGCAGGGCTTTCAGCGGTTTTGTATAATACATCAAATGCACCAGTCATGCTTAAGCCGGAGCCCATCATGGTCCCCATTTTACGGCAAAAGACAATGAGCTCTTTGACTTTCATTTTATGGTATTTTTGTTGTGCCTCTTGCTTTTCGGCGACTTCTTTGTAATTCAACACATAAAGCTGTTGCGCGCGCAATGCGGCATAAAAATCAGTCAAAGTATCTGCAGAGAGGTCTCCCTTGACTGTTTTTCCCCGGGCATCTCGCGCTGTATATCTAAATACACTCACTGCTCTTTTCCTTTCCTGCAAAATCAGCAAAAAATTTATTTATAACGGCACAAAACAAGATAAATTCACATCTAAATATTAGATTACCTAAAATGATAGACGGTTTTCCGGAAAATTGCAAGAATTTTGTAGAGAAACATGCGTGCTATAGGGTTTTAGGCGCGGCATTGGTTTCGTTGACAAGCGCATTGCGCAATGCTACTATATTATATATATGCTTACAGGTGATGCGCAAAAAGCGAGGAGGGCTGTTGTGTTCTTTTCCAAAAGAAAATCAAAATCGGCTCTAACATTAATTGAAACAGTTATTGTAATGGCGATGATTGCCATTTTACTGTCGGTCGCGATTCCTTCGCTTGTCTCTTACTTTAAAATGGCGAGAGTACAAAAGCTGGATAATTACGCGCGTACCGTTTTTTATCTTCCCAAAATTATTTTACATATTTAAAAGGCGAACAAGGCTCGCTAGAAGAGGTTGCGTTTGTAGATCATACGCCGTTGCCTGAAATCATACCGGCTGTTCCTGAAAAAGAAATGCAGGAGAATGGTCCTTCGGCAACAAACCCAGAGGGTAATATTTATTATTTGAAACTGGATAAAACAGAAGATAGGGCGGGCAATGCTTTTTATGAAATGCTCTCTTCTTATATTTCGGATCCGGATCTGCTTTCCCATTCTATTTTGCTGGAAGTAAACAAAGAAACAGGAACTGTACGTTCGGCTTTTGTCAGCAATGCAGATCGTTTGGGCTACGATGGCGCGATAACGGAAAAAACAAACGTGCTGGATCGGGAACACGACACGCGCTATGATAAAGAGATTGGTTACTATGGTGTGGATTATACAGGGCAGCTGCCTGATCTTTTGACAGAGCAAGATTTACAAGTGGAAATTATCAACGGAGATCGGGTTTTGGAAGTAAAATGTATTATTCCCGAAAAGGAGAATAATACCCCAACACTCGTATATACACTTGACATCACTGACGCCATAGGCGAGACAGTTTATACGAGCATTCCCATTGATATCAAAAAAAAACGAACAAAAGAATACATCGTTGAAAACGCGGCAGATTTGCTTGCGGCAGGCGAACCGCTGATTTATTATTTGAGCCCTGCAGAAGATCCTTCGCTGGAGGCAGATGAAGAGGCGTTTGTATTGTTGCTGGATTCCTATACCAAGCATAATGCAACGCGGAGCAGCGTGGATATTAGCATCAATGCGCGATACCCTGAAATTCCAATTGGTATGATTGGCGCGAAACTTAGCGCACATCCCGAGAGTAACCCGGCAGTCAGCGCAGGAGAAGCGCAATCGAATGTGGAGCATGCTTATTATGATGGGCTTTCTGTTACGCCAAACGTATATAATATTGAAGATGCGCGTCATTTATACAATATACGCTATTTCTCCGGTGGCGCATTCCAGCAAATTGCGGACATCAGCATGCAAACATATGCAGAAGAGGATATCTTTATTGCGCCCATTGGGGATTTTACAGGTGTGTATGATGGACGGAACAAAAACATCACAGACCCTGAACCAGTAAACTACCAAATTACAGATTTGAAACTGACCAATTGGGCAAACAATGCAGATGAATACATTGGGCTTTTTGCGGAAAATTCAGGGGAACTGAAGAATATTAGTTTGGTGGATGCAGAAATTGTAGCGCGCGGCACGGTAGGCGGCATTGCAGGCAAGAACACAGGTGTGATTTCTGACTGTATTGTAAGCGGCAGCATTGCGGCATCTACAGATAGCACACTGGGCGGCGTTGCAGGGGGAAACGCCCGAATAACCCCGCTTTCAAATATTGCCGAAACAGAAGCAAGAAAAGTAGGCGACAATTGGGAGATTTTTGTAGCAGCTTGCCCAACGGCTGCAGATGTGGGAGAGCGGGTCTACCTCTCCATTGAAACGCCTCCGGAAATAGAAAATGGTGCGCTGCCGGTACGCATTCGCTGTGGGCAGCATAGTCATGAAGTGATTCATGCCAATAGCGGCGCAGTGCTTACGGCGGGCATGCTTACTGTGGCAGATTATATGCAATTTGAAGTAAGAGAAAACGGTGTATTGGCATATCTGCCCCAAGAGAATATTAAAAAAGAAGCCTTATACACCCACGATGAAATTTTGGGCAGTGGCGGCTATATTACAAAAGTTGAAAATCAAATGCAAATTACCGGCGGCGGCAGGCTGGGTGGCATTGCTGGCATCAATATGTACTACATTGAAGCTTCGCATAGCGGCATCTTCATAGAGCCAACGAGCGGTATTTCTTTCGATTCTTATCTCGTCGCAACGACGCTGGAAAACGAAAGCAAGATTATGACAAACCGGGCACGAGGTGTTGTAGGTGGCATTGCTGCGGAAAACAGCGGCAGAATTGAAGCCTGCTGGAATACTTCGCTCATACAAGCAACAGGAAGCGAAGCGGTTGTGGGCGGTCTGGTAGGGCAAAACAAAGAAAATGGCGTCGTCACGCAAAATTACAATGCAGGACGCACAGTTGCCACAGGCGCGGGCAGTACAGTAGGCGGCCTAATAGGTGAAAACGGCATAGATGGCATAGCTTCCTTATCACATAGCTATAATACAGGACGCGTTAACTTGAACGCAGAATATCAAAAGGAATACGAAACAAACCTTTCATACATAGGAGATGCGGCCTTGCCCGTATTGCTAGAAGATGGCATCATCGGCGGAATCATTGGGCGCAATGGAAATGAAGGAAAGCTGGAAGATGTCTATCATATTAATTATGTGGGCATTGTCAAAGAAAGCGGTAGTACAGTAGGTGGCGTGATTGGGGTGGATGAATCTTTGGCAGAAGCAGATGTGCAAAACATAAGCTATATTGCCGGAGAAGGCGGCATTCCAAACGCCATGGGAGAAACGGCACACCCGGAGCGGGAAAATGTACGCGCCATTTTCTATGACCCAACGGACGCAACACCAATGTATACGCAAGCAGTGAATGCGCTGCGCAGCTACCATACGCCGCAAGTTTTTGAAGCATGGGGCGCAGATAATACACCTCTGCGTAACCACTATTACTATGAGCATCCGTATTTCAAAGAAGCAGAAAATGCCCATACCACGCCTTGGGAAAAGATAAAAGTTGCGCAGCAAGGGCTGGTCGTGGAATTGATCAATGACCGTCTACTGACGGCAGAATGGCGCTACACAGAATCTGAAGCGCTAAACGGCGTGAAGCTGGAGCTTTTGAATGGAAGCAACAACGCAGTACTAGATGTATTTGAAAATTTAGATCTGGAAGCATTGCGTCAAATGACCAGCGAGGCAAACGCACTAAGCGGCAATGGGGATCTTACTGCTGCCAGCGGGCGACGTTACGGCTTTTATTACAATGCACATAAAAACGGCGGGACATATATTGTTGTACTGGATGGCCTTGCGCTGGATAATAACATGGCAAATCAAGTAACGCATCATCATACGAATGTGATGTATTTGTGCGCGCAAGTAACCTACCCCAGCGAGCCGTCAAAACGCTCTGAAATTGAAAACAACAAATTCGGCTATGACGGTAACACCGGTACGACCACATATACCATTAAAAACGAACGACATTTGTATAACATCCGTTATGATTTGGAAAAAGATTTTATACAAACAGCAGATGTTCGCATGCGCAATTATGATGGTGCTTCTGCATATATGACGCCGCTTGGGTATTTTAGCGGAACATATAACGGCGGGCAAAAGAAGATTGAAAACCTACAGGTGCGCGCGGCATTGGGCGATACAGGTTTGTTTGCGCAAAACGCCGGGACGATTGAAAACATAGAGTTTGTAAACCTTCTGGCAGATGGAACGAATGGAACAGCTGTGGGCGCGGTGGCGGGAACCAATGTGGGGAATATTCGTAACGTTACGCTGAACGCAGGAACAGTGCAATCGCTGGTGAATGTAGGTGGTATTGCAGGCGTCAACGCAGGACGCATTGAAAACTGCGTTGTAAAAAATGAGAATGTGAGTATCAAGCGCATCAATGCCGCGACAGGTACCTATGGCAAAAACGTGGGCGGTATTGTAGGCGAAAATGCAGGGACGTTACTTTCCACAGATGTGTTGATTTCAGAGAACAGAACAGTAAGCGGGTTATTTGGCGCTGCTACATATACGGTTTCAGGTGATATTGCTGCGCTGGCGGCGCAAGATCCAAATGGCTACGTTTATATCCGCTTTGAAGCCATGGGAACAGGAACAGGCGCTGTGCGCGCAGTGGATATTAAAGATGCGACAGGGGTAACATATCGTGTGAAATCTCGTTATCTCAACGCAAATCAACTGGATTGGTTGTTGCCGGGGCAAGGCACGAATTTATACATGCGTTTTTACATCCAAGCAAGCGGGGAACTGCGCTATACAGGGCAGGTAACTATTCCAGATACAGAGAGCAAAATCATTGGAGACGAGCATACGCCCGTTGTACCCACTGTAGATGCAAGATATATACTTGCATCCGATAGTTATGCCAGCGGCAATGCATTTTATTATCGGATAGAAAATCCAATCAGTTTAGTCACAGGTGCTTCTTATTATGTGGCGTTTGATGATCTCATCTTTGAAAATGAAGATGATACAAGCTTTAAAGGAAACCGTATGTGGCTCGTCGCACAAAACGGAACGACATATCAGTTATTCACTTCAGCGACAGGAACCAATTATGTGACCGTCAATTACTTGATGGGGCGCGCAAACGCCAAAAATGGATATTTTGTTCGGTTTACTTATAACGGTAGCCGCTTTGTTCTTGCGGAATGGACGGATACACTGGGGTATATCAGCAGCCCTTATCTGGGCACGATTGAAGGATGCGTAAACGAAGCCGGTTTGGCGATGGATGCAACGCAAGTAGAACATTTAGGCGGTATTGCAGGTATCAACAACGGTTATATTATAAAAGCAACCAGCGGGACGCTGACAGAAGAGATGACAGAAGCAAATGTGGTTGAAAATCAAACAAAATACACAGGTACAAACCTTGGGCAAGTTGGTGGGATTGCGGGCAATAACCAAGGAGAAATCAGAGAAGCAGTGAGCGTTGCAATGGTGGATGTGGCAACGCCGGGGGCTAACGTGGGCGGTATTGTAGGGTATAACGAAAATATCGTTCATACCAGCTACAATGCGGGTTCTGTTGCAGCGCGGCATTCCAATGCCAGCGTGTATAGCTATGTGGGCGGTATCGCAGGAACAAATAAGGGAACCGCTTATGATGTATATAATACAGGGCGCATTAATATAGAAAGAGATTCGCTTGCCAACATCCCTGTTGCAGGAAGTGTAGGTGGTATTGTAGGTAGAAATTTACCCAATACGGTTTTGCGCAGTGCATATAACATTGGCTATGTGGGCGCGCCACAGCAAGGCGGCACTTCTGCAAATACAGGCGGTATCATTGGGCTCAATGAAAATATGAATGTAACCGGTGATTTGCGGGTACAAAATGTATTTACGGTCACTATGAACTTGTTAGACAGAACGCCCATTGGTGTAGGCGGTAGCGTACTGGGTGCTGAAAACATAAGCACAGCAAGGTCAGTTTTGGTAGATGCGCCGACGGTAACAGCGCTGGGTGAAGGATATACAAAGGGAGTGCCTTCCGAGCAAAACTATAGCAATGATTTTCCGCAGTTGAAAAACTTGGCGCACAAAACGCCTTGGGAGTATAGCGGCATTGGGCAGCTTAGAACGCCCGGGCTGGGCAGTAAGCAAAATCCATATCGTATTTCCAGCACAGATGCGCTTGCGGCAATGGCAATGCTGGATGGAAAAGATGTCTATTTTGTACAGACGGCAGATATTGATATGGAGGGCATTGATTATGCGCCCATCGCCTCTTTTTCAGGGCATTATGATGGGCAAGGCTTTGCCATTCGAAATTTGATGGTACAACCATTGCTTGCGCAAGCCTCTGATGGAAAGGTATATGCAGGTTATATTGGAACATTAGAAGCGGATGCAACCTTTGAAAATGTTGTTTTTGAAAATGTTTATATGAGCCGTAGATTTGAAAACATAGAAGGAGAGGCGTTATACTTTGGCGCAATTGTAGGGCAGAACAAAGGGTTGATGTCTCGCGTAGAAGTGCGCTCCGGTTTGTTTGAATATACTGTGGGGCAAGATGTGCCGGAAGAGATTTATGTAGGCGGCGTTGTAGGTTACAACAGCGGGAGCATGGAGTTTGTAGGCAGTGGTACGATGATGCTCTTTACAGGATATGAGGCCTCCGGCGCGACCAAGCTGACGGTAGGTGGTGTTGTGGGCTATCATACAGGGTTACTTGAGCATTCTTTCCGCATTGGCACGTTAGTAACAGATGGATTTAATACGGATCATCTTTTTGTAGGTGGGCTTGTGGGCGAAGGGGCAGGCGTTGTACAGCGCGCGCTCTTTGTAGAAAACGAGGTAAATAAACCCATAGGCGCTTCGGGCATGGTATATGGCGATACGGTAAAAGGGTATACCCGAGAAAAATGGATGATGCTTAGTGCAGAAGAAGTGCTTTCCTTATTAAATGGTGTGGCCACAAAAGATGTATGGACACTGGATTCAACGCAATCTTATCGCGCGCCTTGGATTGCTTATCAAGCGTAACAACAAAGGGTTTTGGGAAAATGAAGAAAAATAAGCAGCAAAAAATAAAACAGAATAAAAGTGGTGCGTCGATTATTGTTGCGCTTATTTTGATGATTGTGTTGTTGACCATTGGAACTTCCGTTTTGACGGTAGCGACCGTTTCCACCCATAGCGTTAATAACGTACTGGCAAGCAAACAGCTTTATTATTATGCGCGCTCTATTGCGGATACAGTCACAAGAGGGCTTACGATAGAAGAAAGCGTTAGCGCGGCATGGCTTTCGTATTTGAAAAGCGCCGATGTCGGTGCAAACGAAGGGTTTTCTTTTGCTTGCACACTTTCTTCAACAGATTTGCCCGAGGAGCTACGTGAGAGCGATGGTAAGGTGCGCTTGGAGCCCTGGAGATTACAGTAAAATACGCGCCCACTTATATAGACGAAGAACTAGTAGCTGTGCGCAGGATGACGGTTTCGTTTGTCGTAACGTATCAGGAAGGGGAAACATACCTTCTGTTTGCCGATTACAACTATACAAAACCGGAAGAAGCGGGAGAAACGGGGTGGCAGCTTGAAAAATATTATCAGTAAAAAAAGAAAAAGCGGAGAAACGCTCATTGAAGCGATTATTAGCATCGCTGTTTTTGCAATGGTAATGCTGGCGGTCAGTACGCTCTTAAATGTTTCGACCCGCATGCTAAGCGCTTCCAGCGAGCAATATCAGAAGATTGAAGCGGCATGTAACCGCATTGAAAGAAGAACATATGAAGCGGCGGGAACGGAAGCAAGCGTGGAATATCATTTTTCCAAAGATGGCGCTGCGCCCGGGCAAGCAACTCAAAAGGTAACTTGGTATAAGGAGGGTTCCATTGCGTTTTTTGTACCGAAAGATGAATAAACAGAATTTAAAAAAAGCATTTACGTTGGTGGAGTTGGTCATTGCCATTGCGGTTTTCAGTATTTTTTCGCTGGGGGCAGTCAGTGTGATTGTGCCGATTTCCAATTTGTATACCGAATCGCTTAAAGTATCAGATGCCAAATTAATGGCATTTGACATTGCGGCTGCCATTGAAAATGAGTTGGCTTTCGCTGTAGAAGACGAACAGTTTCCGCTTTTGATTTCTGATGGAGCAGGGGCGGGGGAAGGGAACCAGCTTGCTTTTATGGGGAAATATTACCAAACCTATTTTAGTACAAGCCCCGGCGGTGCCTTGGAAGAGAATTACCTCTACATTTCTCGTGGCAAAGAAGCAGCAGAGTATGAACTTTTTTATGATGTTAAGTATTACAAAAACAATCATGTAATTGTTTACTTTTCAGAAGGCGGAGAAGATGTCATTAGCATGCGCATAGAGATCATGGACGGGAGAGATAGATTGCTTTACAGCCTTAATAGAAATATTGTTCCGCTGGCGTTATACGCCGCGCGTAGCTGAAGAACGAGATGCGAATATTGTTTGACATGTTAGAAATGCCAGCGTAAAATAGGTTTATATTTTGCGCTGTTTTTTATAACTGAATATGCCTCTATAGTTAAATGGATATAACAAGCCCCTCCTAAGGATGGGGCTGGCAGATTCCTTTTATTGCATATTTTCTCATCGCGCTCCCGTAGCTCAGCGGATAGAGCACCCGCCTCCTAAGCGGGGGGGCGAAGGTTCAAGTCCTTCCGGGAGCGCCAAAAGCAATGTCGCAAACCTGTATAAACACAGGCTTTGCGGCTTTTATAATTTGCCGACAGAATTTGAACTCGTAGCAAACGGCGATTAGCAAGAGCAGTTTCTGCTAATCAGATTGGAAGAAGAAAAATCGAACGTCTGTCGTTTTGTCGCCGATTAGCTTGCTAATGGAAATGGCGATTGTTTCCTGTTCAACTACTCGTTTTGGAGGATTATCTAATCCTATTTTTTGCACATTTGAACACCCTGCCTCCTGCTCATATAATGAAAGCATAAAGGAGGTTGCGACTGTGAGAGAGAAAAAGAATCATTTGTATTTGGATAGCCAAGAACGAAGCATTTTGCTACATAGCCTTGTTGAGTTGAAAAATCAACTTATACAGCAAGGTAGATATACGGATTGTATTGATGAGTTGATCTTTAAAATGACAATTGTTCGTACTAAGAAAATAAAATTCAAATAAATCATTGATTTAGTGGAAACTGTATTGAAAATAAGAAATCTTTTGGTATATTTATTATCTATAAAGTTGTTCATGTTAGTTTTGACTTTACTGTCTGGGCTTTCCGTCGAGTGTACATTCCCCTTAATATCTTGTGCTTCAATGGTATTTGAAATCAAAGGAGAAATGCTCATGAATTTATTTTTGGCGGTGACAAGTTGTTTGGCGGGAAATGCAGGTGTATGCAGGGGTTGCAACAGTGGCGAGTACAGCAGTTAGTTGATTCTATAATATATGGACTTGTACACCGTGAGGTTCAATTCCTCACACCCCTGCCAATATTTTGGAGACGTTAGCTTATGAATGTTTTTAGGAGTAAAAAATATGTTGAAGTTTGGCCCGCTTTTGCATTGATAAAAGCAGGCATAATTACCGAACCATTTTCTAAAGAGTGGCTAAGTGATAGACCAGATTTGCAGATTGATAATTTTGGTATCGAAGTTGTAAATGCAGTAGAACCCTTAGTAGGTGAGTAACGTAGTTTTCAACAGCAGCTTACCGAATGTAAAACATTTAATGAAGCTAATGAGCTTGCAGCTAGCAATTGTTTTAAAATAGTCAAGTCAAGGTGGAACCTCTTGGTAAAACTAATTTGCCATTCATATATACATCATCATTCGGTGAAGATGAAACTTTCAAGAAAGATGCAACAAAAATGATTGTTGAAAAAATCATAGAAAAGAATGGCAAATTCTCAAAATATCCTGATAAACAGCGTTATTCAAAAAAGGGGCTATTTATTCATAAAACCGATGACATTTTTCTCGAAACACCGACATCTACCGGCGAAGTTTTATCTTCCCTTGACCTCATTCCAATAAAGAGAGCACTTGAGAAAAGTATATTTGATATTGCTTTCATATATCTCCCAACAAAAATAAAGATTATAACAAAAAATGACATGGATAATTCTGAATACATCTTTAGGAAATATGATGTTGAAAATATACGTCTTGATGCGCTAGTATCCAATGAGTATGAAAAGTATAAAGAAATGGTGGAATAAATGAGGTATAATGAATTTATATAGGTGCTACATTGATGAGCTTATCTTAAAAACCATAGCCCCCGTATTAAAAAGATAAAAATTTAATAATCATTACATAGCCACCTCTGACAAAGGTGGCTAAAGCTATCGAAAGGAGGACGCATCTATGTCGAATTGCAAAGTGATTGCTCTGACCAACCAAAAAGGCGGTGTCGGAAAGACTACCACGGCGGTCAATCTGGGTGTCGCTCTGGTAACGCAAGGCAGCAAGGTGCTGCTCATTGATGCCGATGCACAGGCAAATCTCACGATGGCGCTCGGCTACAATCGTCCAGACGACATAGCCGTTACGTTTCCTACCATTATATAGAACATCATAGATGGAAAACCGTTTGATGTAAAGATGGGTATTCTGCATCATGGTGAGGGTGTTGACCTACTGCCATCCAACATTGAGCTGTCTGACTTCGGGGTTAGGCTGATAAGTGCTATGAGCCGTGAGCGTGTTCTGAAAACCTATGTTAATGAGGCTAAGAAGGACTACGATTATGTGCTGATAGACTGTATACCGTCGATCAGTATGATAACGATTAACGCATTGGCGGCGGCTGACAACGTGGTTATCCCGACACAGCCCTACTATCTCTTGACGTGCTCCCCGAAAACCGTACCAATAGATGGGAGAGAAAAAGCGTGGTAAAATAAAAGAAAAGGAAGAAAGACGATGCCACGAAAAACATATAAACTAGAAGAAATAGTGGGAATATTGTGGAATATCGAAATTCTACAAGGTCAAGGAGAAAGTGCAGCAGATTGCTGTAGAGAAAAAGGGATTAGTGAAGCAGCATATTATCGGTGGAAGAAAAGCTATGGAGGAATGCATCCTTCGGAAGCAAAACGATTAAAAGAGCTCGAGAAGGAGAATGGCCACCTGAAGAAGCTGTTAGCAGAAGTGATGCTGGATAATCAGATATTGAAGGATATCAATTCGGGAAATATGTGAGCTCGTCGAAACGGAAGGTTGTAGTAGAGAAGGTTATGTCTACATATGGAATAAGCCAAAGACGGGCGTGCCGAATAATCGGACAAAGCAGAAGTAGCCAGAGGTATCAGTATACAAGGGTGAATGATGAAGATGAAATTACTCAACAGATAGTGATGTTAACATGAGACTATGGACGGTATGGATATCGGCGAATAACAACAATGCTCCGGCTAAAAGGATATGAGGTCAATCATAAACGGGTGTATCGAATATGGAAGGAGTTGGGATTAAAGGTACCACAGAAGCAACCGAAGCGACGCCGTTTATGGATGAATGATGGGAGTTGCATTCGTTTAAGAGCTGGAAGGAAAAATCATGTATGGAGTTATAATTTTGTTGAAGCAAGGACTAGCAAAGGCAGAAGAATCAAAATACTGAATCTCATCGATTAATATACCAGGGAGTGTTTATGCAGCTATGCAGTTTTTCGTATTCGTTCTGAGAATGTAAAAGATATATTAAGAGAAGTCATGCTTAAGCGAGACACGCCAGAATATATCCGTAGCGATAATGGGAGCGAATTTATTGCTGTGCATGCGGAGTTATTGATTGCGCCAATGTATATTACACTAGAGAGTCTTTGGGAGAATGGGTATTGTGAAAGTTTTAATGGTCGAATGGCTGATGAGTTATTTAACCTAGAGATATTTGATGCAATACAAGAAGCCAGGATTTTGCTTAGCCGTTGGGTAAACGAGTATAATACAGCTCTTCCACACAGTGCACTTGGATACAGATCACCTGCTCCAAAGGCTATTCTCTATGTAGATTAACTACTAGTTATTACTCCGCTTTTCTCTATTTCTTTTTGGTACTACTTTCGGGGGCTAGCCGTTTTGGGGCAGCTTCTACTCGGTTAGTTCACCTTTTTCTGATTGTTCGATAACTACATCAGAATGCTTCTCGCTTTTTCGTCCACCGATAAACCACAGAAAAATAAGCGTTAGAAATGCACATAAAGTTTCATTACTCTGTGCGATCTGATTGTTACACGGTATAAAGATGATCAAAATAATGAAGAAAAATATACTTGCTTGGGCAAAAGGATCCTTTTCCTTAATCGCATCTCTAAACATCATGGCAAATACTATGCCTAGCGCGAACATAACTACAATCACACCATAAAACGACACATCATTGGCGACCCATGTGTACATAGAATGCCAGCGGACATCACTATCCCATCCATAGGGCTCTAAGCGAACCTGATAGGTAAACTGATCTATATCATAAAAATTCTTGGTAATCGTGTCCACCAAAAACATGCTGTTACCCAGTCCGTACATTGGCACCCATTTAAGTTCTAACGCTTGAGACATCCCATAATAACCCTGTGATAAATAACTGGAAGCACTATACCAAAGATTGTTAATCTTCTGGCCTATTTGGCTTGTAGGCTCACTTGGTTCTTTCGGAGGCTTTTTTGGCGGTGAAACATTACCTATTGTATAATCGGATATTTCATATCCAGATGCCTTGCTTCTGCTTTCCATCATCCAGCCAAAATAGACTGCAAATATCAATAATCCGACTAAAATAATCGAGAGCAGCTGAGTTCCTTTTTTGAAGGTAAGTTTTTTATGATAGGCTAGATCAAAAATTTTCAAAATCACTGGAAGGAGAAGTAACAAGACTATATGAAAAAACCGGATGTTGGTTCCAATAGAAATGTAAAAGAGTACTAGCAACAACATATATGCAATAGTGAATACTTTCCCATGGATTTTGAGATCCTTGAAATAAAGAATGCAAAGAACGACTACGGCATCTTTTAAGAATCCCCACATCAAACTAATCAATGTATATATCTTTCCACCTATAACATCAAAACCATCTAGGTCGGCGATTAGTTTAATGTGAGCCAAATAGCCCTGTCCGGGGTTTTTCAAACCGTCGACCATCTGCTTTGATAATGAGGCAAAATCAAAGGTATTAAACCCATAGGAACGAAATACATAGATTAGATACATGACAAAGTTGACTACTGCTAAAACCGATAGAATCTTTACAAGATGGTGCTCTTTAAATTTAGTGACATTCAGGCGTTTCAATCTCCAATTCAGTTTTATGCCAATAAAATACCCGCCGAAAATCGCGGCAATATAAAGGAAGTTAAGTCCATAAAACAAAACCGGTTTCTTTGTTGGCCAGTCATAGGGACAGAGGATATATATGACGATTGTGAGTGCAAGGTAGATAGCCGTTAAAATAATTGGGATCTTAAGAACCTTTTTATTTACTGTTTTCTGCTCCATAAGATTTTCTCTCCAAATCATTAGATATATTGCTTCAGTAGATCAATGATTTTTGAACACTGAACCCGTGCATTTTTTCTGCTTAGAATGAAATGCCTTCCTCTTCTGCCGATATCATCTCTTTCTTCTTTTGGCATTTCGCAAACCCCCACTATTTTTTCTGCTAATGCTTCATCAGTTTCATCTTTTGGAGACAATATATAGTCGAGATACTCTGGAGGATAACAGGCCAGTTTATGTGCAATATAGGGCTTCCCGGATGCGATGCATTCCATATTTTTGCTTGGGAAGCTAAGCTTTACAAATTCATTTTCCGACGTGCGAGGATTAATTAAAATAGTTGATTCGCTTTGAATTCGCTCAACCTCAGCCGGTGTAATGAGTCCAAGATATGAGATTCGGTTGTCTTTTTTTGCACAAGCTTGAACTTCTGCTACTGCCGCACCATCTCCAGCGATACGAAGCCGAAATGACGGATCATCAATCAATGAAAATGCGCGTAATAGATGGGTGATGCCATATTCGCTCTCCAATAACCCCGCATAGAAAATGCTTTTTTCCTCTGCATCGTTGTTATTAATCCTTGGAAGCTCTTCTTCCGTCTTGGAATAAATGCCTTCTACCACAATATAGGGTTTATCCTGTACCTCAAGTGCCCGAGCCATATCGTCAGTCATGAAAGCAAAACAATCATATCGTTTCGATAGCTTGTCCTGCATCGTTTCGATATGATGAATAAATTTTCCCTTAATCCCCTTTACACGATTAGCAAAAGTAACCCCGAATTTTCCGTGGAGATCTCCCAAATATTGACAAAGAATTGTGCCAGAAACCCGCAGCTTCACATAGAGCATTGCTAAGATTTTGGGCAGTGATGGCCCATAACAAAAAAGTAGAGGCGCAGATTCTCCGCGCTCCTTTATAATTTTTTTAACTTCCTTGGAAATTTGCATCATTTGAGTCAAATAGTTGAGAAACGGTAAATTGACAAATCCAATGTTGATGCCTACCGTTTCACCATCACTTACAAACGGAGTCCTTTTAAAGACGATCTTCTTATAGTTTGGATAGTACCGTATTCTGGGAGTGTTAACAATTGTAACGTCTACACCGTTTTCACGAAACCCTTTTAGTAAACTATATTCAAGTTTGTGGCTAGCAACACCCATTGGTGTCTTGGTGTTCCTGAGATTTTCTTCAATATCCGTGAACATTGTGGAGCAAAAAATAACATGCATATATGTTTCTCATCTTTCTTCATAAGAATAATGATTTCTCATGATTTCAAATGTATGGCTAATCCCTGATTTTGCATCAAAGGTACCTTCCCATCCTAACTCCTCGAGTTTTTTTGCATCAAGCCCAGAGTTATTCATTAAATTATAGCTTTTGACTTCTTTATCAGAAGGATTCTCAAATATTACTTTCTTGCCTGAACATTCTGCAATAGTGTCTGCCAGCTGCCTGATGGTGATTAGGGATTCCTTATTAGAAATATTGTAGGCGTTCAGAGGCTCTCCATTAATAAGTACAGCGAGAATTGCTGAAGCACAATCTACGCTATAGCAATATGAGCGTAGCTGATCTCCGGCGCTCTTCATGGTGATATTGTTGCCGGAAATTACTTCTCGGAAAAACTGAGAAGCCGCCCTATTGTCTTCCGCCGTAGCAGTTGGTCCATAGATATGCCCCGGTCTTACAATCACACTATCGACACCATACTCTTTGAAAAAGGATGAGCACAGTGTTTCGGTGGCCCTTTTTGCACTAGGATAACATGCTCTAGAGTTAAGGATATCGACAAACCCATAATCCTTTTCAGTATATAGTCCGCTGTCATCTTTGTTCCCATATACCTCACTGGATGAAACATAAAGCAACCGTTTGCAGCCAATCTTATGAGAGAACCGTAACAACTGGTATGTGCCAGAAAAATTTGCAACCATTGTTTCCACAGGGATCGTGTCATACATATTTGGATTGGATGGGCCTGCTGTGTGGATAATATAATCAAAGGAAATATCCGATTGTATCGGCTCGAGCGCATCGTGAAAAAAGATATCTACATCTTCCCGATCAAGCATTTCTTCAAACCGATCTTCAATTTTATCTTTGTTGCGGGCGCCGAGATAGATCATATTCCCTGCATTCTTCGTATCATTAATGCTTATAAGCAAATCGGCGATAGCAGAGCCAATCAAACCGCCCGCGCCTGTTATTAGAATTTTGCTATCCTGCAAATTTTTTAGATTTGGAATGCAACTTTGAGCCTTTACTAGATCATCACAATACAATTTTATATACTTCATTAGAAATAATCCACCTTTCTCTGAAAGAGTGTTATTCTGCGGGTTTTCCGTCCTTCCAAAAAGTTCTGATTTCATGTCTGGATACGCGTTCCTCTTTAGGCGGAAGTTGCATATAGTCTCCATATAAGTTTTGCAAGTATTCGTCGTAATTTGCCATTGCCCAGAAGTGGCTGCCTTCGAATTCCACTGATACAGCAGGTTCCATCTTCTCTTTGAGCATAGCTTCCTTTTCTACTGCTCGCCCCTCGAGCACACCTACATAGTTGCATTTGTCATAATCGTATTTTCGGCAGACGTTATCCAACCATTTTGTATACTGCGCATTCGATGGAATTCTGGTAAAGGGTAAAATCGGAAGCAATCCATATTGCAAAATGCTCACAAGTTTTGAACGACGCTTTCCTCCGAACTTTGTGATAGACAGATAATAAATATCCTTTAGTAATCGCATGGATTTAAAGTGCATATTGCGCTTACTCTCTGAATCTGGCAATCCATCAAGCGGGAAAACATCGACCCAACACCCTAAAGTGTAGGGCATACGAAAGTTATCAAAAGTGAGCTCAGTTCGGATGTCGTATATTCTGATACAGGCAGTCAAAGCATTTGGATTTGAATAAGAACAGTCAACTTTATAAAATTCATCTAGCATGTCATCTTCTTTTACCAGCTCATAAAGCTTCATAAAGTCAGGGCGAGGCATCATTAAGTCAATGTCATCATCCCAGGGAATAAACCCCTTGTGGCGAATCGCACCAATTAAAGTGCCACCACACAAATAGTATCTCAGGGAGTTTTTTTCGCAAAACGCATGAAACGACTTTAAAATACCCAACTCTACTTGTTTTAATTCCTCTAACTCCATAGGCTTTTTGCCCATAAAAAACTCCTTAACTCAACGTTCTTAGATGTAACAATATACTTCTAAAGAGAAGAACACCTCTATCACTTAAGGCCATCGCCCTTATAAGCTCCAAGATGCGCCTTAAAAATCTCCAAATCTTCCTTAGTTGTCAACTTGATGTTCTTTTCTGAGCCGGCTGCAAAATACAGCCTTTCTCCTAGATCTATCATCATGGTATTTGTATAAGAAGAATTATGAATCCCTATATTCTTTTCAAATGCCTCATGATATGCCCAGTCTAGCTTCCCAAATTGATACGCTTGTGGAGTGGATACTCTCCGCAGTGTTTCTCGCGGAATATACTGAACGGTGGATACCTCATCATCCATGACAGAAATTTGCTCATTATACGGTAAGGATGTTACTGCATTTCCGTACTGTTTACACTTATTGATGACATCAGATAATACCGTAGAGTCTACCAATGGGCGTATCCCATCATGAATAATAACGATATCGTCTTCCGCGCATTCGTCTTCCAGATGATACACACCATTACGGATTGACTCCTGTCCAGAGTTTCCACCTGAAATCACCCACTTCAGCTTTGAGATATTGTATTGTTTTGCATAAGCCCACAAAACATCATGCCATCCGTCTATACACACGACTTCAATCATATCGATTTGTGGGTGATTTTGAAACCCCTCAAGGGTATAAATCAGTACCGGCTTATCATATACATTGATAAATTGTTTTGGGATATCCTGCCCCATCCTTTGGCCATATCCACCTGCTATAATAAGAGCAACATTCATAACTTTCTTCTCCTAAAAATACATTAGTGTAGTTTGTTTTCTGATGGGAAGTGACTATTACTTGCGAATTCTCTTTTCCAACCCAATCATTTCGTAAAGCTTGATACCGATGTTAAACATCCACTGATTACTCCTGTACTTCAAATAAGACTTTGGCAACTCATGATAACCCAAGAGCTCTTTCTCGGTAATTTGCAGCTTCTGAGCCACGTGAGTGAGTAGTTCTTTTGACTCTTCCTCTGTAAGCGGTGGATCTTTTAAAATATCAAGTGCATCTTCACGAGTCATTTGGCCTGTGAGGATTAGGCTCGATAGCCAAGCTTTGCGAATATCATAGCCGAAGCGAGTGGGCAACCACCAACCCTCAAGAAATTTTGTTAAACTATCTTCAAAATGTTTTTGCTTATAGGTTTCAAAACCATATTCGTTTGCCAGTGTATCAATCATCTGTTGTTTGGTGAGTGGCACATAGTTTAAAAGTTGGAGAGTTTTAATACCTTTAACATAGGGTAACCAGAACTTGTGGCGAAAACCAGTAGTATAGGTAAAGTTCTTGGTTTTATAACCGCCGTGCTTTTTCAAGACATCCTTGATATATGTTTTATCCGCCGTTGGTCCCGTTTCTGCATACCAAGAAGCAGGGTTTTGCACTACCTCAGTGGCAATGTTAAACCCATTTAATATATATTTGACACCAAGTTCTTGAGCAAATCTATCCACTTGAGCAATGAATGCATGATCTTGAGGTGCATCCAAACCCGCATGGCCGGTTTTGAAGAATGCGATTTGCATTTAACGCATATCCTCAAAATCCATAGTTTCAATGTGCAGCTTTACATCCAATTTATCGCAAAGCTTGTGAATGTTTGTTACCGCAACAGGAAGATCCCATCCAGCATCCACATGAAATACGAAGGGGCGAAGACCAAACTCTTTTACCGCCAGATGCAAAAGATAACTGCTATTCAATCCTCCGCTAAGGCCTAAAATGCAGTCGTAGAGTTTTCCTTCCCCCGATTTTTTAACGTTATCAAGAAGTTTTTGTAGCTCCTCCTCGTGACCCTTCCCATGGTTCCACCAACCAAAAATTCGCTGCTGATACTCATCGCAACGGACACAGATCCCATGCTCATTAAATGTAATATTAGTATCCGTTGTATCCATAACGCAGTGATTACACACTTGATATTGTTTCTGCACCATTCTCATCTCCCATGTATTAACTATCCAGTAACGAATATAAAAAAGCATAAATGCTGTTTTTAGTTGCTCATAGCTACCTCTGCATGTCGCAACAGCAGTTGAATATGAATAATGAGGTTACAGCGCTTCATCGTTATGAAGTGCAGGCGTACGAGCAATATATTTTTAAAATCATACCATAAAAGATTCTTATTTTCAACCAAATAGGAACCAATGGATTAATTTCAATCGACTCATATCAGTAAACATCTTTTTTCTTTTGACATTTTATCATTCTTATTGGCAGTCATGCCAATAAAGGTCTTTTTTCCTCCTAAGGGCTAAGGTCGTCGAAATCTATTTTTGCATAAACTGAGCGGGATTATTGCAATTCTATACACATGCGCCTGTAGCTCAGCAGGATAGAGCAACTGCCTCCTAAGCAGTAGGCCGGGGATTCGAATTCCTCCAGGCGCGCCATAAGTGTCGTAAAACTCACGTTTTGCGGCACTTTCTCATTGCCGAAACACAAAGCTTTATGCAAAATACTACGCGAGGAAAGAGCGAGTATAAATATGCATATATTTGCATATTCTGCTAATTGGACTCGAACGCTTTTTTGAGTTCTATCGAGGTGAAGAAACGGCTTGCTAATCCGAGCATTTTACTGCTTGAGCAACGCTAATGATTTGCGCCAAGGTGTTGGTGAACTCGGGCTGTTGCTGTAGTTGCTCAATTAATAATTTCAAATCCTTGTCTAAGCTTGATGTTTTAAATGCGTCTTGTAGATTTGCATATGAGTAGAATGCAGCGTCAAATTCTTGTGCATGGATTCTACGGTCATCGTCTACAATATGAGCATATATCTTTGTAATCATATCCAGTGTAGCCCAGCCGCCATCGCCTTGTGTTGCTTTCAAGTCACCTTGATTAATCTTCAACTTATATGTAGTACTAGAATGCCGCAGAGAATCGAATACAACGGCCTTCTCCCTTAACTCCTTAAAGCTCTTGAGCAATACCCGGCCTTCACATGGGCGACCGTTTGGAAGTGCAATGACAAGATTATAGTTGCGATACTCTTCTCCCAACTGTTCAATAAGCTCATCTTGACTATACTATCCTTCCATCGGCGGAGTATGTACGCTAATGTTTTAGGTAGCCAAACTTTTCTGATGCTAGGATCTGTTTTGGGTGTCTTTAGAACAACTCGGGTACTTGTGTTGGGCATGAGCGACGGGAACACAGTGAGGATACTCTTCTTGTCCAGGGCCTCTAATGCTCGCTTTGAGCATCTCTGCAGTTCCCGATCAATATAGATTGGGCATTGTTATTTACAATATCTCCATCCGAAATATGTACACGATCCCATTGCAGCCCTAGAATTTCACCCTCACGAAGACAACATGCAAAAGCCAGATTGATGGCCAGATACAGTTTAGGATCCTCGCACTCGTGCAATGCTGTCGCAATCATCTCCGGTGTCCAGATATCTCTTTTTTGATACGGTGTTTTTTCTACATCAACGAGAGCTGCTGGATTGCGATCAATCATTTCCCATTTCACTGCCTGAGTAAATGCAGTTTTGAGTAGTTTATGTACCTTTTCAATAACGGAATTGGAGAGGAACTCATTCTTCGGTTTGCGATTTCTAACTATGACTGACTTAATCTGCTTGAGCTGCTTATAGTAATGACCCAGCATCTTTGGTGTTACATCCAGAATTTTCACACTCCCAAGTAAAGGCTCAATGTAGTTGGTGATTAGCCCGATGTTACCGTCATAAGTTGAGAGACTCCATTTTTTCTCGCCATAAATTGAAACAAATTCCCAAAGGAACTCCGACATGGTTTGGTTTCCCTCACTGGAGAAAGCGCCTTCAAATATTTGGTTTTCTACTTGCGCCTTTCTTCTGAGTGCTTCCTTATAGGATTTGTAAGTCTCCCATATTTGGCGCGGCGAACCTCCGTTATTGCGTTCTACATAGTACACGACAGAGTAGCTATTCTTGCGTTTTACGATACTAGCCATAAAAAACTCCTTTTCAATTTAGTGATTAATAATCGCTGATTCTTCAATCACTTGTCAAAGGAGTTTGACATATCATTGAGCATAAGCTCATTTCATCAAAAAGTCACTACGCCCCATCAGCAACATTCCAATGGGGTTGACTACTTTAATTGGAATGTTTTCAAGGACTTTATGTCCGAGGCGCCTTTGGAGCATTTCTTCTCTGACTTTATCAGACCGCTTTAGACTCTGAACATACTTTTCAATTTGTGCAATCGCTCCGGAAAGATCTCGATCTGCTACATAGTTGTTTCGATACTCTGTTTTTGTAATTAATCGCTGACTGTTAGTTTTTCCTCTTTTCGATACCGATCTATTAACCCACTATAGAAAGCGCCGGGAGAGTATACTAAGATAAGGCTATTATTATCTTTGATAAAATCCAAGGTTTTCATTAGTATTTGTCCTTTCTCACAAAGAGCATCTGATTTTCTTCTCGTATTCGACGTACTGAGTACCGAATTTTTGAATATACCAGCATTCTTCCGTCAAAACTATCCAATGTGATGACACCCCCAAAACGCTTATAGTGGAAACAGCAGCACCGATCGAGTATGGAGCTTTAACAGGCAAGGCGGAGGAATAGGGGGTTGGTTACCTATCTCTCCGCCTTGCCTAATTTGTTTTGGTCAATAATTTCGTTATATAGTCGCTCTAAGCGTTCGTTACGCACGGCTCTTTTTATCTCACATTCCCAAACAGTTATAACGTTCCACCCGTCAGATTGCAGTTTGGCAATATGTTCAGCATCGCGTTGTCTATTTCCCTCTAATTTGGGAACCCAGTATTCAAGTTTTGACTTAGGCGGAATAAAGTCAGGGCACCCCTCGTGGGCATGCCAAAAACAACTATTGACAAACACAATTGTCTTGTATCTCGGAAGAACTATATCTGGGCGTCCGGGGTAACGCTTGTCATTTTTCTGTAACGTAAACCGCGCGAAAAAAGATACTTTCTAACAAGTATTTCTACTTTGGTGTCCTTACTTCGGATTTGCGACATATTGTAGCTTCGCGTTTTCTTTGAATGAACATCTACCATAGTATATCATCCTATAAAAGACAACAGGCACTCGCAATGTGTCCGTTGTTTTAGTCCAATATGCCTATTTGTGCTAATGTAGAATGGCATTCTGGAGGGCATTCCAAGCGAACATCATCTACCATCCAACAAACAAGAATTTTCCGGTCATTTAATAAATAATCAATTACCCATTCCTGCGGCGGCTTTTGTTGGAGAACAATACATAAAATCGCTTCTGGTGATTCACTTCGGTAACGATATTCATATAGTTGGGCAATCGCTTTACGGATTTGACTAAGAACATTTTTGCTATTATTTGACTTAACTTCAAAGATAAACGGCTGCTCATCCGCTGTAGCCATGAGGTCAATAAAAGTATTTTCATAAACATCTTCATATCGCAGTCTTAAAGATGCTGCCAGCATATTTAGAATGCGGGCGTGTTCACGATTGGCTTTTGCTCTTCGTATTATCGTTTCATATGGATCCACTACATTGCCGCTTGATACAAATGTCCGCGGCAAATTTGCTTGAAAACTCCGCATAGTGGGAAAAGTTTGCACGGCAGGGGAAATTGTGCCAATTGGGGTGTCAGTTATAATAATTTCAGTATCATCTATCTCATCGGATAGCGCAGATAATGTTTGCATCGGGAGTGTTAATGCATCGAAATAGATGCCCCATGCAGGACTTGATACAACTGCATTAACCCTATTTGCAATGTTGGTGCTCCCATAACAATCATCAAAGCCATTAAAATTAGTGGTCATTTCACTGATTGCAGAAATATATGAATAAACTTTTTTCAAATTATCAGTACGGACAATCAAGCCGTTTCTATTCCGTGAAAACAACCCTGTTCTTTCTACGATGTGAAAGTTGCGCTTGAAATTTGTTAGATTTCGTCCGGTGGTTACCCAATGGGGCAGAGGATTGGCAGCGTACTCATTTAAGACTTCGACAAGAGTGTCCTTGCTTGGCGAGAATGATGTATTTACTCTGTCATCATTCATCAACATAAAGATGTTCTGATATGAAATGTGAATATCCGGCAGTGAAAAACCCTTGATTTCATGTAATGCGACTACAATACGGCATAACAACCTTAACGGGTTAACTCTTATGCCATTCGCAATTTCGCGCACAGTGTCTGCTTGAACATTAGCCTGAATACGGACAGTACCGCGATTATTCTGCACCGCACCTGCGCCATTCGGATATTGAAATAGAGATAATTGAGTGCGACAAAAACTCTCCACATCCGGTTCTGTTGAACAAAGAAAATGCTTTGCGGCATTAGATAAAAATATCTTCCAGCTATCATCAATGCGCTCTATACGAAACACACCTAAATATGTACCATATGTCCCAAATTCATCACGAAAACTTGACACATCTCTCAGGGCATAAGGTGACCGACCGCTAATAGCCGAAAATCTTTCTGCAAGAAGCTCTCTGTCTAAATCTTCGCCGTCAAAGGTTGAAAATATATCTGCAACTTCAAGGAGGTAATCTCCCCATTCTGGGCGGGAACTCTCAATCTTGTTAACGAAGAACTTTTTAAGTACGGGTTCGGTAAGCAACCCCATTGAGAAATCACCGCCGTTCCTTTACAGTTTCATCAAGCTACATGGCCTTTGCGCATCCCTTGACTTCCTGTTCCTTTATTGTGTGCTTTAAGTAGCCTAACCCTAACCGTTTAATTATTTCTTCATAATCTGGTGTGTCCTGGACATCAAATGCTTCTTTTAATAAATGCGCACCAAGAACTGCGGCAAAAATAGGCGGAACAGCATTTCCGACTTGCCGTATTGGGTGACGACTTGTGCCAGTAAATTCCCAATAATCAGGGAACGATTGTAGTCTCGCGGACTCACGAGGTGTTACTTCCCGCGGACTATATGGGTGAACGTGGCCTTTCCCGCCGCCTTTGTCCGATCCAACTACTATAGTAAAACTTGGTCTACTTGGATTGAGACGATTTATACGAGTTTTTGAATCGCGCTCACCAAATTTAAGTGCGGTATATCGTTTGATAATGTTTTCCCCATGCGCTCTGCCAACATGGTTAGGCAGCTTGATTTTTGATGGTTCTTCCAAGGTTCCAATTGCATCTTCTACTGTAACCGCAGGCAAAAGTTTATTTACTTCCTCTGCGCTTATAGCATGAGTTTTGACTGGACAAGAAATTTCCTTATCCTTTGTTCCAAATACAATAACTCTTGACCTATACTGCGGCACACCAAATGACGCAGTATCTAAAAGATAATAGGTGATTTTATAAACAGAATTCCCATCAGCATCTTTTGATAGTTCATCTAAAAACTGCTTAAATACTTTTCCGTCATCAATAGTTAGTAACCCTGCTACATTTTCAAAAATAAAACAGGCAGGCTCGATTTCGCGTATAACACGGAGATAATCCCATAAAAGTGTTCCGCGCGGGTCGTCCATACCTTTGCGCTGCCCAAAAACAGAAAAAGACTGGCATGGAGGTCCGCCATAAACAAGGGAAACTTCGCCTTTTTCTAATCCCGCATCAGCAAGCATCTGTTTTGTTGTGTATTCCTTTATGTTTTTTTGAACAACCTTTGCTTCAGAAAGGAAATGTTCATCGCTGTTATCTTTCAGCTTGTCGCGATTAAGCTCAAGTGTTTGGCAACTATGCAAATCAATATCAGTGCAGAGCTTTGTTGTAAATCCTGCCGCTTCTATTCCGAGGTCAAAACCACCAGCCCCAGAGAAAAGCGAGATAGCGTATAGTTTATCCATTCTGTTGGTTACTCCTCTCTGAATATGCTGTGAGATACTACATAGCTCACATCGTTAGTGTTGGTGCCACAAGATATGGGTTCGAAAGAACGTAAACATACCCTTAAAAGGGTAACATGGCATCAGCGAATCGGCAAGTAATGCATCAAAAAACTTCCTGCTGACTGCTCACCCTGACCGTCTGGATTTTTGCCGCGTCATTTCACTTTCTATTAAATACATACTGGGTATACCTGCCACCGCCAATTTTCAAAATTATCTCTTGTTTCACCACATCGGAAAGCGCTTTTTCTACCGTCGCTTGGCTAACGTCGGGGCAGAGCTCCATGATTTCCTTTTTCGTGATTTTCCCGACCTTGTTTTCAATTACGGCCCTGACACGGTCGGTTTTGCTTAAACCCTTTGTGGTAAGCAGCTCAACCCTGCTAGAAAACTCGCGGTAAGCATTCAGAACAATTCCAAGATAATATTCAACGAAAGGCAGATAGTCGTTTTTCGCCTCACACCAACCTACACCGCTTTGCTGTATGACATCATAATAAGTGTCTTTTGTTTTCTCTATCAGCATTTCAATACTGATATATTTTCCAACAATATAGCCGGAACGGTACAGAAGCAGCAGAGTTAAGAGTCTGCTCATGCGTCCATTGCCATCATTGAATGGGTGAATGCAAAGAAAATCCAGAATGAACATAGGAATGAGCAGAAGCGGGTCAATCTCGCCTCTGTATACTTCCACAATAAATGTATCACAAAGCTGCTCCATTGCTTCCGGTGTTTCAAAAGCAGGTAGTGGTTGAAAGCGAACCTTTTTGTTCCCCTGGGCATCGGTTTCCTGAATTATATTATCGGCGTTTTTATAAGTACCGCCGATAGAGGATGGGCTATATGCGTATAAATCCCGGTGCAGCTGTAAAATTACATTTGCGCGGGGAGTAATATAATCATAATTCTCATGAATTGTCATCAGCACATCACGGTAGCCAGCGATCTCTTTTTCACTTCGGCTTCTCGGAACAGCTTTTTGCTGTACAATTTCCTTTAAGCGCACCTCAGTTGTGACAATACCCTCAATCTTATTTGAAGCTTCGGTACTCTGAATTTTCGCAATATCAAGAAGGCTCGATAAAACATCGGGTTTTGCTTCGATGAACAAATCCTGTTTGCCTTTGTTCTCATGGATGGCTGCAATAAGATTTACAACCTCCGGAGTAAACAATTTGGGGGCAATATTTGCATAGTTAAAGCTTTTCAAAAGCACACCTCAATTCCGCAACACAATTTCATATGAATCATTATACTCGAAAAGTATGCAGTTGTAAATGTGGAATGTGGAATTAGTTTTTGATCCGCTTGCATAATCTTATCTGAGACAAAATGCTTTGTAAATGGCTTGCAGCATAAATCCTACTCATTTCGGCGAATATGCAGCGCCCTAATTACCTATTCTATGCCGTTAGCCTGTTCTGTGATAAAATACCGTCTTCATTTTCCTTATTTTCACTTCAAGGCTTAAATGAAAATAAGAACGGTGTTTCTAAATCTATATCTTCACATTGAAATATAGAAACAGAGAATTGAACATTCAATTTAGCTTTGCATGGAAGTGATAGCAACTACTATCAATCAAGCTCCGAAGGATGATAGTACACGCAGGAAGCGTTATATGGACTAAAAAAGGATATCATTCGTGCAAATGACATCCTTTGAAGCTATTCACATATTATTCTTTTGAAAGTGGAAGACAACCAAGATCATTCTTTTTTGCTAATACCTTGCTAATATCACCCCGGTATCTTGGAGAAATCCATAGGGTATTGCATGGGTTTACAAAGTAAGCGATTCGTATCTAAATCCAGTAAAATAGGGACTTCCGAACCCTTGTAGTATGTGACGTGATACTGCGGTCAAATCGTCTCGGCTAACTCCTAAGGGCTAGTTGTAGGTTCGATTCCTACTAGGGGTACCAACAAAGCCTAAAACCAAGCGGTTTTGGGCTTTTATTATGCCTTGAATTCCAAGTACCAAATGAAAGAATTTACTTTTCCTGATGAATGCGCAGCGAAGGAGAATGCGCAAGTTGTGTCAAAGTTGTGTCAAAATTTTCATCAAGTTGCGATTTATTTGTGAAGACTGATGTGGTGTGTCAAAAAGGACACATCTACTTGCTATACTGAATATAGAAAAAAGAGAAGAGAATTACAATATTACGGCTATCTTTCAAATTGATTTGGCAGAAAAAGCATTAATGAAGGGAGGTTCGTATGAACCGATATAAGCAGGAGATAAAGCAGTTATTGCAGGCAACATATACATGGCCCATACTGGGCATTGTACTATTGGCACCCTTGCTGGTGAGTACGCATCTGTTTGGATTGGTGCCGCGGGCATATGGGACGACGCTCACCAGTATGTTCGTGCAAAATCCGGCCAAGCTGTCGCTATACATAGGGGCATTTGGGGTAGTGATATATACCTTGTTGGCGCTCCAGCAAATATACCGGAGCAAGGCATATACATTGGTGGAATCCAGCACCAATCCTGTAAGCCAAATGGCGTTGCGTACATTAGGGATACTGGGGTTATGCACGGTTGCATCCATAGTAGGGCAGATTTTGGCAATGCCCTATGCGGCAGTGAAGCTGGGGCAGTTGTTTGGATTGGTGAAGTATCTAAAGACATGGATATACATCTATACAATGGGTTTGGTGGTGGTTGTACTACTGACCAGTGGCGTGTATTTGCTTTTCCGAAACTTTGAAGTGAGTCTGCTTTTGGTCAGCATACTGATGATATATAGCATAAGCCTACCCCGGGAGGCGCATTACACTAGCTTTTGGTTACAGACAGCGCGCAACACTTTATCTGACGGGACACAAAGTCTGTTTCAATTTCGGGTCATAGGGTTGGGGCGTCTCATCAGCTTGGTGGGTGCGCTGGGCATTTATGCCTTAGGGTTACTGAGTGTACGCCGTTATGGAAGAGGCATGGTGGTATCAATGCTTCAGAACATGCGGCATGCGGTACTGCCCATTGTGCTGGCTATATGCATTGCAGCTGTTCCCATATATATGCAACATGATCCACTGACGGGCAACTATAGATTGCATTATTTCGAAGAAGTAGCTGGGATCAACCCCAACACTAAGCAAATAGAGTGGTATGGGGAAACATATGATGAATATTTGGGCAAGCTACAGCAATCTTCTTTCATGTCGGCAGTGGTGCGGTGGAAAACATGTGATGTAGAACTTCTTCTGGAAGGAGAGACATTACAAGGGAAAAGCACATATACATTGGAAGATGTGTTTGGCTTAGTGGAAGAGCAAGGGAATGAAGAGCTTACCATAGAGATTCTACAAGGCATTGAAGTAACAAAGATCCTGCTGGATGGAACAAAACTGGAGTTTTACAAAGATACTTTTGCTGTAGAACATTGGCAATATTATCACTTTGTGATACCCAAGGGAAAGATGGATACGTTAGAGATTATGTTTGCAGGGACACCCAAGGGCGCCAACAATGAAGACACATTTACCAATCGCATTACGAAAGATTATGCCCAATTCGACAAAGAGGCGACGCCGCGGTTGAAAACCAAATCGAATGAAACACAGCAATACACACTCTATGCACCGGCAGAAAAAGAAGTATTTGTACTGGGCTGCCCCATGGAAGAGGTTGCTTCAAAGAGAGAAGGGTACAGGGCATATACCTTTGAAACGGAACGATACAGGAATATGTATGGTTTTCGTGCTGTGGTGGGGGATTATGTGGTACAGACAGCGGAAGTGGCGGGGCAAGAGGTGCAGTTTGCACAATTTAAGGGCAAAACAGCGCTGGTTGAAAAAGGCCGGAGCATGGAGCTGATAACAGATGTCATCTCTTTTATGACAGAGACGTTTGGACCATTGGAGACATATGGTATGCCCATATTCATATGGGAGCCGGAAATGTACCTGGAAGTAGAAGAGGCAAATATATTACAACAGTTTAATGGTAACGGGTCATATACATTTATCAATGGATTGGCAATAAAGGAAGCAGAAGTGGCAGGTAGCTTTACAGAAAACATTGAAGACAATGTACAGTATGTGAATATGGTATGGACCCTGGTGAGTCAATGGTGGAATACGTCAGGAATAGGAGCAAACGTATATGAAGGATTGCACCCCACATTATACAGTACCTATTTGTATTTGAAAGAGCGGCATGGACAGGATTATGCGGACACTATGGTACGGCAGCCGGCCATTCAATGGGCCAAAGAATATCAAGGCGCGTTTTATGGTGTGCATGAAGAGGAACTGATTGAAAAGATTCCGTTTAAGAACGCGCTGGAGATATATGGAAACTTCCAATACTACGGAGAGAAAGAAAGACAAGTAGGCGTACTGTTCTATATGGTAGATCTCATTGGGGAAGAAGAAGTGACCCGCATATGGAAAGAGGGGTATGAGTTGACAAAAGGTGGATATCCAGCGTGGTTAAAGTCGCTCATATGGTATAGATTTGACATGTTTTTAGAAGAAGCATGCACAGTTGCAGGAATCACAATGGAAGAAGCAAAGGCGGGATGGTAAGGAACAGGCAGACAAAGGAGGCGGCAGATGGTAAGTAAAAGTATAAAGTTATTGCGCTATGAATTGAAACGAATTGTGGCTACAAGATTATATCTAATTTTGACGGGCGTTATGCTTGCCTATATTGGGTTTGTATTGGAGACACAAACCATGTTTGGTGAATCGGGAACAGCGCCATATTCCCAGTGGAGCTATCTTGCCTATTTATCATCAGTGATTCCATTGATTAGTATGGTGTTGTTTACCCAGCTTGCCAAGCTGCAAGGGAGTGAAGAAAGGCAAGTACAAGCATTGACGCTGAGTAGCCCAACCAGTATGCAAAGCCAGCAAGCGGTAAAGGAAACAGCGATAGGTGCTGCGTATCTCATACAAGTGGTACTGGCTGTGCTGGCTGCATATGTATTCTTTGGCATGAAATTCAAAATATTGGCGCCATTAAATCTTTTGGGGTGTACGGCTATCTTAGCCATCCCACAGTTGTTCTTATGCATTGGGGTTGGATTATGGGTTTCGAAAATCCACCCATATGCCACGTATGTGTTGGCGGCGCTGCTATTCTTTTGTTATACCACACAAGTCATGATGCCGATGGGGGTAGATTTATTGGGCAATTCCATACTGCAAATTGCCAGAGCGACATATCCGGTGCAGGGAGAGATTGCCTTTGCATGGCCAATAAGCTACATGATTTCGAGGGGGATTACTTTCGTGATTGGAGTTGTGCTGACTGTTGTTGCATGTATGCAAAAACGAAAAGTAGCATAGAGAAAAATTCATTGAAGAGATAAGTGGGAGAAAGTTTTGTGCAAAGAGAGAGGAATTTTTAATGAGCTAGTGAAGAAATTCTCCTGGAATGCTTTTTGATAAAAAGAACAAAATATTTAGCGATGAAAGTTGAGGGAAAGAAAATGAAACTAGATATTAAAAAGGTGACAAAACAATACAGAGGCGGCAAAGTGGCGTTAAATGATGTTAGCGCAGAACTCAATTCACCTTCGCTGATAGGGTTGCTGGGGCCCAACGGCGCAGGGAAGAGCACATTGATGAAGCTGATAACACTCAACCTTTTGCCGACAGAGGGGGAGCTTTGTTGGAACGATATCCCCTTACAAAAACAAGAAAAGGAATTAAAGCAAACGCTTGGATATCTGCCGCAAGAATATGGGTTGTATGAAGAGTTAACGGTAACACAGTTTTTAGACTATATGGCAGCGCTTAAGAATGTGAAAAATGCAAAGGAAGAGATAGCAAAAGCCATAGAACTGTGTGGGTTAGAGGAATATGCAAAGCGGCGAATATCTATGTTGTCCGGTGGATACAAACAAAGAGTGGGCATAGCGCAAGCTTTTTTGGGAGCACCACAAATTATGATTTTAGATGAGCCTACAGTAGGATTGGATCCAGAAGAGCGTATGCGTATGCGCAATATTTTTGTAGAGATGGCAAAGGATAAAATCGTCATTCTTTCTACGCATATCATTGAAGATGTACAGTCCGTATGCAATCGGTTGCTGGTCTTACATTTGGGGAATCTTTGCTATGATGGCAGCCTGGAAGGATTGATTGCGTTATGCAAAGGTCATGTGGGCGTATATGAGTGTATGGAAGGTGAAGAAGATTTGCTGGCAAAAGAGGAGTATGGGCGAATTGTTTCTAAGATCGTTATGCCGGAAAGAACCCATTATCGGTTCATCAGCAATGAATTGCCAGAATTTGCAACAGAAGTTTCTCCTACCCTAGAAGATGCTTATGTATTTGCGATGGCGAAAGAGGAAGGAGAGCTATCAGAAGGAAATGGAGAAGTGTAGGATGCTCAATTGATGCATATCAATAATAAAAAAGGCAATCAATCAAGAAGTATCTAAAGAAGGGCACGTAGAACATATTTAGATGGAAGTGTCTCAAAAGAAAGGGAAAGCGATGAAAAACCGAAAAAGAAAAGTGTTTATAGGTTGGCTGCTAATCGTTTGTCTTCTCTTTGTCGCTTGCGGAGAAAAATCAGTAGAAGAACCCATTGTGATAGCACCAACTTTGCCCGCTGAGGCGAGCGAGATTCCATATGGCGCGTGTAATCAAAGACTGTATTCAATACAATTTTGGGTTCCGGAAGATATGGAAAAACAAAAGGAAGACAGTGAAAGTATAAACTTCCAATCTGAGGCCACTTTAACAGTGACCAGAAAAGACGAGCTGATTAGAGGCTTATTTGATATGGAAGAACACATTCAAGATAGAGCGGGTAGCCTGAATGCATCCGTTATCTATGAAGGTATTTTTCATACCGATGGAAAAGGTGTGTACGAAGTCATGTTCGATGCGCCGAAAGGGGAGGTTTTAGAAAGAATTCTGGTGGTAGAAGGTGAGATTTACGAATTTACTTATACGGCGCAAGGCGATCTCAGCAAAGAGCAGGTGGGTATGTTAAATGCCATCATGGATTCTGTGGTAATTGATGATCCAGGGCATGAAAAAGTCTATTCAGCTTTTGAAATATTGCCGTATAAGCCGAACACATCTGTATATGGACAAGGCAAATACACGGCAGGCAAAGATATTCCGCCAGGGGATTGTTTTTTAGTATCGGCATTGCCAATACCGGGTGGTGGAGGGTATTATTCTTTGGCCAAAAGTGAGTCGAAAAAATTTAGCGATGTGCTTTCCAATGAAGCGGTGGGGACGTTTAGCATTGTATCAGTGCAAAAGGGAGACTTCTTAGAGGTTAAGAACCTAGAATTCTTTTTGCTGGATGTATATTTGCAAGCAGCACCTTTTGCGATAGAAGGAGAAATAGGGCGAGATGGTACGGGATGGATTTCCGGCGTATATCGTGTGGGAGATATGATAGGTGTAGGAGAATATCATTTGCGCTCATTGTCCAGTGGTGTAAAAAAGGCGTATGTGTATGAGGAATGTAGAACGAAAAAAGTGGTAGATGACATCTATTTTGATGATACTTATGATGTGTCTTTGGTAGAGGGGCAATATATTTATATATGGTATGTACAAATGTCTGCAAAGTAAGCCTTATATATCTGAAGGTGATCTGTAGGGTGGCATTTTTAATAATACGTTTGCGAAGGTAACACCATATAGAACGAAGCATTTGGTAGGCATTTTTGCGATTTGTAAAAAATTGTATGCCAACGGTTCTATTATGTGTTGCATTCCGTTTAATAATAGTATGCTGGGGTTTAGTCCATTATGTTTAATAGTGAAGCAAGTCATCATAGTATAGAATATCAGCCTCTCGCTGATGGTAATCATGTTACTCACTATAGCGCGTTCAAACGCGCTCTTTTTTTGTGACGGTAAAGTCAAAATATTATCCCATGGAGAAGTCTAAGGGGTTTTTTTAATTTGTTATGTTATTAAAAAAGTATAAGGTGAGAGTGTCATATGTTTTTTTGGGGTTTTTTGCAATTTAATAGTGTTTGAGAAATATAAAAAGGTTAGTTTTCTTTTAAAATGTCAAAAATTGACGCTCTTTTTGACATATGTTATGATAGATAAAAATGCTGACACTTTGGAACGTTCAAAGAAAAGAGATAAACGAGGTGTTGATATGAAAAGCAATATGGCAATTATTATGGATTTGCTGGGGATTACGCCGCAAATGCTTTCGCTGGAAGTGGGCGCGGATGTTTCTCTTATTAGTAGATGGCGGACAGGAAATCGGCGGCTGATCAGCGGCAGAAAATGGGCGACGGCACTGGCCAAATATTTTATCGCTTTTGACAAGGCGCATGAAATAGAGATTGTTTCAGAAGTCCTGCGCGCTTTTTATCCAATGGAAGAAATTGATACAACAGAAGAAAAGCAAGAGCTTTTGGAGCGTTGGTTGACGCAAAAAAGCCAGTTGACGGAAGTATATCAAACAAAACGAAAAAGCATACTGCTGCAAGTATTTGCAGAAGAGAGCGAAGATGGCATAGAGATACAGCGACAAAAGACACTCGCGTACGGAAAAGATGATGTGCATCTGCAAATATTGCATATGCTAGATAACTTGATTGACATGCAAAAGCCGCTAAAGGCTAGGTTTGTTTGCCCGGAAGGCTTGGCGTTATTGACAGAGGATGCCCATTTTTCAAAAGAAATGATGACGCGTTTGTTCACACTCAGTAAACTTGGTTTTCAACTACAAGTCGTATTGCGGACAGATTATAAGGTAAGCGGAGTTTCTGCATTTTCAGGGCCTTGGCTGGTGGCGCATCTTTTGGGGTTTGTGGAGAGCTACTATTATGATGATTTCCATCGCTTGGAAGATATGAAGATGATGGCCGTGGTGGGCGATCAAGTGAGCATGTGCGTTTATCCGGATAAAGAGCAAGGGATATTTGCTGAATTTTCTTATGACCCGGCAGACATCAAGAAGATTGATGAAAACATTGATGCTTATTTTGATTATTCCACACAGCGGTTTCATTATGATTTTTTCCAAAGCCCAGATCATTTTCTGGCAGATACAAAGCCGCCCATTATGGGCAGCGTATATTTGTTTGCAGAATTGCCGCATTTCGGTATTCGCGGCGAAGCATTTATGGATGCGCTTACATTGAGCGAGGAAGAAAAAACCTATCTGAAAGAAGAAGCATGGCCGCTCTTTTCCACTGAAAAGGATATGGATAAAGGGGAAGTGTTTCATATCTTTTGTGCAGATGAAATTGAAAGCATGCTAGACAAGCCGCGCCATCAAATCATGGAGCTTTCACAGCTTTGCCACCGGCGGGTATACGCGACAACGCAAGTATTGGTAGATCATTTGGCAGAAATACAAAAGCGCTTAAAGGCAGATAGAACGTATCACGTTTGCTTTTTACCGGAGCGCTATTTTAGGGAAATGATTATGCAGATAGGCGTTTGGGGCAATAAGGTTTCCATCGGCTGGATTCGCGGCGGAAGGTCCACAGTCTGTAAAGATTTTTTCAATGTGGGCGCGTTGCATGGCTTTAGTGCAACCATCTGGAACAGAATTCCCGGTATGGTGAAATCTCGTGCGTCTGCAAATGCAAAACTAAATACTTGGCTTCGTCGCGCCAAGAAATATGGATATCAAGTAGATTGATAAGAAAATAAAAAGCCTCCTTTTTTAGGAGGCTTTTTTTAATACAATAAAAGTTAAGCATCTTCATCTGTTTCTGTAGGTGCAGGAGAAGTATCTTCTTCTAGCAACAACGCTTGAAACTCTCTAAGTTCAGAGGCATGCTCTACGCCATTAATATCATGCGTTACAATTTTTACATACAATGTGCCGGAAGAAATGGGCGCGATAGTGAGCGTCAATTCTTCACTGGCCAGAGGAATGATAACCCCATATGCTGCTTCTTTGTAAACAGCATCCACATCATCAAAAAACTGATATCGGAACTGGAGCAAATCCCCTATTTTTAACTGCTCTACTGTGGTATAGATGCCCGTTTTCTTTAACACACCTAGGAGCTTGCTTTGTTCCAATGTTGCAGATTCTAAAAACAGCAAATCCACCGGTTCCTGATTGATATAAGCCGGAACACGGAAAAAAGATTCATGTGTCCCTGCGTATGAGGATAAGGAAACCGTCTGCCCATTGATGGCGAGGCGTTCTTCAGAAAAAGGAAGAGAAAATCCTTCTGTGGCGGATTTTTCAAGAGGCATTGTCTGCAAGAAAAGGTTTTCCGTATCGTTATGCAAATAGCAGGTTAAAGTTACGGCTGTAATATCGGGAAGTGTTTCTGCGGAAAAAGGAACATGAAGCATTTCTTCTTCCCAAGTATAGGTAGGCGCGACGAAGGAAGAAACAAAAGAAGCATACCATTTGGCTTCGTAAGCATCAATAATCTCCCGATCAATCCATGGATAAGCGGGGAGTTCTCCTGTGAACGTAGCGCCGGGGGTAGTACTTGGCGCGGGAGAGCTTGTGTTTTCTGCGGTGGGCGCAGAGTCATCAGTGGGTAGCGCGCTGGTATCAGTATCGATGGGTGGTGTTTGCTCATACAGCGCGGCGCCCAGCGCGATGCTCATATATGCGCTGACAAAGGGTTCATAAGCAAGCCCAAGCGCGGAAAAAGAAGCCAGAGATTGTTGGATTTGCGCTTCGTTTCCGGTGGGGAAATAAGTGCATAAGTCAATCGAAGCAGCATCATCTGCTTCCGGATACGCCAGCATGGTATCTATGCCTTCGCGACAAGCCGGCATATCATAACCCGCCGCCAAATTTGTTACGGAAACATAATCATTCGTCCCATAAACGCCGCGTATTTGCGCCACAGAGGGGAACTCGCCTTTTTCCAGCTTGCCCAGTAAAGCGGTGCGTAGTTGATCAACGCCATCTACCGCATATTTTATTTTGGTGAGGTCAGCGCAATAAAGCGGGTAGGCAGTGCCACTAATGGCGTAGTATTCGTTTTCGGCGCCTGTTTGTGCAATGGTTTTGGCAATAGAGGCAGTTGCGAGAGAAGTTTTTTCTGCAATTTTATTGAATACTGCTTCATAATCCCAAGGCGTTGCAGTATAGGCATCTGTATGCGCGATGACATAATCCGCACAAGGCTCTAAGGCGTATAAAAACTCGATTTCAGTAAGCCCAGGGGTATCAAATCCTATAAAATCAAATTTTTGACCGGCAAACACTTGCGAGAGGGTAAGCATATCAAAAGGAAGTTCTCCCCAAAAAATAAACCCATAACGGCTGGCAGGATTATTTTTTTTGGAAGAAAGAATAAAGGATTCTAATTTTTCGCGATCTGCCATATCGTTTTTCACTTCGGTTTCAGCGCGATGCAGGCCATTTTCATCAATCCGCAAACGCTCGCTTTTTTCAGCTGTAAAATAATCATTTTGCCAAACGTCTGTACCGCCTACTTCCAGTAGTACGGTCACATTTTTATTGAGTGTGGCAGAAAGCATACGATCAATGGCAGCAGAGGCCATGCCGTATTCGCTTTCAGAAAGACCACCATTCATATAAATCATAATGGTAAAAGTATCTTCGTTATTGCCTTTTAGATTGGTATAGTAAGCGCGGCTTTGCGGATGTGCAAGCCCATCGGCGGGATTTTCTGTTTTGTTTGGTGGTGTGATTGTCTTACATCCGCTGAAGAGCAGTAGTAAGGCAATGAAAAAACTAAGGATTCGAAACTTTTTTTGCATTTTATTCATTGTATGTGCGTGGTTGTTCCACTTTCCTCCTTATTTCAACGACAATACCGGCAATGGTAATGGGGATATCTATCACTTCTTCTTTGGAAAAAGAGACCGGCGCATAATGTGGATTTAACGGTTGTAATTGAACGCCGCCATCTTCTAGCAACATAACACGTTTGAGCGTTGCTTCGTAACCATTGATATAGACGACACAATCTTCGCCGCTTTCGCAGGCAGGCTGTTCTCGAATAATAATGGTATCTCCCTCCATATATTTGGGGAACATACTATCTCCCTTTACTTTCAGCCCAAAATATTTTTTGCCACCGCGCAACAAAGCAGCGGAAATTTCTTCGGTATCAATAATATCTTCAATGGCTTCGGTTGGTGCACCAGCAGGAATGGTGCCGTAAACATTGATTTGTACAGCGGTACTATGGCTTCGCCCCATCAAATAATCAAGGGAGACATTTAAGATTTCGCATAGGCGAAACAAGGTTTGATGCCCGGGCATGGTAACACCGCGCTCCCATTGGCTGACAGCTGTTTGGTTGACTTGTAATAGGGCAGCCAACTCTTTTTGTGTCAAATGTAATTCTTTGCGCAGTTCTTTTAAATGAATCATGCCCATTCTCCCAGTATTTCTCTTATCCAGTATACTGGAATGAGAAATGAAAAACAATAACGGAATTGCATATAAGTTATGAAGAAACAAAAAACGTGTGAGCGTTGTATTCTTGTATGAAAACAGGGAAAATGGTATGATAAATAAAGAGATGCTCTTTGTTTTTGACAGAGACAAGGCAGGTGAGAGGATGTATTTTTCCACGCGAAAATTGTTGCAAGAAGCAAAAATAAGCCGTGAAACACTTTACGGCATGCTTCGTCGTGGCGAAATAGCGGCGCCGCCCAAGCGAAATGGCAGGTTTCTATGGGAAGAGAAGCATATAAAAGACATCTCTGCGCAATTGAAAAAAGCAAAAACAGATGAGGGAAATACCTTTTCTTTGAACGATAAGAAATATTACGCCGGCAAAGCGAAAATGGCGCAGTTTATACGAGATGCGGCAGAGGAGCATTTTGGGGATTTTGAAAGCTTCGCAGATCTTTTTGCAGGCGTGGGCAATGTATCACAAGCATTTGCGGATAAAACGCTGGTGCTCAATGATAGCTTATATGCGGCATATGTCTACTTAGAGGCATGGTTTTCGCCAGAAGCATTTGAGGAAGAGAAAATAAGAGCGCTGCTCGATGCGTATAATAACATAGAAGAAACCGAAGAGAATTATGTTTCTCGTAATTTCGGCGGTACATATTTTTCTATGGAAACGGCGCGGAACATTGGAGCAATTCGCGCAAAAATCGAAGCAGCGCGCGTAGCAGGAGAAATCAATAAGCGGGAACAGGCGATTTTACTTGCGTCGCTGTTGCAAGGGATGGATGAGGCGGCAAATATCTATGCCCATTATGATACTGCAAAAAAAGCGCCCAAAGCTTGGAAACCGTTTTTCCTAAAGTTTCCTGCGGTAAAAGAAAAAGCGTATTTGGCGGCGGATAATAAAATAACGGCAATGGATGCCAATCTTTTGGCCTCATGGATTTCAGCAGATATTATATATCTTGACCCGCCCATGGATTCCCGGCAATATGGAGCGATGTATCATTTGCCGGAAAATATTGTACGCTGGGAACAAGAGGAAGTAACAGGGGTTTCGGGCAAACCGAAAGTACCTTATGCAGTCAGCGAATATTGTAAAAAAGATGCGCTGCAGACATTTGAAAATTTAGTATTGCAGCTGCGCGCGCCATATTTGATGGCAACATATGTGGAAAAGCCACAAACGCGTACGGCGCGCTCTGAATCCAAAATGCATGGGCTTGATATGCTTGATGTGTTGCGACATCGCGGACGTGTGCAGGTGGTATTTCCGCCGCTTAAACCGATGCCGTATCAACCGAAGCAATTGCTGCTGACAGAAACCTTTGCAAAAGAAAAAAAGAAACGAAAAGAAGCAAACGAAAACGGACTCATTTTAACATGGACAGGTGAAAAGACGCCTGCGTATACGCCTGCGCCAATGTATGAAGCGCAAGGAAAATTTACGGCGCTTCCTTACCTATTGCCCTTTTTTCCAAAAGGCATCGATACATTTTACGATGTATTTGCAGGGTATGGAACAGTAGGGCTCAACGCCAGCGCAAACCATGTGGTGTATGTGGACCAAGATCCATATACATTGGGGCTGGCAGAAGCCATTGCAACATACGGAAAAGAACAGTTTTTGGCAGAAGTGTTTCGCATCATTGAAGAAAACAATTTATCGCTCACTTCAAGATACGGTTATCATCATTATGGTGTGGATAGCGAAGCGGGGCTGGCAGAAGTGAATAAAATCCCATACATTCGGTTGCGTACAAAATTCAATCAAATGCAACGAAGAGATATTTCTTACTGGGCAACGCTTTATGTATTGAGCATTTATGCGTATAATGGTATATTGCGGTTTAACCAGGCAGGTGAATTTAATCAACCGGTGGGCAAGCGAGATTTTAACGGAACCATTGCTGCTAGGTTGCAAGCATACGCGGGGCAGTTGGCGGCGGAGAGCAATACGTTTTTGATACAAGACTTTCAGAAGCTCGATGTCAGCCGTATGACCAAATATGATTTTGTTTATCTGGACCCACCCAAAAGAAACAAAGCAGGATGGGGCAACGAAGAGCAAAAAGGTTTATATGACTTTCTAGAGCGGCTTTTGTTTTACGAAATCCCTTTTGCGTTGACCACCGTTACAGCGTATGCGGACGGAAAAAACGAAATGTTGGAAGAATGGTTGCGTGAAAAAGAAGGCAGATACCGCCTTATTCATAACAGCAAGCAAGAAAAAACGGCGGCGCTCATTTTAAATAGGTAAGAGGCTATCGTTTTTATGAAGAGAAGATGCTACAATAAGAAAAAACAGAAGAAAGGGAATAAAAAATGATTGTAATAGAAGTAAAAGATTTGGGAAACATTGAAGTGGAGCTGGATGCATCGGCTGCGCCAATCACGACGGAAAACTTTTTGAAATTGGTCGGGGAAGGCTTTTATGATGGGCTTATTTTTCATCGGGTCATTCCAGGTTTTATGATTCAGGGCGGATGCCCGGAAGGCAACGGCACAGGCGGGCCAGGGTATCAAATCAAAGGAGAATTTTCCGGCAATGGCGTTGAAAATCCTTTGAAGCATGAGCGGGGCGTCATCTCCATGGCGCGGTCAATGGATCCTGATTCTGCGGGCAGCCAGTTCTTTATTATGCATGCAGATGCGCCGCATCTGGATGGGCAATACGCTGCATTTGGTAAAGTTGTTTCAGGAATAGAAGTGGTAGATGAGATTGCAAATACAGTAACAGACTATGGAGACAAACCATTTGAAGATATTGTAATTACAAGAATTTATGAAAAAGAAGCATAAAAAAGGCTGCTGCGGCAGCTTTTTTCATAAGCGGAACAGGAGGAAAACATGCATCTGAAAATATATGAAGATTTGATGCTTTATTATCAGGAGACGCTCCCTTTTTTATTGCAAAAAGAAGCAGCAAACAATTTGCAAATTAGCATCTCTTATCATGAAAAAGACAACACAAAACGAGCAGAAGATCTTTTTGCCACGCTGGTGGATGAAGACGAAACAATTTTGATGACCATTTCTTGTACCGCACCCTTTCATGTGTTGCTTGGTGCAGGAACGCGTAAGGTTTCTGCCGAAATGCTTCGTTTTGTGGCGGCGGAAATCGCGAAGAGAGGGGATAAGATTCCCGGCGTGTTGGCAGAAAAAGAAATGGCATCTTGTTTTGCAGAAGTGTATGCAGAAAAAACAAAGCTAGAGCGCGTTGTCTCTATGGAAGAGCGTGTTTATGTGTTGTATACGGCAGATATGCCAAAAAAAACAGGAGAGATACGGCAAGCAAGCGAAAAAGACATGTACTTTTTGCCGTATTGGTTGACGGAGATGCATCATGATTTTCGCGGAAAAGCCTTGCCGCTTGCGCAGCAAATAAAAGAAGCAACCATGCTATTGCAACAAGAGAATTTGTTTTTGCTGACAGACGAGGGCATGCCTGTTTGTATGGCGGGCTTTGCGCGGGAAACACCAAATGGCTATAGCGTAAACCGCGTATATACACCACCCGGTTTTCGCGGGCGCGGATATGCCTCTTGTTTGGTGGCGGCGCTTCATAAAATAGCGCGGAACAGAGGGAAAGCGTTCACAACGCTTTTTACGAATTTGGCGAACCCAGTTGCCAATCATGTTTATCAAAAAATTGGGTATCAGGCAGTAACAGATTATACCGAAATACGATTTGTGGAGCCGCATGTATGAAAGTTGAAAAATACCAAACCATAGAGGCATTTGAAGAAGCTGCGTTGCCATATCTGTTACAAGACGAAGTGAAAAACAACTTGATGATTGGCAAATTAATGGCATTGCCAATAGGGATACCACCGGCAGGTTATTTTTTGGCAGCTTTATATGTGGGCGAAACAATCGCTCTTGTTTGTTTTATGGATGAAAAAGCGCGGATGCTTCTTGCCACAGAAGAAGAGATTGGCGCCACAGAAATTGCATATTTTATAGATGCTTGCAAGCAAGCGGGCATCTCTCCCGCATCAATCTTTGCGGCGCCGGCTGTGGCAGAACAATGCAGCGTTTTGTTGCAAAAAAGGGAAGCAAAGCGGATAAACCGCAAACTTTACTGTTTGGAGCGCGTAGCATTTACGGGAAATTCAGGAGAAATGCGCTTAGCAACAGGAAAAGACATTTATTTTATTCCCTATTGGCTGACGGCGATGGATCGAGAAACGCTGGCGCCGCAAGTAAATTTGGCAGGTGAAATGGAAGAAGCAAAAACGTATTTGGCACAACCTGCCATGCATATTTTAGAAGTAGATCATGAGCCGGTATGTATGGGAGCGTTTGTCCGCGCGTTGCCCCAAGGGAGATATATTGGTAGCGTTTATACACCACCTATGTATCGTGGGCGAGGGTATGCAACTTCTTTGGTTTCACAAATGGCAGAGAAAGCATTTTTTGAAGAAGCGGCGTATGTTGCGTTGTTTGCAGATGCAGAAAACGGAGCGGCCAACCGGATATATGAACGCATTGGATTTCAGCATGTTTTCAGCTTTTTAGAAATCAGGTTCGCCCATGTGTAAGAAGTGTTTTGTCTACATTCTTTTATGCAGCGATAATACGCTATACACCGGCTGGACCAACGATATGGAAAAACGCCTTTTTGCGCATAACGCGAAAAAAGGCGCCAAATATACAAAAGCAAGATTGCCGGTTAAGCTCATGTATACTGAAGTTTGTGAAAACAAAGAAGCTGCGCTGCGCAGAGAGCACGCCATCAAAAAACTAAAGCGCAAAGAGAAATGGGCGCTCATTGATGGGATGCATTAGAGCGTTGTTGCCAATGCATGTTTATATTGTTTTTGTAAAGCTATAGCCGCTGCGAGAAAATCCTTTTTTCTCGTAAAACAGATGGGCTTCTTTGCGGGAAAGCCCGCTGGTGAGATGAAGCATTAAAATGCCTTCTTCTACGGCATGTTCTGTAATCTTTTCCAGCAACATGCTACCAATGCCTTGCCCCTGCAAATCTTGTTGTACGGCAAGCCCGATAATACGGAGGTAATCCGCCTCTAACTCCAGCGCCATTCCTCTGGCGGCAGCAAGAAAGCCGATGATAACATCATTTTTTTCTGCAACAAAAATTGTATAAGTTTCTTTTGCCTGTAACATGCGGGAAAATCGCGCTTGAAAAAGAACAGGATTCACTGCATAACCAAGTTCATGGTGAAGAAGTTCGTAAATCGCAGCGATATCTTTCGGTGTGGCAGATCGTATGATCATCATAATTTACTGTCCCACCATAAAAGACTCCGTTTCTCCGAAGTAATAATATTTGCCTTTTTCCGCAGTAAATTCTGCAATACAATAATCCGGATCAGTTGCGCCCAGCAGATAATACTGTTCATCGCCCTCTTTCCAAAAAGCATCTTTGATTGCTTGTGCAGTATGTATTTTCATAGTGCCTATAAACAAAACAGCTCGAATTTCCGCAGGGTTAAAAAGATAGATGCTGGCCTTTGGTTCTTTTTGCCATTGCGCGGTACGCGCAGCAGATACATTGGTAGAAAACCAAAAGGTATGAAGCTCTTCTACTTTTGCGATAAACATGGCTTTTGTAACAGGATACCCTGTTTCGTCTATGGAAGAGACCATAGCATCACGGCTTTCGGCGATTAGTTTTTTAACGGCAGCGGCAGTTTTTTCTTTCATCAGGTAGATTCCTCCAAGTTTTTTAGGATTTGTGATAACATTTTTTCGAATACAGCAATGTCTTTGTTTGAGAAGTTTTTATAATACAAAGTATTCATTTCTTGGGAGAGAGTATGATAAGAGGATTCATATGCTTTTGCCTTTGGTGTAAGCGAAATGAGAACCTCTCTTCTATTTTCCGGGTTTTGCTTGCGGAACAAGAGTTCTTTTTGCTCCATGCGGTCTAACATGCTGGTGAGTGTTGTGTTGGCGAGCGATGTCTTTTTACTGATCTCTGAAATGGAAAGCGGCGCATGTTCCCACAAAACATATAAAATACGCCCTTGCGCACCGTTGAATGCTTGGGTACCGCTATTCTTTAATCGTTCTTCAAAAATGCGATCGCTTAAATGTTTGATACGGGAAATTAGAAATCCACCGGATGTTTTCATAGCATCACCTCACCATATAGAATAATACTATATAGTAGTATTGTCAAGAAAAAAAGACCCTTGTGAGGTCTTTTGTGATTTCATATTGTTAGCGCAAAGGGTTGCCCGCGCCATCTAGTAAAGGCAAATAGGAGAGATATAAAATATCATCTCTAAAATGTGCATCGCCCTCTGCTAAGATTGCCATTTTCCCGGCAACTTCGCCGCCGGAGGCACGCACCAATTTCTCAACAGCGCGAAGCGATTCTCCTGTACTGATGACATCATCTACAATCAGCACGCGTTTATCTTTCATCAGCGCCATTTCTTTACGGCCAACGAAAAGCTCTTGTTTATTGGCAGTGGTAATGGAATGCACTTCGATGCCAAAGGGATCAACCATATAAAGCTTTTTACCTTTGCGCGCAACCACATATTCATTCACGCCTTGCTGCCGCGCCATTTCATGAATCAAAGGAATTCCTTTTGATTCGGCAGTGATCATAATATCATGAGGCGGCGCAATTTTATTTAATTCTTTTGCACAAGCAACCGTAAGCGCCACATCACCAAAGATGACGAATGCACCGATGCTTAATTCTTCATTGATAGGGCAAACAGGCAAATCTCTTTTTAGCCCTGCAACTTCAATGGGATAAAATTCTTTCATGGTAACCTCTCTTATTTTTCTAAAAATTCAAACGAAACAAGCTCTTCTTCTACCACGGGAACGCGATGGATATCCGCGCCAAGTGCAATTAACTTTTCCTCAATGTGATCATACCCACGGTCAATGTATTTGATGTTGGTGATTTCAGTTGTTCCTTCTGCCATAAGCCCTGCAACAATAAGCGCAGCGCCTGCCCTAAGATCACTGGCTTTTACTTTGGCGCCAGTTAGCTTTTCTACACCTTGTACAACGGCAACACGATCATCAATTGTTACTTTAGCGCCCATGCGGCGGATTTCATCCAAATGCTTGAAGCGAGATTCAAAAATATTTTCCACAATAACGCTGGTACCTCGCGCAGTACTGAGCAGCACAGTTGTGGGCTGTTGCAAATCTGTAGGGAACCCGGGGTAAGGATATGTTTTGACGTTCACGGCTCTAGGACGTTCGCTGCAATGAATGCGAAGAGCATCATCAAACTCTTCGATGGAAATGCCCATTTCTAAGAGCTTTGCTGATAACGCTTCCATATGAATGGGGATGATATTTTTCACCAATACATCACCGCGTGTGGCGGCAGCGGCAATCATCAGCGTCCCCGCTTCTATTTGATCAGGGATAATGCTGTAGTTACAACCATGCAATGCTTTTACGCCACGAATCTGAATGGTATCCGTTCCCACGCCACGAATGCGCGCGCCCATAAGATTTAAGAAGTTCGCCACATCCACCACATGCGGCTCTTTGGCGGCGTTAACAATCGTTGTATTGCCCTCGGCGGTAACGGCGGCCAAAAGTGCATTGATGGTCGCGCCCACAGAGACTTGATCCATATAAATATCAGAGCCGCGTAGTGTATCTACGGTTGCAGACAATACGCCAAAAGAAGTTTCCACTTCTGCACCCAATGCGCGAAACGCTTTTAGATGAAGATCAATGGGGCGGTTTCCAATATCACATCCGCCGGGAAGAGATACTTTTGCTGCACGAAAACGAGGCAGTAGCGCACCTAAGAAATAGTAAGAAGCACGCAAGCGCGAAGCAAGGCTCATCTCCACATCGCTGCTGCTTACTTCACGAGTGTCGATGGTAACGGCACCATCTTCATGCATGTCTACCTTTGCGCCCAAACGCATTAGAATGTTGAGCAGTATAATGACATCATCTATCTTTGGCAAATTTTCAATGACAAATACATCGCTTGCAAGCAGCGTTGCGGGGAGAATGGCAACCGCTGCATTTTTTGCGCCACCAACTGAGACTTCGCCCTTAAGCGGCTTTCCGCCATGTATTACAAACTTTCCTTCCATATCGAACAATTCCTTTCATGTATCAGAACATGTGTTTTTTCCAAAAAATAACCGCGACCAATACAGAAGAAACAATAGAGATTCCAACGACGATGAGAAACCCATAAACGCTATCCCCAAAGGGCAACCAAGGAAAATTCATACCAAAAAGCCCTGAAAAAATAGAAGGGATTCCCATGATAATGGTAACAGCCGCTAAAAATTTCATGACAATATTCAAATTATTTGAAACGATCGCTGCCACAATATCTGTTACATTGGAAATGACTTCTGCTTGCATAGAAGAAAGCGAAGCTGCCTGTTTATTTGCATTTACAGTAGAAACGAGCGCACGTGAAAACACATCCACTTCAAAATATGTTTTTTGAGAGACAGATTCGTAAACGAGCCCATTGCTTCGAATGGCAGTTGAAAAATATGTGAGCGATTTACTTAGCTGTAAAATATGCAAGAGTTCTTTGTTTGTTGTCGCTTTTCCAATGCTTGGTTCTAAGCGCGTAATGGTTTTGGAAATGCCCTGTAAATAAGAAACAAAGCGAATTTCATTGGCATACAGTAAATGCGCCAAATATGAAAAAGAATCTTGCGCTTTTGCAAAATCAGGGGTTTTCCAAAGTTCCTCAATGAACGGGGTATGCTCTGCTGCAATCGTAATAAAATAATGCCGATCAATGAGGATATAGAGCGGGAGAACACTGTATTCGTAGTTTTTTTCTTCTGTTTTGTGAATCATCGGTGTATCAATCAGTAGGGTAGGCGTATCATCGCTTTTTTCTTGTAACAAGTGATTTAAATGATCGCCCGGCTGCGGCACAAAAAAAAGAGCAAGATCGATACCGGTTGCCTTTGCGAGTTCTGAAAATTCCGCTTTGGTTGGGTTTGTGAGATGGATCCAACTATCGCTTGGAATTTCACTTATTGTATTTTGTGTTGTCGTTTGCGCTCCATACACATTGAACAAAAGACATACTCCTAATAACACGATTGCTTTGCCAGCTTTATATGGCATAAAGCAATAAGGTTGATTGGCTTAATTATAAACTTTTTTGAAAGGAAAAGCAATAATTGCCCGTTAGCCTTTGCAAATCTCACCCATTGGAGTATAATCAAAAGAAAATAGAGGAGCATAATTTATGAGTGCTTTTGCGCTGGGAGACATTGTAGAAACAAAAAAAGTGCATCCTTGCGGCAGCAAGGAATGGAAAGTTATCCGCACCGGGGCAGACTATAAAATCAAATGCCAAGGCTGTGGCAGAATTGTTATGCTTCCTTACAGAGATATGTTGAAAAAAGTAAAGCGAGTTGTGGTACATGGAGAGCAGTAAAAGCGGAAGCGTTGGAAAAGAAGTTTTAGGTTGGGTAATTTGCATTGTATCTGCGATTATTATCGCAGTTTTGTTGCGCATATTTGTATTTGAACTGATTCGTGTGGATGGAAGTTCTATGTTGCCTACGTTAGAAGATAAGCAAACCATTTTTGTGGAAAAAATTTCAGTAAAAACCCATAAAATAAAACGGTTTGATATTATTATTGTTAACTACCCCGGACGAGATGGGGAGTTTGTTAAGCGCGTTGTAGGCATGGCGGGAGATCGCGTGGAAATAAAAGAAGGGTACCTTTACGTCAACGATGAGAAGATTGAAGAGGATTATACCAATGATCCTGTCATGTATCATGATATGGAAGAGATCGTTGTGCCGGAAGGGCATTGCTTTGTGATGGGTGACAATAGAAACAATTCGCTTGACAGTTCTTCTACAGCGGTGGGGCCCATAGCGTATGAGCAGATTGTCGGCAAGGCGTTTTTTGTCATATTTCCGCTGAATAAGATACATGGCTTATAGCAGAAAAGCAAAAGGCAAGCGCTGGCTTGTCTTTTTTTATTAAATGCATTTTTTGCGTGAAAAAAAGATAAATAAAAGGAGGATATTATGCAGCGATTACAATATCATTTTGAACCGAAAGTAGGATGGATCAACGACCCCAACGGGCTTTGCTATTTCAAAGGAAAGTACCATGCCTTTTTCCAGCACAACCCTTATGAAGCGAAGCATGGGCCGATGCATTGGGGGCATGCCGTAAGCGAGGATCTCATTACATGGGAGGAGCTGCCCATTGCGATTTACCCAGATCAGCCTTATGAAAACACAGGCGGTTGTTTTTCCGGTTCAGCTGTTGTAAAAGATGATGTGTTGTATTTATTCTATACATCTGTTTCAAAAGAATTGGGGCAAACGCAAAGCTTGGCCATCTCTTATGATGGCGTGCATTTTGAAAAATATGCAGGCAATCCAATCATATCCGTTTCGCCCGTTGATCCTGCGAGCAAAGATTTTCGCGACCCCAAAGTTGGAAAACATGGAGATGCATATTATATGGTAGTAGGGGCAGGGGTAGATGGCATCGGAAAACTTTTGCTTTACACCAGTCAAGATTTGTACAACTGGCAATATGAAGGTATTATGCTGGAAGGCGAAGAATATGGCCCAGTGGTGGAATGCCCTGACTTGTTTCCGTTGGGGAATAAGTATGTTTTAATGTTTTCCAAGATGAAAGTACCGACCCATGCAACGAAATTTTGGGTTGGTGATTTTGATGGAACAACCTTTACTATGGAATCTGAGCAAATCGTAGAAGCAGGCCCCAGTTTTTACGCGCCCCAAACATTTTTGGATCACAAAGGACGGCGCATCATCATTGCATGGATGTATAGCTGGGGAACACCCGTTCCCGAAGGCGCTACATACGTGGGCGCATTTACCATTCCAAGGGAAGTTTTGCTGGAAGAGAATGTTTTGAAGCTATACCCGATAAAAGAAGCTTGGCCGCTGCTCCAAGATGCAGCAGAGCAGGTGGTGCTGGAAGAGGACATGATTCGCCTTTATGATGGAGAAAAGTTGATTCATGAAGAACGCGTGGAGCAAGTAGAAGAGATGAAGATATTAAAAGACACCCAGTCCATTGAAGTGTTTTTGAATGGTGGCGAAAAAACCTTTAGCTTCTGGTATGATATGCCGTAAATGATGAAACGAACATATTTTTTAGAGACAACACGCATCGGATTTTCCATCTGGCAACAAGAAGACATTGGTTTGGCGCAGCAATTATGGGGCAACGCAGAAGTGGGGCGCTATATATCGGCGACAGGCATGTTTTCGGCAGAAGAGAGTATGGCGCGTTTACAAAAAGAAATGAGGACACAAGAAACGCGTGGTATGCAGTATTGGCCAATTTTTGCGCGTGAAGACAATGCTTTTCTTGGTTGCGCCGGGCTACGTCCATATGGAACAGAAGCTACGGCGGCGGAATTTGGCGTGCATTTATTGCCTGCTGCTTGGGGAAAAGGCTACGCCACAGAAGCGGGGCAAGCTGTTATGGCATATGCCTTTGATGTTTTAGCGATAAATGCATTGTTTGCAGGACATCACCCAGAAAACAAATCTTCGCAAAAAATGCTGGAAAAGCTGGGGTTTGTTTATGAAAAGGAAGAATTTTATCCGCCGACGGGGCGCATGCATCCGCTCTATCGGCGTCAGAAGTAAAAACACAAGCACGTTTTGAGGCAATTATGCATTTGGGCGCGGTTTATTTGATTGCCAATGATTTTGGAAAATCAATTATATTTTATGAGCAGTTACTTGAAATGCCCGTAACAAGTCGTAATATGGAGCGATTTGCACAATTTGCTTTTGAAGGCTGCAACATTGCGATTATGAATGGACATTTTGATGCGGAACATCCTGATAAGGTGGTGCAAAAAGGCATATCGATTCCGTTGTTTGAAGATTTTCGAGAAAAGGCTTTGGCGCCCAACACACATAAGTTTGTATTGAATTTTTGCGTAAAAGACTTGAAAGAAGAATATAAAAGAATAAAAAAGTTAGAACTTAGTGAAAGTTTAAGCGAAATCCTGTATGTTTGTAATGTAAGCCCATATTATTACTTTTGTTTGACAGACCCGGACGAAAATATTATAGAAATAGCAGGTGCGTATATGCCTGAAGAAGGAATGTTTTCGGAGTGAGACGAATAAAAAAATGCCGTAAGCGGCATTTTTTTATATTGTTTTCTACAAATACTGTTGTAGTTTTTCCATAACTGTATCAATATCAAGCGGTTTTCCCACATGGTCATTCATGCCTGCGGCAAGGCAACGATCAATATCTTCTCGGAATACATTGGCTGTCATGGCGATGATCGGAACTTCTTTGGCATTTGGCGCTGCAGAAGCACGAATCTGCCGCGTTGCTTCATAGCCATCCATTTCCGGCATATGAATGTCCATCAGAATGGCATCATAGCGCGTCGGGTTTTGCGCAAACATTTCGCAGGCAACCTTTCCGTTTTCCGCGCTATCAATAACGATTCCCGTATCGTCAAGCAACGTAATCAAAATTTCGCGGTTGATTTCAATATCTTCTGCAAGCAGAATGTGTTTTCCGGCAAAAATACCCGCATGCTTTTCAATATCACGCTCTTCTTCAATGGAGCGAGTATACCCTTCCACGATACATTCATTAATGCAATCAATAATGGGTGAAGGTAAAAGCGGTTTGGCAAGGAAGCGGTCCACGCCTGCAGAGGTTGCTTCTTCTTCGATGAGCGACCAAGCGACCACAGAAATCATAATCACCACTGCTTGATCTCCATATTTTTCGCGAATCACACGTGTAAGTTCAATGCCATCCATGCCGGGCATTTTCCAATCGACAAAAATGATATGATAACGTTCATCGTTTTCCAGCATACGACAAGCTTCATAAGCGTTATATGCAGTATTGCAAGTAACGCCAATGGTAGAAGCGATGTCTGTAAAATACTTGCGCACAATCGGATCGTCATCCACCACAAGAATGCGAACATTGTTCCAATCGATAGAAGGATTCAGGCGGGTTTTTTCGCGAATCTGTCCTTTTTTCACATTGACAGTGAACTGAAAGCGAGAACCACGGTTCGGCGCAGATTCCACCCAAATATCGCCGCCCATAAGCTCCACAATGTTTTTAGAAATTACAAGCCCTAAGCCAGTGCCGCCAAAGCGCCGTGAAATACTGCCATCCGCTTGTTCAAAGGATTGGAAGAGCCGGCTCTGTTGTTCTTTTGAAATACCAATGCCGGTATCGATGACCTCCACGTATAGCGTACAATCATCACCCTTTATCTCTTTGTTATGAATCAATAAGCTGATTTTGCCTTCTTCCGGTGTGAACTTCACTGCATTGGACAATAAGTTGGTGATGACCTGTGTGAGCCGCTGCTGATCTGTTACGATTGAAGCAGGAACATCAGGATCGACCTGAATGATAAAGTCTTGATGTTTTTCATCCACGCGGAAGTTAATAACATCTGTAATGCGTTGGAGCATGCTCTCCATGGTAAAATCCGAAGGGGAAAGCGTAAACTTACCGGCATCAATTTTTGACATATCCAAAATATCATTGATAACGCCCAGCAAATGCCCTGAAGCATCATCAATTTTTTCCAAACAATACTGAATGCGTTCAATATCTTCCGTACCTTTGGCGATCTCGGTCATACCAATGATCGCATTCATCGGCGTTCTAATTTCATGAGACATATTGGCAAGGAAGTTGGTCTTTGCTTGCGCGCTTTCTTCCGCGCGGTCGCGTGCTTCGCGTAAATCTTCTTGTGTTTTTTCAATTTCTGCCATGGTGGCTTTTAACTCGCGCAAATCGCGGGTATAACCGATGACCACATCGCCATCACGATACTTGACGCGCACCAGCGTAATCTCAGAAGGAATTTGCTCACCATCTAACTTTTGATGCATCCATTCAAAAACGCAGCGCCCTTCTGCAAAAGCTTTTTGAATATTTGCAAGAGACACTTCAGATGATTTGCGGCCATCCGGTTGAAATTCCGGCGACAACTCGGCAAAACGATCCAAATACTCTTGTTTGCTGGAAAGTTCAAAAAGATTGACGGCTTCTTGGTTACAGTCAATGTTGTTATAGTTCTGATCCCAGAAATTTGCGCAAAGCGGCGTGGCATCCAGCATAATATGTGCGCGTTCTTCCGCCTCGTTTAATTGTTGTTGCATTAAAATAGAAGCCATTAGCCCGCCGATGGCCTGTACTGTTTCCACATCACTATGGTCAAGGCGAGAGAGGAATGGTGTTTGCTCTGCCATACGCCCGGTAATGAGAATGGCGCTGACTTCGTTTTGCAGTGTAATAGGAACGGAAACAAAGAAAGGTAAATTCAAAGTTTCGCGAATTTCTTTTAAATAAGCCGGATCACTTTCCGCTGTAACGAGCACAGCATGATTGGGATCCAAAAATTCCGGCGGGAAGGCAATCTGCGCGCCCCATAATGCATGGCTTTCTTTTTCGCTATAGCCTTGTAAAATAACCGGCATAAACGTGCCATCATCGCAAGGCATAAGCACAACGGTTTTTTGCATGTTTAACGTTGCATTAATGCGCTGTGCAACCGGTAAGAAAACGCTTTCATAATCTGCTGCTTGACGCAAAGAAACAGTGAGTTCGGCCAAAAGGGCAAACCCGCGCCGCTTTTGCTCCAGTTCATGCCGCAATCGAATGGACTGTGTATCCAGCTCAAATACTTTGGCGACATTTTGCGCTGCAAGGTTTAAGACAGCATCGACAGAGATCTCATCTGCTGCGCCATCTTTGTTGGCAGCTTCCCAAGTTTCTGTTTTGTTGGTTTTCTCGGCTTCTGTTGTGTGTTTTCCTTTGGAAAAGAGGCAGAAAACACCTGTCCAGTCAAGCCCTCTTGGGCGCCCACCCATGGAAGCGATTTCCACGCCGGTATATAAGCCCAGCAGCGGAACACGCCCTGCTACAGTTTCTTGTACCACAATGGCATCTTCCAAATCCACGCCGCCGTATCCTGCGCAACGCCCTGCGCAATCGATATACATGGCGAAAACAGGCTCGCGATCCCCTAGATCATCAAAAAGTGCCTCGATTTTAGGTTTCATATAATCAAGATCAAGCGAACGGAACATCAACTGGAACTCGGTTCCCTCCACCATATCCGGTTCAAACATGACAATCCCGTTGCGCTCCGGATCAATGGAGAGGCAAAGGCGACTGGCATAATTGTTTTCATCGTATTCGCCCCATTTGGGTCCATGGTTAATCCCAAATAAGAGGAAGAACGGATATTCTTCCGGGGCAATGGCAGAATCAAGTAGACGATCAATAAAAGGAATGGCAGGTTCGCCATCAATTTCAAGGATGACAGGACCTTCTGCCTTTGTAACTGTATAATAAGCGGAAGCAGGGCGGCAGCCATGCATAATTGCGCTATCAATGCGGATGTCATCAGAAAAGGTCATTGCCATTGCTTCATGCGCGCTTATATGATCATCAATAAAAAGATTGGTGGGCGTACAAACATGATCACCCTGTAAGCCGGCACCAAGTACATCCGGTAAAAACCCCAAACCTTTTTCCAGGCCTGCAAGCAGCCATGTTGCCATCAGTAGGCGCACATCGCCACCGGTGCGGTCTACTGCATCATAAAACAACATAACCGGATCGTTTGGCGCTGTTCCAATTTCCGCCAATTGTCTCCCCAAGCGAACGCCGGTTTCTTCTTCGTTTTCCAGCAATCCCGGTTCTGACAGAATGTTATAAGAAGTATCTTCAAACCACAAACATGCCACGCCCACCTGATCGCCGGCATAGCCAAATGTTTCGTTTGTTATAATGCCAACAGCACCACCACCAAAAATATTCGCATCGCCACCTGCGACGGCAGCAACAGCATCTCGCAAAACTTGTTGGTTATGACGTGCCGTACAAAACAGCATAACAAGATCGCAAGGTGCTTTTCTACCCGCGTTTTTGAATGCCATTTCTGTTGCCATACGCCCTGCAATACGGCTATTTGGATTATCGCTATATCCTACTCCAACCTTCATATATATTCTCCTGTTTTATCACAAATCATAAATGTACCCGCATAAACCCATATACATATAGATTCATACCCATCTATTGGATAAACTTTTGTGTTTATTTGTTCCTCTTTATGCGTTACAGTTAATGTTTATTATACCTTGCAAACAAAAGATGTACAACACATGTAAAAGGAAATTTGAACGCCATATTGCGGCATAAAGAAAGAACATATTGCGAAATATACAAAAAGAAATGTATATATGCATAAAATAAAAGCATTATTTATGAAAACAAAACAAATATTACATATAAAAAGATGCATAAAAAAGAATAAATAAACAATAATATGTATTTATATATAATAAATATGTAAGTAATAAAGAAATAAATGAATAAAAATTAAAAATAGGTGATTTTTTATAAAAAAGACTTGCGTTTTATAAATATGCTGTTATAATGAATATACGCCAAAGAAATTGGCTTAAAAATGCATTTCATGTTTGGAGGAATATAAAAATGAAAAAGTGGATCGCCTTACTACTCGTGTTGATGTTGCCGGTGATGTTGGCAACTGGGTGTAAGAAAAACGTAAACAAGTTGGATGAAATCAAAAAGAACGGGAAAATTGTCATGGCAACCAGCCCGGATTTTGCGCCAAGTGAATTCATTGATCATACAAAGTCAGGGCAAGATCAATATGTGGGTGCAGATATTGAGCTAGGGAGATACATCGCGCAAGAACTCGGCGTAGAATTGGTCATTGAACCTATGGATTTTGATGCTTGCCAAGCAGCGGTTTCTACAGGGAAAGTAGATATGTCCATTTCAGGCTACGCTTATACGCCGGATCGTGCAGAAAATATGCTGCTTTCTGATTTTTATAACATTGACCCGCGCCCCAACACACAAGGCTTGTTGGTATTAAAAGAAAATGCGGCCCAATATACAAAACCAGAGGATTTTGCAGGCAAAACCATTGCAGCACAAAGTGGTTCGCTACAATATAATTTGGTAACAGAACAACTTCCCAAGGACATTAAAATTGAGAAAATCACAAAGTTAAACGATGCAATTTTGATGCTCACCAAAGGGAAAGTAGATGCTGTTGCAGTGGCAACAGATAACGGCGAAGCATTCATCAGCAACTATCCGGAGCTCTCCATGGCAGAATGCTACTTTGATTGGAGCGGAGAAGGAAACGTTATTTGTTTTACAAAAGGGCAAGATGATCTTGCGGCTGCAATCAATGCGATTATAAAAGACGTCAATGAAAAAGATATCTATAAAGTTTGGGAAGACGATGCGAAGCAACTTGCAAAAGATTTGGGCATTGAAATAGACGAGTAATTGAGATAACATAAAAATGCGAACGCGCCGGTACAACAAAGTTGTTGTACCGGCTATATCTTTTGTTAGGAGGATTCATGTTTAAAACGATCGTATATTTACTACAGCGCTTTTGGCCGCAGTTTTTACAAGGGATAGGCATAACGCTATCGCTTTCTGCCATCACCGTATTCTTTGGTGTTATATTGGGTTCGCTCATTGCGATGATGAAAATGGCAAAGCTGCACATTGGAAAGTTTAAACCACTTTCTTTTCTGGCCACAGTTTATATTGAAATCATTCGGGGCACACCGCTTTTACTGCAACTGTATTTCTTTTATTTCTTTTTGCCAGAGGTTTTGCCCTTTTTGGATAACAAGTTCATTTGTGTATGTGTGGCGCTGGTATTAAACAGTGCAGCGTATGTGGCGGAAATCATCCGCGCAGGCATTGAAGCTGTGGACAAAGGACAAACCGAAGCAGCGCGGAGCTTAGGGTTAAACGGAAGGCAAACGATGCTGAAAATTGTATTGCCCCAAGCAGTAAAGAATATTTTGCCGGCATTGTGCAATGAGTTTATCATGGTCATCAAAGAAACGTCTCTTGCTTCGACCTTCTTCATTGGAGATCTTATGACCCAGTATCGTGAAATTTCAGGCGCGCTATATCTCATTTTAGAACCGTTTATTATTGTAGGTATTATTTATTTTGTACTTACGTTTACATTATCAAAGGTTGTAGCATGGTATGAAAGGAGGCTAAGGACAAGTGACTGATCAAGTAATTCGTGTTGTAGATTTGCATAAAAGCTTTGGCGATTTGCATGTGTTAAAAGGTGTGACGGAGCATGTAAACAGAGGCGAAGTCATCACAGTCATCGGGCCTTCGGGCAGCGGGAAGAGTACATTTTTGCGTTGTTTAAACCTTTTGGAAGTGCCGGAAAAGGGAAGAATCTTTTTAGATGAAGTCGAAATCACAGCAAAAGGGGCGAATGTGGATTTGCATCGCCAAAAGATGGGGATGGTGTTTCAGCTTTTCAATGTATTTCCGCATATGACTGTACAAAAAAACATTACGCTGGCGCCGGTGACGCTGAAAAAAATGACGCAAGCAGAAGCAGATGTTTTGGCACTGGAACTTTTGGAGCGCATTGGGCTGGCAGATAAAAAAGATGAATACCCGGGCAAACTCTCCGGCGGACAAAAACAACGGCTTGCCATTGTACGTGCGTTGGCGATGCAGCCGGAAGTAATGCTTTTTGATGAACCCACCTCTTCGCTGGATCCGGAAATGGTAGGAGAAGTATTGAGTGTCATCAAATCCCTTGTGGAAACGGGAATGACTTCGGTTATCGTAACCCATGAAATGGGTTTTGCCAAAGAGATTTCAGATCGTGTTTTGTTTATGGATGAAGGGCTAATCGTGGAAAGCGGCACGCCGGAACAGATTTTCGATAACCCGCAAAACCCACGGACGCAAGACTTTTTGAGCAAAGTGTTATACTAAGAAAATAAGAGGAGAGAGGTTATGAAAAAAGAACAACTATATCAAATCATTGAAGACAAAAAAGATGTTTTTACAACATTGAGCGATAAGATTTGGGGGCTGGCAGAATTATCTCTGATGGAATATGGCTCCATGGATGTTTATGTAGATGTGTTAAAAAGCGAAGGCTTTCAAGTGGAGACAGGTATTACAGGCGTCCCCACAGCCTTTAGCGGCACATACGGCAGCGGAAAGCCGGTCATTGGCATTTTAGGCGAATTTGATGCGCTCACCGGGCTTTCACAAGAGGCAGGTGCATGCCAGCGGAAAGAAATTGTTTCCGGCGGAAACGGGCATGGCTGTGGGCATCAACTTTTGGGCGCGGGTGCGCTGGCTGCGGCAGTGGCAGTCAAAGAATATTTGAAAGAAAAAGGCGAAGGGAACGGAACGGTTATTTTCTATGGTTGCCCGGGCGAAGAAGGCGGCGCGGGAAAAGCATTTATGGCAAGAGAAGGGCTTTTCTACAATTTAGACGTAGCGCTTTCTTGGCATCCCAATGATTCCAATGAAGTCTCCACGGGAACCAATAACTCTTCCATTCAAGTGGAGTATAAATTCACAGGCATCGCCTCTCATGCAGCGGGAGATCCCCATCTGGGGCGTTCGGCGCTGGATGGTGTGGAACTGATGAACATTGGCGTACAATTCTTGCGGGAACATATGGAAGATTCTGACCGCATTCATTACGCCATTACAGACGCTGGCGGTATTTCACCAAACGTGGTACAGCCCACAGCGCAAGTGCTTTATATGGTACGTTCCAATCGGGTTGTAAAAGCAATCAAGCTTCTAGAACGTGTGGATAACATTGCAAAAGGTGCAGCCATGATGACAGATACGAAACTTTCTCGCCGCTTTATTGACGGGACGGCAGATACTGTTCCCAATAAAACGCTGGAAGATTTGCTGTATGAAAACTTTGAAGCAGTGGAACTGCCTAGCTATACAGAAGAAGAATGGGCTTATGCAAAAGCGCTAAAAGAAACTTATACGCCGGATGGATTACCGGGCTTCGGCTCTAAATATGATGAAGAGTTCGCGACATTTGTAGCAGAAAAGACAGATAACGGCGCGTTACCGCTCAACGATTTCTTAATGCCCAAATATCATTCCAAAGAAATGAGTATGGGCTCTACAGATGTGGGAGATGTCAGCTGGCAGACGCCGACAGGACAAATTCATACCGTTACTTGGGCTTCCGGCTCTCCCGGACATTCTTGGCAGAACGTTGCCATGGGAAAAACGGGAATTGCGCATAAAGGAATGCTGCTGGCGGGCAAAGTTTTGGCAGGCGCAGCGATGGACTTATATGAAAAACCGGAAATTTTGGAGAAGGCAAAAGCAGAATTTAAAGTTGCAGCAGCAGAAGGGTATCATTGCCCCATCGAGGCAGATGCTGTTCCTACGCCGGTGGGCGGAAAAATGGAGTAACAAAAAGCAAGCCTGCGGGCTTGCTTTTTTAGAAATGTTTGTAGGGCGTAAGATTGCAGCGTGTAACACAAATTGCTACAATATAAAGGAAGGAGTATGAACTCATGCGTACATTATCAGAACTGCCCAATGTAGGGAAAGTATTGGAGCACAATTTGAAACAAATCGGCATTACGACCCCTGAGGCGTTGAGAGAAACAGGTGTGGCGCAAGTGTTTTTGCGCATCAAAGAAGAGGTAGATGCAGGCGCTTGCCTTTCTATGCTATATGGAATCGCGGGTGCTATAAAAGGTGTGCGCCATACCAATCTTTCAAAAGAGACAAAAGAAGAGCTAAAAGCATTTTATAAATCTTTGGAATAAGTAGATGGAAAAAACACTTATCGTTACGGATCTTGATGGCACATTGCTGCAAAATGATGCCACATTAAGCGAAAAAAGCAAAGAAATATTGCAGATGTTAATAGAAGCGGGGTTGCTATTTACTTACGCAACCGCCCGCTCTTTTCATACGGCATCGGCAATCTTAGCAGGTTTGCTGATGAATATACCAATTATCGCATACAGTGGTGCGTTTATTGTGGACGCTGCGACGAAGCAAATACTCATTTCACATATCATTGAAACCACTGTGGCGCAGCAGCTGGCAGAGAAAATCGAAACGCTGGGGCTATCACCGCTGGTATATGCCATGGTAGATGGCAAGGAGCGCGTCTCTTGGCTGGAAAATAAAGAAACGTCAGGCGTAAAAAACTATGTTGCTTCCAGAAAAGGCGATGCGCGTTTGCGCCCGGTGGATTCCTATGGGGCACTATTCGCGGGAAATGTTTTTTTACTACACAATCATAGGCGAAGAGGCAGAAATAAAAGCGTTAGAGCCGCTTTTGGCAGACGCGGCAAATACGGCGTACCATTTACAGCAAGACACCTATCATAAGCAGGAATATTGGTTGGAAATTTTCAGCGCGGAGGCCACAAAGGAAAATGCAGTTTGTACCGTAAAAGAAATGCTGGGTGCAGAACATCTTATTTCTTTTGGTGATAATTTGAACGATTTGCCCATGTTTGCAGCCAGCGATGAATGCTATGCGGTAGAGAATGCAAAGCCCGAAGTAAAGAAACAGGCGGCAGGTGTAATCGGAACAAACGAAGAAGATGCCGTTGCCCAGTGGCTATGGGAAAACAAAAACCGGCTACTACGCTAAAAGGCTAGCTTGACGAAACCGCATGGGTAAAGTAAAACAAATCAATTCTACAGGTGATTTTTCAGAAAGTTTATATAAAGGAAGTGTAACAAATGAGGAGAACAATGACAGCAGAGCAAAGAGATTCAATCGTTTATTTGAGCGAAGAATTTCGGCGCAATAATTTCATCACCAACGAAGATTATACGATGTTTGACGTGAAGCGCGGGCTGAGAGATGCAAATGGCATGGGCGTACGCGCCGGGTTGACCAGCATTTGTAACGTCATCGGATATGATGAGGCGATAAAAGATAAAAAAGTACCCATTGATGGAAAATTGATTTATCGCGGCATAGATGTGCAAGACATTGTAGATGGCTCAATGGAAGAAGACCGCTATATTTTTGAAGAGGTTGCGTGGCTTTTGCTATTTGGCTCTTTGCCTACGTATGGGCAGCTGCGGCTATTTCGAAACGTCATTGCAGATTTGCGGGATTTACCGGAAGGCTTTGCGGAAGATATGATTCTAAAATGTCCTTCGCCCAACGTTATGAACAAAATGGCTTCGGCTGTTTTGGCCATGTATACTTATGACGATTTGGCAGACGAAGTTACCATTGAGAATACACTTTTTCAATCCATTGCGCTGATGGCATGCTTGCCTACCATTATGGTACACGCTTATCAAGTAAAGCGGCGGTTTTATGATAGAAAGAGCATGTACTTTCATCAAACAAGGCATGAGCTTTCCACTGCGCAGAACATTTTGCGTACCAACCGCAACAACAAAAGCTTTACAGAAGAAGAAGCGCGACTTTTGGATTTGTGCATGGTATTACAGGCAGATCATGGCGGCGGAAATAACTCAACGTTTACAACCCGCGTTGTTACTTCTACCGGAACAGATATTTATTCTGCGATTTCTGCGGCGATAGGCTCTTTGAAAGGCCCGAAACACGGCGGCGCCAATATCAAAGTCATGGAAATGTTGGATTACATGAAAGAAGGCATCAAAGATTATAATGATGACGATGAAATCTATAACTTCCTGGCAAAAATTTTACGTGGCGAAGCGGGAGATGGATCTGGGCTAATCTATGGCGTAGGGCATGCTGTCTATACAAAGAGCGATCCGCGGGCGTTGATTTTGCGTGAGAATGTGGAAGAGTTGGCAGTGGAAAAAGGATTGGGCGATGATTATAAGCTGCTTTATGCAGTGGAGCGTTTGGGCCCCAAAGTTTTCACAGATTTAAAAGGTGGAAAAGATATTTGCGCCAATGTGGACCTCTTTACAGGGCTGGTTTACCGGACAATGGGCATTCCGGAAGATCTGTACACACCGCTTTTTGCCATCTCCAGACTGCCCGGCTGGTGTGCGCATCGTGCAGAAGAAATTGCGTATGGAAACAGGTTGATTCGCCCGGCGTATAAGTATTTGGGAGAGGATGAAGCGTATGTTCCCATTCGCCAACGAAAATTGGCGCATAAGCCTGAATAAAATAGAAACGCTCTTCGGAGCGTTTTTTGCAAAGGAAGCATAGATGAAAAGCGATTTAAGAGAAATACCCGGTGTGGGGATTAAGATGGAAGCATCATTGCAGAAGCTAGGGTATACAACCATAGCATCTCTTAAAAATGCAGATCCCGAAGAAATGTATGAAAAAGATGCGCTGCTGCATGGGGAAAAAAGAGATGCTTGTGTGCTCTATGTCTATCGCCTCGCTGTTTATTATGCATCTACTGAAGAAAAAAAGAGGGAACCTGAAAAATTGAAATGGTGGAACTGGAAATGAAAAAGAGCCGTAAGGCTCTTTTATTTTTGCGAAATAATTTTTCCTTTTTTTAAGACATACAAACGCGCCACTTGAGATAAAAGCGCTTTGGAAGGCGTTGGGGCATCCAGTATAACAAGATCTGCATCTGCACCTTCATATAACCCATAGTTTTGCAGCGCACTATTTTTGGCAGGATTATAGGTAATCATATCAAACAGCATTTCATGCGCTTCAGGCAAGCCATATTTATGCACTTGCGCTGTGAGCAATGCTTCTTCCAATAAATCAGCATTACCAAAAGGACGGAAGGGATCGCGGATGTTATCTGAAGCAATGGAAACGTTTACGCCTGTTTCGACCAGCTCTCGCACGTGCGTTGGCCCGCGCCGCGCCATTTCCATCAAATATAAATTGCAAGAAGTCAGCGTGGTAACATGAATTTCGGCATCAGCCGCTTTTTGTATTGCCTCTTTTGCAAGCGTATCCAGTAGCCCAAGGGCGCTTAGCGCGGTTACATGCCCACAAGTAACGCTGCCTTCCAATCCCAGCGCAACTGTTTTTTCTATGATATATAAAAAGATATCAATGTTTGGCAGGTCGGATTCGTTTACATGAAAATCAATTGGGATATCATAGTTTTTTGCAAACGCAAAAGCTTCATCAATATAAACGCGGTAATCGGGGCTGCCATGAGGGTATCCGCCCAAATGATTGAGTTTTCCCTTCTGCGCCAGCTGATGCAGATAAGGCGAATAATCAGGGCTCCAAGGAATGGCAGTTTGGAGCGTGATTTGATTGGCATATTCCTTTTGCAGCGCTATCATCGCCTCCATTGCCGTAGTACCCCAAGCAGGAGAGAGGACGACATTTGTTTTTATGGCAGTGGTTCCGCTTTTGATTGCCATATGAAGCACATCTTTGGAACGCGCCAAAATATCCTCATATAAATGGTCTGCCGGAATTCTTGCCATCAAGCGCGCGGAAGCATTTCCGGCAGCTTCTAGGCTGGTGAAATTTCCATCTGTCCCCAGCATTGCTTTATCAATATGCATATGAGAATCGACAAACCCAGGCGAAACAAGTTTTTGCGAAACATCAATGTGTTTTTTACCATGTTCTATAGGGATTGAATCTCGGATGGCAGTAATCTTTCCATCTTTGATTCCAATATCTTGTGGTGTTTTATGGTGCAGTAAATTGCCTTGCTGTAAAATAAGATCATATTGTTTGTTTGGCATAATGTTGCCTCCTTTTTCTTACTGTAGCATAAATACAAAAAAAGCAGAAGCGACAAAATGCATTGAACGGGAAAGTTGGGAATGCTACAATATAGAGTAAAAGAGGAAATATGGGGGAGGAAATGATGCAAATTTATGAATTGACATACCAGGGCGCGAAAATCGGCGTGAAAAGTCGCGGCGCAGAGCTTTGTTCCTTTGTACCGAAAAATGGAACAGAATATATTTGGCAGGGCGATGAGAATATATGGGGCGGGCATTCTCCTATTTTGTTTCCCATTGTGTGTGCGCTGAAAAACGATACGGTGAAGATCGATGGAAAGCCATATCATATGCGCAAGCATGGGTTTTTGATGCAGCAAGAGTTTCAGTTGGTAGAGCGCGGCGAGGATTTTCTGGAATTTGTGTTTCATGCAACGCCGGAAACAAAAGAAATGTATCCCTTTTCTTACGCAGTATATATTAAGCATCGCATCTGGAAAGATGGTTTTGAAACCACATTTCGTGTGGAAAATTTGGATGAAAAGACAATACCGATGTGCCTTGGTGGGCATCCGGGCTTTATCATTCCGAGAGAAGAAGGGGAAGCATTTTCAGATTATATATTGCAGTTTCCGTATGTGGAAAACGGAAAAAATGCTATGTGCCCCAGTGCGTATCTTATTGAGGGAGAAGAATATTTTGCGCCCTTGGCAGGAAGCGATACTCTGGCGCTAAAACATAGTTATTTTGATAAAAAAGATGCGCTGATGTTAATGGATTTAAAATCAAGAGAAGTTTCGCTGATTCACAAAGATACGAAAAAAGGGCTACGCTTTTATTTCCCGGGGTTTGATGTGTTGGGCGTTTGGACAAAACCGGGCGCCAATGCAGATTATATTTGCCTTGAACCTTGGTGTGGCTTACCGGCATATGAAACCGAAACAGGAAATTTTGAGGACAAGCCGTTTGTAAAAATGGTTGCGCCCAAAGAAGTGTTTGCCGTTTCATATAAGATGGAGGTTGTTGCATAAAAAATGAATGTATTGGTTTGTAACGCGGGAAGCACTTCGCTGAAAATGAAGTTATATCGTATGCCCGCAGAAGAAATTTTGGCGGAATGTAAAATGGACCGCATTGGCGACGCGACAGGGAGCACCTTTTCTTATCAAGATGAATATAAAAAAGTAGAACGCAATTTGGTTTTGGAAGATTATGCAGCAGGGCTTAGTATTTTTTGCGAGGAGCTGGGAGAAGCACAACTAGGAGATATTTCTGCCGTTGGGTTCAAAACAGTTTTGGCAAAGGGATTTACCGGCGTTCACAAAATAAATGCGGCAGTGCTGGCGGGTATGGAAGAATATTTGCCAGTGGCGCCCATTCACAACACTTGTTACATGGAAGTCATTCGCGTTTTTCAAGCAAGATTGCCTGATATTCCTTTGATCGGTGCATTTGAAACGGCGTTTCATGAAACATTGGGGCCGGAAGCATATCTTTATTCTGTACCGTATGAATGGTATGAAACATATGGCATTCGCAAATATGGATACCATGGTGCATCCCATGCGTATGTGGCAGATGTGTTAAATGAAAAAATGGGGCATGCATACCGCGCGGTGTCGTGCCACTTGGGTGGGAGCAGCTCGCTTTGTGCCATTGTGGATGGAAAAAGCATTGATACCAGCTTTGGGCTTTCGCTGCAAGTGGGCGTGCCGCAAGGCAGCAGGAACGGGGATATTGATCCATTTCTCATTTTTTATTTGCTGGAAAAGGGATTGTCGCTCAACGAAATCAAGCAGCAACTGGAAGAAAACGGCGGGTTGCTGGGGATTTCTGGCGTCAGCGGGGATATGCGAGATTTACAAAATGCGGCTTCTGCCGGAAATGAAAGAGCAGGGCTTGCCATTGATATTTATTGTAGGGAAATTGCAAGATACATTGGTGGATATACGGCGCTGATGGGCGGGCTTGACGTGGTTGCGTTTACCGGAGGTGTGGGCGAGAATAGTAGTCATGTACGAGAAAAAGTACTTTCTTATTTAACATTTCTCGGCATGGGAATGCTGCAGGATGCCAAGCGCGGGAAAATTTCAAAAATCACAGGTGAAGATTCACGCATTGCGGCTTATGTGATTCCGGCAAATGAAGAACTGGGCGTAGCAAGAAAGACTTATGCAGCGTTGCAAGGATAACGCGCATTGGAGGACAACATGTATCGTTCATAACTTTGTGATGTAGATTATCTGGCAGATATAAATGTTGCTTTTGTGAAATGAAAAAAGTTTTGTCGTCAAGATGACCATCGAAAGCCATTGCTATATGCAATGGATATCATGAAAACGTATGAGAGGTCTCGTTTGCAAAAACATTCTGCAAAAAGATGTTCCTTATTGTTGAGCATGATGATGGGTTAAAAAAAGCGTTACAAGGATAACCAGATGAACTGAGCAAGTTTTTTGATATTCATTATTGTTTTGATTTCAACGAAATAAGAGATGTGTTATGTGAAGTTAGAAAACAGAAATGATTTTTAATTGAAACAAAAAAAGCATTGCAGCGCTGCAATGCTTTTTTGTCATGGTTTCTAGAATGGTGCGCCGGCGTCTAAGCGTGCTTGCTTTTCTGCCATAAAATCCGGCCATTGTTGGTTGGGATCTGCGCAAGTAACTTTGATATTTTGATCCATATCAATGATGGTTTGCATATCTGCCGCATCCAGTTCAAAATCAAAGATTTTTGCATTGTCCAAAATTCTTTCTTTTTTAACAGATTTGGGGATAACGATTGCACCGGTTTGCAGCTCAAAACGTAAGATGATTTGTGCAACGGATTTGCCATATTTTTCAGCGAGAGGCTTAAATGCCTCATCTTTAAAGACAGCACCACCTGCCAGCGGAGAATACGCTTGATATTGAATGCCGTTTTCTTTGCAATATGCTTGCAAATCACGTCTTTGATAATAAGGATGATATTCAAATTGATTGATCATCGGTACGATATCACATTTTTCCTTCAATGTTTCAAGATGCTCTACCAAAAAGTTAGCAACACCGATTGCGCGCACTTTACCATCTTTGTAAAGCTTTTCAAGACCTTTCCAAGCATCCACATAACCTTCGCCTTCATATGGGCGCGGCCAATGGATGAGGTAGAGATCGAGATAATCAGTTTGTAAATCTTGCAATGATTTTTCACAATGTGAAATCGCTGCTTCATAAGAATTTTCCATCAACTTTGAAGTTAAGAAAATATCTTTACGAGATACGCTGGCGTTTTTGATGCCGAGGCCTACTTCTTCCTCGTTGCCATAAACAGCAGCACCATCGATTTGGCGGTACCCACCATCGTCAATTGCCCATTTGACAGCATCTACAACTTCCTCGCCGGAAGCTTGCCAAACGCCAAGCCCAAACCAAGGCATCAAGACACCATTGGACAGTTTTACCACATCGTTAATCGAACGGATGTTGTTGTAATTGAACATGTTCTTCCTCCTAATATTTCTTCAAATCTTTTTTGGAATACACTTTGGCATATTCCGCATACATCCATATCATAGCATAGGTACATGGTAGTTTACAATGTTTTTTAAGGCGGGTTTTACTATTTTATCGAACGATAAAGTAGCATTGACTTCACTTTTTACTCCCCGTATACTAATGATAGAAAGAAGATGAAGAAATTTTGGAAAAGAGGAAGTCGATATGGAGAGAAATGGAGTAGCGTTTTATATTGAAGACCATGCGCTTTTATACGGATTTTTGGCAGAAGCAGCAGAGATGGTTTCGGGGCAAGCAGGCCTAGAAGCAGCAAAGCAAGCCACCATTCGCTACGCCAGAGAGCGGGGTGTGCGCATGGCGCAACGCGCAAAAAAAGATAATATGCCGCTTGATTTCCAGAGCTATTTTCGTTATAAAGAATGGATAGATGTAAAAGGATACAATAAGGGAGAGATGACCTCGCTTACACCGTATCGACAAGCAGTTACAAAATGTGGCTGGAATGAAACTTGGCGCGCATACGGACTTGAAAAATACGGCGCACTTTATTGTAGTTATGTGGATGCCAATTTGGTAAAAGGGTTTAGTCCTGCGTTGACACTTCATGTGGATAGATTTTTATCTCACGGGCATGCTTCTTGTGATTTTGATTGGGGTGATGTGCAGGTGGCAAGCGAGAGCGAATTACAGAAAATCGAACGTGAACCCCAGCAATACGAAGCTGCGCGGACAAAAGATTTTTTATATCATACAGCGCATATTCTGGCGACGTTTCTGGCAGTATATTATACAGAGCTGGGCATTATTGAAGGGGCAGAAATTGTTGAAAAAGCTCTTGGGAAGTATGAAAAAATAATGGGAGCAGAAAAAGTGATGGCATTACAAGAGGAAAGTAAACAAAATTTCATTTTGATTGACTAAAAAAGAGCACATATTGTGCTCTTTTTTATGCTTCTAGTTTATCTAGGCCGGCTTGCAGATCCGTCAATAGGTTTGCCGTTTCCGCATCTACATACACATCAATGGCCAGCGGGAATGTAATTGCAATGACCTTGGTTGCTGCTGGAAAAGGAAATGAGAGATCAGTGAATCGTTTTTCATAAATGGCATCAAGAATGGCATCCCTTGCTGCAATGAAATCAGTCTTTAACGCTTCTTTTTCATCAATTGTCAAATCCAGTTCAAGGCAATTGATTGCTTCTCTTCGGGATGCGAGTGCATCTTCCATAATCTTTGCGTCAATCTCTGCTGCTTTGACATAAATATCTTGCTTTCTCATGATAATCCTCCCACATGATTTTGTTATCAATAATATAACATAAATTAGGAGATATTGGCAAATATAAATTTTGGTTCTATATATTTCCTGATGCAGGAAGGGTATCAATGAAATGTGTTGCTCGTTGCAGGATTGTGTGCTATGTTGATTTGGAATAGAAAATGAGGAGTGTATAGAATGGAATGTTCAATATATGAAATTGGCGCTTTGGAAGAATATCGATTTGTTGTTATTTTTGCACGCTATGCTGGGAAATGGATTTTTTGTAAACACAAAGAGCGAGAGACATGGGAAACCGCCGGCGGACATGTTGAAGCGGGAGAAACACTGATGGAAGCTGCAAAAAGAGAACTGTATGAGGAGACAGGCAGTATTGGCTATACGATTGTTCCGATTTGTGATTACAGGGCTTGCGATGAAACATGGGAAGACAAAGAAAACAGCTGTGCCAACGGGAGAGCATTTTTGGCGGAGGTAAATGAAGTTGGAGAGCTGCCGGAAAGCGAGATGGAATGCATTCGGTTTTTTGATACACTGACAGAAGCACTTACTTACCCGGACATTGTACGCGTTCTTTATCCATATGTATTGGCAAAAGTATAAAATCTGTTTTAATAAAAAAGCTGCCGATCAAGTGAATCAGCAGCCTTTTTTATAGGGGTAAAAGCCATAGTGATTAAGCGCTATAAAGGACATCAAGCAATGCTTTTATTTGCTCTTTTGTTACGCCGACGCGTTCTTCCGCATCCAAGCGATGCTCGCCACAAACAAACGTAGGCACAGCCCAGACATCTTTTTCCTCGTAAGCATAATCGTTGGAAGCTAGTTGCGCTTTTTCATATGTTTTATTCAAAATAGCTTGCGCAAACGCTTCGCCATCAAGCCCCAGTTCAACAATACATTCTTTTAAGACAGCAACATCATCCACCGGTACTTTATCCTCAAAATGGGCTTTATAAATACGTTCGTGATAAGCAACTTCATCGCCGTCTTGTTCGCGTACAAAGAAAGCGCCTTGCACTGCCAAATCTTCATAAGGAAGATGATCCGGCTCTTCATGACGCGGATGTGCTTCAATAGGAATCCATTTGATTTGAGCATTGGGATAAAGGGGTAATAATTCTTTTAACATTGCATGCCCCCGGTAACAATAAGGGCAGGTGTGATCAAAAAATACTTCCAGTGTTGGCATAAAATACCCTCCTTCTATTTGTCTTGCTCTTAATAGTATAACAGATTTTATTGCAGTTGGAAATTTGGTTGACATGAAAAAATGCCTTTGTTATAATAAGCATACTTGATTTTTTGACTGGAGAGGTGGTCGAGTCTGGTTGAAGGCACCGGTCTTGAAAACCGGCGATGTGAAAGCATCCGTGGGTTCGAATCCCACCCTCTCCGCCATAATAAGACGCAGGTTATAATACAATCACTTGCGTCTTTTTGTTTGCCGTAAATCAAGGCTTGCTGAGCTTCTGCCCGACACGTTAAGTGTGCAGAAGCCTTATTTTTTTGTCCAAATTTCATTGCTTGAAAACTTCTTGATTAAGGGGTGTGCACTGGCACACGATAGCCTGATACAAGCACACGATAGTTTGTCATACTAACACACGTTTTACAGTTCAATTAGAGGCAGCTCGCTCAATCCTGTTATGATAAAAGCATAAAATTATCTGAAAGAGAGGAATTGTTATTGAATAGGAAGTATGGATATATACGGGTTTCTTCCGTTGATCAGAATATTGAACGACAGAAAAATGCGATGCGAAAGGTTGGGATAAGGGATGATTATCTGTTCATCGATAAACAGAGCGGTAAGGATTTTTCCAGACCTGCTTATCAAAAGCTGGTAAAGCAATGCCAAGAAAGCGATGTTATTTTTATCGACTCCATTGACCGGCTTGGCAGAAATTATCAGGAAATCTTAGAAGAGTGGCGCATTCTAACGAAAGAGAAAAAGGTGGATATTGTAGTTTTGGATATGCCCATTCTCGATACCAGAAGTAGTCTAACTCAGGAAGATCTTACCAAAACCTTTGTTGCTGACTTAGTGCTGCAAATTTTATCTTATGTAGCAGAAAAAGAGCGGCAGGATATCAGAAGACGACAAGCTGAAGGAATTGCCGCAGCCAAAGCACGTGGCGTTAAGTTTGGCAATCCCGGTATCCCCATTCCTGAAAACTTTGCTGAAGTTGTTGCTCGCTGGCGGAAGAAAGAAATATCGCTAGATGGAGCCTTGTCAATTTTAGAAGTCAGCCGCAGCTACTTTTACGACAAAGTTAAGAAACTCGGTCTGTAGACAAAAAACCTCCTTCAAAGTACACTTTGACGGACGCAAAAAGTTAACTAAACATTCTTGAGCTTTACGGGGTCTGCACAGGCAAGTAAGGAAAAAGTGCTCGTAAACAAGCGGTTTTTTTTAATTTAATGGTTTATTTTAGATGAGGAATATGCGATAATACAGGTACGGGTATTCAACTGTGAAAGCCGTCTGGCAGGATGGTTACGGGTTGAGCGTAAATAGAAAGCGGTATGGCATAAATTTAAATTGTGCATGTGTCCGCTAATGTGTACTTTGACGGAGGTTTGGTGATGAAAAAACGCAAGCGTATTAGATTAGTAGCAATACTCCTTATAGCCCTACTGATCATACCAGGAAATGTTGTATCAGTTTTTGCAAATCAAGAAGCATTTGGAGAAAAATCAGAGCCCACGACTGCTGCTCAAGAGCAAGTCACTACTGATACTGATGATGCATCAGTGGATGGTAAGGACTCTGATGTTCTGCTAGAGGATGAGATAGGGTCATTTATAACAGTTTCTTTTGACTCAAATGGCGGCGAATCGCTGGAACCTATTTTGCTTGAGAAAGGTGATTCTCTTCATGACTTACCAATCCCCTTTAAAGAGAATAATACTTTTGTCGGATGGTTTACCGAAAACGGTGATTCTATTAGCACGCCACTAACACTTAACGAAAGCGTAATACTTTATGCAAAATGGGAAGTTCAACCTCTAGATTTGGAAATGGCGCTACAGCAATCAACTACCGTGTCGGACCCAAATAGCGAAAAGGTTACTATCGTCTTTGACACCATGGGCGGAACTCCAATTGACGCTCTTGTTGTAGATAAGGGTTTCTCTCTTGTAGATTTGCCTGTGCCGGTAAAAGGCGATGAGAGTTTCTTAGGTTGGACAATGAAAAGTGGTGAGCCAGTAAATATTCCGCTGGAAGTCGCTGAAAATACGACTCTTTATGCCGTATGGGATGAAGAAGACTCTATCCTTGCCGATAATCCTGATCATTTGTTGGTGCCTGATGACTCGCCTTACGGCGGCGAGATCGATTACAACGTTTGGCCTTTAAGCGAATTTGGTCTTTTAGCACCTATGATGCTCAGGAGCTCGACTCGAGCAAATGATCCTCCAGTGATAGGAACAGATCATCCTACAACTCCAGGTGAGGTGATGCTTTTCAAAGAAGCAAAACCAGTAGAGGGAAAGGTTAATACTTGGGAAGTTAAGCTGAGAATCGAAGGAAAAAACAAGCCCACTACTAGCGATATTGTTCTGGTAATTGATACTTCCGGCAGTATGAACGATAATGGCAGAATGCAAGCGGCGAAAAACGCAGCTAACGGTTTCATTGATGCTCTTTTGCCTTCAGAATATACAAGAATCGGAATTGTCTCGTTTGAATCAAGCGTTAGCGTGAAAAGCAATTTAACCAACAATCCATTCGAGTTGAAAAATACGGTTGATAATCTCAGTGCCAATGGCGGCACGTTCACTCAAGCCGGTGTCAAACAGGCAGAGGCCTTGTTAGCAAATTCGGATGCGGACAACAAACATATTGTCCTGCTGTCTGATGGTGTGCCAACTTACTCCTACCAACTTAATAATCCAGACAACTATCTGATTCCTTATGGAGAAAACTATCAAACCAGTACTTTAGCACCATCATCTTCTTACTCGTATCCAACTAGAGTGGGTCAAGGAAACAGTATGTATTGGAAATACGGAACAGGGGGAAGTTGGTGGAATAGTTATAGCAAATACTATAATCACGGCAACAGTGCTATAGCGGAGGCTGGTTTCGCAGGAGCGTCTGGCTATAATGTTTTTACGGTCGGATTGCAGACAGATTCGACAGGCTCTAGCGTTCTTCAAGCCATGGCTCAAGGACAAGGTTCTTTTACCGAAGTCCAAAATGTGTCTGATTTGACAACTGTTTTTGCTCAAATTGCCGGACAAATCGGGGCGGCAGTTAAAGACGCTGTTATCAGTGATCCCATGGGACTGGGATTTGAAATCCCTTTGGGTGAAGTAACAAATATCACTGCTACCCAAGGGACTCCAGTATATGAAAACAATACAATTTCTTGGAATCCCGGCACTTTAACTCAGCCAATTAGCGAAGGCAGTGATATTAACTATGCTGAGCTAACCTATACGATAGAAATAACAGATGATATTCTGAGCCAAACACCTGATGCAAATGGCGAGTATCCCACTAACGGTGATGCACAAATTTCTTATGCAGATGCGTATGGAAATTTACAGACTGCAGCTTTCCCAACACCAAAGGTCAATCCTGTTTTATACAGGGTGGTTAAGATTCTTCAAGACAAAGATGGTAACGAAATCACAGCAGATCGTAATTTCACTATTCAGGTAAAGGGTCCCGGGAATGACGGCGACAATACGATTCGTGAATTTACCCTCAATACCAGCAGTCAAAACAGCACAAAACTTTTAACTGATTTACGGTATGCGAGCGCCTATACCTTTGAAGAGACCGGTGATTTGTCAGACTATGACACAACCTACTACATCAACGGTGGAGAGACTTCGGACTTGTCATTTCATATCGATGATAACAACACAGAAGACGTAGAAGTAAAGGTTATTAACAAAGAAAAGTCGGGCACGCTGGTCATCACAAAAGTTCTTGATCAGTCGGTTATCCCCTCGCCAGCAAAATCGCCATCTACACGCGGCGAGACAAATCCTGTTTCCTTCTCCTTTACGGTTACGGGACCAGATGGCTACTCTCAAAACTTTACGCTCCCGGACAATGGCTCGTGGACACAGACACTTGAAGGTCTTGCAAAAGGTAGCTATATAGTAACGGAAACAACGACCGGTTATACAACCACGATGCAGGTTAATGATGACGCACCGATTGCAGCCAATACCGTTAACGTAAATATTGACATCGGTCACCTTTCACAATCTGTGACGATTACAAATAAGCAAAGCGAGAACATGAGCGTTACAGCTACCAAGACCTGGGAAGGTGGTCCTGCTGAGAAACCGGACATCTGGTTCCAACTAATCCGGGTAAATGATGATAACACCGAGACTAAAGTTGGTGATCCTAGACAGGTAGTAGACAATTTCGTTACCTGGAATCAAGCTGATGAAGGTCTTGCTGAGTTATTACTCCGCTATGACGAAAACGGTCAGGAATATTCCTATAAAGTTCAGGAGGTTGATGCTGCTGGCAATGACTTTACGCCGGAAAACTATACCAAAGTTGAAACTGGCTTGAATGTAACGAATACCTATAGTAAAAAAGCCTCAGTTCAAGTGACAAAAGCTTGGGCAGACGCTAACAACCAGGACGGTGTGAGACCTGAGTCAGTCACAATTAAACTTCTAGCCAATGGCGAAGACACAGGCAAGACCTTAGTCTTAACCGCAACAAACAACTGGACCGGTACCTTCTCAGACCTAGATGAATATGCTAACGGCGAGCTGATCTCCTACACCGTAGAAGAAGTCGCTATTGGCAACGGCTACACTACAGTTGTTACAGGAACAGCAGGTGACGGTTATACCGTGACCAACAGCAGAACACCTGAGACCTTAACAGTTTCTGGCACAAAGACTTGGGACGACAACAACAACCAAGATGGCATGAGACCAGAAAGCATCACGATTCGACTGCTTAAAAACGGTGTGGAGATAGACTCTAAGACCGTCACGGAAGCAGACGGCTGGGCATGGAGCTTTGCTGATTTAGCCAAGTATGAAGACGGTGAGCTAATCACCTACACCATTACTGAAGATGCCGTGGCAGACTACAGCTCGGAAGTTTCAGGCTACAACGTGACCAACACCCACACCCCTGGCAAGACCTCAGTTCAAGTGACAAAAGCTTGGGCAGACGCTAACAACCAGGACGGTGTGAGACCTGAGTCAGTCACAATTAAACTTCTAGCCAATGGCGAAGACACAGGCAAGACCTTAGTCTTAACCGCAACAAACAACTGGACCGGTACCTTCTCAGACCTAGATGAATATGCTAACGGCGAGCTGATCTCCTACACCGTAGAAGAAGTCGCTATTGGCAACGGCTACACTACAGTTGTTACAGGAACAGCAGGTGACGGTTATACCGTGACCAACAGCAGAACACCTGAGACCTTAACAGTTTCTGGCACAAAGACTTGGGACGACAACAACAACCAAGATGGCATGAGACCAGAAAGCATCACGATTCGACTGCTTAAAAACGGTGTGGAGATAGACTCTAAGACCGTCACGGAAGCAGACGGCTGGGCATGGAGCTTTGCTGATTTAGCCAAGTATGAAGACGGTGAGCTAATCACCTACACCATTACTGAAGATGCCGTGGCAGACTACAGCTCGGAAGTTTCAGGCTACAACGTGACCAACACCCACACCCCTGGCAAGACCTCAGTTCAAGTGACAAAAGCTTGGGCAGACGCTAACAACCAGGACGGTGTGAGACCTGAGTCAGTCACAATTAAACTTCTAGCCAATGGCGAAGACACAGGCAAGACCTTAGTCTTAACCGCAACAAACAACTGGACCGGTACCTTCTCAGACCTAGATGAATATGCTAACGGCGAGCTGATCTCCTACACCGTAGAAGAAGTCGCTATTGGCAACGGCTACACTACAGTTGTTACAGGAACAGCAGGTGACGGTTATACCGTGACCAACAGCAGAACACCTGAGACCTTAACAGTTTCTGGCACAAAGACTTGGGACGACAACAACAACCAAGATGGCATGAGACCAGAAAGCATCACGATTCGACTGCTTAAAAACGGTGTGGAGATAGACTCTAAGACCGTCACGGAAGCAGACGGCTGGGCATGGAGCTTTGCTGATTTAGCCAAGTATGAAGACGGTGAGCTAATCACCTACACCATTACTGAAGATGCCGTGGCAGACTACAGCTCGGAAGTTTCAGGCTACAACGTGACCAACACCCACACCCCTGGCAAGACCTCAGTTCAAGTGACAAAAGCTTGGGCAGACGCTAACAACCAGGACGGTGTGAGACCTGAGTCAGTCACAATTAAACTTCTAGCCAATGGCGAAGACACAGGCAAGACCTTAGTCTTAACCGCAACAAACAACTGGACCGGTACCTTCTCAGACCTAGATGAATATGCTAACGGCGAGCTGATCTCCTACACCGTAGAAGAAGTCGCTATTGGCAACGGCTACACTACAGTTGTTACAGGAACAGCAGGTGACGGTTATACCGTGACCAACAGCAGAACACCTGAGACCTTAACAGTTTCTGGCACAAAGACTTGGGACGACAACAACAACCAAGATGGCATGAGACCAGAAAGCATCACGATTCGACTGCTTAAAAACGGTGTGGAGATAGACTCTAAGACCGTCACGGAAGCAGACGGCTGGGCATGGAGCTTTGCTGATTTAGCCAAGTATGAAGACGGTGAGCTAATCACCTACACCATTACTGAAGATGCCGTGGCAGACTACAGCTCGGAAGTTTCAGGCTACAACGTGACCAACACCCACACCCCTGGCAAGACCTCAGTTCAAGTGACAAAAGCTTGGGCAGACGCTAACAACCAGGACGGTGTGAGACCTGAGTCAGTCACAATTAAACTTCTAGCCAATGGCGAAGACACAGGCAAGACCTTAGTCTTAACCGCAACAAACAACTGGACCGGTACCTTCTCAGACCTAGATGAATATGCTAACGGCGAGCTGATCTCCTACACCGTAGAAGAAGTCGCTATTGGCAACGGCTACACTACAGTTGTTACAGGAACAGCAGGTGACGGTTATACCGTGACCAACAGCAGAACACCTGAGACCTTAACAGTTTCTGGCACAAAGACTTGGGACGACAACAACAACCAAGATGGCATGAGACCAGAAAGCATCACGATTCGACTGCTTAAAAACGGTGTGGAGATAGACTCTAAGACCGTCACGGAAGCAGACGGCTGGGCATGGAGCTTTGCTGATTTAGCCAAGTATGAAGACGGTGAGCTAATCACCTACACCATTACTGAAGATGCCGTGGCAGACTACAGCTCGGAAGTTTCAGGCTACAACGTGACCAACACCCACACCCCTGGCAAGACCTCAGTTCAAGTGACAAAAGCTTGGGCAGACGCTAACAACCAGGACGGTGTGAGACCTGAGTCAGTCACAATTAAACTTCTAGCCAATGGCGAAGACACAGGCAAGACCTTAGTCTTAACCGCAACAAACAACTGGACCGGTACCTTCTCAGACCTAGATGAATATGCTAACGGCGAGCTGATCTCCTACACCGTAGAAGAAGTCGCTATTGGCAACGGCTACACTACAGTTGTTACAGGAACAGCAGGTGACGGTTATACCGTGACCAACAGCAGAACACCTGAGACCTTAACAGTTTCTGGCACAAAGACTTGGGACGACAACAACAACCAAGATGGCATGAGACCAGAAAGCATCACGATTCGACTGCTTAAAAACGGTGTGGAGATAGACTCTAAGACCGTCACGGAAGCAGACGGCTGGGCATGGAGCTTTGCTGATTTAGCCAAGTATGAAGACGGTGAGCTAATCACCTACACCATTACTGAAGATGCCGTGGCAGACTACAGCTCGGAAGTTTCAGGCTACAACGTGACCAACACCCACACCCCTGGCAAGACCTCAGTTCAAGTGACAAAAGCTTGGGCAGACGCTAACAACCAGGACGGAGTGAGACCTGAGTCAGTCACAATTAAACTTCTAGCCAATGGCGAAGACACAGGCAAGACCTTAGTCTTAACCGCAACAAACAACTGGACCGGTACCTTCTCAGACCTAGATGAATATGCTAACGGCGAGCTGATCTCCTACACCGTAGAAGAAGTCGCTATTGGCAACGGCTACACTACAGTTGTTACAGGAACAGCAGGTGACGGTTATACCGTGACCAACAGCAGAACACCTGAGACCTTAACAGTTTCTGGCACAAAGACTTGGGACGACAACAACAACCAAGATGGCATGAGACCAGAAAGCATCACGATTCGACTGCTTAAAAACGGTGTGGAGATAGACTCTAAGACCGTCACGGAAGCAGACGGCTGGGCATGGAGCTTTGCTGATTTAGCCAAGTATGAAGACGGTGAGCTAATCACCTACACCATTACTGAAGATGCCGTGGCAGACTACAGCTCGGAAGTTTCAGGCTACAACGTGACCAACACCCACACCCCTGGCAAGACCTCAGTTCAAGTGACAAAAGCTTGGGCAGACGCTAACAACCAGGACGGAGTGAGACCTGAGTCAGTCACAATTAAACTTCTAGCCAATGGCGAAGACACAGGCAAGACCTTAGTCTTAACCGCAACAAACAACTGGACCGGTACCTTCTCAGACCTAGATGAATATGCTAACGGCGAGCTGATCTCCTACACCGTAGAAGAAGTCGCTATTGGCAACGGCTACGTTACGGTAATTAGTGGAGATCAAAGAACCGGATATAAGGTTACAAATGTCCGTACTCCAAATCCCCCAGATCATCCTTCTACTCCTACTGAACCAAGTGAACCTAAGACGCCTACCACTCTTCCACGCACTGGTGAATCAGGAAGTATTTATGGATGGTTAGGGATGTTCTTGCTAAGCTTGGGATTGTTCTTGATCATGATTAAGCGGGAGTTTCAACTGAGGAAAAAGCACGATTAAACTCATCTAGTTGATAAGAATGACCCAGGAAATAAGAAAGTTTCTTTCTTGTTTCTTGGGTTGTTTTGTCAATGGAAGTAGGTAAGGCTAATTTAGAGAATAAGGTTTAGTGAATATATGAAATAGATAACATTTTATGTTACGTAAGGCAGGTAATCACCATGACAAGAAACGCATCCTTTAATGAGCTAATTTCCAAATTGTACGATGATGAGATTATGACTGCCTTATCTCACTATCTGGAAGACTCTTCTCTTCACGCAGAACTAGATTTTTATGACGATGTAGAACAGGTTGAACTCTACGACTATCGAATAAAGTTTTACTCAATTGAGAATCTTCCTGGAGCCGCGGTAAAGTTCGATTTAGTTTTAGAAGCCGAGCTCCTGATATCTAGCGAAGCAAATCGTTATGATGAAGAAACCATGTTCGAACAATGGTTTACCCTTAGCTGTACTGCTGCCATTCTAGATGGCTTTCATGATTTTCACATTCATTCCATTGAGGTTTATACAGGGAAACGAAAACAAAATAATCCTCTATCGGATAGTCTTGTACCTATTTTCTGGAAAGAAGAGCTGGATGACCGCGCCGAGGAGTTTCTATCAGAGTTTTATCCAGAGGCACTTGAACAACCACTGGCACTGGATATTCCTACTATTACCGAAAAACTGGGTTTGACCGTCAGAGGCGAATCGCTTTCTGCTGACTGTACCATTTTTGGTATGACGGTCTTTTCAGATTGCCATGTCAGAATCTACGATCACGAGAATGACAACTACATCACCGTTCCTGCCAGTAAAGGTACTATCTTTTATGACCCTGATGTTTTCTTTATGCGAACCCTAGGTTCTGTACGCAATACCATTATTCATGAATGCGTGCATTGGCATTATCATGCAAAAGCGATGGAGTTAGAGAGACTTTTTAATCGCAAAGCTACCGATATTCGCTGTCAGGTTACAGCCATTCCTAAAAGCAAATTACATACCGAGAAAAATCGAAATCCGCGGGACTGGATGGAATGGCACGCCAATGCCTTAGCTCCCCGGATCCTAATGCCAAAGAATATGTTCCAAAAGAAAGCAGATTCCATCCTTGATACTTTGCAGCTTCAGTATCCTGCTTTCCGCAGAGTCGATATGGTTGAAATGGCCATACAGGAATTAGCAGAGTTTTTCCAAGTCTCTAAACTCGCTGTAAAAATACGCTTGCTGGATTTAGGATACGACGAGGCACGTGGTGTCTTAAACTACCAAAACGATAATTACATCCCCAATTATTCTTTTAAGAAGGGCTCTATCCTGCACAACCAAACATTCTTCATTACGCCAGTCGACCTGGCCTATATCTTTTTCAGTGATAAGTTCGGAGACGGTCGTTTCCGCAAACTCTATGAAGCGGGACAATTAAAATATGTTGACCACTGCATTTGCCTTAATGACCCCTTATATATCAAGACATTACCACAAGGGCGCTTCGGACTTACGGATTATGCCTGGGATCATATGGATGAGTGCTGCGTTAAGTTTGAAGCAACCTTTAAACGCACAGCAATCATCGGCACAGATAAAGTAGATGCCTTTACTTTGCTACGCAGGGCTGTAGAAGCTTTAATTCCGCAAATTGAATATCATGCTGTTTCTAACAATCAAGTGCTTGATCGTGCTGAAGCCCTAGAACTGATCAGCATGCAAGCACAGGAAATTTCTGGCTTTGTGCAAGGCTTGACAAATTCTTTTCCTGTAAGTCTTGCCGCTGTTATGAAGCGGTATGAAATGACGAATGAAAAACTAGCAGAACTTGCAGATTGTTCAGATAAAACCATCCAACGCTATCGTACTGGAGAAGAAAAGCCGACCCAGAAGACCTTGATTGAGATTTGTGTTGGGATGCACCTTCCCTTTCCTATTACCGCTGAGCTATTGCGTCAAGGCGGTTGTCCACTTGGCAATTCCCAGGAAGATATCTTAACTGAAACCCTGCTTCGAAACGGCAACTATGCCGATATTTTTGATTGGCGCGAGCAACATCAATCCGCTCTCAACTGTCTCCCTGAAAAATAAATTTTCATCAAGACGGACATTTTATGTCCGTGTGCCGTCGCCCGTTAGCGGGCTTTTTTTATGCCCTGTTTTGCCAAAATCTGATGGAACAGGCTATATTTTCGGACATTTTATGTCCGTGTTTTCTGCTTAACCCTCCCTTAACCTAATGATGAGAGATGGTCATACACCATCTCAATAACACTACAGCCCGAGTACGTATAGGGCAAAGGATGAATAGCTGCCTACAAACCACCTTTGGTGGTCTGGCAGAAAATTCAGCACCTTTCCTTTGCGTACTCTTTTTTAGGTTTGTGTGCTGAATTTGGCTACAGGCTCTTTCTTACTTTGCCCCTCTGCTCCGGCGGATGGAGGCAAAATATGCAAATCAGATTTACAGACAAATACGGCCAAACACAGAACATTGAAATCTCTCAGGACTACAAGCAGGACATCGTGGTTGATGTTACGAGAGAGATTGGCGAATTCTATCAAGAATCTTACCGCCAAGAACGAAGCAATGATCGGAAAAATACCAGACGAGAGCGACACACCTCGCTTGACACATTTGAATACGAAGACGCTAGGTACTTTTCTGCCAAGGATGATCCCTATGAAGAAATCTATCAGAAAGAATTTCAGGAGTTTGTTTTATCAAAACTTACACCAGACCAGGCAAGGCGTGTACGAAAGGTCATCTTTGAAGGCTGGACGTATGTCGATTTGGCAAAAGATGAAGGTGTCGATGAATCTGCTATCCGCAGAAGTGTCAATCGAGCCAAGGCCGAGCTTAGAAAGATTTTCGCTGATTTTTCATGACCCCGTCCGAAAACTCTCTTCCTCCTGGCTTACAGCAGAGGGCAACACAAAACAGCCCACTGGGAAGGAGGTTTTAAGATGAGGCATCGATTAAAAATTGGTATCGGACAGTCGGAAAAATCGAACGGCATTGTCCGATATCGAAAAGTCACAGTTCGAGAGCGCTTGCTCCGTTTGCTCTTTGGCAAGGCCGAAGAAGTCACTGTGATCATCCCGGGCAACACCGTCAAGACAATCGCAATCCAAGAGGAATAGGAGGCAAGCTATGAGTCATATCAAATTACTGAAAAATGTCGCAGACGACATGAATCAACTGGCAGAGAGTATCGCTCTGTTGGCTAATGTCATTGCAAGCGATGAAGAAGAACCAAAGGAACAGGCAATCGAATCAAAACTCACATTATCTGATGTAAGAGGTGTGCTGGCTAAAAAATCACAGGCAGGCCTTACCAAAGGTGTAAAGGCTCTCATCCAAAAGTACGGTGCAGAGCGTCTGTCTGATGTGAAGCCGGAGGACTATGAAGCACTTTTGAAGGATGCGGAGGAATTGAGCTAATGACAAAGCACGCAACCTTATCCGCATCCAGTGCTGAACGCTGGCTCCACTGCCCACCGTCGGCAAGGCTGAACGAAAAAGTAGCAGACTTTGCTTCGGAGTATGCCCGAGAGGGATCAGAAGCCCACGCACTTTGTGAATTCAGGCTGAAGCTGGCACTGGGCATGGAGACGGAAGACCCAATACCCGACCTTTCCATGTATTCACAGGAAATGGAAGATGCTGCCGAGCAGTATGTCGACCGTATCTTGGAGATCTTGGAAGAAGTCAGGAAAATCACACCAGACCTTGCTGTCCTTATCGAACAGCGGCTGGACTTTTCCGACTATGTACCGGGCGGCTTTGGCACAGCAGACTGCGTCATTCTTGCAGACAAAACACTTCATTTATTTGACATGAAGTACGGAACGGGCGTCCTCGTCGATGCCAAGGAAAACCCGCAGCTCATGCTCTACGCCCTCGGCTGTCTCCAGCTCTTTGACAGCATCTACGACTTTGATGAAGTCAGGATGACCATCATCCAGCCCAGACGGGACAACTACAGCTCTTTCACGATGAAAAAAGAAGACCTCTACAAATGGGCCGATGAGACGGTGAGACCAATTGCCGCTCTCGCCTTTGACGGCAAGGGAGACTTTAGAGCCGGTGACTGGTGCAGGTTCTGCAAGGTCAAAGCGACCTGCGCCAAGCGGGCGGAAGTCAACCTGGAGCTGGCAAAGCTGGAGTTTGCAAGACCACCTCTGCTCTCCGACACGGAGATTGAGGAAATCCTGGGGCAACTCGATGAGCTGACCTCCTGGGCAAACGACATTAAAGACTACGCCTTGACTGCTGCCAAGTCGGGCAAGAAATGGCTCGGCTTCAAGCTGGTCGAGGGCAGGTCAAACCGCAAGTATCTGGACGATGTAAAAGTCGCCCAGGCAGTAGAACAAGCTGGCTTTGATCCCTATGAAAAGAAGCTCTTAGGCATCACGGCCATGACATCTCTCCTCGGACGAAAGCAATTCAGCGAAATCTTAGGAGATCTCGTCATCAAGCCGCAAGGCAAACCGACGCTGGTACCGGACAGCGATAAAAGACCGGAAATGACAACAATTTTAGATGAGTTTAAGGAGGAAACCACTCATGAGTAAATCAAATCCGATGAAAGTTATCACAGGCAAAGATACACGCTGGAGCTATGCCAACGTGTGGGAAGCAAAATCCATTAACGGCGGTACGCCGAAGTTCTCAGTCTCACTTATCATTCCGAAATCCGATAAAGAGACACTGGATGCCATCAAGAAAGCTATTGAAGCCGCCTACAAGGAAGGCGAAGCCAAACTCAAGGGCAACAGCCGCACGGTGCCAGCTCTGAATTCTATCAAACTGCCACTTCGTGACGGTGATGTGGAGCGCCCTGACGATGAAGCCTATACCAACAGTTACTTTGTCAATGCCAACTCGGCCACAGCACCAGGCATTGTCGACGCCGATGTGAACCCGATTCTCGACCGTTCGGAAGTCTACAGCGGAGTATACGGCAGAGCGTCCATTACCTTCTATGCCTTCAACTCGAACGGCAATCGTGGTATCGCCTGTGGGCTAAACAATCTTCAGAAAATCCGTGATGGCAAACCGCTCGGAAGCCGTGCCAGTGCTGAGTCCGACTTCGGCGACCTGAGCGATGACGACGACTTCCTGTCGTAAGGAGGCGTGCCGATGTTTGCAGAGCTTTTTAAGGAAGTGTACATCGTTTTCAATGCCTTCATCTTAGGCGGACTGGCAGCCGTCCTGCCGTTTTACGCCGTCTATCAGTTCGGCAAGGCAGTCTGGAAGCGAGTCAAAGAACAGCAAAAGTAACTGCTGGGGGCGGGGTCGAAAACCTCGTCCCTTTGCTCATACATGGAGGTCATCAATGAAACATGAAGTTTGGCAAGATATCCCCGGATATGAAGATAAATATCAGGCAAGCACATGTGGACGCATTCGCAGCTTAGATAGATTTGTTCGTGGTGTTTGTCATTTTACCGGCAAAGAGTTTTACAGAAAGATCAAAGGCAGAGTGCTGAAGCCTGGCCAGTACTGTGAATCTGGGCATATCTCTGTGGTTCTTGAGAAAGGAACGCCTGGAAAACCTGTTTATAAGCTTGTAGCACGTACCTTTCTAGGTGTGTGTCCCGAAAATTGCGAGGTTCTGCACGGCAATGGCAATCTAAAATATAATCGGGTTGAAAATCTGAGATATGGAACGCGCACGGAAAACATACTAGATGTCTATAAGGATGGTGGGCGTTGGAGAAAACTATCAATCGATGATGTTGAAACTATTAGATTTGCTCTCTATTGCGGATTCACAGGGAAAGAACTTTCTGAAATGTATGGAGTAAGCCAAGGCACCATCTCAAAAATCAAACTGAGGAGGACTTTTGCATGGTTGAAATAAAGTATATCAGTTGCGACATTGAAACTTTTTCCTCAGAGGACCTGAGTAAAGCGGGCGTTTACCGCTATGTTCAGGCTCCTGATTTTGATATTCTCCTCATCTCTTATGCCATTGACGGCGGCGAAGTGCAGACCATTGACCTTGCCCAGGGCGAAGCGATGCCGATGGAACTCATCTCAGCTATCCTCTCGGACGATGTGATCAAGTGGGCTTTTAACGCCCAGTTTGAACGAATCTGTCTTACCGAGTGGCTGAAGCGAAAGGGCTATGTTTTGGAGCGGCCCGTGCCCTTTGGCCATGAGCCGGAATACCTGAACTATCTTGACCCAGAAAGCTGGCGCTGTTCCATGGTCTGGTCAGCTTATCTGGGGCTTCCGCTTTCTTTGGAACAGGTCGGATTAGTCTTAGGTCTTGACAAGCAAAAGCTAAAAGAAGGAAAAGACCTCATACGCTATTTCTCCATGCCCTGTAACCCGACCAAAACAAATGGGGGCAGGACGAGGAATCTGCCAGAGCACGATCCGGAAAAATGGCAGCTCTATAAAGCCTACAACAAACGGGATGTAGAAACGGAAATGGCGATACAGGAAAGACTCGAGAGCTTTCCCATGCCGGATATGGAATGGGATAACTACCATAGAGACCAGAGGGTCAATGATCTTGGCATCCTGATTGATAAAGAGCTGGCAGAAAAAGCCATCCGCATGGACAGGGAAGTACGGACACATGCCCTGCAAAAACTCCGAATGCTGACAGGCTTAGAAAACCCCAATTCCGTTATGCAGTTAAAAGACTGGTTAGCTGGTCGGGGTATCGAGACCGACTCCCTCGATAAAAAGGCGGTCAAAAAGCTTCTGGAGACCGCTTCAGGCAAAGTGAAAGATGTCCTCGAAACGAGGCAGGAGCTTGCCAAGTCCAGCGTTAGGAAGTATCAGGCCATGATGGACTGCGTTTGCCGTGATGGCAGAGCGAGAGGTCTTTTTCAGTTTTATGGGGCAAACCGTACCGGGCGCTTTTCCGGCCGTTTGATTCAATTACAGAACCTGCCAAGAAACAAGATGGATCATCTGGAAGAAGCAAGAACTCTCGTCAGGCAAGGCGACCTTGATGCTCTGGAAGTCCTCTTTGACTCTGTTCCGCAGGTATTATCGGAAATTATCCGCACCGCCTTTATACCCAAGGAAGGACGTATCTTTCTTGTTGCCGACTACTCCGCCATCGAAGCGAGAGTGTTAGCTTGGCTCGCTGGAGAAAGCTGGCGCATGAAACTCTTTGCTGAGGGCGGTGACATCTACTGCCAATCAGCCAGCGAGATGTTTGGCGTGCCGGTCATAAAACACGGCGTGAACGGCGAACTTAGGCAGAAAGGCAAAATATCAGAACTTGCCTGTGGTTATGGTGGCTCAGTCGGTGCCCTCAAAGCGATGGGTGCGTTGGAGATGGGCTTATCTGAGGATGAGCTACCGGGGCTTGTTCAGTCATGGCGGAACTCCAACCCCAAGATTGTACGTTTCTGGTGGGATGTGGACAGTGCCGCCAAGACAGCAATCAAAGAACAGCGAAAAACAAAAGTTCAGGGCATAGGCTTTCGTTATCAAAGCGTGATGCTCATCATCACGCTTCCTTCCGGTAGAGAGCTTTTCTATGTCAAACCCCGCATTGGCGAGAATCGCTTCGGAGGCGAGTCCATTACTTATGAAGGTGTCGGCACAGGACGGCGCTGGGAGCGTCAGGAAACCTACGGGGCAAAGCTCGTGGAAAATATCGTCCAGGCCATTTCCAGAGACATCCTCTGCTCAGCCCTTCAAACCTTCAAATATTCCGACATCGTCATGCATGTCCACGATGAGATCGTGATTGAAGCTGATCCTCGTATGTCGGTTGAAGCGGTCTGTAAGCAGATGAGCCGGACACCAGAGTGGACTTTTGGCTTAAAACTTGATGCCGACGGCTTTACCTGCCGCTTCTATCAGAAAGATTAACTCTTAAAAATTTACTACTCAAATCCGTCTGCTTTGTCCAAGGGAAAAGTGTAGACGGATTTTTTTATTTACCCGTCCGATTTTGCCCTTCGGTGTGGCTTATAGCAGAGCCACTAAAGAATCAGGAGGTTATTATGAACGTTTTTATTTGTTCGCCGTATCAAGGTGATATTGAAGAAAACACGAAAAACGCAAAGCGATATATGCGATTTGCTATCCAGCAAGGTCATACGCCATTTGCCCCACATCTACTTTATCCGCAGGTTCTGGACGAAGCCACAGAAAGACATAAAGGCATGGAGTTGGGACTTCAGATGCTAAAGCTCATGGATGAACTCTGGGTCTTCGGCAGAGAAATCAGCATCGGTATGTGGCAGGAAATCAAGGCAGCCCAGGAA
>JBMNLE010000005.1:0-122088 GCA_050952565.1 Christensenellaceae bacterium
CATCATCATTTGATGCTGTAATGACAAAAGAATATGTACCGCGCGCCACGCTCGCCGCTACGGTTAAAACACCTGTTGTTTCGTTTATGGATACACCGGTCGGTGCTGCACCATCCAGTACATAAGTAATAGGCGTAACCGTGCTGGTCGCCGTTACATCGTATGTGCTTTCTATACCCACCGGAACACGCGTATTGGCAGTAGAAGTAAAGGTTGGTCGATCAAGCGCATCTACCACAATTGTAACAATATTACTATCTATCGCTACTTCTGTTGTACCCGACGCAGCACTATTGGTATTTAAAACTTTCACAAAATAATAATATTCACCTATCGTGCTTGTATCCGGTACATAAGAAGCAGTTAACTCACCACCAATGGGCGTAGCGCCATCATAGCTACTTGCCGAAATTGCCGCATACCATCGATAGCTGAGTGTTCCACCATCATTCACACTGGCAACAACGCTTATGGCATCTGCATCTTCCCCTACTTTATAAGTATCTCCCGTTGGTTGCGTTACAATCGTTGGTACTCCTGCATTTGCAACTTCTACAAAAAGTGTAAGGTTTTGCGTGGCTTCTACGCCGTTATGATCTGCGGTTACAACAAAAGAATGTTCTCCACCTTGTGTCGTTGCAGCAGCAGTAACCACCCCGCTTGTTTCGTTTATCGTAACACCTGCCGGAACTGTTCCTGAAAGCGAGAACGTAACATCAGACGCCGCTTTGTTGTCACGTCAAATGTACTGCTAACACCATAATCCACCATTTGCGTACTGCTAGAAGTAATATTGAATGCAGCTACGCCAATCGTTACCGTTGCGCTGGTTTCTGTCACTTCTGGAGTAATTGCATAATTGTTGGTGTTTTTTATGATGACATAATATGTCGCCGAACCTACTGCAGTAATATCAGGCGTATGGGACGCTCCGTCGCTCCTGCAAGCAGCTCCCCATCTTTTATACCATTGATAAGTTAATATTCCACCATCCGTTACACCTGCAACAACGCTAAGTGCTGCTACTGTATCCCTCTCACATACGAAGCACTGGCAGGTTCGGTTGTAATCGTCGGCACTTCCGCGCTTTCCGGGCGCATATATAATGTAAATGTTTGATTCGTTGCGCCATCTTCATTGGTTGCAGTAATGGTAAATGTATAATCCCCAGCTGCTAGGCTTGCCGGAATGGTAAGCGTGCCTGTATCAGCGTGAATCGTCACGTCTGTTGGCACGGTTCCGCTTAACGCATAAGTAATGGGCGCAATTTCACTGGTTGCCGTTACGGGGAATGTTGTTTCTGTTCCCACCGGCGCCGTTGTATGATCGTCAGATGTAAAAGTGGCGCTGACAACGCACGCACAGTAATCGTTATCGTATCGCTTTCTGCGCTGGCCGTTTGCGTTCCCGTTGCATGGTTATTTGCATTGGTAACCACTGCAAAATATTCAAAAGTACCTACCGCATCTGTAGGTGGTGTAAATGTCTGCCCCGAGCCTATTTGTGTATTGCTTTCTTCAGTTACAATATACCATTCATAAGAAAGCGTACCGCCATCATTGATTTCTGCAGCTACACGCAGCGCTGTCGCTGTATCACCAACTTTATAATTTGCACCAACCGGTTGCGTTACAATGTTTGGTTCCTCTGCGTTCGTTACTGTTATGGTTAGCGTAAAGCTTTGTGTCGCTTCTTCGCCATTATGGTTTGCAGTAATGGTAAACGTATGCGTCCCGCCTTGCGTTGTTGCAGCAATGGCTATTTCTCCATCAGTATTAATACTAACGCCTGTGGGCGCGCCGGAAAGAGAATAGCTAACCATTCCGTTTGTGGCGTTTGTGGTTACATCAAATGTACCTGCTACTCCATATGCAACAGAGGTACTGGCAGTTGAAGTAATTGCAAACGCTTCAACAGTTATTGTTGCTGTTGTGCTTGTTGCCGATGCAGACGCTACTGCGTCTTCACTGGTATTGGTTACAATAACATAATATGTTTCGCTGCCTGCTACGCTAATGTCCGGTAGATATGTTGCACTTGTTGCGCCAGAAATTGGCGCATCATCTTTGTCATACCATTGATAGCTTAACGTGCCATCATCGCTTACCCCGGCAACTACGCTGAGTGCCGCCGCTGTATCTCCCGTTACATACTCTCCGTCTGCCGGTTGCGTTGTAATGGTAGGTGTTTCCGTTGTCGCCCGCTTTACTGTAAAGCGTAAACGTTTGCGTTGCATCAGGTTCTACGCCATTTGCAACCGTGATTGTAAAGGTATATACACCAACAGGAATGCCTGCTGGCAAAGGCCATGAGCCCCGAATCTTCATCAAGCGAAAAACCGCTTGGAGGCACTGCGCCGCTCGTCGTATAACTTGGCGCGGTATAACCAAACCCATCGGCCAAAACTTGAAACGTTCCGCCGTCTTCTGAAACAATGCTTGTATAGTTATCAGAAGTAATCGTTGGTGCTGTTGCTTGGCGCACTTCAATGCTTGCTGCGTTGCTTATTGCTGTAGATGTTGCACCTTGCTTTTGCGTTTGTTACTTCCGCATAATAGTATGTTGTTCCAATCTCGCTGATATCCGGCGTATACGTTTCGCTTGTTGCGCCGTCTATTGCCGTTCCACCTGTTGTGCTATCTTCTGTATTGCTAAACCACTGAAAGCTTAATGCACCGCCATCGCTTACTGTTGCTGCAACTTCCAGCGCCGCCGCAGTTGCGCCTGTGGCATAAACGCGCTTGCAGGATGCGTTGTAATGGTTGGTGTTACTGCACTCCCAGGTTCAATGACATGCAACGTAAAGCTTTGCGTAGCACCGTCTCCATACGAACCACTTGCGTGAATTGTAAACGAATACTCATCAACGGCCAATGAAGTCGTGTTGATGCTCATAGCACCTGTATCAGAAGCAATGCTGACGCCTGTTGGTTCACCGGATAAGCTGTATGTAAACGGAGTTGACCCAGACGTAACAACTTGGAATGTCTCGGTTTGCCCTTTATAAACGCTTACAGAATCAGGGGAAATAATCGCCGCCGGTGCTTGCCCGATTGTGATGGTAACTTGTCGCGTCAGTGTATAAGAAGGCGCGCTTCCTTCTGCATCTCCAAACTGAAAGGTAATTGTAAGAGTATCTGTATACACACCTTGTGGGAGATCTAAAGCGGGCTTTATTACAATATCATCGTCATAACCAGGAGATATGTTTCCCGGTATTGAAGCAACTTGGAAATCTGTTCCCTCAAAGGTTGCTGAAATATTTGTGATAATTTCATGCATGAGCGATACATTGCTAAGATTAAATGCTTTTGATACAACATCGCTTCCTGTATATCCTTCTGCCAACGAATCAAATGTAATTCCGCCACTGGCGTTAAATAGACCCCGTTAGGATCTTCTCTTACTGCATATACTGAAACGGGCCCTGCAATCAGGAACACCATAATAAACGCCAGTAACATTGCGCTAAAGGTCCTTAGTTTTTTATTCATACAATCCTCCTAAAGATATGTGGCATTTCATTTCATGAAAACAAGTATCATAAAGCTAAAATCCCCCTATAATACTATAAATACAGTATACTTCGTATAGAAAAAATTGTAACAAGAATGTTTATACACTTTTTTTGCTTTTGTTCCCTTTCTAAAGGGCTTTTATATACATATTGTGAGCAATCGCAACAAAAAAAGCAACCACACTTATTCAGTGTAATTGCTTTATGGATTGTGTACGCATTTCTAAAATACTTCTTCTGTTTCCCCTTGCAACGTTTCCAAAACGCAGGTGGCGCTTCCGCAAATCTCAAACTCTCATATACGCCAACCGCCAGGTGCGCCTTCAAATATGGCAATGCTTCTTGCAAGCCATTTTTACGGCATCCAATTTCTGCATTTGTCAAAACGCAAAGCCAAAATCCGTATATAGTTTAATGGCAGCAAGCGAAGAAGGATGTGTATGTAAATAGATTGGATTATCGCTTTCTTCCAACGTAGATAGAATATGCGTTAATAATGCGCGCCCAACCCCCTTTCTTTCGTATTCTTTTTTGACTTTCAACCAATGGATGGTATAAAACTGCTCGTATGATTTCCATGTAAAGCAAGTTCCAATGGGTATATCCGCTTCATTACAGACAAAGATGCATCTCTTAAAAAACCTTTCTTTCTTCGGTGCATAAACCCGCAGATAATAAGCTTTTACAAAATCATAATGCGCCTCATCTTCAATATTGAGGCGAATCCATGCATCTAGCTCATCCTCCCTTGGATGTCTAAAAAAGTAGCCTGCAGGCAACGCGCCAAAAGCTGCCGTATTTATCTTTTCGCACATCATGAACAAATCAAGCGCCGGAATTTCCCTCATCTTCCCTCCTCATATGCTAAGTAAACTTTCCCCTTGGTAAAATACTTCATGCGTGGTATATGTATAGCCACCATATTCGTCATATGCATCATATTCTTGCCGCGTCATGGAAACACCGGCAAAGGGCATATTACGTTCCAGCAAACCTGCTGTTTCTACAAAAAGCATGGCATGCAACTCTCGATGCGTAGGAATTGTAATGGCATGCCCAAAATCTTTGCCCAAAGCTTCTTGTTCTGTCGCTATGAGCGCATGCTCCAGCGCCAATTTTTTCATGGCATATACTGCGCCAATGTTATGATATGCTTCTGTTGCTTTTAATAAAATATCTTTCCGCTTCATCGCCGCAACAATCGCTTTTTGCAAGACGCCCTCTGATCCTTCCAAAAGCAAATCATAAAGCATTTCTTCTTTTTGTATGCCCTCAATTGCTGCAACACGCGCACTGTAATATGCCGGCTTTTTCCATGCATGAAAAATCGTGCGCAATGCGTCATTGTCTGTAACGCGCCGTGCTAAGGCAAGCACAACTGTAGGATCTTCGTATTCTTCTTTTTTTAAGGCGTTGTACCAAGCAAACGAGCAATGCTTGTTCTTTTATTTTTTTCAATTGCTGCAACGCGCGCGCGGGGATGATACCCTTTTTCTACAACCTCATAGAGCAATGCATCGTCTTTTATCTTCTGCACTGCAACTTGCGCCGCACTTTCGCTTTCTCGCGCATCTTTTTTTGCAAGCAACAAAAGATGCGCTTGATCGTTTATTTTCCGCGCAGCAGGCTCCAATATGCCTGCATGATCGCTCCTGCTTGCAACCTCCCAAATGATTTCTTCGTTTTGCAAATTGGCGATAACAGCGCGGCGTATTTTCATATCTTCATCTTCAATGCCAATTTGCCGTAAAACCATTTCATCTGTCGCGCCCACCAGCGCCTTTTCGCGCTCCTTACTGCCGGGCGTGGAGAAAAGCGCTAGGTAAGATGCCTTAAGCCATTATCCATAAGCCCATTTGCCGCAGTTTTTTTGACAGTCGTATCCATATCCTTGTTTATTATTTCCATCAAGAAATCTTGGTTGCGTATCTTTTCTACAGCCTTTTTTCGAATCCCTGCATATTCATTTTGCCTTGCGAGTTCCATGAGCAGCGTTTCATCTGTTAGGCTTGCAAATGCGCGGTCATTGATCCAACCGGAAACATCGCCTCTTCCGGCAAGCTGCGCTAGAAGTTGCTGGTCATTTAGCTTTTCTGCCAATAAAAGCTGTAAGCTATCATGCTTCACTTGCCGCGAAAGTTTTGTTAATGTTACACCGTCGCTAATCTTTTCCATGGCCGCTGTTGCAACTTCTGGAACAGGGTCAGTTAGCGCCAGCTGAAATAAAATCTCTTGGTCATTTAGTTTTTCAACTGCGCTTAATCTCTTTTTCCATTTTTTATGCTGCCATTTTGGTTGAAACAATGCCATAGCGTACCTCCTCGCTGTTATGCGTACTGTTATTGTTCCTCTTTCGGCTTATATGCTTTTGTATCTTCTCTAAGTTCTTGCTTTGTGGGCGGCTCAAAACTTTCATACCACTCTTCTAAGTTGCTCCTTTGGGAAGATGATTGTTTCGTTTGCTCCGGCAGCATTTCGCTTTTCTAATCGGTGGAGCAGCGTTTCTATTGAAACATCCATATAGTGAAACGCTGCGCTTGCGCCAATCTTTTTTGCCTTTGCGCGAAACATATCTCGCTCCACTTTCGACCAAAACCCAAAATCTAAAATCACATCAACACCCAGTGCAATCATGCGTACCGCCACATCCACATAATCGCTTCAATGCGATCGTGATAAAGGCTATGTTGTATATTTTCTGCTTCGCTGAAACCGTATAAGTTATTGTCAAAAATACGAATTTGCCAATCGTCCGGCGATAAAAGCAACGCCTTTTCACTTTTTTCTAACTTTTTCGCAAAGGTCGTTTTTCCGCTGCAAGGCAGTCCCACAATAAAATGAATTGTCGCCATCACTTTTCTCCTAACAACACTTTCACCCATTTTTTCAGGTAAAACATAGTAGGTTTCTTTCATATTCTCTCCCGCAGAAATCGCATACGGGCGATGATTGAATGTAATTACATACCACATGACAACAAGGCGATCATCTGTTTCCATCGCGCTATATATGCGGCTATTACCTATCGCGCCTTCTACATAAGCGGCATCACTTTCAATCAACTCTATAATTTCAGCTTCTGTCAACGGTTTTATCGCTTGGAGCTCTTGCAAAAAAGCTTCAACATTCTCTTCTCCTTTTATCCCTCTTCTATTTTTCCAATTAACTAATGTAAGCGGTTGAAAAACAAATTGCATCGCATTTTCTATTTTGATTTCCAAATCAGGACAATCAACTCTTCTATAATACTCGCCCCATTCACTATCTGCAGGTTGATAATATAAAACACTTTTTTATAAGCATCATCTTTGTAATAGTAGAAACCCGTTTGTAATTCATTATACGCCAAAGCTTCATCGCCACTCAATTTGCATAGAATACTTTCTCTCCTTCATAAGACATAAATCCACTGAACGCAAGCGGCATATATTCTATACCGTCTGGCGCAATTACGATGCCTTGCCCATTTCGTTTTCTACGAAAATTTCCTTTTTCATGGCATCCTGCCATTGTAATCAAAAAAAAACAGTGCACTAAATAGGAAAATATATCGTCTACATTTATTCATCTTTTAGTTCCTACTTTCTTTTCCAACTACATCTCTCATTCCTCGCCAATCTCAAGATTTCCTGCCGGTGCTTCTAGGCTTACGATATTCCAACTGATGTGATATTTATCAGTCAACCCTGCATGAAATAAGCTATAGAAGGTTTCTGTTGGTGGTAATGTGATTTTTATTGCTTCTTCCGCCAATGCCGAAAAAATAGCCTCTGCTTCTTTTTTTGAAACAACACTTACGGTTAGCTTTACTTGATTCCCCTTTTCAATCGGCTCCTCTATTTCATCTGCAAACCAAAAAGGTGTGTCTGCAATCTTCATTTCTGCATGCAAAACCCACTGTGCTAAACCTTCTGGTAGGTCTTCTCTGCCTTCTGGAACGTATGCTCCATAGCTTTGCATCATTGTTACTTTTGTATCAAAGACAGTTTCATAAAACAAAAGCGCCGCACGACATTCTCCTGCAAATGTAATATAAGGTGTACCATGATTCTGCTCCTCTCTTTCTTTCAATATAGCACAACTAGAAAATGAAGTCGAACGTATTCCTGTCCGAAAAATGTATCGTCTTACTTCAAGAATTTTGCTTCTCTTTCATAATGCAAAGGTCTTTTCTCTATGCTATAATAATTATATAAGCAGTAGCCTTACAACAAAACAACTTCGCAAAGGATTTACTCTGATGGAGCTGGTTATTGTCATTGCTATTTTAGCGATATTGGCTGCTATTTTGGTGCCTTCTGTGATTTGGCTATATTGACCGTGCAAACGAAACCGTTGCATTTACAGAAGCAAGAACTGTATATACTGTATTGCAATCAACCGTAACCGATGCTTATATAAACGGCATTACAATCAATAAATATATTATAATAGATAGTAAAACACAGGATTATCGGTATCGGTTGGTGCTGGTATCAGATCGAAATGGTGGTGCTGTTGCACAACGTTTGGTTGAACTTTCCGGCTTGACTGCAGAAGAAGCAACCTCCGGCGAACGATTAAAATGGATTAAAATTGTAGATGAATCTGTGGTCATAGAATTTGTATATGTGGCGAAAAATGGATTGCGCATTCGCTACGTCAATGGTTCTTTTACAAGAGAATATCCCCCTATTATTGGGTTTGTCACGCTATAAAGTAAAATAAAAAAAGCTGTCATATACGACACCCTTTTTTATTTCTCTTTCTTCTTTAAAGGAAGCAGAATCAAAACTCTATAGGGCGCCCCTTCTGCAAGGGCGATATGCTCTTCTAGCCCCGGATGCCGCGCAACATCATACTCCCACATGAACTCCGCATCATTTAGCATCTGCTCCGCTTTTTGCCACCCAAAACTAGGATCCCCTTCATATTGGCTGATAACAGCATAAATCCCTCCCGGCAAGTTCATTTCAAAGAACGGCTCAACTATTTTCACATCCTCCGGAACTGTCGCACAATATCCAAACCCATAGTAACCCGGATTCTCTTCTGTTGGATATGGGTCCACATTAAATCCAAAAAGGCGCATGGTTCCTTCTAACTTATTTTCCTTCATAAAGTTCAAAATTGGTGTTCTTGCCGCCTCCTCTGGTTCAATTCCTTCATACGTATAAGCGATTGTACGCATGGGCGACATTTTGATAAACATCACATCGCCATATTTACTTTTCATTTGTTCCATTCCTAATCCTCCTTGTACTTTTGCAATGCTGTTCCTCTTGCGCGATAACGATTCAAGTGGTATTGGCAATCCTATCTCTTCTAGAGAAACCAAACGAAAGTTTTCTTTTTCCGCAACCAGCGTTTGCAGGCTTTTAATTGCCTCTTTTCGCAGCGTGACATCAGCTTCTATATTCTCTAGTTTGTCGAGTTGCTTTTGCAGTACAGCATGTAGGCTTTCTGCTGTTCTTGCTTTTAGTACAACTCCAATATCTTTTATGGGCAAATCCAACCGCCGCAGAAAATCTGTGATGCGAATACAAAACATCGCATCACCATCATACATGCGCCTACCAGAAGCAGGATCACGCCGACTTTTAAAAAGCCCTGCTGCTTCCCAATACCGAAGTGTCCGGCTAGTGATATTTAGTTCTGTTGTAACAACATGAATTGGTTGCGACTGTTCCATTAAATACCTTTCCTCCACATTTTTAAAGGCTTTCATGCATAGTATAACAGTTGACCTCGCGTCAACCGCAAGGGGTTTTGGGAAATAACTTCTATTTCCCAATTCCTCTTTACTTTTTTAATCTATTCTACATGCCCAAAATACGCGATAAAATGCCAAAGATATTTGAAATTTTGAAACAAATCAAATTCACTTGCAATGCACTCCCAGACCTTTGAGTTTAATATGCTATCTTGCGCCGCGCACCCTAAGATATAAGCATCCAGCATTCGCTCTTTGTTTGGAAATCGCGCCATTATTTCTTCCGCAACAGGTCTTGCCAGCGGCCCACGCCAAACATCATCAATTTTATCTATACTATATGTTCTTTTTGGGATATCATGTAGTGCAATATCATATCGTTCCGATAAACGTTTCGATAACGCATCTATCTCTGTACCGTGATATGCGCCGTCAATATAAAAACTTTCAATATCCTCCAAAAGAGATATTTCGCCGTGTATATGCGCTTCAATACAATCATCAAGGTTTCTGCCTAAAATCTCTATTTTGTCTTTTTGCAAGGACAATATATATTGTACTGCACTTTTTAGTGTAAACCCTTTCTTATTGAGAAGCCTGCCTTCTTGCGCCACCTCTTCTAAAAGCGCGCGCAATACGCCATAGAAATGCTCTTCTGTTCCTATTACCTCCGGCGCAGTGGAGCTATCGCCAAATGCAAAAGTACAACGCTTTATTACATGTGGCTTTACTGTAAAAAAGCACGCCCCAAACCTTGCCGATGCACCATCAGTATAATTATGTATATTAAGCGCACCATATTTAGGGCGCGCAGCAAGATTTTTTTCACGCTTATGGTATGCGCCGTAAAACAAAGCTTTTTCCCATAAATCCCGATCTCCTCCCGGTTGTGCTGTACGCGCACCATTGCTGGTTCCCGTTTTATATTGGTTTTCATACATACCCTCAACAAGAAGGTTTTCAATAATTAGTTTTCCTGTATTGTCAAACCGATCAGGATGAAAGTTAATCGTGACATCACAAGCATATAGAAGTTGATTTTTCAGTTGTACAATATCTACTGCAATGTTTTCTGCTGCGAGCAGCCGCTCTATTGCGCGTATGTCGTCTGTTTCCGTTTTCTTCGCGTTCTTGTCAACTGCTTCTACTGCAAAATGTATCATCTTTCTTCTCCTATTACAGGTTATACATATTTCTTTACAAAAAAAGGCTGATGCACTTTTGTATCAGCCTTTCTATTTCTATTGTGTCTCTCAAGTATTTTTAATCTTGATCCTTGTCCTTTTTGCGCTTTGCGAAGAAATAAAAAATTGCCACACCACCCAGCGCCAATACTGCAAACACCAAAACAACAATCCATAACAGCGTATTTGAAGAGTCTCCTGTATACGCAACGCTCGCCGCCTGTGCTGCACTCGGCAAAAACAAGCAAAACCCACAAATAACCATCATTACTTTTGCTAAAAAAGAGTACAATTTATTCATAAACAATCCTCTCCTTCTGGTCAATCTTGCTGCAACTGCACAAAAACATTTATACATCTATTCTTAATGATAGTATAGTACAAAATACATCAATTGTCTATTTCCATGGCTTTCTTCGCTTACTCTGCTTTGTCCCAGTTGTTATTTGCTTGCATTTGCAGACAGCCTTACAGTAAATACAACCAACCCCTCTTGCCCGGACACTGTAATTTTCCCTTGATGCGCTTCTACAATGGATTTTGCAATAGCAAGCCCCAATCCATACCCACCGGTTTCACGCGCGCGCGAGATATCCCTTCGATAAAAACGATCAAAAATCTTTTCTCGCTCTGCTTCCGGGATATGAGTGCCGGTATTGGAAACAGCAAAAATAATTTCGCTATCCCTTTTTTGCAGCATTACATTTATATCTCCATTCTCATCAGAATATTTAATTGCATTGTCCAGCAAAATAGCCGTCAGTTGCTTCATTTTTGCAGCATCTCCCAGATACATAATATCCGCTTCTATTTGATAGTGAAGGCTTTTTCCTGCCTCAAAGGCCGTGCTTTCAAATTCAAGTGTTGTGTTTTCTACTGTTTTGCTGAGTGAAAAATACTCCGTATGAAGCATATTCTTTTCATCATCTGCTTTTGCCAGCGTTAATAAATCTGAAATCAACAAATTCATGCGCACCATTTGTCCTTTGAGCGCCGTAATTCTCTCATTGCTACCAATTTCGTTTTCTAAAACATCTATATTCGCGCCCATAATCGTATGCGGCGTTTTTAATTCATGGCTGGCATCGGAGACAAACCGCTGCTGCTTTTGAAACGCCACTTCCACCGGCTTTACCGCCCATTTAGAAAAAAGCAGCGAAAAGAACAAAAGTAGAATAAATGTTCCTGCTGCTACATAAAGAGAAAGTTGCAATAACTCTTCCAGCATACGTATCTCCACATTCCGTTCTGCAAAAACAGCAATTTTTCCATAAGATTTTTCTACAATCAAGTACTGAAATCCATCCATCGTACTCTTTGTCTTCTCATTTGCAAAAGCTTTTTCTGCCACTGCAAGCACATCTTCTTCTGTATAATCGAACATCCGCTCAAAATTAACTTCAAGCACTGTTCCTGCTCCATCAACTTTCACATAAAAAAGACGCATGCCTTGCATCCGTTCAGGCTGTGGAAAATCCTCCATTGGCATCATCTCTTTTTTCCCCATTTCTTCTTCGGGTGGCAACATAAGTCCATCTTGCTCTGCCACCATGGAAAGCAAGTCCGCTGTCTGTTTCTCGCTGCTGGTTTGCATGAATATATTTATCGTTAAAAATACGATGACAAAGACAATCACGAGCACAGCCATGCTAATGGCAATTAGTTTGAGCTGTAATTTTTTAATCATTGGCCGCCTCCAAAAAATAACCTACACCACGCGCGGCACGCACTTGCATATCCGCTTCAATGGCACCAAGCTTCTTTCGAATGAATGAGATGTAGACTTCTATGGCATTATATTCTGCCTCCGTATCAAATCCCCATATTTTTTCGATAAATCGTTCTTTCGGGATAATCTGCGTGCTGTTTTGCATGAGTAATTCCAGTATCTGGTATTCTTTTGCGCTAAGTTTCACCGTATTCCCCCTATGCCTTAACACATGGGTGTCGCGATTTAAAATTGTATTTTGAAAAGTTAGTTCGTCTCCAATATATTCCCCTTTGCGCCGTGTGAGCGCCCGAATTTGCGCAACCAATTCTCCCGTAGAAAAAGGCTTTGTCAAGTAATCATCGGCTCCTTGTTCCAAGCCAATGATTTTGTCTTCAATTTCAGATTTTGCGGTCAACAACAAAACCGGCGTTGCAATGCCTGCTTTTCGCAATGCGCGCAACAAAGAAAGTCCATCCTGCCCCGGCAGCATAACATCTAAAATAATCACATCATAAACGCCGGTTTTTGCATATTCTTCGCCAGCAATGCCATCAAAAACCGCATCCACTTCATATTCTTTTTGTTTTAGCAGTGTCGTGAGAATTTCGGATAATTGCCGTTCATCCTCTACAAGCAACAGTTTCATAATATGCTCTCTTTCTTAAGTTTCAGTATAGCATAAAACCTTGAAGAAACATTGAAAGAAATTTCAATCTTTTTTCAAGGAATCTCTTTTATGATACGAGCAAATAGAAAGGAGGTGATTTCATGCAAGGAAGGCATGAATATAAACATAGCCTGAATTTCATGGATTATACCATATTAAAAAGTAGATTGTCTGCCACATTATCACGTGACAGAAACGTCAATGAAAAAGGAGAATACGCCATTCGCAGCCTTTATTTTGACACACCCGGCGACAAAGCATTGCGCGAAAAAATAGATGGTGTGGATCGACGAGAAAAATTCCGCATTCGTCGCTACAGCAGCGATGCAACTCTCCTGCGTATCGAAAAAAAAGCAAAATTGCGCGGGCGATGCTATAAAAGTGATGTCGTGGTAACAAAAGAAGAGGTGAATGCCATTTTGGCCGGCGAAATCGCTTTTATGGCGAGTGATAGTCGCCCTTTGCTCACAGAGTTATATAGTAAAATGCGCGGGCAACTATTACAACCCAAAACCATCGTTGACTATATTCGCGAGCCGTTTATTTATCCTGCAGGCAATGTGCGGATTACGCTGGATCGTGATATCCGCACCGGTCTTTTCTCGCAGAATTTTTTCTGCGATACGCTTCCTACCATTCCGGTAGGAGATGAAATTGTATTATTGGAAGTGAAGTATGATGCATTTCTTCCCGATTTTGTTATAAAGTTACTGCAGCTTGGTAATCGACGCGCAGCAGCATGTTCTAAATATGCGCTTTCGCGCATGTATGATTAATTATTTTATCCAACTGAAAGGAAACAATTATGAGTTTTAGCGATATTTTTAAATCAAATTTTCTGGAAAACATTACAAGCGTCTCTATTTTTGATATGGTGCTGGCGATTCTACTCGTATTTTGTATTGGTGTCTATATCTTCATTGTTTATAAAAAAACATTCAAAGGTGTCATGTATTCTGCCAGCTTTGGGGTAACGCTTATTGCGCTTACAATGATTTCTACAATGGTCATCTTAGCCGTTACCAGTAACGTTGTTCTCTCTCTTGGTATGGTCGGCGCGCTTTCCATTGTCCGTTTTCGTACTGCCATCAAAGAACCTCTTGATATCGCCTTTTTATTCTGGTCTATTGCCGCAGGCATCATTCTTGCTGCAGGCATGATATTGCTTGCTGTATTTGGTAGCTTGGTAACGGGAATTATGTTACTTCTTTTTGTCAACAAAAAACCCTATGACAACCCTTATATTTTGGTTGTTACTTGCGCAGATGAAATCGCCGAAGTAGAAGCAAACGACTTTTTGGCCCCTCTTGTAGGAAAATGCGTAATCAAAAGTAAAGTTGTCTCTGAGGGCGCTGTGGAACTCAACTATGAAATCCGCCTAAAAACACCGGATACTACTTTTGTCAACACACTTCTTGCAAAAGAAGGGATTTCTAATGTGGTTCTCGTTAGCTATAACGGCGAGTACATGGGGTAGGCTATGAGTAAACATAAATATACAACTGCTGTTTGTATTACTGTTGTCGTACTAATGCTGGCTATTACCGTATGCTTTGCCATGGGAGAAAGTTTGGGGCTTGTGGCAGGGCATGTAGACCCGCCTTATGCAACAAGCCTTTTCTCTACAGATAAAGTGCATTCGCTTGAAATTATTGTAGATGAGACAGACTGGGATGATATGCTTACAAACGCCACCAGCAAAGAATACATTACGTGCCATGTAGTCATTGATGGCAACTCCGTTAAAAATGTAGCCATTCGTACCAAAGGAAACTCTTCTCTCTCTTCTATTGCTACTTCCGAAAGTGATCGCTATAGCTTTAAAATAGAATTTGATCATTATGATAGCTCCAAAACCTATCAGGGGCTAGATAAATTGGCACTAAACAATATTGCGCAAGATAATACCTATTTGAAAGATTACGTCAGCTATCAAATGATGAATGCGTTTGGTGCAGATGCGCCTTTGTCCAGTTTTATTTACATTACGGTAAATGGTGAAGATTGGGGGCTATATCTTGCTGTCGAAGGCATCGAAGAGGCTTTTGCTTCTCGTAGTTACGGCTCTGATTCTGGGCAAATATATAAACCGGATAGTATGGATATGAATATGGGCAGCAACCTGCAAATGGAAGATGATGCCGGGGAACGTCCTACCATGCCTGAAAATATGCCCTCGGAAGATGGCGAAATGCCCTCCTTACCGGAAGGGTTTACACCGGGGGAAATGCCAGAAGATATGTTTTCTGCACGCGAGGAAGATGATTCTTCTGCGGCGGAAAACACCAATGGCTTTCAAGGCGGTGGTTTTGGCGGTGGCATGGGGCGCAGTAACAGCAGTGATGTTGCGCTGATTTATACAGATGATAACCATGAAAGTTATTCCAATATTTTTGACAACGCAAAGTCTGACCCGACAGATGCAGATAAGGATAGGCTTATTGCTTCTATTAAACAGATAAACGAAGGTACAGATCTTGAAGAAGTTGTCAATATTGATGAGGTCCTTCGGTATTTTGTCGTACACAATTATCTGCTTAACTTTGATAGCTATACTGGAAGCATGGTACATAATTATTATCTGTATGAAGAAGATGGTGTTGTTTCCATGATTGCTTGGGATTACAATTTAGCATTTGGCGCATTTAGCATGGGAACTGCAACAAGCAGCAGCACTGATACTGCAACGGCGCTGGTCAATTACCCCATTGATACACCCACTTCCGGTGCTTCTATGGAAGACCGCCCTCTCTTAAATCAATTGCTTTCAAATGAAACATATTTGGAAGAATATCATACGCTTTTTGCGGATTTCATGGAAAGTTATTTTGATAGTGGAGCATTTGTTGAAATGATTGATGAAGCAATTACGTTAATCTCACCGTATGTTGAAAAAGATCCTTCTGCGTTTTGTACTTATGAAGAGTTTCTGGAAGCCTCGACAACATTAAAAGAATTCTGTTTACTCCGCGCCGAAAGCATCAAAGGGCAACTCTCGGGTACCATCGGCAGTACAGATAAGACACAGCAAGATACAGCAGCCAATGCTTTTATTGATGCTTCACAGATAGACATTGATGTGATGGGCTCTAACATGCGAGGCTTTGGTGGTGGTCGACAAGTAAGAAGCACTTCTTCTGAAAAAGAAGAAGATATTTCTAGCAGTAATGGTGCCGAAAATGCCGATGTCTTGTCTATGCAAAACACAATGACTTCTACAACTGATATTCCATTGTTGGCAGAAACAATCGAAGAATTTATCATTGCCCCCGTAGAAGACGAGTCAACGGCATCCTCTACCGCCGCTGAAATACCCTCTGGTTTGCCGGAGGACATGTCCGACTTTACAGCGCCGGAGCAGGGTGAAGGAGGTGCGTTCCCGCAAGGAGGTTTTGGCGATTGGAGTGATCCTGATTCTGAAACCAATACAGAAGAAGGCATGTCCGATACAGCAGCGCAAGATAACGCAACTGAAAACAATGCTAATCGTGGCGGTACAAGACAAAATGCGGTAGACGCTTCTACAGCTCAGTCTAGTAGTACAGCGCTTAGCACTACCGGCATGCAGTATCTCTTCCTTGGCCTTTCATTTCTTCTAATCTGTAGCGGAATATGCTTCGCCGCAAAATTCAAACGTTGGTAGGAAAATACCCTTTCAGAAAAAAATCACCCTTTCGGGTGATTTTTTACGCTTCTCTTTCTTTATCCAAGTAGCGATGCAACACGCTTAACAGCTCATCCGGTGAAAATGGTTTCGCAATATGCTTGTTCATCCCCGCTTCTAAGCAAAGCCGTTCATCTTCTTTGAACGCGTTTGCTGTCATTGCAACAATCGGAATTTCTTCTGCTTTTTCCGTTCCCAACAATCGAATGCGTCTTGTGGCTTCTAATCCATCCATCACAGGCATTTGAATGTCCATCAAAATAAGATCATATGCTTCGCCTTTTTCTTTGAAAAGATCAACTGCTTCTTTTCCGTTTTCTGCAGATTCGATTGTGATTTCGGTTTCTTCCAACATGCCTTCTACAATGACACGGTTGATTTCGACATCTTCCACCAATAATATTCTTTTATCATGCCAATCAATATCTTCTACTAGCTTGCTTTCTTCTTGCGCGTTAAAATCATAATGCATCAACTCGGCAATGGTATTAAAGAGTGATGAAGGAAGCACTGGTTTGGGCAAGAAATTGGTAACGCCGGAAGCCCTCGCTTCTTTTTCAATATCGCCCCAATCTGCCACAGAGATGAGTACAACAACCGTTTCGCCGCCTGAAATTCGCTCAATTTCTTCTGCAACTTTATTGCCTTTCATGCCCGGCATGTTCCAGTCAATAAAGACCATGTTGTACATGCTGCATTCTGCCATGCTTTTTTCCATCAATGCAACTGCTTCTTTTCCGTTGGTCGCCGTATCACAATCCACCGAAAAGCCGGTGAGGATTTTTTCAAAATATTCCAGTACATCCTCTTGATCATCTACGACCAGCACGCGCAGCCCTGCAATGCTCTTCGCACTCTCCCTTGTCATGGGTAGTTTTTCACCCAGCGCAACTTCAATTTCAAAAAGGAAGGTGGTCCCATTCCCCTCTTCGCTTTCAACCCAAATTTGCCCACCCATGAGATCGATGATTTTTTTGCAAATGGCAAGTCCTAGGCCCGTTCCACCATATTCTCTTGTAATACTGCCGTCTGCCTGTTCAAAAGATTGAAAAAGTCGCTTTTGCGCTTCTTCGCTGATGCCAATGCCGGTATCAATCACCTCGCCATGAATCCGCACTTTCCCGGCTTCACTTCCGGGGTATTGATCAATCTTTAGCGTGATCTGCCCTTCTTCCGGCGTAAACTTATTCGCGTTGTTCAAAAGATTAATGAGTACTTGTGAAAGCCGCAGCTCATCGCTATCCACATATCTGGTAAAAACACCATTGGTCTCAAAGAAAAGATTCTGGCTTTTTTCTTCCAGTTTCACATGCACTACATTAAAGACATTCTCTAACATTTTATCAAAATCAAAGGGTGTGTTTGTAATTTCAAATTTATCTGCATCAATTTTTGACATATCCAAAACATCATTGATAATTGCGAGCAGCTGCCGCGAAGATGCATCTACTTTACTGAGATAATCTTTTATTTTTTCAAGATCATCTGTTTTATGCGCTAAAGCTGTCATGCCGATGATTGCGTTCATTGGCGTTCTTATTTCATGGCTCATACGCGATAAAAATTCTGTTTTTGCTTTGGTGCTGGCAAGCGCTTCTTCTCTTGCTTGGTTGAGCTTTCCAAAGGTTTCGTTTCTGGAAATTGAAGAAGCCAGCGGCAAACCGTTTGCATTCATAACTTGCGCTTCCAGCTGCGTAAACATTCTATCTTCCTCGCTTGTGGCGAAGCCTATACCGCCCCAAAACACACCATGCAAATAAAACGGAATGAGCATAACTGATTTTGCGCCCAAAACGCCCGGCGCCTGCTGAATGGTCTCTTCCAAATCACTTAGTTGCGCACAAATGTAATGGTTTTCTGCCATACGCACTTGCCAATTCGGAAAAAAATCATCATAAAAAAGATATTCTTCTTCATTATTCACATTGAAAACAGCCGAACCATCTCTTGTCCACTCTGCGCGGAAAAAGCAAGCCTCTTTGTTGTCCACCGTTTTATTCCGCCAAACGAATGCGCGTTCAGCTTGCACGCTTTCTCCCAATATCTGCAAGGAAAGGCGCAAAACTGTTTCATAGTCATGATAAACATCTCCAATGAGCAGGGCTGTTGCTGCATTCCCTGCACGGAGCAAGCGGTTCTCTTCCGCGTAACTACCCTCTTCTGTTAAGTTGCTGAGGCGTTTTACTTCTGCTTCCATATCTCGTGCTTTTTGTTCCGCTTGCTTCAGCATACTAAGATCAAAAGCAAGCCCTGCTAGCCGCACAGGCTTACCGTTCTCATCTTTTTCATAGACAACAGCCGCTTCGCTTACCCATACAATGCTGCCATCTCTTCTATTCATGCGGTATTCTATATGATATTGGGAAATACCGCCTCGAATCAGCGCGTTCACATTCTCTTCCACTTTCGGAAGATCATCTTTATAAATCATTAAATTTCGGGTGCTACCGCGATGCGGCACTTCCCCTAGCTCATAGCCGGTCAGCTGCGCAATGGAACGGTTTAATCGAATTTCATCCGAAGGCAAATGCCAGTTCCATAAGCCAACTTCCGCCGTCTCCGCCAGTACACTCAGCGCATCTGCCGATAAACCTGTTATATTTTTATCGAAATAAGTAAATCTGGTTTCCATAAACCCCTCTGTTTTTGCGATAGATTTCATTTCTCTATCTATTATTATATACAGTTTCAAGAAGAAAGCAATTATACAAAAATAAAGAACCTATCATTCGTTTGTTTGTCTCCTTTCTGTTCATTTTTGTTCCGCTGCAAAATAAAAAAGCGCATTTCTGCGCTTTTTCATATTCTTTATATTCACCAAAAGTAAATTAACGAATTTTTTCTAAAATGATTTGTGCACAATCAATTTGATTGGGAATATTCCCATTCTCATCTTTGACGCGCCAAATATCAGGTGTAATTTCATCTGAAACGTAAATTTTCCCATTTTCATCGTAGCCAACTTCAATTTTCAAGTCAATGAGCGTCAAATTCATTTTTGCAAGCGCATCTCTTAATACTTCTCCAACTCGCTCCAATACACCAAGCGCTTCATCATACTGCCCTTCTTTTAGCATACCTTTCATAATACAAAGCCGCTCACTGATCAATGGATCTCCCTGCTCGTCGTCTTTTAATGTTACTTCTAAATAAGGTGGATCAAACGGAATTCCTTCTTCTAACGTAAATCTACGGCAAATACTACCTGCAGTAAAATAACGTAATACAAACTCCAGCTTTGGTACCGTTAATTCGCGCACTTCCATTAAGCCCGCATCAATATCTGCGCCTAAATAATGCGTAGGAACGTTGTTCTTTTCCATCAATTCAAAGAAGTATTTTGAGATCTCTAACCCCACTTTTCCTTTCCCTTCGACGCTTCCGCCCACCGTGTTGGAGCCTGGATCAAATACACCATCTTCACCGGTTGCGCTGTCTTTGAAAAGCAGATAAACTTTTCCGGTTGCTTCATCTGTCATTACATCTTTGGTTTTTCCTGTATAGAGTAACTTCATGCTAACAATTCCTTTCTTGCCGTTCAATCATAATGTCTATTGGCATTATATCATATTTTTCATCAGAATTAATCATAAATCTACTATTTTTCTTGCTACACTCTTCTATTTTCTACAACACTTTATACTATATCTTCTGCAAAATATCGTGTAACAAGAAATGTATCTTGTTTCAAAAGACTAAGTTGCAAAATATGCGAAAAGTAAGGCTGTTTTTCAAAAGACAATGAGTGGCGGAGTATGGAAAAAACCTATCAACTAATATCTGCTAAGATTGGAATCACGGCATTTATCGTAGATGTGTCATGTACTACCGAAATAGATGTCGCCTGAGAAGCTAAAAAAGTGGATGGCAGACAAATCAGTGTGGAAAGCCTGCGTTTACAAGCGCTTAGCCGGTGTGAGCCTGTCTTTCGCGTGCCTGCCCTTTGGATATTGCGGAAGAGAAGGAGCCACAGAACGAAAAAGACCCACACATTTGTGCAGGTCTGCCTGCGTGCAGTACGCTCCGACTTGGTGGAAACGGCTGGGCTCGAACCAGTGACCTCTCGCGTGTGAGGCGAGCGCTCTCCCAACTGAGCTACGCTTCCATATATTTGGCGGAGCGGGTGGGATTCGAACCCACGTGTCCGTTAAGACAAACTGATTTCGAATCAGCCCCGTTATGACCACTTCGATACCGCTCCGTGCATCATTACTGCCCCTTATTCTACTTGATTGCAGGCGAGAATGCAAGATTTCTGCGCTCCCTATTTTGATATTTTTCTGTGTATCCTTTTGTATATAAGTATGGCTTAATGCAAAAATATTCTACTATATTAAAGCGCTTTTTGCATCATCCCTATTTGAACTACAGAAGAATACCCATTTTTCTCATAGAAGAATTGTGCTGCAGATTCTCTCGCTGTCAACAAATATATTTTGCAAACACCCAAATCTTGTAATATATTTTCCAGTGTCCCTACCAATTCTTTTCCAAGCCCTGCTCTTTGTTTCTGCGGAACAATAAAACATTCTCTCAAATAAAATTGCCTGCCTGTATGGTGCACTTCTATCTCTCCTACAGCAGCGCCAAGAACCTTCTTCTTTTCATCTAATATACTTATGCCCAAGGCCCCATTGCCGGATAGCATATCACATAGGCGCGCCTTTGCAACCTCCATCGTCCATGGTTCATGCCAAGGCGCGGCAGAAAATGTTTCCACATAGCTTGCTGCAACCATCTCCAAATTTGCTTCTGTTATGTTTTCGAATTGCATATACATTCACCTCTCCTTTATATCATACGCTTCAAGTTGCATCAAAACAAGAAGCGGCAGCACAAAGGTGCTGCCGCTCTATATTTTCTTCTTTCTTCATCGTTTCATATAATGCTTTTTCCGTTGATACAATGCGCCCAATGCGATAAGTGATAGCAAGGCAACAATGCTCCATACTGCCATATCATTTTTATCCCCTGTGTTTACGCTTCCGGGCACTGTCGGTGTTGGTGTTTCTGACGGAGCCGGTGCCTCCGTGATTTCAAAAATCACTTTTTGCATGTCTCCATTGTCATACAATACAATCGCTGCATGTTCTCCCACAGAAAGCCTTTCTACAACAGCCTCTGCAAGCACAAGATTGCCTTTCTCATCAATGCTATAGTCTAGACCTTCTTGTAATTCTATTCCACCTAGCGTGATGCGAATAATTTCTCCGCTATGCGCCGGCAATGTCGCTGCATAGTGGCCACTTCCTGCAACCACTGAAGTTTTTACCGGCGGTAACGTTGTATCTTTTTCTTCGCCTTGTACTACCGGGAATACAGCTTCTTCCACGACCTGTTTCCCTGTCTCCACCTGCGTCACAACAACACGCACGCGCACTGATTTCCCCAGCAGCGCTGTTGAAACAATCAACGTATCTTCTGTAATAAGCCCGGTATCTGCAGATGCACTTTTTAAAAGACTTTGCGCCTCTGTCGTTTCATCAATTATTTCATAAGTATATGTGAGCGTCGCATCGTGATACGGGCAGGTTTCTACTTCCATTTGCGCGTTCATTTTTAGAGAAGCAAAGGTTTTATAGTAATCAATGGAAATGGTTTTTCCATCAAATACAACTTCTCCAAGTGCGCAAGCACAAGGGACAATTGAAAATTCTGCTTCTGCTTCTCCATCTTCATAATAGCTTGATTCTGCTACAAGCGCCTTTAGGGTATACGTTCCAATTTCTGTGGGCACATCAATCGTTGGCCCATATACTGTCTCTCCTCGGCCTTCATAGGTATAAAGGGGCGTTACACCACCTGTATTTCCTGCAAGCGCCGGTTCTGCCGCAGGCGCTCCATAATCCCATCCTTCTATGGTAAGAGAAAGGGCAATCTCTTTTTTAACGACACTGATTTCAATCACTGCCTGCGCCGCATTATAGCTATCATCCGCTGTGCTTGTGGCAACAATAGAAACGTCCCCTATGCCAATGATACTTACTTCAAAAGAATCATTGTCTTGTACCACTTCGATTACATTTTCATCGCCCAATATTTCATATGTGATTTCTCCCGAAGAAAGAATTCCCGTGAGCGATACCGTAAACGCTTCATCTTCATAGACTTTATCTTGCGCACCCTCTACAAAAGCAAAATCAGGCTGCATTTGTTTTCTTACATTATAATCTGATAACCGTGCCGGCTTCATTGTGTAGTTATCATTTTCTGCCGGTGTATATGTTGCAGTGATGAGATACGTCTCTTCTGCTACATCTTCCCAAAGAATGGAAGCGCTATAGGTGCCGCTACTTTCTGTTACTGCAATCGGATCGCCCAAGGATGTTTCATTGGCAGTAAAAGAAATCGTTCCCGGCGGCAATTCGTTTGCGCCGCTGAGCGCCAGCGTTAATGTAACATCCGTCATGGCGTTGGCCCCTGCCGGTGGTGTCGCTAAAAGAATTGCGCTTAACTCTTTCTTTTCAATGGTGAGCGTCTTACTTGCCGTTTTCTCTTCATAACGATTGTCTGTCGTTGTTACCATAATCGTATACGTCCCTGCGTTTACCGGCTTCTCTGTGGTCGGCGTCACCTCACCTGTTTTCAGATAAGAAATGCTATGCGATACTGTTCCCGTTGTTCCCGTTACACTAATATAGCTTTCCATATCAAGCGCTGCGCCATCATATGTTTTTTTATAGTAATCACCCTCTGCGAATGTAATAACAGCACTATCGTCTTTCGCTACATTGATGGTAATTGTAGCTGTTGCTGCCGCATATGCTGCATTCTCCGGGCTGGTTGCCTTAATAACCGCTGTCCCTTCTTGCAGCAAAGTAACCGTTCGCGTTCCTGTCACAAACGAAATTGCGCCATCACTGTTATCCTCTATTGCATAACCAATCGCTCCTGTAGAAAGCTGCCCTGTTACATTCAATACAAAGGGCTCTTCTGTCAATACCTTTTCTATTTCTTCTCCCAACACAAAAGCAAAATCCGGCTGTGTGCGCTTTTCTACCAAATATGCTTCTATCTCTTCATCCATCACTTCATAGACATCATTGTCCACATAATTGTAAGAAACGCCAATTTTATATGTGCCTGCAGGAACGGCTGTCCATGCATTTGTAGTCGCAACATATTTCCCATTCACAAGCGTAAAAGCTACCTCTCCAAGAGAAACTTCATCAATAAAGAACTCCGCTTTCCCTTCGGGTAAATCTTCTGCTCCAACCATCTCTACTGTCAGCTGAATATCATCCGTGGCATATGTATCTTCTTCCACTGACAACGCCAGCGTCGTCTCTTTTGCCTTGATTTCAAAGAATTGAAGCACCGGCGAAGAAGTTCCGTTTGTGCTGGTTACCGTGAGGGTCACGCTATAACTCCCCGGTCTTGCGTTGCTTACATCAATCTTATTGTCTTCAACAGTAAAGCCGGTATATTCTTGCCCATCTTTGATAAAAGTATACTCGCTGGTAACTGCTGCGCCTGCCGGGTCATAACTATCGTTGGTAATCTCTAAAATTTGATTTTCATCAAACTTTGTAACGGTATTTTGCGAAAGGGTAAAGCTGGCAAACGGTACAACAGCTGCCCCTCCACCGCCTGTTCCTGCATATAGAACTTGCTTGGCGGTGCTTCTGGTATAACCGCGCTCGTCTGTCACTTCCAGCATCAACAGATATATCTTGTTTTGCGTAAATGTGGTGGGCCAGCCCGTTTGTGGCGTAGTATCGCCATCGGTCAAATTAAGATATGTCTTTTCTGCCGTTAATGTTCCACCATCAGGAGAGGAAGAAATGTCTTCAACCTCCGGTTGTGTCCCCGGCGGGTATGTTACAGAAATCTCTGCCACCGGTTCGCGGTATGCAAATATTGTTTTGATTAACGTATCATCCAGATAGATTTCATATTTGCCAACTTTATCAAAAACAAGTGCTCCAATATCTTTGAAATACTCTCCGTTTAACGGATGCTCGCCCATATTTGTCGCATAGCCATCTGTCGTATGAATAAGCGACCATCTTCCTTCAGGAAATTCCTCGCTCACTGCATCATTTGGGTTAAAATCATCCGTTTCCACAAGCAGACTTACTTGATCTGTTACCAGTACTGTGTCGTTTGTCGTTGGCGTATAGTATTTTTCATAAATGATATCTGCAATTTTTTGCATTTGTGTTTCATATGTACTGGTTGCGCTATCATTCACGTTCACCAACGCGCCTTTTCCGCCGTGTTGTGAAATCAACTCCTCTGAATCCGCAAGATTCGTATTACTGCACCAACCAATGTAATATAGATCATCCTTATCCAGTCGGTTTAGCAGCTCTCCTGCTAGGCCCGCTGTTCCAACGCCAATCTCTCCCTCAGTATTTAGGTTCACGAGAAATTTGTTGGAATTGGCATGCCATTCCGGCTCCCGCACCACATCCACCAGCGTTCTCTGCCGGCGCATGGTCATGGAAAGGTTTTTCATCTGTACATGCGTTGGTTGTGCGCAGCCATGGGAACGATAGCTGGCCAATGGTCCAAATCCGTATGCCTCAGGCGCTGCAAAGGTGGGTTTTGTCGAACTTCCTCCGATGGTCAATGAAAAGCTGACAAGATTCGCATTGGTCAACTCTGTACCTGCCGGAAAATCACCTTGCGCCGATGTTCTACCCTGGTACCAAACTTGTATGCATTCCGGCTCCACTTCTACCTTGAATTTCCGATATTTATGCGTAGAAGAATACACCGCAGAAGAGGCAATTTTTGTAAAGCCCGCAGTTGTTGATATTGTCGCACCAACTGTCGTTACATTGTGAAAGGTTTTTGTGTTGACATTGGTAAATTTATAAATATCCATGGATGAGCCTACGCCACCAGTATCATATTGAAAGAATAATAGATAGCCGCTCATGGTTTGCGTACCCGCCGTATAACTGCCGGTTATTTTGGTGTTGAACAAAAACCCGACGCCATCTAACGCATCATAAGCTACTTGTTCTTCAATATCAAATTCAAATGTTTTGATTGCCCGCTCTGCGCTGGGTAAAAACAGCCAATCTTTATAAGGAGACGTTCCATATCCATAAAAATTCAATATGGTTTTTTCAGCATCTCCATAGACCATATGAAGTGGATAATTATTATAAGGATGGCCTGAAGTTTGCGCCGCACTTTGCTCAATGTATAAATTATTTGCAGGGTCAATGTTGGATGGGTTGGTTTGCGCCGTATGATCATACTGCCACCATTGGAAAGACGTATCTGTATTCATGGAAACAGAATTGGTTGCAGAAATAAACAAATCTTCTTCTTTTACAGCGGGATCTTTTGTGGAAAGCAACGTGCGCAAATCTTGCTCAAAAGTGGTTACATCAATATTTGTCGCGCCGGCTGCCAGCGCCACATCAATTTTCTTGGTTGCATTTATTTCAATATCTACGGTAGGCGCCGCAAAGGCTGCCCCCACCTGCATTATTAAAAATAAGCTTATTACTATGAAAAAGAAAAATCCTTTTTTCATAACATCCTCCTTACCGTCATCGGGAATTTTCTCAATCCTAAAGAGGTAAAGCTTATCTGTAATATTATAACATGACTTTTCAAATATGCTAGACTTTTATGAACAAAATATGACGTTTTTTTAACCAAAAAAAAGTCTTGACATTATTTCGGTACCGAAATATAATATACTTAGGTACCGAAATTACTGTTTTGTGAAAGGATGATTTTATGGATACAAATTATAATAATACAACTGTTTTTGAAAGCACAATGCGCTTGTTACGCGCCACCAGGCGCCACCCTGCGCTGGAGCATGGGCGCGGCCGGCATCATGGTCATAGCAGCGAGCGCCTGCTGCAGATGATTAAAAGCCATTCCGGCGCTTCTGCCAGCGAGCTGGCAGCACTGATGGATATACGCCCCTCCTCTCTTACCGATTTGCTCGATCGCTTAGAGCATCATGGCGATATTGTTCGTACAAGAGATGAAAAGGATGGGCGTATCATGCGCATCTCCCTGACTGAACTGGGCGAGAAACGTATAAAAGCGCGAGAAAAAGAAATTCTCGCCGCACAAGAATCTTTCGGGGCATGTTTTACAAAAGAAGAGCAAGAAACCTTTGTTGCGTTAACAAGCAAGCTAACGGCGTGTTTAGAAGAGATGCAACAGGCATGGCATGAAAAACATAAAGCGCAGCACCATGCGCGGAATAGAAAAAGAGGTGAACGCTTATGATGGGAAGAGGCATGCGGGGCATGCATCGTCAACCACTTTCCGAAGAAGAGAAAAATGCAAATCCAGGGTTGGATAAAAAGCTTTTAAAGCGCATTGGCGCGTACCTAAAACCTTTCTATAAACAAATGATACTTGTCTGTATCATTATTCTCATTTCTTCTGCCCTTTCTCTCTTGCCTTCTTTATTAACAGGGCGCATCATTGATGAAGGACTCATCGGCGGAAATTTAAAAACACTTCTAATTTTAATCGGTATTTCTGTCGGCGTATTGGTTTTATCCAATCTCATTTCTGTTTTGGAAAGTTATTTAAACACTTGGGTCTCACAACAAATCACTTACCGTATGCGCAATGAAATGTATGCGCATTTACAGCAGATGTCGTATCGGTTTTATTCTTCCAGTATGCAAGGTGATATTATTACCCGAATGACCAGCGATATTGATGGTGTTCGCAGCGTAATTTCCGGAACGCTTTCCAGCATTATCAGCAACGTTTCTGTTTTGATATTGGCGCTCATCGCCATGTACCAAAAAAATTGGCTGTTGGCAACGGTGGGTGTCATCATCGTTCCCCTCTTTATTTTACCAACAAGGCGCGTCGGCAAGCGACGCTGGGCAATCACATTGGCTGCGTAAGAGAAAAATGATGAAATCAATCAGATCTTAAATGAAACCATGGGGGTCAGCGGGCAATTATTGGTAAAGCTGTTCACCAACGAGCATTATGAATACCAAAAATATGTTGCGGTAAACAAAGAGATGCGTGATCTTAATATTGAAGAAAGTATGGCCGGCAGATGGTTTCGCGCCACGATAAATGCAATCACCAATATGGGGCCGCTGCTCATCTATCTCATCGGCGGGCTTTTAATGCTACAGTTTGGCAATACTTCCCTTACAGTGGGTGATATCACAGTCATGGTAACACTACTCTCTCGCTTATATGGTCCTGTGAGTTCGCTTTTGAACATTCAGGTAGATGTTGTTCGCTCTATGGCGCTTTTCAGCCGCATTTTTGACTATTTTGATCTTCCCATTGAAATCGAAAACAAAGAAAATGCTTTGCTTCCCGAAGGTATTACAGGCAATATTTCTTTCCAAGATGTCTCTTTCTCTTATGAAAAAGACCAACCTATTTTGCAGCATGTTAGCTTTGATGTGCCTGCAGGCAAAAGTGTAGCCATTGTAGGCCCCTCCGGCGCAGGAAAATCTACCATCATCAATTTACTTCCGCGTTTATATGATGTTACTGCAGGGCATATCTTACTGGATGGGCAAGATTTGCGGGATCTTGACTTGTTCTGGCTTAGAGATCAGTTAGGCGTTGTAACGCAAGATACTTGTCTTTTCAATGGAACCATTCGAGAAAATTTACTTTATGCAAAAGAAGATGCTTCTCAAGAAGAACTGGATTGTGCCTGCAAAGAGGCCAACATTTATGATTTTATTATGGGGCTTGCTGAGGGATACGATACGGTTGTGGGAAACCGCGGTGTAAAACTCTCCGGCGGCGAAAAACAGCGGGTTTCCATTGCGCGTGTCATTCTAAAAAATCCTTCTATTCTTATATTAGATGAAGCAACTTCTTCGCTGGATTCTATTTCGGAAAGCCTAATACAGGCCGCCATTGATCCTTTGCTCGGCGGGCGGACCAGCATCGTCATCGCACATCGCCTTTCTACCATCATGGCGGCAGATGAAATATTGGTCTTAAAAGATGGTGAAATTGTAGAACGCGGCACACATGAAAGTTTGCTCACACAAGACGGCGTATATCTGGAACTTTATGAAACGCAATTCCGCCGCGCGCTTGATGATTATGAAGGGCGCAAAGAAGCCGTATTATAATACCTTGACTAGAAGATAAGAACAGCGCTATGCGCTGTTCTTTTTGTAATCATATCAAGATTTTCTGAGAATGAAAAGCATTCATTGTTTTATAACCGGTTCGTCTAATGAAATGAAACGATTGGCATATTGCCGTGTATGCGGGCGATGAGATATTATAATGAGAATTTCTGGGTTGATTTCATGTAAAATAGCTTCATAAAGCTCTTTCTCTCGCGTTTCTTCCACTGCGCTTGTCGCTTCATCCAGTATTAAGATTCTAGGCTTTTTCAGCATCATACGCGCCAAAATAAGCCGTTGCCGCTCTCCACCGGAAAGGCGTATTCCACGTGCACCAATCATCGTATTAAGCCCATCTGGCAGTTCTTCAAAAAATTCTTGTAACCCTACATGCCTTAAGGCCTGTCGCATCTCTTTTTCACTGGCATTTCCTTTTGCATATTTTAAGTTTTTTGCAATGCTATCCTGAAACAAGAATCCTTCTTGTTGTACAAACCCAATTGAAGAAAACAATTGATCCGTCGCTATTTCCGCCAGCGCTCTCCCACAAAAGAAAACCTCTCCTTCTGTCGGTTGCAAAAAACCTGCCATAATTGAAAGAAGCGTGCTCTTCCCCACACCACTCTTCCCCAAAAACATGATTCGATCTCCTGCTTTTAGCGTAAAGGATATTTTTCTAAAAAGCCATTCTGCTTCTCTGCCATAACGAAAGCTGACATCTGAAAATGCTATTTCCGTTGTTTGTCCAATTTCATTTATTCCTTTTCTTCTCTTTATTTTTTTCTCTATGTTATCTATAACGCGGGTATAAGCACTTTTATTTACAGTAAACGCTGCAGTTATAGCAGAAAGCTGATCTGCTGCGGTTGTAAAAATCACGTTATACTGCATAAACAATAAAAGCGCGCCGATCTCCATACGCCCTAAAAAAATCAAAATACCTCCTGCAAAATATAATAAAAACCGCATCAAAAATTCATTTTTCACCATGGGAATAATAAGAATACGAACAACCCAATAACTAATCCATGCGCCAAAGCATTTCGCATATCCATGAATGTACGTTACCAAATGTCGTTCTTGCCGATGTTCTAATTGCAGCGCACGGGTTTGCCGCCAATGCGTAAAGCTATCTTGCAACCATGCAATCGTCTTTTCTTCGATTGAAATAAGTGCATCATGTTTTACGCGCTCCCTTTTTGCAAATACTGTATCCAACCATAACGTGAGTGGCACAAAGAAAAACGATAATAATGCGAGGCGCCATTCCGTTTTGAGCAGTAATACAATGGACACCAAAAGAGTCAACAACTGTACAATATATCCCATCGCTTGTTCCAACAAAAATGTTGGTATCTTTTCAATATCATCTTCTATCTCGGTTTTGAAGCGCCCCACATCCAACTTTGTATACGCCTCAAATGGTTGACACATAAACTTTTGCAAAAAAGCAAAGAATAGACGTGCTTGCAACAAACGCGCTACCTTTCCTTTCAAATGCAACGATAGGTATGAAATACCTGTTGTAAGCAAATAATAAAGCGTATATGCAATCGCCACAACCAAAAACAAAGAAAATTCTCCTTGCAAAATGACTTCTTCTAAAAATAATTTATAATACGTTGGCAATAAGAAGGAGAGCACCATGTCGCTCAGGGAAAGGAAAAAAATCACCGCAAGGAATCCCTTGATTTGATGTAGATATGATTTTAATGCATGCAAAAGTGCGTTGGCATTCACTTTTTTCATTCGTTTTCTCCCGTGACAAAGAGTGTTTGTAGTGTCTTTTCTCTATTTATTTCACTTGGCGTTTTCTCTTCGCGTATTACTCCATTTTCTAAGAATATAATGCGATTGCAAAATGCAACCGTTTCCCATCGATGACTAATGACAAATACTGTTTTGTTTCGTAAAACTTCTTGCCAAGCGGTTAATATCTCTTGCTCTGTCTTTTTGTCTAAAGCGCTTGTCGCTTCGTCCAAAATTAAAATTTTGGGGTCTCTCAAATAAATGCGCGCCATGGCAATTCTCTGTTTTTCGCCGCCAGATAAAGAATCTGTTTCGATTGTCATATCCAATTGTTGCAGCATATCTCTTAACCCTGCTTTTTTTAATGCATCAATAAGCTCCTGATCTGTCGCGTTTCTTTTCCCAAGCCTCAGGTTTTCGCGCAATGTTCCTTTCTCAATGTATGCTTCTTGCATCACAAACCCCACTTGTTTTCGCAGAGAGGCAAGACTATAGGAAGAAATATCCTGTCCATCAATTAACATTGATCCTTTTTGCGGTGTATAGAATCCTGCGAGCAAATAAGCAATTGTACTTTTCCCGACCCCGCTTTTTCCAACAATACCTATGATTTCGTTTGGGCTAATATGCAGTGAAAAGTTTTCTAGAACAACTCGCTTTTCGTAGGCAAAGAAAACCGAAGAAAACGAAACTTGTCCTGAGGAGATTTTAAGTGCTGGTTTGCCGTCTTCGTCTTCACGCGGCAATGATAAAAAATCACGCATTTGCTTGATATAGGCTGCACGCATTTGCCCATTCATAATTGTATTCGCTGTATAGACAAACTGGCTCTTAAGTGTTTCAAAATATGTGAACACAACCATGATAAGCCCTACTGTAATTTGCCCTTTCCGCGCCAAATCTGCCGCAACATAAAATAAAACAAGTTGCATAACAAGATTTATGCCTTTTGTAAGTGAATCCACATGTAAGGTTGTATATTGTGTGTGCATGCGCGCGCGATGATTGTTCTTTATTTGTGTTTTTACTTTTTTTCGTACTTGTTGTTTTGCTCGCTGCAAGCGAATTTCTTTTATACCGGCAAATATTTCAAACAAATACCCTAAAAAAACACCATGCAACCTCCTTTCCTCTGCCGCTTCTTTTTTTATGCGCTTCCCGAGAGAAAGTGTTACCGCGCCATGAAGTGGTGCGAATAACAACATCAATCCTCCTATGGCCGGAGAAAGCAAAAATAAATAGATAAGAATGAGTAAGGTCTTTAAAAGACCCAGCGAAAAGTGAATGACATCTCGTATTACAAAATGCATACATTCACGGGCATGATATCCGATTAATTCTGTCATCTCCCCACTGTTCTGTTTGATGCGTGCCTCTGTTTGCATGCGTTGCGCTTGTGAAAAGAGCTCTTTTTGTATTCCAAAAACATACATGCTCATGAGATAGTGATGTTGCGCATAAATAAAGAAATAGAGTAGACATGCAAAAATCGTTAAAACAGCAAACACAATCGATACGGAGAAAAAAGCCTGTAAGTTTTTTGCGTATAGAATTTGATCAATCATAACGCCAAATAAAACGGGCATAATCGCTTCAAGTAGGCGCTGGAATAAAATCCCCGTAAAAAACATCGAAAAGTTTGCACGAAATGGTTTGATATATGGCTGTAAAAAAGAAATCGCATCAAAATAACCAAATTTATTTTTCATATACTCTTCCCCGCACGTAAAAACAAAATTGTAAACAAAGAAACATTTCTTCCTTGGATTTGTATCTGTATCAGGAACAATAGGAAAAAGAAAAGGAGCACACCGAAAAGTAGTAAGCTATAGAAAATACGTTTTCTTTTTACAATCCATTTTGTAATCTTCATTTGTATTTTTTTCTGTGTCATATGCGCCTCCTTATTCTATTGTAAAATCAGTTTCTCACTGCTACAATAAAGAAAGGAAAGCATTTGACTATACTATCTGCAATTTTAGGGAGGCTGCGCCGTGCCACAACAGGATCGCCATCGTAACCGTATCGTAGAAATTGAATATGAGACAAATGAAATGTTCTCTTCCCCTATGCCTCAAAACCGTATGGGGCTTTTTCTCATTACAAATGGTTCCGCAAGCTTCTTATGTGGTAAAGAAAGCATTCGTCTTTCTGCGCCTGCCATATTACTCTTGTCTGAGGAAGATCATTTAGAACTTCTTTTTTCTGAAAAATTAGCTGCAAAATCATTTTATTTTGTACCAAGCTTTTTAAATCATAATTTGCCTTATGCTGCACTTCGAGATCCGGAGGTTCGAAAAAAACTAAATCATAGTGACGAACATGATTTAAATATGCTGCAACTCTTCTTAAAAGAGAAGCATACTGGTGTCTTTCATCTTACACCGGATGCATATGTTCGCATTGCAGAATGGTTTTCTGTCATCGGCACTGAGGTTTTCGCACAAAGTGATGGATTTTGGACCTGTCGCATCCGCCGCTATTTGTTGCAAATTCTTTATCTGCTACATGAGATGTCTTTGGAAGCAAATACAACAAATACTATAACAAAAACGCCTGAGGATATTGTGCTCGCATATATCCATACCAATTATGCAAATGAAATTTCACTTACAGAACTTTCTCTTAATGTGCATATGAACCGAACCACTTTAAACAAACGCTTTAAGGCGCGCACAGGGAAAACAATTATTGCATATCTACTGGAACATCGTCTGAAAATCGCTTGCGAACTATTACAACATACAAATTTACGCCTCATAGAAGTCGCCGCCTCTGTCGGGTTTCATTCAGATACATATTTGATTCGTCAATTTACAAAACATATGGGCATGACTCCCACGGAATATCGTAGGCAGTGGTGGGGCGATAGAACATTGGTATAACAAATTTAGATCTTTCATTTTAATTCCATACATTTTTGAGTAGCTCTCTTCTTTCCCTCATTTACTTCTTTGCTCTCCTCAACAAAAAAATATTATACCGCTTAAAATCTATCGCATTTAAAAAAAACAAGTGCTTGAAAATTGGTGGCTTCGTGCTATAATATTTTTTATGAATCAACATACAGAAAATTAGCGTAGCAAAGAAAAACTGCTGCTTGAATTTGAATATTTTCTGGGGGATTAGCTCAGCTGGTAGAGCGCTTGGTTCGCAATCAAGAGGTCAGGGGTTCGACTCCCCTATTCTCCACCAAATGGCCCTTAGGTGAGCCCTTGAGTTCGCTTAGGGGACATTTTATTTTGCTCTGCTCCCCAGAGTTGCAGATGATAAAGGTTATAAAACAGATAAATCTTGCTGACAAATGTGTCCACAAGCGCTCTACGGCATGAAATGTCATGCACATCGCCGCACTTCAATTTGGAGAAGAAAAACTTCCCTTTCTCGAATGTCAGGCCATGACTCAGCAGCTTTTCTCTGGCAAGCTGTGCCTCAAGGCCAAGGCACTCAGCTTGTTTTTTTAATTTGAGCGGCGATAACATAGTTTGAATAGTAGCAGGTACAGCAGGAGAATAACACAGCTAGTATAATAGATAAGAACAAAAGATAGAGAACAACAGTAGGCTACCAAGCTCCCCACTGTTTACATAGATTTATTTGCTGTGAATAGTAGCAATACAGCTAATTATTACAAACAATGATATTACTAAAATTACGCAGTGGGAATGACAAGCATAACAAGGTGGTAATTGCAAAATTTGAAACGAAAATATCTTCTTGCAATTAATCAAGCACTTGCTTAGATATAGGCTCAAGTCGGCTCAAAACTGTGCAGTGATTCAAAATTTATGCATCTTTTCTTTTTTTGTTGTTCATTGTATAATAATGGTGTATAATAAAACTATGCTTTAATCATAAAATCTGGAGGGAGCAACAATGATTTTGAATATTGGTACATGCGTAAAAGACGATAAAAATGATTTATATATTCTTGATGAAATAGTCGGTCAGGGAGGATTTGGATACGTTTTTAAAGCTCATCGTGAGCGCGATGATGCAATTTTCGCTATTAAAACAATGTTGCCTTCATTTGGTGATTCATCTTTAGAAGAAGCATTCAGAAATGAAATGCAATCAACTTCTGGTATACAGGATAAAAATATTATTCATTATGAATATATTCATAATGGTAATGATTTTCCTGAATTACCTCCTTACATAATTATGGAGTTTGCTGATGGTGGCACATTGAACTCATTATTGGAGCAAAGTCGTAAAATAGGTAAACCATTTGAGTTAAATGTCTTGGTTGATATTTTTAGACAATTAGCAAGTGGGATGAAGGCAATAAACAGAAAATTAGTTCATAGAGATATTAAGCCTGACAATATTCTGCTATGCGGTGATACATGGAAAATCGCTGATTTTGGGTTATCAAAAATTGCAGCTGAAAATACACGTACCATGACGTTTAAAGGAGGTGGAACTTTCCAGTATATGGCACCAGAAGCCTTTGATTATACTAAAAATACAGTCCAAATGGATATCTACTCTATGGGAATTGTGTTTTACGAGCTTGCAACATTACGTTACCCCTATAACCCCATACCATATACATACGAGGAATGTAAAAACGCTCATATGTGCACTGCTATAACAAGCCTCCAAACGAGTTCTAACCCTTTACCAGAAAATTTAGTATCCATTATTAATAGAATGCTGGAAAAGCCTTCTCAAAGACGCTTTACTGATTGGCAAAGTATTTTAGAACTACTTGACAGTCCATCTGAAACTAATACGCCTTTTGACAAAATAGTTGCTGCAGCTATTTTGTCAAAAAATGCGCAGGATAGGGCTCGTCAAAAGCAAGAAAGTGACCAAAGACAAAAGGAGATTGAAAAAACGGAGCACTGTCAACTTGTACGCTCACAGTTCGATAATGATATTGATACGCTATTGCAGAAATATATTAAAACGATTAATCTACAGTATGCAGGAATTGAGAAAATTTCTATATCTGCCAAAAGGCCACGAACGCAACGCGGAGAATGTTTTGGCTTGGAAATGATTGTTCCGCCAAGCAACTTCTTAACTTTTGATATGGAGATCTTATTCAAAGAAAACCATAAGCGTGAAGTAGCAGGCGACAGAATATGGAATGAAGGCAGAACTCGAACGGAATGCTATATTCCACAGTATAAAGATAAAAATATTTTAGCGTGGGGAGCGGTGGCAAATAAATCTGGATATGGCTTTAATATTTTGCTAGTAGATAGTGGTGAACTATTTGGCGATTGGATAATAATGAAAAATAAGAACAATTTTAGTAAGATTAGCGGCAAGGTAAGACCTGAGCCATTTGCATTTAGCCTTCAAGAGTTGCCAAAAGAAATTAATCTCGTGCAAATCACTCACTTGTATAGTGCGGATTTTGTACCGCTATGCGAAGACTCTTTTCTACAATTAGTAAATGTGTTAGCATTCCCTTCAATCTAAAAAGCTATATCACCCCAAACAATTTCTACTCACTTCCGGTGAAGCGAGACATCACTTTTGTAGCATGAAATAATTGATATAGGCTAAGACACTTACTATTATACTGCTGCAAACAGCGCTAAACCCTCTGCAAATCAATTGACAACACAAATCATGTTGCCTAATACACAATCAATGTTCGTGTTTGGGTCAATATTCTCCACCAAAACAAAAAAAGGAAACACTCCAAATGGTGTTTCCTTTTTCATCAAACCCCTAATAGATATGATGGCGCCGACAAGCACGATGACATAGTAATGCTTATCTATATATGATATATTGTAGTTAAGCAAATATAGAGGAGGGTTGAAAAATGCCATTGGTCCGTGTTGAAATCGTAAAAGGAACCTCAAATGAATACAAAAAAGAACTCTTGCAATCCATACATGATGCCTTGGTAAATTCATTGGGCATTCCTGATAATGATAGAATTCAGCGATTGTATGAGGTTGATCATGATTTTTTTGAACGAGAAGGAAAATCGGATAAATTCACCTTAATTGAACTTACTCTTTTCCCTGGAAGAAGCAAACAGATGAAGCAAAATGTTATTAGGGAAATCACAGCACTTTTAGGTTTGAAACTAAACATCAACCCAATAGATGTTTTCATTGTAATAAATGAGCCCTCTCTTGATAATTGGGGTATACGGGGCATTCAGGTAAGTGAAATCGGGCTGAACTATAAAGTAGACTAAATATACTATTATTTAATATTTTCTGCAATATGCTGAGCAAAAAAAAGAGCAACTTTTACGTTGCTCTTTTCATTTTATATCAGTGACAAATCTCTTTCTTTCCTTGCGGAAAGTTCTTCATATTGTTGTTTGATTAGTTGCATCAATTGCCGTTCTTCTGTTATTCTTTCATCAAGAGATGCAAACTCGCTTAATGCAGCATATATGCCCTTCTCTTCCACAAGTGCATTTAACTCCACACTTGTTTCATCTTCCGGATTGTAATACCATAATGCCAAGGCTGCAATGCGTGCCAAGAAATATGGCAAATCACCGGCTTTTATACACGCCAGCGCAGGGCCGATGATGCGGTCCGGACGAGATAGCTTCCGCCGCATGTCAAATACCACGCGCGCATAGCCGTCGTTTGTCGCCGGGTTGGACCATGTATACCAAGAATCTTGATAAAAGCGCTCCAACAACTCATCTACTGTCATGCCATATCGATGTGCCACACCAATTTCCGCTTCTTTCTCCGCTAATCTCACGCATTTCACAACATATGGATCCGCCGCTGCTTCATGTACATATTGATAGCCAAAATAAGCACCATAGATTGAAACCCCAAAATGCATCATGTTGGTGGTCCAAATTTTATATTCAAAACATACCGGCAGTTTTTCCAAAAGCTCTGCGCCAACATCTTCCGGTATTTCTCCCGCAAACGCATCTGCATTGCAGACAAAAGATCTATTATGACTCACTGCCACAGCATTTTCATCTCGTGCAAAAAGTTCCGGGTCAGGATCCACTGCAAGACGTCCCGGTAACGTTTCTACAATTCCAACTTTATTTTTGTAATACACTTTTCCCGCCTCTGTTGTCAATGCCTCTTCAATATGCCCGCGTAGCATCTTATTGCTTTCCAGATAATTGACAGATAAAAATACATCAAGCGTTTCTTCGCTTTTTTCTTTTGCTCTTTTTTCAATGGCATCTGCCAGTAAGTGCCCTGCTGTTTCGCTGGCCGCTTGATAAATGGGCAAAAGCACATAATTGCTCTTTGTAATCGCTTCTACGCAAGCATCCCATTCATCCGTAAAACAAAGCGCATTGTAATTGTCTATTACAATTTTTTCCACGCCTAAACCATCTTCCGTTGCCTGCGCTACAATATACTTTCCTGCGTTGTTTAGCGAATCTGCCTGTGCGCGACGACGCACAATAAAGGTAATATGATATCCCCCGCTCCAAAAAAGCTCTGCCAAATACCCTCGCCCCATTTTACCGGCGCCGATGATTACCACTTCTTTTTTTGCCATAACACTACTCCATTTCCTTTGGTTTCTAAAACAAATCTCGCAAATAGTATAGCGTATTTTACTGGAAAGAGAAGGTGTTTGTGATGAGAAACAATTGACCAGATAGCTAAAATTTTAGAATAAATAGCTTTCTTGCGTAAAACTCTTTTGATCTGTCTATACTATATATTGTGATATTGTAAATATATTATGTGCAAGTTGAACTATGATTGTGTTTCATGTTACAATAGTGCGACGAATTTAGTAATAGGAATATACGTTATATATGAAGATACAAGTGGTCTCGCAATACTTTCATCCGGATAACTTCCGTATTAACGAAATTGTTGCAGAGCTTACGCAAAATGGGCACGAAATTTCTGTGCTCACGGGATTGCCAGATTATGCTAATGGACGCATCCCAAAAGAATATAAATGGTTCAAAAAACGTAAAGAAAGCTGGCAAGGTGCAAAGATAAATAGAGTCACCACAATTGCACGGCGCAAAGGCGTTATTTTTCGTGCGTTAAACTATTTTTCTTTTATGTTTAGCGGATGGCTTCGTGCGACATTTCAAAAAAAACCGGATTGCGATGCTATTTTTGTCTATCAAACTTCGCCAGTGTTTCAAGCTGTGCCAGCTATAAAACTAAAAAAGCGCACCAAGAAAAAGCTGGTGCTATACTGCTGTGATTTATGGCCAGAATCGCTAAAAGCGTGGGGCGTGAAGGAAACCAGCTTTCTGTTTAAAATGGTCAAACGGTATAGTGCTCGGCTATATAAAAAATGCGATGTGATTGCCGTTACGTCGAAGCCGTTTATTACCTATTTGACAGAAGTGTGCGGTATAGATGAGAATAAAATCATTTATTTACCTCAGCATGCTGAAGATATGTTTGCCGACATTGTCGGGCAATATGAAGAAAACGATTGTTACGACTTTTTGTTTGCCGGGAACATAGGCGCCGTGCAAAACCTGGATATTGTTTTGCGTGCTGCCGCGCAGGTGCAAACCGATGCGCCTTATAAAATACACTTGGTTGGCGATGGCTCTGAAGTAGAAAGCTTAAAGGTACTAGCCAGTGAGCTTAACATCGCAGATAAAGTAGTTTTCCATGGTAGGTTCCCTTTGGAGGATATGCCTCGATTTTATAAAATGGCCGATTGTTTTTTGCTAACATTGCGTGGTGGAGATTTTATTGGCATGACGTTGCCAGTGAAATCCCAAAGCTATTTAAGCATAGGAAAGCCTGTGCTTGGTGTGGCCGAAGGCGCTATTTATGAACTGATAAGCGAGTTAAAATGTGGCAGAGTCGTGAACCATGACGATATTGAAGCTCTCGCCTTGAGCATGAAAGACATGATAGAAAACGAGCCCTACTATCGGCAACAGGGCCTAAGCGGCAGAGCCGCATTTGAAGCAGATTACACAAAGGAAAAATTCATTTCTTCCTTATTATCTATATTGCAAGGAGCATAAGACTGCACAATCTTTACTTGATACACTACAAGCAGTTACTTTATGCATAATTGCATTCAAAATATCTTGAATATCTCTTTATTAAACTATATATTTGTAGTTGATTTCACTTTTTCAAACGTAAAATATTCAGTACCCTATTTAAAACATCAGATGTGCTTTTCTTATTAAAAATCATTCCAACTCCCATACCAATCAACCCATTTATGCAAACAAGTATGACAGCACTGATTATCAATTCCAAATAGCCACTTATTTCTGGCAATAATGAATACTCTAAAATACCAAGGGGAATCGCAGCAATTACAAAAGGTAAAAACAGGCGGAAAAACGATTTTAATTTCTTCGAAAAGAACTGCAAATGGATATAACCAATTTCAAAAACAGCCAGCAAGATTGCCGTCAACAATACAGAAACCAAAATCCCATAAATGCCATTGATAAACACACCGATGGCCATTGTAATAAGAAGAAATATTGTGGCTACCGTTTGAATTTGGCGGCTAATCTTAAATTTTCCAGACATATTAATTAAATGTCCGCTTGGAATATGAATCATTTGAAACAGCATAATCCCCACCATAAGCAACGCAATAAGGGGCTGTTGATAATTTGCATCAGAGACGCCTTGAGAATAAACCGTTACAAAAGGCATAATAAGCACCGCCGCCGTTACAAGAACCACAAACAACGCGATAAGCACAATAAATTGATATAATTTAAACGTAGGCCACACTTCTTCACGCTCTTTTGATGCCACCATCTCTCCAAAGCCAAGACGAGGGGCATCTATAATCCCTTGCATAACACCTTTTAAAAGGGTAAAGACATTGTTATATACAGCATAAACACTTGCGAGCATCGTCCCGCCGTCAGGAGAGATGGAAATAAAAATGATTGGCGCCGTATCATATATAACACCCGTTATTTTTTGGATTAGCACATCGTTGGTGCCCTTTATGGCGTCGAAGTTTGGTTCCGTTTTAAAATCTATATATTTATAACTCCGCTTTACATAAAAACCAATAAGCAAGCTATTTATAAGCGCCATTAACATGGTGCTTGCGCGAATCATCCACATCTGTCCACCATTTTGAATGGCGATGATGTTGATAATATGCCCCGCAGAAACCGTCAGTAATGATATGAAGGAAATCACATACTCTTTTTGATCTGCTTGCAATAAAATGCGATACTTCATTGCATAATATAAGTTAAACGCAGCTGGTACAATTGCCATCAACATAGTCGTAAAAATAAGTTCGCTTGGCAGATTACTATTTACAATAAAAGTATAGCCCGTTGCAACAAAAGCTCCTACACCCAAAAAAATAACGCCAATTTTTTTAAACTTACGATATGTTGCCGATAATATCCCGTTGATAGCCGGATAATCTTTATCGTGATATGGCCGGAACATAGCCACATTCGTTGCAATAGTAAAACCGCCTTCAATCAACAAAATAATATTGACCAACTGAGAGGCAGTTGAATTTAGCCCATTAAAGTCTGAACCAAAAGTTACAATTACTAGCCTGGTAACAATGATGGAAAACAGCCCATTCATCAATGTAAATAACATTGCTGCAACAGCATTTAGAATACTTTTTTTACTTCTTTGCACGAGTATCTCTCCTATTCGCAACTAATCTTCATTTGGCACTGTTGTACTTTTTTAAAGTATTCCAAGGAAAATCATAGCATGAGACAATATAATTAAGTTAAACAATATTGGCTGCATCATAGGAAACCCACCGACTGTTATGAAAACATACATAGCTAGTATCTTGTTGCGTAACGACATCTTTGAAAGTAAGTTTTTCATCAATATAACTGCAAGTATAAAAACAATCATAATCGTTCCCACTAACCCAAAGCTCGTTAAAGATTCAATTATTCCATTATGTGCGCTTTGTCTCACTGTCCGTTGACCCAATTGATATGTATAGACTGCGTTACCTGTACCAAACCAAAGATTCTTTTTCACTCATCTACTTTTTCCTCCAAACCATTTTGTTTACTACGTCAGTATAGCTTTGAATAATCTTAATCACTTTATTTGAAACATTTTCTTCTATATAATCAGGCACATTTGAACCTAAATCGTCATTTTTGTTCATTTCTACTGCGACATCCACTGCCTGCAGTACTTGATCTTTTGAAATGCCTGCCAAAATAAAGTTGCCTTTATCCAGTGCCTCTGGCCGTTCGGTACTTGTGCGAATACAAACTGCCGGGAACGGATTGCCCTTCGACTGAAAATAGCTGCTTTCTTCTGGCAGCGTGCCGCTATCGCTCACCACGCAAAACGCATTCATTTGCAAATAGTTATAATCGTTAAATCCAAATGGTTTTAACTGCTGCACATTTGCATGAAATTCAAAATTGCGTTCTTTTATATATTTCGCACTGCGTGGATGGGTCGAATAAATAACCGGCATATCGTATCTTTCTGCAATGGCATTCACCGCATTCATCAAATCAAAGAAGTTTTCTTCTGTATCGATATTTTCTTCACGATGTGCCGATAGTAAAATATACTTTTTCTTTTCCAATCTTAGCCTAGTTAATACATCACTTGCTAAAATTTGATTTAAATTCCCACTTAACACCTCCGCCATAGGAGAGCCTGTAACATAGGTACGCTCCCGTGCAGTGCCTTCAAAATTCAAATAGCGTCTTGCATGCTCGCTATAGCACATATTTACATCTGCAATATGATCTACAATGCGCCGATTCGTTTCCTCTGGCAAACACTCGTCAAAACAGCGGTTCCCTGCCTCCATATGAAATATGGGTATGTGTAACCGCTTTGCAGAAATGGCGGACAGACAAGAGTTTGTATCGCCTAAAATCAAAAGTGCATCTGGCTTCATCTCTTCCATCACTATATATGATTTTGCAATAATATTGCCGATGGTTTCTCCAAGGTTAGCGCCGACAGCATTTAAATAATAATCTGGCGCGCGGAGGCCAAGTTCTTCAAAAAAGATTTGGTTTAATTCGTAATCATAATTTTGGCCAGTGTGCACTAAAATTTGGTCAAAGTAAGTATCTGCTTTTTTAATAACTGCAGCAAGCCGTATAATCTCTGGCCGCGTACCAACAATTGTCATCAGCTTTAGCTTGTTCATCTAAACCTCCAGAAAAAAGGTGTCGGGGTGTTCTGGGTCAAAACACTCATTGGCCCACATCACGGTAACCATATCTACGTCGCCTGTGTTTATTATATTGTGTGTGTATCCCACGGGGATATCTACCACTTCTAGCTTGTCTCCACTGACGTGGTATTCAATGATTTTTTCTTCCCCAAGTTTTCTAAAACAAATGACCCCTTGCCCGCTAACCACTAAAAACTTTTCGTTTTTGGTATGGTGCCAATGGTTACCCTTTGTTATGCTGGGGCGAGACACATTGACTGAAAACTGGCCTTGCCCATTTGTGCGGACAAACTCAGTAAAGGAACCGCGATCGTCCATATTCATTTTTAACGGATAAGCAAATTCATCTTCCGGCAAATAGCTTAAATACGTGCTATACAGCTTTTTCGCCAGTGGGTTATTCATATCTGGAACGCTTAAGTTGCTTCGACTTTCTTTAAAAGAGGTAATTAGCGCCACAATCTCACCAAGCGTCGTGCTATGAACTGGCTCCACACCTAAATAGCCTTCTTCTTTTGGCTGTTCTTTCACCATACGTATAAATTCTGCAACAACATCATCTATATACACCAGCTGTAACTCTGCTGCAGCATCGTTAATGGTAACAGGCAAGTTGTTTGCAATGTTATGGCAAAATGTTGCAATGACGCTGTTATAGTTTGGCCTACACCATTTCCCAAATACATTGGCCAACCGATACACATAAACCGGCACACCAACCTCTTTGCCATACGCAAAAATAAGGTCTTCTCCTGCTTTTTTGCTTTTGCCATATGGGTTGTCTAATGCTGCTTGTATGGAAGATGTAATCAAGATAGGCGCTTTATTATTGTGCCGTTTTAATGTATCCAGCAGCGTAGAAGAAAACCCAAAGTTACCTTCCATAAATTCTTTTTCATCTTTAGGCCGGTTGACCCCCGCCAAATGGAAAACGAACTCGCAAGAAGCGCAAAAGTTTTCGAGTAGTGCTGGGTCTGTATGAATATCATACGCAAAGATATCTGTATACCCTTGGTTTTTTAGTTCAGCAATTAGGTTTTTCCCAATAAAGCCTTCTGCACCGGTAACTAGAATTTTCATCTATTATTCCATGCCTCCAGTTCATCACGCACATATTGCAATGTTAACAGTTTTTCTTTTACTTGTTCCACATTGAGCCTTTGTGTATTGTGTGACGTATACGGTTCGATAGATTCCATTTCCGGATTGCCTTCGACGAAGTACTTATCGTAGTTTAAGTCTCTTCTATCCATAGGAATGCGGAAATAATTGCCCTCATCTATGCAGCCAGATTTTTCTTCCGCTGTCATCAGGGTTTCGTATAGTTTCTCGCCATGACGCGTTCCAATGATTTTTACTTCTGAATTATTGCCAAACATTTCGTTTAAGGCTTGTGCAAGGTCATGAATGGTAGACGCAGGCGCTTTTTGAATGAAAAGATCGCCTGGGTTTGCATTTTCAAATGCGAATTCCACAAGCTGCACTGCTTCTTCCAAGCTCATTAAAAATCGGGTCATTTTAGGGTCTGTGATTGTCAGGGGTTGTCCTGCTTTAATTTGCTCAATAAATAGCGGAATTACGCTGCCGCGAGAGCACATAACATTGCCATATCGCGTGCAAGTAATCGTGGAATGGTCGGCAGGCACCGTGCGGGCTTTCGCCGTAATCACCTTTTCCATCATGGCTTTAGATATTCCCATAGCATTGATAGGATATGCTGCTTTATCCGTTGAAAGACACACAATGCGGCTAACTTCGCATTCAATGGCAGCTGTTAAAACATTATCTGTGCCAAGCACGTTGGTTTTCACTGCTTCCATCGGGAAAAACTCACAGGAAGGCACTTGCTTTAGTGCCGATGCATGAAAAATATAATCCACACCATACATTGCACTTTTCACACTGGCAATATCCCGCACATCCCCAATAAAGAATTTGATTTTATCGTTTTTATACAATTTGCGCATGTCGTCTTGCTTTTTCTCGTCTCTGGAAAAGATGCGAATTTCTCCAATATCTGAGTCCAAAAACTGGTTTAGCACAGCGTTGCCAAAACTACCTGTCCCACCTGTAATGAGTAGCGTCTTATTTTCAAAGTTTGACATCTTGCTTCTCCCTTATATAAGTTTACCTAAGCTTTTATATTATGTTTTCGCACAAAATGCAGAATTAGAATTTTTAACATATCTATCTTAAGCAACACATCCCTACTCAAAAAAGTATCTTTTCTGCATAAAAAAACATCTTTATCTGTTTTGCAAAAATATCGCAAAGAAAGAGTTGATGTTAGTCTCTACAATCTCCATTGAATATTCAAAAGACATATTACTTTTATTCGTCCATATGTTCAAAAGCTTTTACTCCGCAAATCTAAACTTGATAATAAGAATATCATATTCTTATTACTTTCGCAATATTATTTAAGAGTAGGGTTCTTTTGTTCGAAAATATTTCTCTTTTTATGTTTTATGGCATTCAAGTACGCATTTTCTTGAACATAAGAAGCACAAGGGATATACTGACAGCAACATTTAATTATCAGTCTACAATTTTTCGATTTAAAAATTTTTTGCTCAACTATATTGCCTCAGCCCAATAATATAAATAAAATTTTCTACTTTTTATTCGCTTAATCCGAGTCTTGCATCATCCGCCCCACCAACTCTTATATACAACACCAATAAACAGTTCTTCAACTAATCTCATTTTAAAATTTCTCATGATATATTACTACGAAAAAATAAATCGAATCAAGAATAAAGAAACCCGCATAGCTTCTGCTATGCGGATTCTTTATTTGGAATATTTTTTTAGTTTTCTTCTTTTTTCAATGCAACGCTCATCCCGAGAAGTACCAAGCTAACAAGTGCTACCATGAAGAGCGGTGCCAATGTGTTCGCATCTCCTGTGGACGGTGCTTGTTGAATAACTTTGATTACAACTTCTTTTACATAATCAACGCCTGGCCCAAGACCATCTTTTACAACTGCCTGCACTACAACCGTTCCACTTCTTGTAGATTTTAATACACCATTCTCAAATACAGAACCTGTACTACCATCCTCTTTAATACTCCAGACGATTTCTTTTGTTGAACCATCTTCTAGCGTCACTGTTGACGGTAGCGTCTGAGAAACCCCTGATTTGATTTCTGAAGGAATATTTGGGATATCTGTTACGCCAACATATTTGTCACCTTCAATGGTAATTGTGAATTCCTTTACCCAATCTTCACCTTCTTTAATGCCGTCTTTTATTGTTGCACGAACAACAACTGCGCCACCATATTGTGTTTCTAGTATGTTCCCATCTTTTATGCTAGCCCCAGTATTCCCACTGTCTGCAATTTCCCAAATAACGTCTTGATATGTTGCATTTACAGGTTCTACTTTTCCTGTGAGTTCCAATGGTTCTCCGGCTTTCCCTGCAGTCGGTACATTTTGCAACTCCTCTACAGGTTTATCCGGTGAGCGCAGAATCTCGATTTCGAATTCACCATTTACCGGATCCTCAAAAATGTCGAACCCATAGCACTCTGCAACTCCTGTTATTTTTATTTTTGTTACACCGACCTTTAATCCTGTAACCATTTTTCCGTCAATTTCATAGTATTGTGCACTATCACCTACATATTCCAGTTTCAAATCTCTGAAACAGAGTGTATTTAAGTGTCCTAGTCGTTCATGCACTTTCGCAATTGAATCAAATACATTTAATTCTTCTCCCACATAAAAAGCAAACCTCTCTCCTTCTAGCAGTTCTGACATTGTTGATGCTGGGTAACCATAAGCACTTGCAACACCTGTTGCCAGCAGCAATGTCGCCATTACAAATACCAAGAGAAAAGAGACTATCTTTTTTGATTTTTGCTTCATTTTATTGCTCCTCCAATTTATATATTTCATTTCTAAAATATTTCTGTCAAAAGATCTGCGCGATATATGCATACCACACCAAGATACTCTTTTATTTATTATAGAACCGTATGTACATGCAATGTACATCAAAAGTCCATAAATATAGAATTTTTTTGAACTTTTTTCTAATTTTCTACAGAAAGAAAAAAGCACTACACAAGATGCAGTGCTTTTCTTCATAAGGCCAACTAATCAACTGATTTTAGAGAAGAAATCATATCCACTTTGCGCAGCTTAAAATGTGAAACAAATGCAATCACAATTGTGAACAATAATAAAATCAAGAATGAATAGCCGTAACTCAGTGGCTGGATAAGCTTAATAAATACTGTATTTTCAATCTCAATGGTGCGAATGACAAATTGATGTAATAACACACCTAGCCCTAGCCCAATCAGCGCGCCCAACATGGTAAGCAAGACTGTTTCACGGTATATATAATCTCCCACATCTCGATCATAAAAACCCAAGACTTTCAACGTGGCAATTTCTCGCGTTCGCTCGCTGATATTGATCATTGTCAAATTATATAGAACAATAAGCGCCAAAATTGCCGCGATAATGATAATCATAAAAATAATACGCGTCAACCCCGAAACCAATTCATTAAACGTTTCCAGATTGTCCGTTGTGAAATTCACAAGCGAAACACGACTGTTTTGCATCAACACTTCTGCCAATTTTGCTTCATTTGTGCTTTCATTATCTGATATCACAATATTATATGAAGCCGCCCGGTCAAATATTTTTTCATAGTATGTTTTGCTCATATATATATAGTGATAGATATAGTTTTCTACAATATCCGAAACTTCGATAATATATAATACATTATCGCTATCTCGTATGGAAATGGTATCACCTACGTTCACTTTCAAAAGCCGCGCCATCTTCTCAGTGATAATTGCACCGTTCTCTTTTAACTGCACCGCTTCTCCTTTTTGATTGGTCAGCGCAACGTAGGGATAAAACGCTTCCTCTTTTTCCGGCACCATCACATACGTCTCCAGCTCCTTTTCCTGATAAGAAAACGTATAAGTATTTTGATAGACCAGCGCAGGGTTTACCACATCATTCTCTTCCAAAAAATCCGAAAATTCCGTAGACATCGATTGTGCTTCCTGGTTCAAATAGATGATATCGTCATACATAAATACTTCGCTGTATTGCTTATCTGCAATTCTATCTACACTATCTCGAATGCCAAACCCCGTCAAAAGCAATGCCGTACAGCCGGAGATACCGATAAGCGTCATAAACACCCGCTTTTTGTAACGGAAAATATTACGAATGGTTACCTTCCAAGTGAACGAGAGCCGCTTCCATAAAAACTGCACCCGCTCTAAAAAAATTCGTTTCCCTTTTTTCGGCACAGGCGGCACTAATAGAACTGCAGGGTTACTCCGTAACTCTTTTAGACATGCGACTACGGTAACACCAATCATGAGTGCCATAGAGACAGATAAAATAATTCCTATCATGGATAAATTATAGCTGATGATAAGCGCAGGCAAATTGTAATTGGAAGCATAAACAGAATAAATAATCTTGGGCAACGCAAAACTGCCCAGGAAAAACCCCAATACGATGCCAAAGAGCGTCGCGAAAATAGAGTACAAGATATACATGAGCATAATCTTGAAGTTAGAATACCCTAGCGCCGCCAATGTACCGATTTCCCCTCTCTCTTCTTCGATCATGCGTGTTAGTGTGTTAAGCGCCATAAACGCCACCACCAACATAAAGAAGATGGGCAGCACATTGGCAATGAGAATCACTTTATCCGTATCCTCTTTGAGGTTAATATAGCCGTTTATATTGCTGCGATCCAGCAGATACCAAACCGGCTTTTCCAATCCATCTAGAATTGCCCTTATTTTTTCAATTTCAATGTTAAACTCACTGACTTGACTGCTATATTGAATCCAGAGCGCATCATATTCTTCTTGCAAATATGTTTCTCCTTTGCCGATCCGCTCTTGCAGCAGCGTAAGCTCTTTTTCCATCGCCTGCTTATAGCCATCTCGTTGGCGTTCTAAGACTAAAATTTGCTCTGTAATTTCTTTTTGCAATTCTTCATAACGAATGGTTTCTCGAATGGGTTTTAAAGAAGTCAGTTCATTTTTCAGCAGTTGAAACTTTTCTTCGTATGCCTCAGAGTAGACCGTTTCATCCGCTGCATCTTTTGCAGTGATATAAACAGAAGTATAGTAATCCGTTGCAAATGCATCTTCCGATACATAAATATAGGAATGCAATTTTCCGTTTCCCACTGTAGAAACGCCATACTCTTTCGCCAGATATAAAACAGAAGTAATCGTTCCTGTTACGGTAAACACCCTTTCGGCTAAAATACCATCCCTATCTGAAACTTGCACGGTATCTCCCACATTGTAATACTTATCATCCGCCAAGCATTCCGCTTTTGTTTCTGGCATGCGTCCGCTTATTAATGTGGTTTTGTTGATGGTTTTTGTAATGGAATGTATGCGAATGGGTTCTCCTTCTGAAATCACATCGAGAGAATAAGAAGCTTCCACTTCATTTACATTACGCAAGCCGGAAAGCGCTGTTACATCGTCATCCGTCAGTCCCTTTGTACTGGTAATTTTGAAATCCATTAAGTTATAGGTATCATAATAATGATCTAGGGAATCAATAATGTCCGGAGAACTGGAACGAATGCCGGCAAAAAACGCCACACCCAATGCCACAATGAGTAGGAGCGAAACAAAGCGCCCAAAACTTTTGAATACCTTTTTGGAAGAATTTTTGAATAACAAAAACATTACCAATCAATCTCCTCAATTTCTTTTGGGTTTGCCTGCAGAATAGTCTCTTCAACTTTCCCGTTCCGCATACGAATGATTTTATCTGCCACTTCTGCAATGACAGCGTTATGGGTAATGACGATTGTGGTCATGCGGAGTTGGCGGCTCATGTCTTTTAGTAGTCCGATGATACGCTTGCCGGTAATGGAATCAAGCGCACCTGTCGGCTCATCACAAAGCAGCAGTTTTGGATTTTTGGCAATGGCTCTTGCAATTGCAACGCGCTGTTGCTCTCCGCCGGATAACTGCGCAGGAAAATTCTCCATTCTGTCTTTTAGCCCTACAAGCTCCATGATTTCTTCAGAATTGAGCGCATCTTTATTGAGTTGCGCTGCCAGTTCTACGTTTTCCAGCGCCGTTAAATTTTGAATCAAGTTATAGAACTGAAAAACAAACCCAACATCAAACCTACGGTATTTGACCAATTCTTTTTTGCTATATGTATCAATGCGGAGATCATCAATGCTGACAGAACCGCCATCACAGCCATCCATGCCGCCTAAAATATTGAGCACTGTGGTTTTTCCGGCGCCGGAAGGCCCTAATATGACGACAAACTCGCCTCGTTCCACTTCAAAAGAACAGCCATCGAGTGCCTTTATTTTTATTTCACCCAAAGAATACTCTTTTACAATATCGGTAAGAGAAATATACGCCATACACACCTCCGTCAAAACCAATATTTTCTATATTTTCATTATAACATTTTTTTACGGAAACACAAAAATGCGATGGGCTATAAAAAGTGTATCACACATCTTTCAGTATATTTTCGCAACAAAAAAACGGTTTTCATAAAAATGAAAACCATTTTTTGGAGCGGGTGATGAGGATCGAACTCACACAGCCAGCTTGGAAGGCTGGAACTCTACCATTGAGCTACACCCGCATTTTTGTGCGTCAAACACAAAAAATATTATAGCCATTCTCCTCTGAAAAGTCAAGAAATTTATTGGCTTTTTGCCGCTGCATACGCTCGCTTCTTGGCGCATATTTGCTCATGCTAACTATTCTTATCTACCTGCTTCATTTCCTTTAGATTGCCAATTTTTTGCGCGCGCGTATTAAGCTCTTCTTCCACCAGCGCATATGGAATATCTGCTTCGGCCAATAGTACCATTAAGTGATACAAAAGATCTGAAACTTCCCCCACCAACGGCATGGTTTCTTTGTTTTTTGCAGCAATGATTACTTCTGCAGATTCCTCTCCTACCTTTTTCAAAATCTTATCCATGCCTTCGCCAAACAAATAGCAGGTATAGGAACCTTCTTCCGGGTTTTCTTTGCGGTTTACGACCACATCATATAATTTTTGCAATGTATTTTGTTCCATATTTATGACTCCTTTTGAAAGAGTAAGTTGTGAAAACAACTGTATGCTCCCGTATGACAAGCAACACCTGTTTGCTTTACAGTAACGAGCAGCGTATCTGCATCGCAGTCATACCAAATATCTTGTACTTCCTGTAAATGCCCTGAAGATTCTCCTTTGTTCCATAGCTGCTGCCGCGAACGGCTGTAAAACCAAGTATAGCCTGTCTTTAATGTCAGCGTAAGAGATTCTTCATTCATATATGCAAGCATCAATACTACGCCTGCCGTATCCTGGACAACAGCAGGAATGAGCGGTGCTTTTACAAAAAACTGTGCCAAGTCTTGCGTTTTTTCCATACTATATCCTCACGTTTACGCCTTTTTCTTTTAAATAAGTTTTTACTTCCGGAATAGAAAGCTCTCGATAGTGAAAAAGTGTTGCTGCAAGAGCTGCCGAAGCTTCGGTTTCCGCAAAGACATCATGGAAATGCTCTAACGTTCCGCAGCCGCCGGAGGCGATGACCGGAATTCCAACTGCTGCTGCAATTTGCTTGGTAAGTGGAATGTCATATCCATTTTTCGTCCCGTCTGCATCCATAGAGGTCAATAAAATCTCTCCTGCGCCTAATTTTTCGCCTTCAATTGCCCATGCTACAGCATCAAGCCCGGTATCTTTTCTGCCGCCATTGATATAAACAGAAAAACTGCCATCTGCGTTTTTCTTGGCATCAATGGCCAGTACCACACATTGTGAGCCAAATTTGTCCGCCGCATCTGAAATAATCCGCTTGTTAGTTACTGCCGCCGAATTCACGCCAACTTTATCTGCGCCGGCGCGCAAAATCTCGCGAAAATCTTCTACTGTACGAATGCCACCGCCCACTGTAAGCGGCATAAAAACTTCTCTGGCTGTCATTTCAACCACATCCACCATGGTCTTGCGCTCTTCATGCGTTGCTGTGATATCTAAAAAAACCAGTTCGTCTGCCCCTTGGGTGTTATAGTATTTTGCAATTTCCACAGGATCCCCTGCATCTCGCAAATTCACAAAATTTGTTCCTTTGACCACACGCCCATCTTTCACATCTAGGCAAGGTATAATTCGTTTTGTTATCATGCTTCTCTCCCTACGCGAATCGCTTCTTCCAAGTCCAAACTGCCTGTATAGATTGCTTTCCCGCAAATCACGCCATATATTCCGATTTCTTTTAACTGCTGTATATCAGTTATATCTTTCACGCCGCCGCTGGCTGTAATCTCTGCTGCAACCGCTTTGTTCAGGGCATCATATGCGGCTGCATCTACGCCTGCAAGCATGCCATCTTTTTGAATGTCCGTATAAATAATATTCTTGACGCCCACATCATCCATCATTTGCGCCAATGTAAGGTAATGCATATCTGATTCTTCCAGCCACCCCGCTGTTCGCACCATCCCCTGCATTGCATCAATGCCGACTGCGATTTTATCACCATATTCTTTTACAGCGGTTTTCACAAAATCAGGATTCTTTAACGCAATAGAACCTAATATAACGCGAGAAATGCCTGCATCAACATAATATCCAATCGTCTCCATATCACGCACGCCCCCGCCTACTTCCAGCGGAACGGAAACTGCCTTTGCCAGCGCGCCAATGAGCGCATGATTCACTTTCGCGCCTTCTTTTGCGCCGTCAAGATCCACCACATGGATATACTCTGCACCGGCGCGGGCAAAACTCTGTATTGTTTCATATGGATCTTCTGCTACCTTTTCTGCTGTTTCATAAGCGCCTTTTTGTAGGCGCACGCATCTTCCATCTAATAAATCAATCGCCGGTAATACAATCATTTTATAGTAACGCTCCAAAATTCTTTAACATCATCAAACCCGTCTCTTCGCTCTTTTCGGGATGAAACTGCGTACCGTATACATTTCCTTTGCTTACAATGCCCGCAACTTCTTCTCCATATTCTGCCGCAGCAACAAGATTACTTCTTTCTGCTACAACGCCTTTGTAAGAATGTACAAAATAAACAAATATCTCTTTATCAAGTCCTTGTAGCAAAGGATTGCCTGCTTTTCTTATCTCCAGCTTGTTCCATCCCATATGAGGAATTTTATATTGTTTATCTTGCGTATATGCAGATAACCGAATAACTTCTCCCCCAATCAAGCCTAGCCCTGCTGTCTCTTTTCCTTCATAGCCTTTTTCAAATAGAAGCTGCATACCAAGGCAAATCCCCAGCAGCGGCTTTTCTTTCACTTCCGTTTGTATAAAGCTTGCAAGCGCTCTCTTCCTAAGCGCCGCCATTGCATCTGGAAACGCGCCTACGCCGGGTAAAATATAGCCATCTGCTTTTTCCAAAGTTTCCTGCTCTGTTGCAATGAAATTTTCGATGCCAAGATAGTCACAAGCGTTTTTTACGCTATGTAGATTTCCCATGCCGTAATCGATGATGCCAATCTTCCCCATCAAAGCACACCTTTTGCAGACAATACACCACCATCTCTTGGCTTTACAGCTGCGGAAACAGCTCTCGCCACAGCTTTAAACGCCGCTTCAATTTTATGATGGTCGTTATCACCATAATCTGTGCGTACATGCAGCGTCATGCCTGCATTAAACGCCATCGCGCGGAAAAACTCTTCATTCATTTGTGTATCATAAGCGCCAATCATGGGTGCTGTCATGGGCACATCAAAGACAAGAAATGCCCGCCCTGAAATATCCACTGCGGCAAACGCCAATGCCTCATCCATGGGAACATGACTTTCACCAAAGCGCATAATGCCACCTTTATCACCTAACACTTCACCAAATAATTGCCCAATGACAATGCCTGTATCTTCTACAGTATGATGGCAATCAATATGCAAATCACCCTTTACTTCGCCTTTTAATAAAAACCCACCATGCACGCCAAAAGAATTTAGCATATGATCAAAAAAACCAACACCGGTGGTGCCAATAAATCCGCCTTTTTCCACATCCAGCTGTAGTTCTAGCGTAATATCCGTTTCTTTTGTGGTTCTCGTAATTTTTGCAACTCTTGTCATAATCCTTGATACTCCATTTCAAATATTTCATTGAGCGCGTTTCTAAGCGCCATATTTTCTTCTGCTGTTCCTATTGTAACACGGATATATGGCGGCATAAAGCGAATCCGTATACTTCTTTTTAAAAGCGCTTCATATACTGCCTCTGCCTTTTCTCCCATGTGAATGAGAATAAAGTTTGTTTCGCTCTTGTACGGCGTAAAGCCATATTTCTCCGCTTGTTCTTCCAGCCATGCTTGCATATTATCGCGCTCTTTTTGCAAATATGCCACGCGCTCTTTTACAATTCCTCCGTTCTCTAAAACAATGCGCCCGATTGCTTGCGTTACCATGTTTACATTAAATGGGCTTTTCACTTTATATAACGCCTTTATGATTTCTGCATTGCTTATCGCAAAACCTAAGCGAATGCCCGCAACGCCAAATGCTTTGGAAAGTGTTTTGAGTACGATTAAATTTTCTCTTACCGCCGCTTCTTGTAATACAGAGGCGTCCATACTTGCAAATTCCATATAAGCTTCATCCACCACCACCAGCGCATCTACCCTATCTACAAACGCAAAAACTGCTTCTTTTTCTGCCAGAACACCGCTGGGGTTACATGGATTGGAGAACATGACCATATTGATTTTCTCTTCCTTAACCGTTTTCGCGATTGCATCAAAATCAATCTCGAAATACGCATCTTTTGTATAACTTATGACTTCTACGCCATATAAGCTGGCATAAAATTCATACATGGAAAAATCCGGCGTAACCACAAGTAGCTTATCGCCCGGGGACAAAAAAGAAGAAAGAAGAATGGAAATCAGTTCATCTGAGCCGTTTCCGGCAACGATATTTTTTTCTTGTAACGAAAATACTTTTCCAAAAGCGGCAACCGCTTCTTTTGCCGTAGGGTCAGGGTAGCGGTTTATCTTTAGCGTTTGCAGCGCCGCTTCTATTTCGCGCATCGTCTTCTCCTCCGGCAGCCAAGGGCTTTCGTTGGCGTCCAGAAGAATTTCTACTTGTTGTGTGTTGGGTTTATATTCTTGAAACCCCTCTAGTTTTTTAGGAATATATTTATTCATTTTTATTTTGCCTCACTCGAATGGAATTGGCATGCGCCGTAAGCCCTTCTGCTTCTGCAAAGCGAATAACATCTTCTGCCACTGCTTCTAATTCCTCTTTTGTATAATATAAGAAAGAAGATTTTTTAATAAAATCATCTACAGAGAGCGGCGAAGCGAATCGTGCTGTACCGTTTGTGGGCAATACATGGTTTGGCCCTGCATAATAATCTCCTAGTGGCTCTGCAGCGTATGTTCCCAAAAAGACAGAGCCTGCGTTTTTCACAGATTTTAATAAACCAAATGGGTCTTGTACCGCCAGTTCCAAATGCTCAGGCGCAATTTCATCTGAAAGCGCCACTGCCTCTTCTAAACTGTCTACCAATATCACGCCACCATATGTTTCAATGGAAGCACGCGCGATCTCATTGCGCGGCAAACGCATTAACTGTTCTTCCACTTCTTCTAAAACAGCGCCGGCCAACTCCCTATCTGTTGTAATGAGTATCGCCGCTGACATTGCATCATGTTCCGCTTGTGATAAAAGATCTGCCGCCACGTAAGTCGGGTTTGCTGTTTTATCCGCAACCACCAATATTTCGCTGGGGCCTGCAATCATATCAATATCCACAACACCATACACCAGCTTCTTTGCCGAAGCCACATAAGCATTGCCCGGCCCTACAATTTTATCTACCTTTGGAATGGATTCTGTTCCGTACGCCAATGCTGCAACTGCTTGCGCACCGCCCACAGTATAAACTTTTTTAACGCCTGCCACTTTAGCTGCATATGCAACTGCAGGTAAAATCGGCTCTTCTTTTTGGGGTGGCGTTATCATGATAATCTCTTCTACGCCTGCTACTTTAGCGGGGATGGCATTCATTAGTACCGAAGAAGGATATGCCGCTGTGCCTCCCGGCACGTATAGCCCTACTTTTGCAAGAGGGATGACTCTCTGCCCCATAATGCCGCGCTTTGATTCATGAAAATCAATGCGGCTATATTGCTTTTGGCGACTATGATACGCATAAATGTTTTCCGCTGCGCGAGCTATCGTTTCTTGTAGTTCCATCGGCGTTTTCTCCGCCAGGCGACCCAGCTCACTTTCCGGCAACAAAAAAGAGTCCAGTACAATGTCATCAAACGCTTCGGTAAAGCGACGCACCGCCGCATCTCCCTCGTTTTTCACTGCTTGCACCAACTCATTTACACGAACCAGTAAATCGCCTGAAAGCCCACCATCTCTTTGCTTTAACGTAGCGAGCAATGTTCCCGCTGTTTCTTTTTCATATATGTTAAGCATTATCCTTCTCTCCTTTTGTTACCACTGCCTCAACGCGCCCTACAAACCGGTCAATCTCTTCTTTTTTCATTTTGATGGCAGCAACGTTGACAATCAACCGCGCAGAAATATCTGCAATGTCTTCATAAACCGCAAGGCCATTTTCTTTTAATGTCGAGCCTGTTTCCACAATATCCACAATGGCATCTGCCAGCCCCAAAATCGGCGCCAGCTCAACAGAGCCTTCTATTTTTACAATCTCTACATCCATACCCTTTTTGTTAAAATATTTTTTGGTCACGGCCGGGTATTTAGTGGCAATCATTTTATGTCCATATCCTTGATAAAAATCTTCTCCTTTGATGCCTGCCAATGAAAAGCGACATTTCCCAAAGCCAAGATCAAGTATTTCATAAAACAGCCCACCATACTCCATCAAAGTATCTGCGCCTACGACGCCAATATCACATACACCATGCTCAATATAAGTGATTACATCTGCTGATTTCGCCAGCACCACTTCTACGCGCTCTTCGCCCACGCCAATTTGAAAAAGCAACTTTCGCCCTTTTTCTTTCAGTTCGCGTATGTCATATCCTGCTGCTTCTAAAATACGAACTGCTTCTTTTTCAATTCTTCCCTTGGTCAATGCCAGTCGTATCATATTTCCACTCCTATTTCCTTTGCCAAAGGCGTTTCTCCTTTTTTTACATCAGCAACATACGATATATTTGCTTTTTTGGCATAAGCGAGCGTTTCTTCTAATGTACCAAAACAAGAGAACTCTGTGGCGTACCCTTCTTTTTGCAATGCTTTCTGCCAAGCCTCTGCTTCGCCAAAAGATGCTACAGAAAAATGAATCAAGCATTTCCTCTCTTCTTGTTGTACGATACTTTCCTTGTCTTTTAACGCATCTGCTACCATGCAAACATTGATGGCAAATCCTGTTGCAGGAATATCATAATCAAAGCTACGAATTAGTTTATCATAACGCCCGCCGGAAAGCACTGCTTCTCCGCTGCCCTCAATATAGCCCCGAAATACAACGCCTGTATAATATTCTATACTGCGCGTAATCCCTAGGTCAATCATAATCCGCCCCTTGAATGCACTTTCATTCAATGATTTATACAGCATCCGTACCGTTTCTAATGCGCGCAACGCTTCTTCATTTCCTGCGCCGATTTTTGCTGCTTTTTCCAAAACTTCTTCGCCGCCATAAAGCATGGGCAATTGCTTAATCATCGTTAAATCTTTTTCCGTTTTCAAAAACCCCAACATAACTGTATTTTTTGTATTTACATAATCCCGCACAGTTGCCGCTTCTTCTGTAGATAACGCAAGGGAAGCTATCAGTGCTTCGCTAAACCCAACATGGCCAATCTCAATTTTAAAATCAAGCTCCAATGCGCTGAGTGTCTTAAGCGCTGTAGACAAGCAAAATAAATCGCTTTTCACGCCGTTAATGCCTGCAAATTCAATCCCGCTTTGCATGAACTCACTTCGGCGCCCGGAATAATCTGCGTTGATGCGATATACATTTTGATTGTAATAGAGTTTAAGCGGCAAAGGCGCTTCTTTTAGTTTAGTTGCAATAATACGCGCCGTCGGCGTTGTATTATCCGGCCGCAACACAATAAGCCTGCCATAATTGTCCGTCAATTTATACATCTCTTCTTGCCGTATGGATTGTCCGGTATAATCAAATGTATCATAATACTCTAGCGCAGGTGTCATAATCGGCGAAAACCCTTCACTCTCATATACAGCAGAAAAGCGCGCTGCAATGTCTCGCATGCGCGCCGCATCTTCGTATAAAATATCTCTTGTTCCTTCTGGAATGTTTTTGTTATATCGATTCATATCTTTTCCTTTCGCGTAGTAGCATGATAACACGATATATTTTTCTTGTCAATTGCTTTTTCCAAAAAAAACAGTACAATATTGGTAAGTCGAATCTTTTTGAGGTGTCTTTTGAGAGGAACACATACATTTGTAAATGATTTGCGCAAAAAAGTCTTTGCAGAAGTGGCACGCCTTGCGTATGAGGGCGGCGATTATGAACGCATTGAAGAAATTCCTTACCGCATTATTCCCGGTGAAGTTGCCGAACATCGGCAAAATATTTTTTTGGAACGAGCTATTGTAGGCGAGCGTTTACGCCTTGCCATTGGTCTTCCCTTGCGCCCAGTTGCGGCGCATGCGCCAGTGGGGAGAGATATTAAAAAAAGCGCCATTGCGCAGAAATATTATGATCCGCCGCTGGTCAATATCATCCCCTTTGCTTGTAATGCCTGCCCTGAAAAGCAAGTGCTTGTAACCAACGCTTGTCAGGGTTGTCTGGCGCATCCTTGCCAAGCAGTTTGCCCAGTAAGCGCCGTTTCCATTGTAGAAGGAAAAAGTGTTATTGACAAAGAAAAATGCATTAACTGCGGCAGATGCATTGAAGAATGCCCATATAATGCAATTATAAAAATAGAGCGGCCTTGTGCTGCAGCATGCGGCGCAGATGCCATTGGCAGCGATGAATTGGGGCGCGCCAAAATTGACTATGATAAATGTGTCAGTTGTGGCATGTGCCTTGTGAATTGTCCGTTTAGTGCCATTGCAGATAAGAGCCAGATTTTTCAATTGATTCATGCCATCAAAGAAGGACATGAGGTCATTGCTGCCATCGCGCCTGCATTTATCGGGCAATTTGGAAAAGAAGTAACACCTGCCGTTTTAAAAGCAGCGTTTCGTGAAATCGGCGTGGCAGATGTGGTGGAAGTTGCTGTGGGCGCAGATTTGGCTGCCATTGAGGAAGCGGAACATTTTCTAGAAAAAGTACCACATGCGCAACCTTTTGTTGCCACCAGCTGCTGCCCTTCTTGGAGCGTGATGGCAAAAAATCTCTATCCTGATCTAGCGCTGTGTATTTCTATGACGTTAACGCCTATGGTTGTTACTGCGCGGCTTATCAAAAAAGAACACCCCAATGCGAAAGTTGTTTTTGTAGGTCCTTGCGCTGCAAAAAAGCTGGAGGCCAGCCGCCGCTCCATTCGCAGTGATGTGGATTTTGTGCTCACCTTTGAAGAGCTGATGGGCATTTTCGAAGCAAAGGAAATTGATTTTGCAGCGCTCACACCTACTGCAGAAGATGATTTTACCAGCGGTACCCGCGCCGGGCGTGGCTTCCCTGTGATTGGTGGCGTTGCAAACGCTGTGGTTGATGTCATAGAACTGATTGACCCTAGTAGAGAAGTGCCTGTGGATTATGCTTCAGGGTTACGAGAATGCCGCAAACTTCTTGCATTGGCGCGTGCTGGCAAGCGAGATGGTTATTTGATTGAAGGTATGGCCTGCCCAGGCGGCTGCATTGCCGGCGCCGGTATCATTCAACCCATTGCCAGAAGCACTGCTGCCGTAGAGCAATACCGCCGCACTGCCCCGCTGGAAAAGCCGGTGGATTCACCCTTTACCGAATGGTTAGGCGAAGTGCATGAATGGGAAGATGCCGCCAAAAAAATCGACGAATAAATGGTATCAAATTCTTTTTATACGCTCGTCAGCGATGCTATGATGCTATGGCTCACAAATCAAAAAGAGGGCTGTTTCGGTGAAAAAATATAGAGTGGCAAGTATTTTGATGATTGTGCATGCAGGAATAGAGCTTTTGGGATTGCTTGCTTTGATTCCTATTTTACTTCTGCCAAATAATTCATATGACATCAGTTCCTATTTTTCATTTATCGTGCCATGTTTTCAAAACAATCTGTCGCTTATGCTGATGATGGGTGGCATTTATGGAACAATTCGACTTATTGGCGCAATTGGATTGCTGCAGAACAAAATGTGGGGGCTTGTCCTTTCAGTGATAAATTGTATTGTTACAATGATTTTGATGCCGCTTATGTTGCCGGCCGGCATTATGGATGGTCTCTTATCAGGCTCTGCATTACTACTCATACTTAAGAATTATTACGGAAATCGTAGCATAATAGACGCCTGATTTGTGCGCTGTTTTCTATTGCAACATTATCTGCATCGCGCCATTTCATGCTATCAATCCTTGCTTTGCAAACAGAACTTCTTTGGTTTTCCCAATAATGATAAACGATATATCATTGTAAAGCATATAAAAAAGCCTTTTATGACAAAAAGCTTTTTGTATACTTCGCGCATCAATTTTCCTGCTGGTTATTTCTCAAGAATCAAACCCACCGGGCAATGATCGCTCCCATAAATCTCACTATCAATGAAGCTTTCTTTTACCCAACTTTTGATGCGTTCTGAAACCAAAAAATAATCAATCCGCCAACCGGCATTGTTCTTGCGCGCATTGAACATATACGACCAATAAGTATATGCACCTGTTTTTTCCGGATATAACATACGAAAGGTATCTATAAAGCCCGCTTCCAACAGCGCTTCCATCTTCTCTCGCTCTTCTATGGTATACCCTGCGCTACGCTCATTGGTTTTGGGGTTTTTCAAATCTATCTCTGTGCGCGCCACATTCAAGTCCCCACAAATAATAAGCGGCTTTTTTTCGTCAAGCGCTTTCAAATAAGCCAAAAATGCATTTTGCCATTCCATGCGGTAGTCTAAGCGCGCCAATTCTCTACCTGAATTGGGCGAGTACACATTTACCAGATAAAAATCATCATATTGCGTTGTAATAACGCGCCCCTCTGTATCATGCTCCGCTACGCCAATCCCATATTGAACAGACTCCGGTTCGGCTTTTGAAAAAGTAGCCGTTCCCGAATATCCTTTTCGTTCTGCGCTATCCCAACATTCCGTATATCCACCAAAATCGGTTTCAGCTTGCCCTTTTTGCATTTTTGTTTCTTGTATGCAAAAAATATCAGCATCAACTTCATTAAAATAATCCATAAAACCTTTTTTCAGGCTGGCACGAAATCCATTCACATTCCAAGAAATTAGTTTCATAAAACTTCTCCTTTTCTCTATTCTACAAAATTTCAATACAAAATCAAAGTAATTTCTCTAAAATCGGCAAAAGAACCTTTGCCAAACGGCAAAATTATGTTATATTCTTTGTAGCAAATAATTCATATAGGTGATACATTACGTTAGAAGTTAAATTTTTTACAGTCAAAGAAAAAATATGCGCATGGGAGATCCATGACACAGAAAAAAATGCATATTATAACGGCGGTGCGCGCCCCTTCAAAAACAACGCTTCCATGGAACGGCTGCAGCCCTCCGATTTTTATTATTCCCCTTATACCAAAAAACAATTAAAAGGATTTGAATATATCGGGAAAATGACCGGTTTTTTCGAAACCTTATTTGCAGAAACCGATAAAATTGTTCCGGATGGAAAATATGAAGGCATTTTAAAGCATACATTTGGGCCGGAAAGTAAAGTTGTAAAACTCTTTACTGAAAAGGCCATTGCGCCCCCCTCGCCCAGCTTCCAGCCTACGCTTTATATTGATTTTGAAGCCATGAACATGCGCATTTGCGGTTGGTATGCGGAGTTGGTAACCGAAGAAGAAACGCTCGTATTTGAAGGCATCGCAAAGCCCTTTGCCAACGCCAAATATGTGCGGCGGTTGTGGGATCGTGTCTATCATGAATTGCTTACCTATTCGGTAGAAGATATTTGCGCCGCAAAGCATGTGCATAGCTTTGAACGATACTTTATCGAAATGTTTGCCAAAGCAAAAAAGATTTATACTTACGGCGATACGGATGCGCTTTTCGTGAAAAAAACATTTGGCAATGATTTGTATAATTTTTTCAAAATCAAAAACATTGATGCCAGTGTCCGCGTTGCAAATCGTGTTTTATCGCTGGATCGCGCTTGCAAACTTTTTGGAGTTGATTTAGAGGGCGATGCCCATAACCCAAAACATGATGTAAAGCGCATGCGCGCTTGCCTGGATAAAGTAGAAGAATTATAAACGCCTCTTGCGGGCGTTTTTTCTTTGTTTGAATCCGCTTTTCTGCGTATGGTATACTATTTATAGAATTGCAACTTAAGAAAAAGATGAAAAATCATGAATGTCATTGCTGTTGATGACGAACGGTTCGCATTGCGCGATTTGCAAGAAGCCATTTTAGAAGCACTCCCCACCTGCCATCTCTCTTGCTTCCAATCTCCCCTCGAAGCCCTCTCTTACGCAGAACAAACCCAAGTAGATGTGGCGTTTTTAGATGTGGAAATGAGCAATATGGATGGGATTTCGCTGGCAGAATCTTTAAAGCAACTGCGCGAAACAACCAATATTATTTTTATTACCGGGCATAGCGATTATATGGGCGAAGCTTTTGCGCTACATGCTTCGGGCTATGTATTAAAGCCTGTTCTGGCGAGCGCCATCAAAAAAGAGCTTACACACCTCCGCTACACTTTGGAAAACATACCAAAAAACCATATCCAAATCAAATGCTTTGGCAGCTTTGATATTTTTGTAGATGGCAAGCCGCTTCTCTTTACGCGCTCTAAAGCAAAAGAATTGTTGGCGTATCTTGTGCATCTCAATGGTTCCAGCATGTCTACTGCAAAAATTGCTGCTGTGTTGTGGGAAGATCGAGAATATAATCGCTCTTTGCAAAAACAAACACAGACCGTTATTTCACAGATGATCAAAACCCTAAAAGACGCTGGTATTGAAGAGATTATTTTGCGCGAATGGAATAACCTCGCCATTGACCCAACCAAATTTTCTTGTGATTATTATGCGTTTCTCGCGGGGGATGATGAAGCAGTCAGCTCATATGCGGGAGAATATATGCATAATTATAGTTGGGGTGAATTTACTGCCGGCGAGTTAACGCAGATGCAGCAACGCAAACAAAATTTGACCCATTAAAAAATTTATTTTTCCATACTGTTTTTGGTGTACATTGTGGGTACACCCTACTTTATAATGATAGCTACATACAATGTATGTAGCTATTTTTTGATAATAGACCAATCCATTGGTTTTATTATAATCTCAATCCTAAAGAGGAAACGCCTGCACATGTGCAGGCGTTTCTGTATATTATTTGCCGTATCGAATGGCCGTATTGATGCTGTTCTTATATAAATCTCGTAATAAGATAAAGATTAATGCGACACCTAATAAGAGTCCTATTACAATGCTAACAGAAACGATGCGAAGCATTCTTGCAATATCTTGAGGCTGTATTGTCATGGAAAGTGTTCCTTCATATAAAACCTGCATCCCAATAAAGAAAATGAACAGCGAAAAAATTACAACCAAAAGAATATAAAATGCAATTTCCCAAAAAAGCGCTGAAAACAAGATACGCTTTCGCATACCCAACGCGCGCATAATTCCAAGTGAACGCTGACGCTGCAACAATGTCATATATAAAACAATAAACAATATAATCGCGACAAAACCTCCCAAAATCACTAAAACAACACTCAGCGCAATATTGATAATACGAACCAATGCCTTTTCCCGCTCCATTTCTTGCTGCAAGGAATAAATGCTTCCGCCTACCGTAGAGGCCCCAATTTCACCAATATATGCGTCAATTACAGCATATTGTTCTTCGCTTATATCTTTATTCAAATAGACCTCAGCAGACTCAACGCCGTAAAAGAATGGGTTTTCCAGATAGGTTTGCTCGCTAATCACCAACATCGTATGCCATTTCCGCGTCTGCATACCGCCCTTCGTTGTCAGCTGAAACGGTTTGTCAACGACAGCGCCCACTTTAAAGTCATATGCTTCATAACGAATGTTTTCTTTATCGTAAGGCGCGTTGCGAAAGACACCATCATAGGCAAGCCTGCCCAGTTCAAGCGGCATACCTGTTTTGAAATGGGCATTATTCCGCGTTCCGATGGGTTCAAAAAAACATAGTACTTCATTATACGCAAGGTTTGTTTTTTCCGCCAATTCGGGATAATTTTCCAGCAACAGTGCTTTATTAAAATCATTTAAGACAAAAATACCGTAGTTCATCCAATTTAACGTTGCTGCATTTTTAGGCAACCCAGGTATTCCTTCCGCAGTAAAATAAGTCAGACTGCTTCCCTCTACGCTTTTCATATCCCAATACGCATCTTGATTTTCCGGAATCACAAGCGTCGCGTTTTTTGTCCCGTACAAGCTAGCATCTATATAACGAATGCCTTCCATTTCGTATAACCCTTCAAAAACACGCTTCTCAAACGCGCGCTCTTTGTCCATAGAAAGAGAAAAGGCGCCAAATTCAAATTCTGATTTGCTTTGAAAAGAGGAGAGCATATAGTCGATAAAAGGTGCCTCTTCGCTATCTTCTATATATAAATATAAACTGCTGCGAAAATAAACGTTGGCAAATACAAAAAGACTTAATAAGACAGCAACCAATAATAAAACCGGTAATATTCTCTTCCAGTTTATTATAACGTTTTCTTTTGTAAGCGCTGCCGCCAAAGTTGTTTTTATCTTCATTTGTCGCAGTTTTTTCTCCTGTCGTTTTTCCGAGCGAGAAACGCCGCGCAATGAATGAATCATGCGTTTATACTGTATGAAAAGCATGCCCATTGAAAAAAGCAGAATAATGCCTGTAAAAATAAATGCATCTCTTTGAAAAATAGATATTTCCGTGCGTAAAATATATGTGCTTATTTTTGAAAATAGCATTGCCAGCAGCATGCCCGCCGGAAGTACCAGCAAAAGGTAAGCCGCTTGTTGCAGCAAAAAGAAAATAAATGGATACTCTCCCTCCGCGCCCAGTTCATATAGGGTTAGATAAAACGAAGTGTTTTGAGATATATAAAGCGAAACGCCAATGTAAATGATAAACATACTTGCCAGCATCACAATGCTGTAAAAAATCTTTTGAAACAACAATAGACTCACCAAATCTCCATTTATAAAAAAATTGTAATATCCATCATTGTAGGACATGCTAAGGTTCCATCTACCAGCATATTGTAAAGCAACGGTGGGCAATCCATCGCTCAATAAAAGCATCGAAAAGCGCGGCGTATTCATACTATCTTCTTGCATGATCCATCCCTGTGGCAAATCGTTAAATCCTTGTTCTATCGGAATATCTGAAGGCGCGCTCCAATTGCCTGTATAATTGCTAATAAACCCAACCAATTTGAACTCTTTTGTTACATTGTTTTGCGTGAGCGATATTATATCGCCTACCGCAACTTGCTCCGCAAATCGATAAATTGTTGTCCGCTCCAGCGCAATCTCTCCTGCTTTTTCCGGCAGCCTTCCTTCTAGCAGGCGCAAATTGCCCAGCGCCATTGCCTCTGCATCAAACCACCCCAGCGTCAACATCGCTTCAGCATCTGCCACGCGCCATCCACCATAGTTGGTTACCGTACCGGATTGCCTCACAAGCACATTGCTTTTTACAGAAGCCATTTGTTCTTCTGTTAGCCCATAAAGAATAGAGTCATGCAACCCATATTTTTGCGCTGCTATTTCTTTCATATTATCGATTACAGTACCAAATAGCGGAATGATTGTGAAAAGCAGCATAAAAACCAAAACAAAAATCAAGAAATACAAAATAGATTTTTTCTTTTGGTGAAATATCGTTTGTTTTATCAGGTGAAACATCTATGGTCTCCCTTTTTATGATCTTATTTAAAGAAAAGAGCTCTTAGGAGCTCTTTTTCGTAAAAAATTGTTTTCTGTTGTTTGCTGATAACTCCATCACATTTTTAATAGGTATTTACCTCAAGGCTATCATTATATCCTTTTTTTTGTCAAACTTCCTTTTTTATCATAAATGTATTGCTACACCAAATCAAACCAATCTTCACGCATGTATATTTGAATGGGCAAAACAGGATACTTCCCCGTATATGCAGCCGCCAGGTCTTCTCGTATCACCGTACATTTTATGGGAATACCTGTTTTTCGGCTTACTTCCTCTGCCATTTTTTCTCCTGCATGGATAAAAAAAACCTCTGTCTCCCGCGCCAGGTTTGTATTATTCACAAGCCCTGTTACTTGATAAGAACCGCTCTTTTCAATTTCTCTTAAAATATGAATGATTTCTTCTGCATTACGTTGCAATGGACGCCCGATGTTCATGATGAATAAAAACTCTACCTGCTTTTTCACTTTTGTAAAATGCTCTTTTAGCATGCCCAGCACACGCGAACCATTGGCATCGCCCCCCACATCAAATACAACTTGCTCCAAATCATCTCTTTGAAAAGGCAAGTAAATTTCGCCGGAAAGCGACATTGCCTCCACCATGGTATTGGCGTTCACTGGCGCAACCACTTCCACGCCGGCCGCTTCTAACCGCGCGCGTTGCGCAGAAGATTTGAAGTATGGGTTAATTAAATCCATATCAACCAGCATTGTCTTTTTCCCTGCTGCTGCAGCTTTTAGCGCAATGTTGAGCGCAATTTCTGTTTTCCCGCTGCCATAATTTCCGATGCATACAACATATTTTTGAAATACAACTTCTTTCATTGTTTCTCCTTATTTGGGTAACCCGAACCGCTCAATGATGGCCTGTGCACCGCGCAATCCATCAATGGCAGAAGACATAATCCCGCCTGCATAGCCTGCGCCTTCACCCACAGGATATAGCCCTCTTATGCTGGCTTGCATTGTCTCATCTCTTAAAATACGCACCGGCGATGAGGTTCTCGTCTCAGTGCCAATGAGCATGCCTTCTTGCACAAACCCATATATTTTTCTATCAAAGGCACTACCCGCTGCCGCTAGGCTATCGCCAATATAAGCCGGCAATATATTACGAAAGTTTCCCGATTTTGTATATGGCTTATAGGAAGATACGCCCGCTTCCTTGCTTGCTTTGTTTTGAATAAAATCTTGATACCGCTGTGTAATCGCGCCATACCCTTCTGCCGCCAAAAACGCGCGATGTTCAATTTCTCTTTGCAACTTCATGCCTGCAAGCGCGCCCCCTGCTGGAAAATCCTGCACGCCCACCGTTACCACAAGCGCGCTGTTGGAAAACGGCATCTCTCTGCGATAATAACTCATTCCGTTGACTGCCGTATGCCCTTCTTCGGTGGCAGAGCAGATGACTTCTCCGCCCGGACACATGCAGAACGAGTAAATGCCGCGCCCGTTTATTTGTGTTTTCAGCACATACTCTGCAGCGCCGAGCGCCGGATGCCCTGCATGCTTGCCATATTGCCGCGTATCAATCAAAGCGCGCGCATGCTCAATACGCACGCCCATTGCAAAAGCCTTTGCTTGCATCTCAACTTCCTTTTTTTCTAACAACTCGTATATCTTTCGTGCGCTATGCCCGGTGGCAAGAATACAAGCATTTGTATCTACTTGATGTGTGACACCCTCTTTTTCATATGCAATTTGCGTTAGCTGTCCGTGTTGCGCTAAAAAGTCTATGACCGTCGCACCAAAAATCACTTGCCCACCCAACACTTCTATTTCTTTTCGAACGGAAGAAACAATACGCTGTATATACTCTGTCCCCAAATGCGGCTTGGCAAGATACGTAATTTCTTTTGGTGCACCATGCTTTACAAACAGATTTAAAACTTGCATTGCATTGGGGTCTTTGTTGCGCGCAGTTAGTTTCCCATCGGAAAACGCCCCTGCGCCGCCTTCTCCAAAGCATGCGTTGCTCTTTTCATTTAGTATCCCTTGTTCTTGCAATAGCTGAAATGCTTTTTTGCGCGCTTCAATGGGCTCGCCCTTTTCCAACAACAACGGTTGATAGCCTGCTGTCGCCAATGTATGCGCCGCCAACAAACCTGCCGGCCCGGCGCCAACGATTACAATTTTCCCCTTCAATGCTTCCGTACCAGGCTCTATTTTTGGTGTTTCCGGCGCCTTATATGTAGAAAGCCCTCGCTCTGTCGCGCGCACTGCCATACGATCGCCCAGCGTTGTTACAACAGAATATTTATATACAATGTTATCCTTTTTACGTGCATCCAAAGATTTGCGTAGAATCTGTATATGCTCTAGTTCACCTATGGATACGCCCAGCTTGCGCGCCGCCTTTTCCTTTAACAAACCCTCATTTTCTTCTAATGTCAACGAAAGTTCATGGATTACAATTTGTTTCATGTGTTCCTTTCAAAAAACACCCAACTGCTTTTTGTTGGGTGTTTTATGCAATTGTGATTGTTACACTAGCATGTTCCAAATCAATATCTTCAGATTTTATTCCTTGCAATTCTTCTATGCGTACCGTAACTTCATGCGTTCCTTTGGAAAGTCCTGTCACATTAATATAAACAACAATATCTCCGCGCGCCAGTGCTTGTACGAGAGAAATGCTTCCCGTAATTGTCACATCCGTTGTTTCTTCTGATAATGTTATTCTATCAGCAGCATTTTGATTTTCGATGCGAATGGCAAGATCTTCAAAAACGCGCGTTTCCTGTTTCTCAGCAATCTGTACAAACAGTGTTACCTTATTCCCTTTCACAAAGGTAACGCCTTCGATCGGCTCTAATTCTGCCTCTAGGAATACGCTGGTATCTGCGTTTTCTGCTGAAACCATTTTTACTTTCACTTCATCAACAGATTCAATAACCGCTGCATCTCCTGCAATGGCAACTTCTGTTGGATCAATGGAAATACCCGTAATTTCATAGCCTTCTTTTATGTTTTGCGCCGCATCAAAAACAGATTTTCGATTCACCGTTGCTTTTCTATAGATATTCACTTTTACAATGACCGAAGGCAGATCATCCTCAATGGCATCATGCGAAATCGCTTGGCTTCCATCCATCAATCGCACAGCATAGCTTTTCTCATGATAGTTGGTATACCCCGCAACATTTACTGTCACCATCCCCTTATCTACCGATTCGATGACCTTCTGCGGTCCGCTGATGGTAATTGTTCCCGGTTCAATCACCGGATCGTCCATATAATATCCTGCCGGCAAAGAACTGGAAGGAGACATTTCCCATTCCACCGGAACTTCTTTTGTCATTAACTTTTGTACATCAAACGTGATTTTCCCTGGGCTTACGCTTTGTACTGTTGCAGAACCAACTGATACTTCAATTTTTGGCTCTAAGGATTGTGTCCCCGCCGCGTTAAAACCTGATACATCAATGCTGGCTTTTACAGTATCCCGGCTTAGGTTTTTATGTACATTTTGCGGCGCAGATATTTTTACATCCACTTCATCTTCAATGGCCGCCGTGTCAATCACATAGCCTTTTTCTTTTAGTTCTGTCATGCCTGTAATGCTAACTTTTACATCTCTTACTGTCATTGTTCGCGTTGGGTTCTCTGCGCCAATAACATAACTCCAAATGATAAACGCAAAAATAACCGCAATGATTTTCAAATGTAGGTTTGTACGTAGAAGACGCCAAACAAACCCTGCACCTTTTTTGATATAACGCCAAATTGTTTTGAAAAATGTAATCATGCAGAGTTACCCCCTTTTGGGGTCATCCGAATGATGCCGATGCGCTTGCTACTTCTTGCTCCGGTATGATAAATATCTTCTAATGTTTCACGCAATCCTTTCACATCAAGGTAGCGTGTAATTGTTCCCTCTTTGGCGACAGAAATGACGCCTGTTTCTTCTGAAACAATAAGTACCGTTGCATCTGAAATTTCTGAAACGCCCAAAGCTGCTCTATGGCGGGTTCCCAGTTCCGAAGCAATGTTTTGGTTATCGCTCAATGGCAAAAAGCAGCCCGCTGCCACAATTCTAGAGCCGTTTATAATCATCGCACCATCATGCAAAGGTGCATTTGGAAAAAAGACATTTTCAATGAGCTCGCTTGAAACTTGTGCGTTTAGGCGATGCCCTGTTTCAATGATTTCATTTAAGCCCGTTTTGTTTTCAAATACAATGAGCGCGCCAATCCGCCGCCGCGACATATTCAAAATCGCCTGTTCAATTTCTTCCACCTCTTGGCTGGTGGACAAGCTCCCCTCGCCGCCGGACATGTCAAACATGGCGCCTCTTCCCATACGCTCCAGCGCACGCCGCACTTCCGGCTGGAAGATGATGACCAAAATAACCACCCCTGCATCAATGAACATGCTAAGCAGCCATGAAATTGCAGATAGACCTAATAGTTTGCAAAGTTGTGCCAATACAATAAACACGCCTAATCCCTTTAACACTTGGGAAGCGCGTGTTCCTTGCGTAATTCGCATAAGCCCATATATAATTGTAGCCACAAGCAAGATATCTACAATATCCCATACTGTAAATCGTAATGCGCCTTCTTTTACTGTGTTAAAAAAATCAAGTAACATACGACTCCTAAATGTGCCACATTCTCTTATGTTATTATAGCATGCTTCCAGAAAAAACCCAAATGCTTTTCCCTATGCTAAAAAACTGCTGCAATTTGAAAAACGCCTGTTTTATCTTTTGTTAGAAAGAATGTTTGCTGTTTTGTTTCGGTTTGCAACAAATCATTTTCCAAGAAAAAATGCGCTTCTCCTTCCATCATATAGGTATACTCTGCCGTCACAAAATATCCTTCGCATGTCACGCCACCTATAACATATGTTTCCACTTTTCCATCTGCAAAAAATGAAGTTTCCGTCAACGTAACAGTCGCGCTGTTTTCTTGCAGCAAGCGATACCAGTCTTTGACGCTCTCTTCTGTAATCCCATTTTCCGAAAGAAACGTTTCGCTACAGTTTTGCTGATAAGTCTCCCATGCCTTTTCCGGCGCCATGTTTTCTGCCGGATATTCATAAAAAAGCGCCAGCGTTTCTTTTGTTACCTCTGTTAATTCTTTGCGCGCATCTTCTGCCAACGGCAAATATGGCTCTTCTTTTTCTTCTATCTCATAGCTGAAGCCGGCAATGTGTGGGCGTCCTTTTTCCTCTACAAAAAAAACTGCGTAATAAAGCGTATACTTTCCGCCTTCCTGAAATAAGAAATCTGTCGCTGCTTCCGGCTGAAACTGTTCCACTTTTACAACTGCCCTTAGATATTGTACGGTATACTCCGCTTCTTCTATGGTCTCTTCTTCTCTTGTAAGCGCCTCTATGGATAAAAGTTTTGTGATGAGCTTTGTGTTTTTGGTATGCTCTACTTCCGCATTGCCCGCTGGATTCTGTAGGTAATGTTCTAAAAATCCCTTCTCATAGTATTTTTCAGCAAATGCTGTTGTGTTTTTTTCGTCAAATGTCTCAAAATGCACATCCCAAAGCAAATGAAGCTGCTCCGTTGCAATTTCTTCGTAATCCTCGCTTATTTTATTCTCCTCTGCGCTACATGCCATAAGCAATAATAAAAGGCAGCACAGTATTAACAAAAGCCGTTTCATATGCCCAGTATACCATAAAAAGGCTTCTAAAAATTTGTGTTTATGTGTATACTGTTATTATGAGAGATAAGGGAGGAAGTATTATGCAACAACAAGAGAAACTTTTTGATATCATCGGCATCGAATCTCCTTGCATGGATCTTGCCATGCTGGTAAATCATTTGCCCAAACCCAACGATGGCGCTGAATTATACGATTATAGTTGGCAAGGCGGCGGAAAACTTTCCACAGGAATGGTTGCCGCAGCAAGGCTGGGCGCCAAATGCGCGCTTATGGGACCCATTGGAGATGATATTTTTGGAAGAGCATGTATGCTGGATTTTGCGCGCCACGGCGTAGAAACAAAGTATATGCATATCATTCCTCATGCCACCACATCACTCTCCACCAATATCAGCGATGAAGAAACGCAAGGGCGCAGCATCATCCATAAAGCAGGAACCGCCTCTATCATAACGGAAGAGCACATTGACTTCTCACTCATTGCAAAGGCAAATTATTTTTTCCTATCCAAATTTTTGCCGCATAACATAAAAGCCTGCGAGATTGCAAGAAAAGCCGGTGTTTTAACATTTATGGATGCAGATACTTATACAGAGGGCATGGAAGAATATATTCCACTTGTCGATATTTTTGTGGCTTCTGAATTTGTTTACAATACACTTTTTGAAGATGAAAACTATGAAGCAAATTGCAAAACGATTTTAGAAATGGGCGTAAAAACAGTTGTTTTCACATTTGGTGATAAAGGCTGCGTTGGCATGGATGAAATTGGTTATTTTTCTGTGTCCGCATTCAAGGTGCCCGTTATGGATACGCTGGGCGCAGGAGATGTGTTCCATGGCGGTTTTTTGGCGGGCCTTGTACAAGGTTGGGAAACAAAAGAAATTGCGCGTTTTGCAAATGCCGTTGCCGGCATTAAATGTACGCGCCCCGGCGGACGCAGTGGAATTCCTGATATGGAGATGGTGCAGCAATTCTTAGAAACCGGACAAATTGATTTTACAGAGCTGGATATGCGTTTAGAAGAATATCGGCGCGGATTGGAGTTAGAAGAATTTATTTCATAAAAGTATGTAAATATGTATCATAAAAAGAATGATTGCATGCAATCATTCTTTTTATCTCTATTTTCGCAATATTTTTTCCATTGAGCGCCCTTTTGCCAGCTCGTCGATCAATTTATCCAAATAACGGATGTTGCGCATTGTTTCATCTTCAATCTCTTCCACACGTACACCGCAAACAACGCCTGTAATAAGAGATATATGCTCATTCATCTTCGGTGCTTCCAGAAAAAATGCCTCCAGGTTTACTTCTTTTTCTATTTGCTGCTGCAAAGAAGCTTCATGATACCCTGTCAACCAAACAATAATTTGGTTCACTTCTTCTTTTGTTCTTCCCTTTTTCTCTGCTTTTGCAACATAAAGCGGATATAACTTTGCAAAAGACATTTTGAAAAGTTTGGGGCTCTCCATTGTTTGCTCCTTCTATATCAGTTGGTTGACAATACGGACGTTGTGCAGTGTATAAAAAAGATGAGGTACGCGTACCTCATCTTTTTATTGACAATTTACTTCTTATTCGCCTTTCGGACCAGCGTTTATTACTTCTTCCGACATATCATATTGCTTGAAATTATCGCGGAACATTTGCGCCAATTTTTTAGCATCTGCATCATATGCCGCTTTGTCTTCCCAAGTGTTTTTTGGCGTTAAGATTTCTGCCGGAACATTGGGGCAGCTTGTGGGAACCATAACATTGAAGATTGGATCTGTCTCAAAATCTGCTTTGTCAAGCTCGCCGTTCAAGATTGCTGTAATCATAGCCCGCGTATATTTGAGCGCCATGCGGCTTCCACCTTTGCCTGCAGGACCGCCAGACCAACCTGTATTCACCAGATAAACAGAAGCGCCTGTTTGATCCACATATTTTGCCAACAGATCAGCGTATCTCTTTGCCGGGAAAGGCAAGAATGGTGCGCCAAAGCATGTGGAGAAAGTAGCTTGCGGTTCTGTTACGCCGCGTTCTGTGCCGGCAAGACGTGCTGTATAGCCGGATACAAATTGATACATGGCTTGCTCTCTTGAAAGTTTTGAAACCGGGGGCATTACGCCAAAAGCATCCGCTGTTAAGAAAATAACTGCATTTGGAGAACCGCCTACGCCCGGAATTTGTGCATTGGGGATAAATTCAATGGGATACCCCACGCGTGTATTTTCCGTCAAAGAATCATCATCATAATCAAGTACACGTGTTTCTTCATCCATGACAACGTTTTCAACCAATGCGCCGAAACGAATTGCATTCCAAATTTCCGGCTCATTCTCTTCTGAAAGGTTAATGCATTTTGCATAGCAACCACCTTCAAAGTTGAATACGCCGCTATCTGTCCAGCCGTGCTCATCATCTCCAATGAGTTTACGGTTGGGATCTGCGCTCAATGTTGTTTTCCCTGTGCCGGAAAGCCCGAAGAATAGTGCAACATCGCCTTCATCACCCATATTTGCAGAACAATGCATGGGGAACACGCCTTCTTTGGGCAAAATGTAGTTCATGATAGAGAATACGCTCTTCTTGATCTCGCCGGAATATTGTGTTCCCGCGATGACAACGATTTTTTCTGTATAGTTTACAAGAATTGCTGCTTCTGAATTTGTGCCATCCCGCTCCGGAATGCAATTAAACCCAGGCGCTGCAATGATTGTATAATCTGCTTCAAAATTTTCCAGTTCACTTTCTTCCGGGCGCAAAAGCAACTGATGAATGAACATATTTTGGCTTGCGAATTCGTTTACAATTCTAATGTTTTTACGATACGCGGAATCTGCGCCGGCAAATCCATCAAAAATATAAAGTTCACGGTTTTGCAAATATGCAACCACGCGATCATAAATCTTCCAAAAGTTTTCTTTTGTCATGGGAACGTTTACACTGCCCCAATCAATCTCATCCGCCGTTACTTCGTCTTTTACGATAAATTTATCGTTAGGAGACCTGCCGGTGTACTTCCCTGTTTCCACAACAAGCGCGCCTGTTTCTGAAAGGGCGCCTTCGCCGTTTAACAGCGCATCTTCTACGAGAGCAGGTACCGGTAAATTACGGTATACTGCAAGGGGATTGATAATCCCTAGCTTTTCCAAACCATAAGTATTCATAGTTTGTCCTCCATCTTATTTTAATTATTTTAAACCATTTTTTTCGGTAAAAAATCATATTTTTCACTTAGCAAGAATTGAAAAATCGAAATCCCGCCTATTATGTAATGTATCACAAGCTTGTCAAATATGCAATCATATTTTATTTTTATTTTGCAATTTTATTTTTCTTTACTTTCAAAATCATAGCACAAACCGTAAGAAATATCATCTTTTTATTATATTTATGAAATATTCTGTATCCCTTTCATGCAAACAAAAGAAAACCCTCTAAAAATTTCTTAGAGGGTTTTCTTTTCCAATAAACATGCTAGGGGGTAACCAGCATCTGTTCTTCTCTTTGTTCCATTTCCGGCAGTTCGGGCCAATAACGCTTGGGCATAAAATTCATACGGCATTTCGGGTTATATCGACCTTTGATGCCAATGGTTTTGTAAAACTTTCGCCAGAGTTGCCGATAATATAATTCTTCTTGCTGAATTTTGGGGAGCGCAATCTCTTCCATGGGCACAATTTCACTGCGCCCATTTGCATATAAAAGCACATTCTTATGTGTCTTATCATAAATCATAAACGCTTCGCTATTGTAGCGATCAGTAAAATGCGCAGCGATGAGCGGCAACACCTGATTTTTAGGTTCAATTTCGGAAACCAATACCGTTCCGTAATCTGTGAACCGTACAAACCCAGTATATTTATGCGCTTCTTGCTCCAAATATTTTACTGCTTTTATAACTGTTCCCACCACCGGATGTGCCAACATGTTGGTTATTTTAGCGCCGTGCTTGTATCCAATGCGTAAAAATTTTAGCAAATACAATTCTTTTTCTGCAAGGCAAGTTAAAAACCCGCGAGAGACAAGGTAAAGCGCTTCCCTCGAAATCCGTTTTGGAATGGATTTTAAAACTCGTTCTGCTTTATAGGCGTCTGTTTCAATCCATTTTGTTTCATATAACAACCCTTGAATTGCATGGTTTGGCATGATTGCCACCGGCATTTCTTTTTCATAAACGCTTTCGAATACACAACACATAAACCCTTCAAAGCTTCCATCATACATATATGCTATAGTTGACCGTATAGACATTTCGTAACATCCTCCCCGTTTGGCTCAAATAGTGATAGTTGTCTTGGATCTTTTCGTTTTCCAAAATACTTGGCAGCTGCATCCATCATCACTGCATTTACTGCTGCTTGGCTTTCTAGGCGTACACCCGGCGCTGCCTTCCCGCTGCAAGTAATAAAATGTTTGGCTCTTTTTAATACCACACCTAATTTTTTCAATCCCTCAAAGTTGAGTGGTGCCGCTTTTCTCGCTTTTATGATTTTCCATGCACTTTTCACGCCAATCCCCGGAATGCGCAAGAGAAGTTCATACTCTGCTCGGTTTACTTCGATGGGAAACCGCTCCATGTGATTGATTGCCCAATTGCATTTGGGATCCAGCAACGGATGAAAGTTGGGCGCTTTTTCATCTAGGATTTCATGTGCTTCAAACTTATAGAATCTGAGCAGCCAATCTGCCTGATATAGGCGATGTTCCCGCAGAAGTGGTGGTTTAGTATCTATACTGGGTAAATTCCGCCCTGTTACCACCGGCATATACGCGGAAAAAAACACACGCTTTAAGCTATACTTTTTATACAATCCTTCTGTCAGCTGCAAAATCGCATGATCCGTTTCGGGTGTTGCACCAATGATGATTTGTGTGCTCTGCCCTGCCGGTGCAAATTTAGGTTGATGGCGATATTTCACAAGCCTTGTCTCGCTGGTTTCTTGTATACCATCTCTAATTTGCCCCATCGGCTTTAATATTGCCTGTTTGGATTTTTGTGGCGCCAATTGTAATAGACTTTTTTCCGAAGGCAATTCCAAGTTTACACTCATCCTGTCTGCCAATAACCCCAATTGCTCGATCAAAAGTGGATCTGCACCGGGTATGGCCTTCACATGAATATAACCGTTAAAATTGTATTGCTCTCGCAGTAAGCGCAGGGTGCGTAGCATCAATTCGCAAGTATGATCCGGTGTTTTTACTACTCCTGAACTTAAGAACAATCCTTCAATATAATTTCTGCGATAAAACTGTATTGTGAGATCTGCCAGTTCTTCCGGCGTGAACGTGGCGCGCGGCGTATCATTTGATACACGATTGACGCAATACTCGCAATCATATACGCAAGCATTGCTCTGCAAAACCTTTAACAGCGAGATGCACCTACCATCTGCAGCAAAGCTGTGACAAATCCCTGCTGCAACTGTATTCCCCAGCGCACCCGGCTTCCCTTTTCTATCTGTTCCGCTGGAAGTGCATGCCACATCATATTTCGCCGCATCTGCCAAAATATTTAGTTTGTCTGCTACTTCCATCAAAGTCCCTCCACGCCATGAAATGGGCGATAACCTGATACATCCCACATGTCCGGTTTCTTCTTTTTTTCATTTTCCTCTTGCAACAAATTTGTGCCAATGATTGCGCCGGGGAATACTGCACCAGGGCCATATTTCCCGCGCACTGCATGCACAGCTGCTTCAATCTTTTCGCGCTTTTTTTGTTGTTCCTCTGTGTCAAAAAATGACATTTGCGCGTTTGTTTCTTCTGCTTCGCTAATCCCAATCCCCGTTACCGATAAAAGGCGAATGGGATTTTCCATGTCCCAATGCCTTTTGAGCAGTTGACATGCTGCTGTATAAATATCTCCAAACAATTGCGTCTTATGTCCAAGTTGCATTTGCCGGTTCATGTTTTGAAATTCAGGCGAGCGAATTGTTAGTTGCACCCCGCTACACAACAGGTTTTTCTTCTGTAACCGCTCTGCTACCCGATCTGCCAAAAGCGCAATCCCCACAAACATATCTGCTTCACCAATCAAGTTTCGGTGAAATGTCATGCCATGCCCGACAGATTTCGCTTTCTCTCGCGCACCACCCGGCGTTACTTCTGTATTGCCTTTCCCTTGTATCACGCTCCAAAGATATACTCCTTGCTTGCCCAGCATAGCTTCTAAAGCTTCTCTATTTAGTTCTGCAGCTTGTCCGATGGTATAAATCCCGCAGCTTTTCAATTTTTCTGTCATCTTCGGCCCTGCATACATAAGATCTGAGACAGGTAGCGGGTATAAAATTTCTTTATAATTTTCTTTGGTGATAACAACCTGCCCATCTGGCTTATTATAATCACTTCCTAGTTTCGCAAATGCTTTTTGAAAAGAGATCCCTATGGAAACTGTGATTTTAATTTCTTCCCGTATGCGCCGCCGAATCTCTTCTGCTAACTCTGCCGGAGTGTCATAAAAGAGATGTAGGCTATTGGTTACATCCAAAAACGTTTCATCAATCCCAAAGGGCTCTAACAAATCAGTATATTCTGCATAAATCGCATTGACTTTTCGCGATGTTTCCACATATCTCTCATTGTGTGCCGGTACCAGTATAAGATGCGGGCACTTTTCTCTGGCTTTCCAAACCGTTTCGGCTGTTTTCACGCCGTAATTTTTAGCAAGTTGATTCTTTGCCAGAATGATGCCATGCCTGTTTTCCGGATTGCCCGCCACCGCCATGGGAACACTGCGCAGCTCCGGGCGATCAATGCATTCCACAGAGGCAAAAAAAGCATCACAATCGCAGTGAAATATAATTCTTTCTCTATTCATAGCCCATTTCTCCTAAGAAATATCTACCAAAGAATAGATTACTTTCCCTAAAATCCGCACATCATCTTCCAATAAATAAATTTGCGGTTGATATACTGGGTTGCGGCTCACCGGTGCCAATACCAAATGATCTTTGTTTTGGTAAATACGCTTAATGGTTGCTTCTCCATTTACCAACACTGCACCAATCTCGCCATCTTTAATTTGCCCCGTCCGCGCGATGATGACCACACTACCATCAGGTATATTTGCAAGATCCATAGAGTCTCCCACAACTTTTAAGGCAAAAGTATCTTCACTCATATGATGCGTATCATACGCCAGTTCAATATAGCCACTATAATTTTCAACTGCCTCAATGGGGCTTCCCGCTGCTGCGCCACCATAAATGGGAATGCGCCCTGCTACGATTTCTTTTTCGATTTCTTCTTTCTTCTCAATATACCCGGCTGCTTCCATCAACGCTTCATAAGAAACGTTTTGCCCTGTTTCTGCGATGCGTAAAAGGATTTCCGGCGAAGGGCGCTGCCCTCTTAAAATTCGCGAAAAATTCCCCGGGCTGATCTTTGCTTTTTTGCAAAATTCATTACGAGATTGTGTACCAATGGCTTTTAAAATCAGTGCTTTTAATCCTGTATCGTTCATACCGCACCTCCACTTTGTATCGTTAGTATAGCACGACTGTTTCTTTTACGCAACACTTTTTTATAGTTTTGTTTCTAGAAAGAAACACTCTTCGTTTTCTCCCCTTGACAGCCCACCAAACGGGCGTCTATAATAGCGGTATCCTTTTCCTTCATGGTAGATTTTTTAAGCGCCTGCTTTATTTTAATTTTAAATCATGTCGCTTGTTTTTTCCTGATAAAAACCGTGTATACTGTTTGTTGAGATATGAATGTGAAAGCTGCTTTGTTGTCTTTGTTTTGCACGTTGCTGCAAAATGATAATTTTAAAGAGGCTTGTTTATGATTAAGAGGTGATATTTTGAATGAAACAACAAAAAAAATAAAACTGAATTGGAAGCTGGTAGGAGAAGTGTTATACGGCTATAAGCGGTATTTGTTTTTGGCCGCCGCCGCAGTTATCTTCTCTATTTTGATGCAATATACCATCCCTATGGTAACCTCTTTTACCATTGATTTTATCATTGGCGGAGAAGATGTTGCTATGCCGGCTTTCATTGAAAACATGATCCATGGATTGGGCGGGCGCGATTATTTAACATCACATCTATATTTGCCTGCGCTTGTGATTGTAGGGCTAACGCTGTTAAATGGATTGTTTTCCTTTGTGCGTTCCAGAAGCGTTTCTTTTGTTTCGGAAAGCTCCTCCAAACGCCTCAAGGATCGCTTGTATGAACATTTACAGTTGGTGCCTTATGATTATCATAAGCATACCAATACGGGGGATCTCATTCAGCGTTGTACGTCTGACGTAGATACAGTGCGTCGCTTTGTCAGTATGCAACTAATGGAAATTGTGCGGACGGTTTTTCTCGTTATCATTGCTTCTATATTAATGTTTTCTATTAATGTGGAAGTTGCACTGATTTCTGTTTCAACCATGCCGCTTTTATGCTTCATATCTTATTATTATTTCAAAAAAGTCCGGAAACATTTCCAATATTCTGATGAAGCGGAAGGTGTTCTCTCCAACACATTACAAGAGAGTTTAATGGGCGTTCGTACTGTGCGCGCATTCGGGCAGCAGAAAAGTGAGCTGGATAAATTTACCGAAAAGAATAAAACATATCGCGATGTAACGCAGCGCATGCTGAATATGCTGGGTTATTATTGGGGGGGGACAGATATCATTTGTCTTTCTCAAATTCTTATTACTTCTCTCGTGGGTATTCATTTGGCTGTAACAACGGATACTTTCACGCTAGGAAACGTGGTTCTTTTCTCTACCTATACCGGTATGCTTACTTGGCCTGTGCGGCAGATGGGGCGTGTACTTTCCGATTTCGGAAAAGCCTCCGTTTCTATGCATCGATTGGATGAAATTTTATCCGCACCGGTAGAGGCAGAGCCGGGCGCAGCGCTTACGCCGGAAATCAAAGGAAACATTGTATTTGATGATGTTTATTTTGGCTATGATTATAAAGATGAAGTATTAAAAGGCATTAGTTTCTCCGTAAACGCGGGGCAGACCATCGGCGTTCTCGGCGCAACAGGCTCCGGAAAATCTTCATTGGTGCATCTGTTGCAGCGGCTTTACCCGGTAACCGGCGGGCATATTTATATTGATGGTGTCGATGTAAATGATATTGAATATCATCATTTGCGCGAGCATATCAGCATCGTCTTGCAAGAGCCCTTCCTCTACTCTCGTTCCATTTTAGATAATATTCGGATTACCGATCCTTCTGCCAGCGAGCAGGATGTTCATAAAGTAGCGCGCACAGCAGCTGTGCATGATGTTATTTTGGATTTTGATAAGGGGTATGAGACAATGGTTGGCGAGCGTGGTGTTACGCTTTCCGGTGGGCAGCAGCAGCGTGTTGCCATTGCAAGAACGTTGATGCGTAACTCCCCTATTCTGGTGTTTGATGATTCCATGAGCGCTGTAGATACGGAAACAGATCTTGCCATCCGCAAAGCGCTGGGCGAAAAGCGCGGACAAAATACTACTTTCATCATTTCGCATCGCATTACAACGTTGCGGGAATCCGATCTTATATTGGTGCTGGATGAAGGAAAAATCGTGCAACAAGGAACGCATGCTTCCTTACTGGAAGAAGAGGGTATTTATCGCCGCATCACAGAAATTCAAAGCATGAATGCGCGTGTGGGCGATATTGCAGAAATGGAAGAGGAGGTGTAACCATGAGCTATATCCATGAAGAAGAATTCACACAAAAAGTTGATATGAATATTTGGAAACGCCTCATTGCATATGCATTTCGTTACAAGAAGCTACTCGTTGCGCTGCTGGCAACTTTGATTATCACAACCATTGGTGATATTGCTTTTCCTTTGTTCAATAGATATGCCATTGATAATTTTGTCATGAAAGAAACAACGGATGGCATTACCACTTACGCCATTGTTTACGTTGCTACAATCATTGTACAGGCGGTTACTGTTATGTTTTTCCTCTCTTTTGCAGGAAAGCTGGAAATGCGTATGGCATATGATATCAGGCAAGATGCGTTCACCAAATTGCAACTGCTTTCATTTTCTTATTACGATAAAACAGCCGTCGGGTACATTCATGCTCGTGTCATCAGTGATGTAGGGCGGCTTTCAGAAATGATTGCTTGGGGGCTTGTAGATATTTTCATGGCGCTTTTATACCTCATTGGTTGTATTAGCATCATGTTTAGTTTGAATGTGAAGTTGGCATTATATACATTGGCGGTCTTCCCCATTCTCGCCATCATCACCGTCTTTTTTCAAAAGAAGATTTTGACGTATTATCGGCGGGTACGACGGGCAAATTCGCGTATCACCGGCGCATTCAGCGAAGGCATCATGGGCGCAATGACCACCAAAACATTGGTGCGCGAAGAGGAAAACTTGCAGGATTTTAAAGTGTTGACAGAAGATATGCGCCATGTTTCTGCGCGGGCTTCTACCCTTTCTGCTATCTTTATGCCCATTGTTATGTTTTTAAGCTCTGTGGGTACAGCATTTGCATTGTTCAAAGGCGGGCAAGAGGTTTTGCTCTCCATCATTAGTGTCGGTACGCTTACCACATTTATCTCTTATACAACGCAGATGTTTGACCCCATTCAGCAACTGGCGCGTATTTTAGCAGAAATGCAAAATGCCCAAGCATCTGCAGAGCGGGTTATTTCGCTGATTGATACGCCCATCGATATTACAGATACCCCGGAAGTAGAGGCCGTTTATGGTACCAGCCTGTATCCAAAAAGAGAGAATTGGCCTTCTATCAAAGGAGATGTTACGTTCTCGCATGTGGATTTCTCTTACATTCCGGAAGAAATGATTTTGGAAGATTTCAACTTGCATGTTCCTGCAGGTAGCAGTGTTGCGCTGGTGGGTGAAACAGGTGCCGGAAAAAGCACAATCATCAACCTGATTTGTCGTTTTTACGAGCCTACCGGTGGGCAAATTTTAATCGATGGTGTCGATTATAAGGAACGCTCTCAGCTGTGGATGCAGAGTAATCTTGGTTATGTATTGCAGCAACCGCATCTCTTTTCAGGAACCATTCGAGATAACATTGCTTTTGGCAGAAAAGATGCAACAGATGAAGAAATTCATGCCGCTGCTAGAATGGTGCATGCAGAAGGGTTTATTTTAGAGCAAAAAGATGGCTATCATACAGAAGTTGGTGAAGGCGGTATCCGCCTTTCCACCGGACAAAAACAGCTCATTTCTTTTGCCCGCGTAATCCTCGCTGATCCGCGTATTTTTGTCTTGGATGAAGCAACTTCTTCCATTGATACAGAAACAGAACAGCTCATTCAGCATGCCATTACAACCGTGCTGGAAGGACGCACCAGCTTTATTGTTGCGCATCGTCTCTCCACCATTCGCAATTCAGATATGATTTTGGTCATTGGCGATGGCGGAATCATTGAACAAGGCAACCACGAAACGCTCATCAAACAACGGGGTGCATATTACAACCTATATATGAATCAATAAGCGGTTTCATAAAGCATGTGTCAAAAGACACATGCTTTTTTGTTTGCAAACTTGACGAAAGAAGCAAAAATCAATATGATATTGCATATCATGCAATAAAAGGAATTATTCTGTTATGTCTACAAAAAGAAGTGCTTCTGCAACACAGGAAATGACAAAAGAGACCTTAGAAGAAAATGTTTCTTGGAAAAAGAATTTCTTTCTTATCTTTTCCGGGCAAGCGTTTTCGCTCATCGGCTCTTCTGCAGTACAGTTCGCCATCATCTGGTGGCTAACAGAACGAACCGATTCTGCCATTACGTTAACACTTGCAACATTACTTGGGCTGCTTCCCGAAGCGCTCTTAGGCCCTTTTGCAGGTGCGCTGGTGGATCGTCATTCAAAGAAATGGATGATGATTTTGGCAGATGGATTTGTGGCATTATGCAGCGCAGTTATTTTTATTTTTTTGTTTTTTGCAACCCCACCGGTTTGGCTTGTCTATCTCATCTTGTTTTTACGCTCTGTGGGCAACACATTCCATTCTCCTGCCTTGCAGGCTGCGTTTCCTTTGTTTACACCGGAAGATAAGCTTATCAAAGCCAGTGGCTGGCGGCAGCTTGTCATTTCCGTGGGTAAAATGATTGGTCCTGTATTAGGGGCTGCTTTCATTGCGCTCTTTGGTATGCAAGGTATTATGATGGTCGATATCGTAGGCGCGCTTATCGCCATTGTTACGCTTTTCTTTGTTTCTTTCCCCCGCGAACAGGTCATTCTAAAAGAAAAAAACGGCGAAAAAAAGCCTTCTCTTTTGCAAGAAATCATAGATGGATACCGCCTTGTGATACAAAACAAACCGTTGGTGCGCATCAGTCTTTGCGTGCTGGGCGCTGTTGTTTTATATATGCCCATGACTTCCCTCTTGCCGCTCATTGTTTTATCACAGTTTGATGGAAATGCTTGGCAAAATAGCATTGCGCAAGCATTGTTTGCCGCTGGGCTTCTTTTAACTTCTGCAGCGCTGGGTATTTGGGGAAAAATGCGCAAACGCTTTGCGCTCATTACGCTTTCCATTGCGCTTCTTGGCGTTTGTATTACCCTTTCCAGCCTCATTCCTGCCAATATGTTTTATGTGTTTGCTTTGCTTGCCTTTGCAACAGGCAGCATCGGAACGCTCTTTGTCGTGCCGTACAATGCTTATGTTCAAATGTCTGTCCCCGAGCATGCTTTGGGCAAAGTAAACGCGCTGCTCATCTCCATTAGTAGTTTAACTGCCCCCCTTGGCCTGCTCATTGCCGGTCCTGTTCCAGATACCATCGGCGTGAGTCAATGGTTTTTCTATTCGGGCATTGCCCTTGCAATCATTGGCGCCATCGGGTATCTCATTACCCGTAAAGATGAGCAAACAGTATTTTAAGAAAACATAAAATGCCGTTACTATAACGGCGTTTTTTATACCCCATAAACTATCTTCACTCTGCTATTACATCTGCAAAGGTGTATGCAAGGATTCGCTCCAAATCTTCCATATGGAGTTTAACCTGGTATCCAATTTTACCAGCGCTAAAAAAGATGTTGACCAACGTCTTTGCGCGTGCATCAATGACAGTAGGAAACTTCTTTTTCATACCGATGGGCGAGCACCCACCATGCACATATCCTGTCAGCGGCAGCAATTCTTTTTCCTTTATCATCTCTATGCTTTTTTCGCCCACTGCTTTTGCTGCTTTTCGCAAATCCAATGTTTCTTGTACAGGAATCATAAAAACATAATGATGCCCTGTTCTACTTTTGGTCAACAATGTTTTATAAACTGTATTCATGTCTTGTGCAAGCGCTCTTGCAACATCTTCTCCGCTTACAGCACGGGAATGCAAATAACTATGCTTCTTATACATGATTTTTTGCTGTTCCAGCAATCGCATTACATTTGTCTTTTCATTTGCCATTTTTCGCCCCATCATTGAAAATTTCAAGATATACAAAAGGAGCAGATTTTCTGCTCCTTTTAAATGTGTTACATTAAATTTTATTCTTCATCTGCGCTTTCTTCTTCCGCAACTTTGAATAAATCTGCGAGAGATGTGGTTGCTTCCTCTACAGGCGGCAACGTGAACTTTTCTTCTCTCTTTGCGCGCGGACGACGACCTGCCGCTGCGCCAGCTTCTCTTCCGCCTTCATCATCGCCAGCCGGGCGTTCCTGCTCCATCAAAGCTCTCATGCTAAGGCTTATACGGCGTTTGCCAGCATCTACTTCCAAAACTTTTGCTTTTACCGTTTGCCCTTGCGTTAGAACATCTTCCACCTTTTCAATCCGTCTGTTGGTAACCTGCGAAATATGAATCAGCCCATCTACTGTTGGTTCTAGCTCTACAAATGCGCCAAACGGTGCCAGGCGAACCACTTTTCCTTCAATAATATCACCAACATGATATTTTTCCGGCACCAATTCCCATGGTCTTGGTTGCAGTTGCTTGTAGCCAAGCGAAATGCGCTTTTTATCTGCATCAACGTTTAGAATTTTAACGTCTACTTCTTGTCCTTCTTCCAATACATCTTTTGGATGCTTGATTCTGCCCCAGCTAATGTCTGTAATGTGTAACAAACCGTCTACACCACCCACATCTACAAATGCACCAAAATCAGTCAAACGTTTTACCACGCCACGCACCACAGAACCTTTTTCAAAGCTTTCAAACATTTGCTTTTCTTGTTCTTCCATGTGTGCTTTTAATACTTCCTTATTGGAAAGTACAAAGCGTTTTTGTCGTTTGTCCACATCAATGATTTTTACCGGAATGGTTTGATCTAAGAATACATTCAAATCTTCCACATAGTTCATAGAAAGTTGTGAAGCAGGAATAAACGCATCGTATTCGCCAAATTTTGCGAGTACGCCGCCTTTGATCACGCGCGTTATTTTTGCTTCATAAAAGGCATCCATATCAAGGGATTCAACAAACTCACGCCATTGCTGTTGCCCTTCTGTTTTCTTTCTGGACAATACAACATTGCCTTCGCCATCGTTTAGAGAAATCACTTCCGCTTCAATCTCATCGCCCGGTTTAAATAACTCGCTCGGTACAACATCGCCTGCGACTGTTAAATTTTCTTTTTGAATCAGACCGTCTGCTTTATAGCCAATGTTTACGCAAACTTCATCATCTGTAACAAGCACCACTGTACCTTTTACAAACTGCCCTCTGCGAATACGTACAAAGGTCTTTTCCAGTTGCTCTTCAAAGGAAGCTTCTTCCTCTTCTTCAACTGCTGCAGGTTCTTCTGTAACTTCTGCGACAATTGTTTCTGCAACAACAACCGGCTCTTCTTCGGCTACTTCTTCTGTTTTCTCTTCTTGTTCAACTGTATCTTCATCTGCTGTAGCTTCTGCAGGTATTTCTTCCACCGTTTCTTCTACAATAGTTTCTTCAACAATCGGTTCTTGAGGGGCAGCTTGCGCTTCTTCGTTTGCAGCTGCTTCTTCTGTTACTTGAGTTTTTTCTAGCTCACTCATCCGTGTGCATACCTCCCTGATAATCCACTCTGGCGCCGATGCGCCAGCGACAATACTTATTATATCACAATCCTTATAGTTTTCAAGCAAAAGTTCCTCTGCAGACTCAATAAAATCGACTTTTTTACAATGTTGCTGTGCAATTTCATAAAGTTTGGTGCTGTTGGAACTTTTCTTGTCACCGATTACAATAACACAAGAAGAACGTTCTGCCAATAAGGCAGTTTCTTGTTGCCGTTCTATTGTGGTTTCGCAAATGCTGTGAAATACTTCCACATGTTCTGCTTTTTGCTCTAAAACGCTGCAAATCTCTTCATACATTTGTTGTGAAATGGTTGTCTGCGCAACAATTAGTAGCTTTTTCACCGGCAAAAAAGCTTCCGCCTCTTCTTTTGTAGAAATCACCATGGCTTTTTCGCCTGCCCAGCCGCAAATACCGATGACTTCCGGATGCTCCGGTTTACCTACCACAACAATTTTATCAAAGGATGCTTGTGCCGCTTCTACTTTTTTATGAATCCGCGTTACAAATGGGCAAGTGAGATCTGCAAAGGGTATTTCTTTTTCTGTAAGTGTTTTGTAGATTTCTGGCGGAACGCCATGGGAACGAATGAGTACAGTCGCCCCTGCCGGCACTTCCGAGAGTTCCTCCACAACATCAATCCCTTCGCTTTTCAAATAAGAAACAAACGCTTCGTTGTGAATGAGTTCTCCCAGCGTCACTACGCTTACGCCTTCTCTTGCCAGTTTTAACGCGCTGGAGGCCGCTCTTTTTACGCCAAAGCAAAAGCCTGCATGTTCCGCCAAAATAATTTTCATGCCTGCAATCCTCTTTCGCGTAGCGTTTGCATCACACACTCCAATTCTTTTGTTATTTTCTTCACATTTTCTCCATGGGATAGGTTTTCATCTAACAATTCGCTCAACTCCATAGGCTGTCCAATGACAATTGTCGTTTTGCGAAACAGTCTGGGCTTTGCGCAAATGCACATGGGGAGAATTGGAACCTTTGCGCGCAAAGCGATAACCACTGCCCCTGGTTGAAAGGGCAAAAACGGTGCCTCTGTTTTATTGCGATGCCCTTCTGGAAACATTGCCAGAATCTTTCCTTCTTCCAATATGGTAAGCGCTGCGCGAATGGCCGCGCGATCTCCCTTCCCGCGGGCAACAGGAAACGCCCCCAGCCAAGTAATCAGCCATGCCAAGGGTTTGAAACGAAACAATTCTTCTTTCGCCATATAATATATTTTGGGTTTTACCATAATGTGGGTTAAAATCGGATCAATATTGCTTAAATGATTTGCCGCGAGAATATACGCGCCTTTTTGCTGCGCATTCTCCTTGCCAATGACGCGAATGCGATAAAATAAATACATAATCGGGCGCACAATGGCAGCAGCAATACGGTACATCATAGAGAAAATACCTCTTTTGCCTTTTGCATTGCAAACGCCACCACTTCATCAATGCTAAGCTCTGATGTATCCAGATAAATGGCATCTTCTGCGCGGCGCAATGGTGCAAATTCTCGGTTGCTGTCAACTTCATCTCGCGCAACAATCTCAGCTTCTAGGGCATCTAACTCTGTTTCGATGCCCATCGCTTTCAAATCTTGCTGCCTACGCTCTGCCCGTGTGCGCGAAGATGCTGTAATATAAAATTTCAGTGGCGCCTCCGGCAAAACATACGTTCCAATCTCCCTGCCATCCATAACAATGGGAAATTCGCCGGCTGTCTTTCTTTGTATATCCGCCAGTTTTACACGTACTTCTTTAATCGTTCCAATATCTGAAGCGCCTTTTGAAATTTCAGGCGTACGGATTTTATCTGTGACGTCTTCTCCATCAATGAATACCTTTTGCGTATCGCCTTCATAAGAAATGGAAATATCAACTTGGGAAAGCGCGGGGATAACCCGCGCGCCATCGCCCGGCGCAATGCCACGCGCAAGCATCGCATACGCCATTGCCCTATACATCGCGCCCGTATCCATGTAGTTAATGTTAAGCGCCTCGGCCAAGGCTTTTGCGATTGTACTTTTGCCTGCACCTGCAGGTCCATCGATTGCAATTTGAATCATAATTCTCCAACCTAAAATGTTCTATTGAGCAGCATATCTGCAAATGCCGTTAGCCAATTTGCCATTTCGCCAAACATAGCAACAGCCTCTTTTGCTTCTTTTGTCAGTATCTCTGCTTTTTCTTGCGCCGCATCTATGCCAAACAAGCTTACATATGTTGTTTTGTTATCTCTTTCATCTTTGCCGCGGGATTTTCCCAGCGAATCATCTCCCGTAACATCTAATATATCATCCACAATTTGAAACACCAGCCCGATTTTTTCACCATAGGTTTTGATTGCATCAAACTGTGCAGCGTTGGGGTGATACGGTAAAATGCCCGCGATAAGCGCTGCTGTAATAAGCGCGCCTGTTTTATGGGCATGAATATAAGAGAGTTCCGCAAACGAAATTTCTTTTCCTTCCAACAAGACATCTTGTACTTGCCCTGCAATCATGCCGCCAATGCCTGCTGCATTCGCTACCATTTTTATGGCGCTCACATGCGATGCCAGATTATTTGAATACATCAGCGTATTTTGCAGCATCGTCTCGTATGCATAATTGAGTAGCCCATCCCCTGCCAAAATCGCTTGTGCTTCGCCAAACATGACATGGTTGGTTGCTTTGCCCCGCCGCAATGTATCGTTATCCAGCGCCGGAAGATCGTCATGAATGAGCGAATAGGTATGTATCATTTCAACAGCGCAGGCAATGTCTAATACTTCTGCGGTATCCGCGCTAAAAAGCTCTGCCGCCAAAAGTGTAAGCGTCGGGCGAATCCGTTTGCCGCCTGCTTCTACGCTATAATACATGGCATCTCGCAGTGTATCGGGGATGTCCAGCGAAAAAAGTTCTTCCAGTCTTTTATCAATCACATTTTTTATTTGTGTTAATTTTTCGTTCATTGTACGCCCGCCTGTAGCTTTGCCGCTTCTAATGTGTTGGATAAGAGCATCGTGATGGTCATCGGGCCTACACCGCCAGGAACAGGCGTAATATATCCCGCTTTTTCTGCTGCCTCTGCAAAGAGAACATCTCCCTTTAGCTTGCCATCCACCCTTGAAGTCCCCACGTCAATGACAATGGCGCCTTCTTTTATAAAATCTCCGGTTACAAATTCCGGGCTGCCAATTGCGGCAACTAAAATATCCGCTTCACTTGCTGTTTTCGCCAAATCTTTTGTTCTGGAATGGCAGATGGTAACTGTTGCGTTTTCTTGCAGCAAGAGCATAGCAACCGGTTTACCTACCAGATTGCTTCTTCCAATGACAACTGCATGTTTCCCATTTATTTCTTCTTCTGTGCTTTTGATGAGCTCAATAATTCCTCTCGGCGTACAAGAGACCAGTCCTTTTCCTCCGGTCATGAGCGCGCCCGCGTTTTGTATTGTTAGCCCATCCACGTCTTTTAATGGAGAAATTCGCGCCATGATACGCTCTTCCGTGAGCGGCGCGGGAACGGGGAATTGCACCAATAACCCGTGTATTTTTTCATTTTTATTGTAATCGTCAATGTAGGAAAAAAGTGTTTCTTCTGTGGTGTCTGCCGGCAAGCGCAATACTTCCGAATACATTCCTGCTCTTTTGCAAGCGCGCTCTTTGTTGTTGACATAAACTTCAGAAGCCGGATCATTTCCCACAAGAATAACAGCCAGCCCCGGTACATATCCATGCACACTTTCAAACGCTGCCACATCTTCTTTTAATTGTTCTGTCAATTTTTGCGATAATTCTTTTCCGCTGATGGTTGTTGCTGCCATCTTTTTCTCCTCATCTAATTTTATTTTCTCGTAAATACGCCCCAAGAACCCCATGGATAAACGCAGGCGATTTGTCTGATCCATATTTTTTTGCTAACTCTACCGCTTCGTTTATCACAACCTTATAAGGGATTCCTTCTATTTCGGAAAGCTCAATCAAAGCCAAACGTAAAATAGAGAGGTCCACTTTCGAAAGCCTCTCTATTTTCCATGCGCGACAAAAGGGCGCAATTGCCGCATCTATCGTTTGCTGTTTTTCTTCATATATCTCTGTAACTTTTTCAATGTACGCATGATTCTCTTCGTTCAGTGCCTCTGTTTTTAGAATATCCTGCATTTCTGCCAATGTGTCTTTGTGCATATCCCCTAAAACTGCGGCTTCATAGAAAAGTGAGAATGCTGCCTCTCGTGCAAGCCTTCTTTTCATCTTTTATTTCCTTTTTACTTTTTTACTCTTCTTTCCCGCTCATCAATTTTTGAAAAAACGAAACAACGGCGCGCTGTACGCCGGGCATACTCCCAATAACTGCGCCTATGACGCACAATACAACAAGAAGCAATACCGGCCAAAAGCCAATGGAAAGGAGCAATATCCCAAAAAAGAGCCCGATTAACCCGCCAACGACTGCGCCTTTGTTATTTTTTAAATAATCTAAAAAATTCTTCATGATCCCCTCTTATGATTGCGGTGTTTGTTGCTTTAAGGGCAACACGCGCAGCACAACTTCATCAATTGATACACCGGCATATTTTTCGAAATATTCTTTTATCTCCGTTGTAATCTGTGCAGTCAACGCCGGAATCTCTGTCTCTTGTCGTACAGAAATATGAATGGTCAATTTGGCTGAGCGAAATGCCAATGGTTTCGGGTCGATTCTTTGTACAACAATGCCTGAAATGTTTCTCAAATAGTTATGCGCCAGTTCTTTTAGTGCATCTATGGTGATTTCCACGTTTCCATTGCTTGAAGTATCAAGCACCACTGCCCTTGGTACCACTTCGTTTTTCTTAATTCCAAAAAACATCAGGCAAACGCTTACAACTAGCATTAACAATGCTGCTGCCGCCCAAATATACTTATACCATGTAGAAGTAAACCCATCGATAACTGCTTGTACATCCGCTTCCGGTATGAGCCCAAACGCAGCAACAATCACCGCTGCACATAATACAATAATAATCAGCAAATAAAAAGAAAAGACAATCCGCGTCCCTACGCGCATTTTCATAATTGGCGCCTCCCCACTTTGAAACGTTTTTTTGTAAAAAGCATTTCAAAAAGTAATTCTGAAATGCTTTTTACATGAAATTAGCTTTTTTTATCATCCTTACTGGTTTCCACAACCGCTTCTTTTAACTTGATTCCTTGAATCGCGATGTTAATTGCAGTCGGTTTTAATCCTGTCATTGTATCAATCGCAGTGGAAACGCTTTTTTGAATGTTTTCGCATACTTCAGGTACGCGTACACCATATTCTACAATGATTTGAATATCGAAGACGAGCGCATCGTCTGTTTTTGTTACCTTGATCCCTTTGGTAAAGTTTTTCCTACCCAAAAGTTCTGCGATGCCATCACGGATGCCACCACTCATACCTGCAACGCCCGGAATGTCCGCCGCCGCAATTCCTGCTATAATTTCTAATACTTCATCTGCAAATGTAACGGTACCATTTACTGTGTTTGTTGCCACATTGGCTAACTGTTCACTCATCGTAAGTGCACCTCCTTTACTTCATAGCTTCATTCTATCACAGAGCAAAAAAGAATACAATCAAATTACAAGAAAAGAACAAACTGGAATAATTATCTACTCATGCTTGCCCTCGATAATCATTTCATGCTTTAAGTCATAGAGCTTTTGAGATAAATCCACTTTATAAATATGCGGGCGCACAAAACGTTTGTATTCTTCCCAAAACGTTGCCAAATCCTCTTTTGCGTAATCTCTGATTTCAAGCATACTGGGCGAAGTATAAACCTGCTTTCCCTCTACAAAAATAGGCTGTAATAAATCTTTTACATAATAATTGGTAAGTGTAGAACGCTTCCATGTTTCTGTCGGGCTAAAAATAATCAGCGGTTCTGTTTCATCAATCTCTTCTTCCTCTAGCATGATGAGGTCTGCAATGGCTTTGTGCGTGGCATTGTCATAAATCCGTACCACTTTTTTATATGCCGGAGTAGTAATTTTCTCGATGTTTTCGCTGATTTTAATGCGTGGCTCTAAAATCCCATGCCGCTCCACTGCCACCAATTTGTAAACCCCTCCTAGTGCAGGGTAGTCTTCGCTTGTAATCAGTTTCGTCCCCACGCCCCAGATATTTACTCTTGCCCCTTGCTGCTTTAGCTCGCGAATCAAATATTCATCCAGATCGCCTGATGCACAGATGGGAACATCCGTAAATCCTTCCTCATCCAGCATCTGTCTTGCTCGTTTGGAAAGATAAGCAATATCTCCGCTGTCCAAGCGAATTCCCGCAGGCTTATGCCCTGCTGCGCGCAATTCTTTGAAAACGGTAATGGCGTTTGGCATGCCGCTTCTTAATGTATCGTAAGTATCTACCAAAAGCATACAGCTATCCGGAAATACTTCTGCATACGCGCGAAATGCCTCCAGTTCACTGTCAAAACTCATAATCCAGCTATGAGCATGAGTTCCTTTTGGGGCGCCGCCAAAATATTGGGCCGTCAATACGTTTGAAGTGGAGTCACACCCGCCAATAATTGCCGCGCGCGCGCCATATACTCCGGCATCCGGCCCTTGCGCCCGCCGCAACCCAAATTCCAAAACCACATCTCCATCTGCCGCATGTACGATTCTACTGGCTTTTGTGGCAATGAGCGTTTGATGGTTGATGAGGTTTAAGAGAACCGTCTCAATCAGTTGCGCCAAAATGATTTTTGCCTTAACACGCACCAGCGGTTCCCCCGGAAAAACAACTGTTCCTTCCGGAATGGCATAAATTTCTCCGTCAAACCGCATGTTTTGTAAGTATTCAAAAAAATCTTCATCAAACAAATTCAATGATCGCAAATAATCAATATCTTCCTCTGCAAAATGCAAGTCATTGATGATCTCAATCAATTGTTCCAACCCTGCCATGACTGCATAAGTAGAATCTCCTACTGAGCGGCGGAAAAACATATCAAACACTGCAATGCTTTCATGCATACCTTTTTTGAAGTATCCATACATCATTGTCAACTGATAAAGATCTGTTAACATCGTCAAGTTTCTCATAACTTTTTTTCTTCTTCCGTTTCTGTGCTTTTTATCTTATCTTTCTTCTCTGGCGTCGTTTCTTCTTGTATTTCCTTTTCGAAGTTAATCTCTTGCGCCTCTTCGGTTGCTTCCTCTTCATACCCTATGGCGTATTTACCATGATAGCTATAAGCAGGGATCGGTTTTTTTCGCATGATGATAAAGTAAAACACTGCTGCTAAGATAAGGAGAATGCTAAGCAACTGCGAGACACGAATCACTCCCGGAATCAGCCAAAGGCTATCCGTTCTAAGCCCTTCAATAAATGCGCGCCCAATGCCGTATAATAGAAGGTACATCACGCCCACATCTCCCTTGCGTTTGGCGCGTTTAAAATACCAAAGCAAAAAAGCAAACACCAATAGGTTCCACATGCTTTCATAAAAGAACGTGGCTTGGTGCCATTCTCCCAGCCGTTCAATATATACGCCATAGGGAAACCATTGCATACTAGGGTTGGTAATCAGCGCACCAAACGCCTCTTGGTTTACAAAATTCCCCCAACGACCAATGGCCTGCCCCAAAATAAGCCCGGGCGCACCAATATCAATGATACCCCCAAAGCTAACGCCTGTTTTCTTGGCGAAAAAGTAACAGGTGATAAACGCTGCGATAACGGCGCCATAAATGGCAAGCCCGCCTTCCCAAACAGCGAAAATTTTTAAGAAATCGCCTTTATATGCTTCCCATTCAAAGATAACATAATAAAGCCTTGCTCCAATGATACAGATAGGTATGCACCAAAGCAAAATATCTGTGGGCAAGTCGATGGTATAGCCTCTTTTTTTTGCCAAAACGATTCCGATGCCTAGCCCACCAATAATCCCTAGGCACATAATAACGGCATACCAGTGAATGTCTAATCCTGCAATGCCAAATAAGTTTCTTACCAAATACGGATTCATATTTCCCCCGCTTATTTCTGTAAACCGATTTGTTCTATATTATATTGCTGTTCTGGGGCAGCGTCAAGCAAAGAAAGCTGCTTGACAGCATGCCGCTCTCTTGTTACATTAATAGCTCTATTTTATATTTGGAGGTATATTATGCCGTTTCAAGTTCGCCTATATACTGATGCAGATGCTGCAGAAACAATGCAACTTTTCTATAACACTGTTCATCAAGTAAACAAACAAGATTATTCTCCCGCACAGTTGGATGTTTGGGCATCAAAAGATCGAGACATTGCCGCTTGGAATGATTCTTTGTTAAAAAACAAAGCCTATGTTGTCGTAACTGAAGCAAACGAAATCGTAGGGTTTGCAGATTTGGCCGGTAAAGATTATTTTGATCGTCTCTATGTCCATCATGCTTATCAGAAGCAAGGCATTGCCACGCGATTGGCAGAAAAAATAGAAGCTTGTGCACGCGCTGCCGGTGCCACTGAGATTTTTACAGATGCTTCTATTACTGCACGCCCTTTTTTTGAAAAACGCGGTTATGTTCTATTACAAGAACAAACCGTTATGCGCAAAGAGGTTCCTCTTACCAATTATAAGATGCGAAAAATCTTTTCGTGCGTGTAAAATAATACGCTAGCATATATTGCTATTGCAGGCGAAATAAAGTACACTTAAGGAAAGATTGTAAATTAGGAGGCACGTTATTATGGGTGAACTTGCATTGGTCGCAATGGTGCTTGGGTTAATTGGCGGAATCGTCATTGGCGTATTTTTCTTACAACCCAAAAAAAGAGGGCAGTATCTAAACAAAAAGGGCTTATTATATGTCCATGATTTTCTAAACCTCCGTACCATGATTGTTGGGTGGATTTTGAAATATGGGTATGTCATTTTGGCATGTATTTTAACATTACTTGGCTTTGTGTCCATGTTCCAAAGTTTCTTGGCAGGGTTCATGACGATGACAATCGGTAATGTTGCTTTGCGCGTTGTCTACGAGTATATGATGATTTTCTTGTCCATGCATGAAAATTTAGTAACTTTAACCGATCATTTTGTCCCGGAAAGCAAAGGACCTGCTGCGCCCACACCTGCTTCTCCTTATGCAGCACCGGCGCCAAGACACATGCCTCCACAACCACAGCATACCCCCAGCGGACAAGCTTACGATATGCAGCAAGAACATAACGCTGCTGCGCGGCAAGCAAATGCGCATATGCATCAAACAGCAGAAACAAATGCTTACGCGCAAAACGCAGCCCATACAGAACAGCCTGCCGCGCCTAAGGCGCCCGCGCAACCAGCTGCTCCTGCAGCATCAGAGCAGCCTGCTTCTAAATTCTGTCCCGTTTGCGGCAAACCCAATGCACAAGATGCGGCTTTTTGCATCTATTGTGGCTATAAGTTCTAATTACATTTGCTATAAAAAAAGAGCCTTTCGGCTCTTTTTTTATGCATTTTTCTTTCTGCGCATAGAGCGCCAAGTAAGTTTCCCAAAGTGCGCAGCCGTTCCTGCCCATATCTTACGTTTCTTTTTTCGTTGCAGAAAAATTTGATCATCTTCCAATGGATATTCTCTCAAGAGGCCTGAAGCCTTTCCCTCAAACACAATATGTGCTTCCAACATTGCTTCCAGTTCTTTGATGCGTAAAATCTCTTCTTTCCCCAATAACCATGCAGCAAATTCAATACAAGTATAAGCGTCTCTTATATGCAGGCGCCTGCCGAACAAAGAGCCTAACGCTCCAAATGAGTTATAAATCATCTTTTCTTTTTCTTCTAATAGTACTGCCAGACGTGCTAAAATTTCTGTATATTCTTTTTCGCTGACGCAGATGCGTGCTACTTTTACTGCTGCATCTCCCATGTATGTATAGCGCAAATAGCCTTCTTTTACAAACCCACCAATGAGTGGTGCATTGTATGAATAACGGGCAAACGAATATAACATCTGAAATGAATCCTCAAGCGCAATGGCAACATGATTGTATGCATGTTTTGTGAGTTTTCGAATCATCTTGCCCATACTTGTTTCTGTACGGGAAAAAATCACATATATTTCTTTTTGCTTTGTTTGATTTTGCATTGTTTGCTCCATGTTTTCACTATAGCATAAAAATAACGAAATACATAGCCTACATAAAAAAGAAGCAACCCAGTGGCTGCTTCTTTTACTTCATTACTTAATTAATTTCTATGCCAATGTCTTTCCAACATCCGGCGTCACAATACTCTCTGCGCGATATGCATAATCATCTAACTCCCCTTTTAGGTAAGCTTCATATGCAACCATATCCAGATGTCCGTGACCGGAAATGTTGACAAGAATTGTTGCGTCTCTTCCCTCTTCTTTACATTGTAGCGCTCTATCAATGGCAGAAGCAATGGCATGCGCCGATTCAGGTGCCGGTAAAATATATTCTGCTTTGGCAAAGGTCAGCGCCGCATCAAATACTTTGTTTTGTGTATGGGCTTCTGCTTGTACAATGCCATCATGATATAGCTTGCTGAGCAAAGGTGAATCGCCGTGATAGCGCAACCCACCTGCGTGAATCCCTGCCGGGTTAAAATCATGCCCCAAAGTATACATGGGCAAAATGGGCGTCATCTCGCCTTCATCTGCATAGTCATATGCAAACTTTCCTTGTGTTAATTTCGGGCAAGCCGCAGGTTCTGCTGCAATAAAAATTGTATTTCCGCCTTCGCGCAATTGCTTCCCAACAAACGGAAATGCGATTCCGCCAAAATTGGAGCCACCACCATTACAGCCAATCACATAATCCGGATAATCATCCATGTATTCCATTTGCTTCATGGTCTCTTGCCCAATGATGGATTGATGCAAAATAACATGATTCAATACACTGCCCAGAACATAATTTAAGCCCGGGTCTTGCAATGCAACTTCTACCGCCTCTGTAATTGCGCCGCCAAGCGTACCTCTGGCATCAGGGTCTTTCTCTAGCATCTTCCGCCCTGCTTCAGTGGTCATGCTAGGGCTTGAAATGACTTCTGCGCCATATGTATTCATCATAATGCGCCGATACGGTTTTTGCTCTGCAGAAACTTTCACCATATATACTTTTAGTTCCATATCATAAATGGAAGCTGCAATGGCAGAAGCAATGCCCCATTGCCCTGCGCCGGTTTCTGTGGTCATACCATACATACCGGCAATTTTATTGTAAAACGCTTGTGGAATTGCTGTGTTTAGCTTATGGCTGCCGGAAGGATTTTCGCCTTCATATTTGTAATAAATCCGCGCAGGTGTATCCAGCGCTTTTTCCAGACCATACGCACGCACCAACGGCGAAGGACGAAACCGCGCCAAAATATCAAAAACCTCTTTTGGAATGTCTACAAAGCGTTCTTGTGTAAATTCTTGCGCAGCAAGTTCCGGCGCGAAAATTACGCTCATCTCGTTGGCGCCAATTTCACTACCATCAGGTGCTACATAATTTTTAATGGGATCTTTGAAATCTGCTTGGATATTGTACCAGGATTTTGGCAACTCATCTTTCGATAGAAAAATACGGTTGGGTGTTACTTTTTTTCTCATGTTCTCTTCTCCTCTAGTCTAGTCTGTTGCCTCTGCATCCGCTGTAATAGGCTCTCCCATTACGCGCCACAAAGCACAATGATGCTTTATTATAGCATACTTGCTTCACTTGTCAACAACAACTTTTTAAGTTTGCCCCAATCGCCTTGCACGCCGCATGTTTACGTTTAATACCAGCCCCACCGAAAGCATAGAGGCAAGTAAATTAGAACCGCCAACGCTAAAGAACGGCAATGGAATTCCCGTTACCGGCAATACCCCAATGTTCATGCCAATGTTTTCAATGATATGAAACAAGAACATGAAAGTAACGCCCAAAATAATAAAGGAACCAAAATCATCTTTTGCTTTGGTGGAGAGATAAAGCATTCTGAAAATCCAAGCAAGGTATAATAAAATTATAATCGCACCTCCAACAAACCCAATGGCTTCAATTGTCGCCGAAAAGATAAAATCTGTTTGCTTTTCCGGTAAGTAATTGGTACGTTGCGTTAAAAGATCCGGCGAAAAAAGCCCTTTGCCTGAAATTCCCCCAGCGCCTGCCACTGTCTTGGCGCGAATCATGTTATACCCCGAACCAAGGGGATCTTTTGTTGGGTCTAAAAAAACAGCAATACGCGCTTTTTGCTCCGTAGACATTAAAAGCCAAGCAATGGGCAGCATTACAAGTACGCTTCCAATAATCGGCCCCAATACTTTAAAGCTTGTCTTGGTCATAAAAAGCATTCCCAGCAGGATAAACGCATACACCATTGCCGTACCCCAGTCAGGCTGCATGCAAATGAGTAAAAATGGTATGAGAAAGCGCCATACCATGGGTAATATTCCTCGAAATGTCCCGATGCCTTCTTTTTGCCCTTCTGTACGGCTGGCAAACTCTTTTGCCAATACGACAATCATAATCGGCTTGCATACTTCTGCCGGTTGTATCCCCACGCTGCCTATCATAAACCAGCCGACCATACCGCGTACATTGGAGCCAAAGATCAGCACTGCCGCAAGAAAGATTACCATGCCACCGTATAAGTAGTTGGTAAACTCTTTCATATTGGTATAATCCCATAACATAAGAATCACCACTGCCAGCAGTCCTACAAAAAAATAAATCAATTGGCTCAACGGATATCCTTGAAAAAGAGAGCCGATATATTGAATGACCGTTGTTTCGCCTGTATAGGCAGGTAACGTTGCGCTGGCGACAGAAAGCAAGCCGGCAATGAAAATTGCAAGCGTCAGTACAACAAGTATCCAATCAATTCTTTTTAATATCCCTGTCTTTTTTGCTTCCATATGCTTAATTTACCAGCGTTCCTTCCTCAGGCGATGTTGTTTGCTCTCCGTATTTTGTGTTGAAATAATGGCTTACAATGGTCTTTGCTGTGGGGAAGCCTTTTGTATCGCTAAGCCCGTTGGGTAAGAAAATAACCACTGCAATTTCAGGGTCTGTCCTTGGCGCCAGTAGGCAAAGCCAAATGTTATCTTCCAAATCAATGCGGGAGACAGGCGCTGTCCCCGTTTTTCCCATGATAATATCTTTGTATTCAAAATCTGCAAACGCGCGCCCGGCTGTCCCGCCATCTTCCAACGAGACCACACTTTCCATCCCTTCAAAAAGCGCATTCAAATAATTCGTCGGCAATGCTAGATCGCGTACCAATGTGGGCGTAATGTCTTCTACAACTTTGTTATCTTGATCAATGATTTTATCCACCAAATGTGCATCATAGACTTTCCCGCCGTTACCAACGGCGCACATATACCGCGCGACGGCAATGGGCGTTAATTCTGTGGGCGTTGCGCCAATTCCTTGCGTAACTGTATCTGTAGAAGTCCAGATGAGCTCGCGAATCGTATCCATAATTGTAAGCGTCCAGCCTCGGCGCAATGCAATATTATCCGGAATATCCAGTTCTCTGCTCAAAACCTCTCTAATCTCCGCGCCGATCTTGAAATCTTTCGCTGCCGCTTCTTCGGTAAGCGCCATTAATCCTAGCGCCGCTGCATCTGTCTGCGCGTCATTATAGTTCACGCCGCGGTCTATACCAAACTGGCGCAGTTGCTCAATTAGTTTATTATAGACAAGCTGTGGGCGGTATGTCTTCTGCTCACTGATGGGTTTTGTCGCGTCATAAATAACTGCCTGTTCTCCAATCCAGCCCACTTTTTCGTTGGTCAGTTCTACGTTTGTTTTGGAAAGCAACCCATAATTATCTGTCCATTGCTTTAGCCGCTCAATCCCCAGACGATCTGCCACATCATAAAAGAAATAGTTGCAACTGTTTTTTAATGCCAAACTAACATTCTGGCTGCCATGGCTACTGAAATAAGGTGCAACCCAACATTCCGGCGCAACCCCATCGCCTGTTACATACTTATTATATGGCCCTTCATCTGTAATATGCGTATTTACACTAATCACGCCTTCCATGAGCCCAGCAGTTGCCGTAACCATCTTAAAAATGGAGCCGGGTGTGGAAGTGGAGGAAATGGCTTTGTTAAAAAGTGGTGCGCCTGGGGCATCCAGCAAGGCTTGATAATCTGCTTGCGAAATCCCGCCTACAAACAAATTCAAATCATATGCCGGGTAAGAAACCATGGCCAAGATGTTACCTGTTTTTACTTCCATGACAATGGCAGCGCCTGCTTCAATATATGAAATATCTTCGTTTTGTCGTTCTGTCAAAATTTTGTCGTAGTCATATTTGTTTTCTGCGTATTGTTGCTTTTGCTCTTTGTTGATTTGCAGAATATTTTCCGCCAATGCTTTTTCCGCAACTTCTTGCAGCCCCATATCAATGGTCAATACAACGTTATTTCCCTGTTTGGGTTTGATAAAAGAAATTTCTTCAATGATGCTCCCTTTGTCGTCCGTCTTTACTTCTCTTGTACCTCGCTTTTCGCTCGTGGCACCGGAAAGATAGCCTTCCATAGAAGCCTCAATGCCCGCTTTGCCTATCAAATCTTTTTCGGTATACCCTAATGCTTCTTTTTCTTCTATCTCTGTATCGTCAATGCGCCCCAAATAGCCAATGATATGCGCCGCTGATTCTCCTTTTGGATAAACGCGCGTGCTGCTGGTCACAATGCTAATGCCCAAAAGATCATTTCCCTTTGCTTCCAGTTCTGCCACCGTTTCAAAGCTAATGTTTGTTGCAATCGTTACAGGAATATGCGATTGATACATATTCATTTGTACTTCCTGCCAAATGGAAAGCAATTTACGCGCCAAAGTATAATCGGCTTCTTCGGGAATGCGAAAACGGCTACGCAGTTCATAGTAAATGTCTTCCGGGTCTGCTTCCCTATCGACCACTTGCATGTTGTCAAGCCAACCTTCGATGCGGCTTTCTTTTTGCGCATCACTCAAGCCTTCTAGGTTATAACCAAAGCTGCCATCTTCGTTTTTCTTTAGTGTAAAGCTGTCAATCATCTTTCCGCCGCCACGCTCAATGATCTCAATGGCTTCCATCAAAATACTGGTATATCGCGCGCGGTCGCTGCTGGCATTGTTTGCCGGGTCACGGTAAAACTCTACATCATAGCTTTTTACATCATACGCCAGCAGTACGCCATTGGCGTCATAAATGGAGCCCCTTGTACCTGCAACAGAAAGGGTTTCAACTCCGCCTTTTTTTATATTCGGTTGATATTCTTCTTTTTCTTGTGTGGTTAACCCATGTAGTGAAATATTAAGAAAAGAAAATACCATAACCAGCGCAACAATATATACAATATAGCGTGCCTTTTGTCTCGCAAACATCGTTATAATTCCTCCTGTTGCAAATCATCCGGCAAGAGTGGCCGCATAAAGCGATACCGATAAATTCTTGTTCCAATTAAATAAATTAACATCGTGAACAACGCTGCCAAAAGCGCACCGGGCAATGCATACCGGTATATTTGCAGAAAAAACGGTTTTTTTACATCAATCAAAAGGCATAAAAGCAGCCCCAGCAAATCTCTCAAAATGTATGAAAGCGCGCCAGCAATTCCGGCGTAAACAACATGGTTTCTTCTGTTTCGCACGAACAAATACAAAGTAAGCCCGATGACGACATATTGCAACGTATAAAACCCTAACACTTTAGAAAATAAGATGTCTTGCAGAAACGCAGCGCCCGCCATATAAAATGTTGGTGTCAGCGTTTTTTCCAGATATGTCATAACCACAAGGCTCGCCAAAATCATATCCAGCTGTATGCCGAAAATTGAAACTTGCAAAAAAACCGTTCCGTTTAATAAAAAACTCAAAAGCGCCCAAAGAGAAAGTATCAAATATCGCATCATTTCCCTCTATTCTTCAGCTTTCTTTAAGACCACAGTCACTTCTTCTATATGTTTAAAATCCACATCACTTTTGATATGCACAATTTTTTCAGATCCTTCGCCCTGGCTTACTTGGGTAACCGTTCCTACATGAATGCCTTTTTCGTAGACGCCTCCCAGCCCGGAGGTAATAACTTTATCTCCCGGGATGACATCCGCATCTGCCGATAAATAAACAACCTGCAATAGCTCTGCATCGCTGGTACCGGTTGCAGGCTTTACCACACCATTGTCCCGTGTCCGTTCAATCAAAACCGGAACGCCTATATCATCGTGCAACAATGTGAGTACACGCGAGTAGTTACCGGCTGTATAGACAACACGCCCCACAAAGCCACCTGCCGCATACACCATCATGTCTTTTTCAATGCCATGGTCTGTCCCCACATTAATTGTAAACTCTTCAAACCACATACCCGGCGTAGTTTTAATGACTTGCGCCGTAACAATTTCATTTTCATCCAACGTTTCTACAAACCCTAATAAATCTTTTAAACGCTGGTTCTCTGCATAAATCGTATCGTAATCCACAACTTCTGCTTCTAATTCAGTTACTCGTTCTTTTAGCGTGGTGTTTTCCTTTAATAAATCTGCTTTGGAGGAGCTGCTTTCAAATAACCCTCCTATTGTTTCTGTGGCACCATAAAAAAACCGCTGTACAGGCGCAACCAATCTACCTATAAAACTAACCGGGCCTTTTGCTTCATCGGTATTTGTTGTTGCGATGAGCAAGGTCAGCAACAAAATAATCAGTATTATCGTAATCACCAGTGGTTTGTTTTTCAAAAACCGCATGTCTTTTCACTCCTAAACGCCCCATTTTGCTGTAGTATTATAGCATGTGCGTTTTTTTCTTACCACAGATAAAGTGTTAACAGCTTAAAAACAATCTACTTCAGAAAAAGCAGCATTTCTTCTTCACTCAAAAATGCTTTTAGCATTTCATATATAAGCGAAACCGGCAGCCCCATCACATTATAAAAACATCCATTGATATGAGAAACAAAGCGTGCAGCGCCGCCTTGAATACCGTATCCTCCTGCTTTGTCTTGATATTCGTTTTTATCCAGATAATTTTCAATTTCCGTTTGTGCCATGGGCAAAAACGTAACTTCTGTACACGCCACGCATGTCCTTTGTGCTTTTCGCTCTGTATTGTAAAGCGTAACACCGGTATAAACACAATGCGTTCGCCCTTGCATGGCAAGGAACATTCTTTTCGCATCTGCTCTACTTTTCGGTTTTCCCAGTACCGTATGATCCAACCATACAATGGTATCTGCCGCTAGAACAATGCTGTTCTCAGCATCTACCGCCGCTGCCTTTTGCTGCGCCAGCGCTTTTACAATTTCTTCTGGTCTGTCGCCTATTACTTCTTCCGCAATGTCAGGAGAAAACACTTCATATTCTTTTATAAGCAGCGATAATAATTCTTTGCGCCGCGGCGAGGCAGAAGCCAGTATAAAACGCATGTATTACTCCTTTTTTGTTTCTGTCATCATAAAACAAAAGCTTATTTTTGTCCAATTTCATTCAGTTTGTGCAGCAGAGTATGTTATAATGATTACGTTTATAGACTGTTCTTTTGGGGAGGTAAGTTTCTTTGGCAGCAATTCTTTCTTTTCTGATACAAATCATCATCGCTTGTTTGTTGTGCTTTTTTGGCTATCGCTATATGCGGTTTCTTTTTTCTGCGTATGGTTTTATGCTTGGTATCTTTTTATGCACTTTACTTGTCCCGGCTTCTCTTATCGTGCCGTTACAAATCCTCATTTATGCCCTCAGCGGGGCACTTTTCGGGTATTTGTTCTATCTACTTTATAATGTGAGTGTGTTTGTTTCGGGCGCTGGCTTGGGGCTTGTTTTAGGGCTTTATCTCTCGTTTTTACTAAATTTACAGCCATTTTCATTGTATTTTTTCATCGTTATTGCCGCCCTCTCCATTACGTTAGGCGCGCTTATGCTTGTTTACAAAAAGATAGTGCTCATTATAGCAACTGCGGCCACCGGCGCTTTTCAACTCGTCCTTTATGGTGGATACCTCTTGTTCCATCTATTTGCACCGACGGGTCAATACCCGCTTCCCACCACTTCTGTAGATCACCATACTGCTTTTACCGGATTTTTTGAAGCAAATCTATTGTTACTGCTCATAGCGATTCTCGTCTTTTTCTTACTTGGTTTTTTCGTACAGCGCAAAAAATACGGCAAGGGAAAATAACCGAACATTGGAAAAGATTTTTTCTGCTAAAGTGGCTTATTGATTGTTTTTCCAAAAAGCTTATGATACGATGGGTGTGGAATGTGCAGAGTAGAACTTTTGCGTGTACCGTATAGGATGGGATGTAGCCTATACGACTGGCGTAAGCCACGCAGAGTCCGCGTCCGCTGTTCGTCGCTTGGGCATTCTTATGCCTAATTTTTTTGAGCGAAGATACTCGTTTGTGTATCTGCCATTCCGGAAAGGAGTGCAAATATGCAACGAAAAAAAATCTTTACGCTCGTTCTCGCAGGATTGCTCACTGCAATTTCTGTTGTCCTGAAATTTTGGACAATCCCCATCACTTTCATGGGCGGCTTAGCAAAGGAGCTAAACTTCTCGCCTGTTATCATTATGTATGCAGGTATTTTGTTGGGACCATTTTATGGAGGCGTCATTGGCGGTATTACTGATGTTTTAGGTCATTTCCTAAAACCGTTTGGCGCCTATCTTCCCTGGTTTACCATTACAAATGTTCTAATGGGGCTTTTGCCAGGTCTTCTATGCAAAAAGAAAAAGCCTGAAACGTTTTGGCAGACACTTTTGCCTGTTGGCGTTACTTGGACGCTCTGTTCTGCTGTTTTTAACAACATCATTCTTGTGGCATTGGGTTTCCTTCCGGTTAAAATCGCATTGCTGCGCGCAGTGGGTACTCTTTTGCTCATTCCTGTTTATAATGTTCTTGTCTTCGGATTGCATGGGCTTACAGCGCCGCGCTACAATGCGTTTCTTACTTCCCATAACCGTTAACAAAAATTATAATGGCGTAAAATACCCAAAAACAGCACCGTCTGCGTGCTGTTTTCTTTTCGTTTGATTCCCTTCGCTTGTATGTTATAATGAGTTAGTACGTCATTATAACAAAAATAGAACGCACAGGAGGCATATATGGGCAAAAAATTAGTGGCATACTTTTCAGCAAGCGGCATTACAGCAGCACTGGCAAAGAATTTGGCTGCTGTTGTAAATGCAGATTTATATGAAATCAAACCCGAAACCATTTATACAGAAGCAGATCTTGATTGGCGGGATAAAGCTTCGCGCAGCACCATTGAAATGAATGATCTTTCTTTCCGACCACCTATTGCAGATCAGGATGCAAATATTTCTACATATGATGAGATTTTTGTCGGTTTTCCAATTTGGTGGTATATTGCACCCACGATTATCAATACTTTTCTTGAAAGTTACGATTTTTCCGGAAAAACCATAATACCGTTCGCCACCTCTGGCGGTAGTGGCCTCGGGCAAACCGTAGAAAAACTCCAATCTTCTGCGCCTTCCGCCATTTGGAAAGAAGGAAAATTGTTAAACGGAAATCCCTCCAGCAAAACCCTGTCTACATGGGTTGAAACGCTTTAGATTTTCATATGAACAGCAAAAAGACGCCTTGTTTTAAAAACAAGGCGTCTTTTATATCTTAATCTTAAAACTCTTTTTTCAATCCACGTGCAAACAAGCGCTCTGCAATTTCATCCGGCGAAATATCATGATAAATCATATCGTATACTGCCTCTGAAATGGGTAACTCTACGCCATACTTTTTTGCCAATTGCATCATCGCATGAGAGGTACTGACCCCTTCGGCTAAGCCTTGTATCGGCGCGCCTGAAACAAAGCTTTCACCGTATGCACGGTTTCGGCTATATTTTGAAAATACAGTTGCTTCATAATCTCCTAGATGCGCCAACCCATAAGCGGACATCTCCTCTCCGCCCATGGCATGAATCAGCCTAGAAATTTCTCTTGCGCCCCGCGCCATCAACGCGCCTTTTAAGCTGGGAAGCCCTAATCCATCCAGCATTCCCGCAGCAATACCAATAACATTTTTAGAAGCCGCGCCTACTTCGTTTCCAATCATATCTGTTCCATAATAGAAGCGAATTCTATCCCCCTTTAGCGCACAAATCAGCTTATCTTTTAGTGTATCGTCATAAGCATCAATGACCATGCAGTTAGGAATATTCGCCAAAAAATCCTCCACATGCCCGGGCCCGACCCAAATTGCCAAGTTGTCTTGATATCCATCTTGTGCTTCCGCTACAATTTCACTCAAACGCGCGCCGGTTTTCTCTTCCAATCCCTTCATGCATAGAATAATGGGCTTTTGTCGCGCAGCAAAAAATGCTTTGTTTGCAACAAAGGTTCTCAGTGCCTGCGCGCTAATGGAAATGCATATGATTTCGCCAAACGCGATGGCTTCTTCCAAATCACTTGTCGTCTGAATCGTCTCCTGAAATGCAAATGCGCCCATCTTGCCTTGTCGCAACGCCGTTAGGCTGGCAGAACTCTCCCGCCCCCAAATGCAAACGCGATGCCCCATTTTTTCCAGATACCATGCAATAAAAGAACCCCAACGCCCGCAGCCAAGTACCGTTATTTTCATTTATCTTGTTCCTCTTGTTCTTCAAATTCCATTATATACACAATTTCATCTGCGTAATGGCTTTTCCCGCCCATTTTTTCATACAGGCGACATGCGGCCGTATTTCCTTTGTCTGTTATGACAAAGCATTCCGAAAACCCCTTTTCTTTCGCAAAAGAAATAACATATTCCATCAATTTTGTGCCCAGCCCTTGCCCTTGATAGCCGGGCAAAAGTCCGATGGAATGTAGGTATAGCATGGGCGATATTTTGTCCGGCCGCACAAGCGCATAGGCATAGGCAAACCCCGCAATTTTCCCATTGACTTTTGCTGTAAATCCAAAAGTATTGGGCGTATCAATAAATGCCGATAATGCCTCCGGTGCATATACCATCTCATCATCTTCTATGACTTCTCGCATGCGCCAAACATCTTCTTTCGTGAAGTCATTTATTTCTATAACCATTTTTTCTTCCATTCAATCAGTTTTTCGTATGTCGTTAATACGCGTTTCTCTTTTCTGCGTAACGTTTTTTGCATCAAAAAAGATATGATTCATCCTAGCATCATATCTTTTGAAAAACAAGTTTTGTACGCGCCTTACCGATCTCTTCTCTTTTTTATCGTATGAATCACGCCAAAAGCGATAAACCCTGCGACAATAAGCCCAAATGTCCCCAGCATAAATTCGGCTGCTTTTTTTTCTTCCGCTGTAGGCGGCGCATCTGTATCTTCCGAGGGTGCCAAAGATTCTGCTTCCGTTGCCGCCATAACCGGCGCGCATACGCTCAGCACCAAGATGATTATTAAGAAAAAGCAAATCATTTTTCTGTTTCGCACGTATCTCTTGCCTCCGTTTCGTTTCATTCTATCTATTGTAGCGGAGGATTTATGGCAAGTCAATTCTCATTTTTAAAGATGAAACTTATCTTGTGTGACGCGCAATCTTGCCATCGCCCGCGCCAACGCGGATTGCGTCCAGCGATACTCCATCATGCTTTTTTGTTGCCGCAACCGTTCTTTTGCTCGATGCTCCGCCGCGTTTGCCCGCGCCACATCAATATCCTCCGGCCATTCACATGCTTGTACAAAAAGATGCACTTCTTTTCCATCAATTTCAAGGAAGCCTTCTGATTGAAACGCTTCTTTCCATTCTCCTGTTTGCTTGATTTTTATCTTGCCAATCTGCAATGGCGCTGTAATGGGTGTATGATCTGCGAGTATGGTCATTTCCCCGTCTGTGGTTTCTACTGTAAGCGCTTCTATTTCACCTGCAAAGAACAGACGCTCCGGCGTAAAAATCTCCAGCAAAAATGTTTTTGCCATTATACCAATTCCTCGGCTTTTTTCATGACATCATCAATATCACCCACCATAAAAAACGCACTCTCAGGTACATTGTCTGCTTCTCCGCCTAAAATCGCTTCAAAGCTACGCATGGTGTTTTCCAGCGAGATTGTTTTGCCTTCCATTCCGGTAAACCCTTCTGCCACATGTAGCGGCTGCGATAAAAACCGCTGTATGCGCCTTGCGCGCAATACACTCTTCCTGTCCTCTTCTGAAAGTTCATCCATGCCTAGTATGGCAATGATGTCTTTTAACTCTTGGTATCGCTGCAATGTCTGCTGTACGCTTCTCGCAATCTCGTAATGGCGCCTGCCCACAACAGAAGGCTCTAGCATGTTAGAGTTTGATGCCAGTGGGTCTACCGCTGGGTAAATGCCCATTTCTGCGATTTGTCGCGACAAAACTGTCGTTACAACTCTGCGGGACAACATCGCAACCGTCATAAATAGAGAAAGCGACAAGGCTTTGGCGGATATCGACAAGCGGCTGGAGGAACTGCAAACAGAACTTCTGAAGCTGGCCACTTCTAATGCGGATTATGATAAAGTTGGCGATGAGATTCACCGCCTTCGTGACCAAAAGCAAAAGCTGCAGGTTGAAAATGCCAACCGTGATGAACTTAAAAAACGCATTACTGATATGAGCACATTCCTAAAGAAGCAGTCCACCGCCCTCGCCGAATACGACGAGCAGCTTGTCCGGCGGTTGATTGAAAAGGTTACGGTCTTCGAGGACAAATTCACCGTGGAGTTCAAGTCTGGTGTGACGGTGGATGTGGAAGAATAGGGCAGAAATCAAACAGGGCACTCGACGCTATTTAAAGTGTGGAGTGCCTTGTTAATTATAAAGTAAAGAATAAAATACGTTAATTCTTACAAAATCCATTTCCTGCGGATATTATACTGACAGAAAGTAAATAGGACTGTGGCGAAGACAAGTAATATTAGGACGCACAACACAGGTGGCAGCGTACCTACGCCGAGAATTGCTCCGCCGAGCAAATCGGTTCCATATGTCAAAGGCAAGAGATATGAAATCGGCCGCAGAAAGACGGGGAGGCTGCTAACGGGCAGGAATAATCCGCACAGAAACAGCATGGGGAACCGAAAGAAGTTGGAGAACGTCTGCGCTTCAAACACTTCCTTTGCTGAAACGGCAATCAATAGACCCAGAAGCGTAGAGGTTACGGCGATCAAAAAGACAGCCAGCAGCACAACCCCCCAGCTAATTCCGGCGAGGTCGATAAAAAAGGATGCAAATATCACCGGCACAAAGGCGTTGAACAGGCCGAACAATATTGCCCCGGAAAGTTTGGCGGCCACCATCGTGCTCAGGGAAATTGGAGCCAGCAGAAGTCGATCAAAGGAGCGGCCTTTCCTCTCAAAGGTAATGGTTACAGCCAGCATAGAGGTGGTGCCAAATAGTACACTCATGGCCATAAGGCCCGGAAGCAAGGCCCGAATATCGGACAGATTCATTCCTCCGGATGACCTGATTAATTGCATCAGTGTCCAGGACAGCGGGAATATGATTCCCCAGCTGATGTTCGGCGGTTTCAGATAGTAGTTTTGTATATCCTTTTTTAGGATGTTCCAGAAGGCAATCCATGTTTTCATTTCGCCACGCCTCCTTTTTCTTTCTCCTTCTTGAGCTTTTCAGCTTCAATCCCTGTTATGTTCACAAAGACATCCTCCAGCGTTGGCCGTATCTCTTTCGCCTCAAAAACCGAAATGCCTTTTCCGTCCAGATATTGCAGGACAGGAGAAAGAGGTATTCGTTCTTCGCAGAGCAGGGTTACCTCATGATTTGTATCGACTTTGACCGTACAGCCATCAAAATGCTGCTGCAAGTCTCCCGCAAGCGGCTCCAAATTTTGGTTGGCAGTAAGCCGGATAGCATAGCCATGAGAAACACTTTGCATCAGCTCTGATACTGTGCCGTTTGCCACAATATTGCCACCTGCGATAAAAGCGATACGATCACAGATGCGTTCGGCATCCTCAATGTAATGAGTGGTAATAAATATGGTTGTTCCGCTTTGCTTGAGCTCTAACAGAAGATGACGAATCTGCCGAGCACTCTCCACATCAATTCCCGTAGTTGGCTCATCCAGAAAAAGAATCTCCGGCCTGTGGATGATGCCCGCAGCGATGGTCAGCTTGCGGCGCATTCCTTTAGAATATGCCTTGAACGGACGCTTTCCGGCCTTGGCTAAATCAAATTGTGTCAAAAGTGCTTTAGCCCGCTGCTCACGCTCAGCTTTCCGCATTCCATAAAGAGAACCGCAGAAGCAGAGGTTGTCAAAGCCGTCCATTTCATCATAAAGATTGCTCTCATCCGGAACGATGCCCATAATCGACTGCGCCTTTTTGACGTTCTTCACCGCATCGATTCCATCTATTTCAACGGAACCGCCGGAGGGTCTTGCAAGACCGATCATCATATTGATAGTGGTGGTTTTCCCTGCACCGTTAGGGCCGAGGAAGCCAAATATTTCGCCTCGGCGAATGGAAAAAGAGATGCCATTTACCGCTGTAAAGTTTCCATAACATTTACTCAGGTTTGTGACACTGACAATGCCTGTGGTGCTCATGGCTGTATTCTCCCTTCACAAAATCTTTGCCATGACAGAACTCTTTGGCTTCCTCGCTGCAATTCTGCTTTTTTACATGGCAACGTTCCTGCTCCGGAGAAGAACACTCGCCTGTTTCAGGCGTGCATGCCTCCCGCTCCACGCAGGCTAAAGCCTCAATCTCGGCAGCAAGAGTATGAAGGACATCTCGATTTACATCATAATGCATAAAATAGCCCCTCTTTTCTCCGGTCAGAAGTCCGACATCCCGTAATACCTTTAAATGCTGCGAAACCGCGCCCTCGGAAAGTCCCAGCTTTCTTGCCAACGCCCGGACACAGTAATTGTGCCGAAGCAGTAGCGACAGTATCTTCATCCTGGTTTCATCAGCAATAGCCTTAAGCACAAGCGTCAGATCCATAAAAAACTACTTCCTTTCGTTTAATTTAGCGATTACTAAAACAATTATATCACTTCTTTTAATTTAGTCAATACTAAATCAAAGGCCAGCAGCCTCATTAAGAGAAGCTACTGGCTACAGTGGAGCAGATATAACCTGATTTAATCACCGTTTATAGTAGTTTCAATTCCCGACATCCAACCCGACCACACAACCTCAGAAAAATCAGAAAAAACATCTAAATCGTCCACTCGCTAAGGCTGACATCTAACCTGTACACTCGCGGGGCTATGACATCTAACCTGACCACTTGACTATCAAAACAGCCTCTTTGGACTTGTTTCCACGAAGCGATATTTTCATGTTTTTCGTTCAATGGCTTTTACACCCATGTGTGCTAAAAGCATTGATATATAAGGGTTTTCAGCTCTCTCAATCTTTTACCCTTGTTATCAATACTACGCTCTCAACGTGGAATGAGAGCATCAGGTTGATGTCTGGTATGTATTTTTCGTTTTGTCCGTTCTCGGGAACAGTTCAATAGTGGTTTTTATGGGGGTGGCTCGAGAGGACAGAATGAATGTCATTTGAGCGTATCCGTTCTCGGAAACATATCCACTACGTTTTTGGCACTATCGGTAGGCGGGAACATATCCAATCTCTCTCTGGAATGTATACCATACTTTTAAAAGGCAGAATAGCATTTTAACTTATGCTACCCTACCTATAACTAAACATTTACAGTTGCATGTGGCCTATTGTTTTTAGCCGTTAAATATTTTATAACTATTAAATAGCGATACAAATTGTTCGAAACTAATATTGTTTATATCATATATTCTCGCATATTTTAAAGCTTTATTAAATTGATTTTTTGTAAACAGTTTTTCATACTCTTTGTTAACCCATTTCATTACAAAAGTTTCATATTTTTTTCTCTCTTTAAATGCCATTTTTGCTGGCTTTCTTTTTAATACAATTAATGCGCTATCCACTTTAGGTTTTGGATGGAAATAATACCTGGGAATTTTTGCTAATATAGAAATATCTACCTCTGCCATTAACAGCAATGCTAGTGATCTGTTTGTATCTAATAACCTTTTAGCAAAACCATATTCCACTATTAAATAACTTATTGTGGCTGAACTTTCAAAAACAATTTTTCGAATTATATTTGTGCTTATGTTGTAAGGTATGTTGCCAAATATTTTATATGGATTGTGGCTAGGAAATGTAAATTTTAGTATATCATCATTTACTATTTGATAGTTAGGATAATTTAAGAGCTTATTACGAGTTACCTCACATAATTTAGAATCAATTTCTATCGCCGTAACAAAATTACATCTCTTTACCAATTCAGCAGTAAAATGACCTTTCCCTGCACCTATTTCAAAGATGTTATCTTTTTCATCTAAACTTATGCAATTCATTATTTTTTCTATGTGATATTTTGAAGTAATAAAATTTTGACTATCTTTTATATTTACTTTGTTCATTATAACCCCTCCTTAATTTATTTCATCTCTTTTCGAATATTTATTCATTAATTCCTCTAACCCTGCTTCGGATGTTAGAATTTCAAGATTATCAAATATTTCCTCTTCGCTCCAGTTCCACCACTCTAGCTTTAGCAAGAATTCAATCTTTTCGTCACTAAAGCGTTTTTTGATAAACTTAGCTGGATTCCCACCATATATTGAATAGGGTTCAACACTTTTTACTACTGTTGAGTTAGCAGCAATAATCGCACCATCTCCAATTTTAACACCTGGCATTATGGTTACATTTTGACATATCCACACATCATTGCCAATCACTGTGTCACCCTTAAAAGGAAGTTGTTCTATTGTAGGAGTCACTTTTTCCCATCCACAGCCAAAGATATTAAAGGGATAGGTTGTAATTCCATCCATTCTATGATTTGCACCATTCATGATAAACTTAACACCCGCTGCAATTGCACAGAACTTGCCTATAATGAGTTTATCTCCAAGAAATTCGTAGTGGTGCTCTATATTATCATAAAATTTCTCAGGAGATTTATTATTGTCGCTGTAATAAGTGTATTCACCAATCTCAACATTTGGTCTTTTAGGTAGATTACTTATATAGCAAACCGTCTTTATATTTTCATTCGGATAAAGCTTTTTCTTATCTGGCCCCGTCATTGAATATGGGCTCCTTTCAGGTATTCAACCTCATTTACTAGTCTTTGAAGAATCTCTATTCCTTTTCTTGTACAATCTACATTAGTTGATATTAAGGAAATAACCTTATCGACCCTTTCCTTGTAATCGCTTGGCTTGATCTTAAAATCCTCGATCATCTTAACAGCCTTTTTTTCATTTATACAGTATTCTTTATTTACTGCAAATAAGACTTGATTAAGGGAAGATATGCTTCGAAAGCAATGCCCGCAAACATAGGATACATCGTCTTTATCTATATTGTTCTCAGCAAACATTAAAGAGAAACCTGCCTCAAACATAAAAAATTCAGTTAATCCTTTCTGCAAAGCGGTTGGATAACGTTCTGCTTGCTTTTTAAACTCATAAAAGTTTTCATCATTAGCATATAGTATTTTGCTAATCGCTAATTCTCCTCGATACATAGCACTTATATATCCATGGGGATGCCCCGTCTGATAATTAGCAGTAGCAATTCCTTGCTCCGTATCTTTGATTATTTGTACCACCCGTTTAATATCACGTAAAATTAAGTCAACATGATACCCGTTTATGACTAACCATCCGCCGCCATTAATCCAATCACCCCATGCTCCGGGAGGTACAATAAGGTTGCTTCTATTCTCATCATCCAACTCTGTAGCAAGTTGATTAATTACTGTAATGTCAAATAACTCTGAATTGTAATAGATTCCGAAATCTATATCAGAATCCTCTGTATGGGTGCCTCTTGCACGAGAACCCCCTAATACGATGCCTTCTATATAAGGCAAAGAGGATAATTTTTCTGTCACTGATTGAATAATATTATCTATCATACTGAATCACTCCTTTCAATATCAAAAGCTATATCCCATGTTGAGAAACACCTTTTTTGCCATGTGTTCCTTATGCTTTACGTATATTTCTATGGAAAGGGGGCCTTCAAAATTCATCTTGAAGGCCTTATTTTCCCTGATTAGAGGTCTAACCTACTTAACGTTTAGATAAAATCAATAACCTCTTTCACTGGCCTACTTACGATCTGTCAAATACGAAAAGTAAATTAATTATCGGACTAAGTTTAATTTCTTATCTTTGATTTCATAAATCACATCAGCCACATTATCAAGCAGCCGTTTGTCATGGGTGATAAATACTATAGTTCCGGCATACTCCTTCATTAGTATTTCCAAAGCCTCTAAGCTTGGTATGTCAAGGAAGTTGCTCGGTTCATCCATTAGTAAGATGTTATATCTACCCATAAGCATTTTAGCTAGCAATAATTTAATAATTTCTCCGCCGCTTAAAACAGATAAGCTTTTTCCAATATCATTCTGTTTCACCCCCATGGATGCTAGCACTGAACGAATTTCCGATACATTGTAATCACAATCCTCCTGCATAAACTCTAGGACATTCTGATTACTGTTGTACTTGTAACCATTTTGTGCAAAGTAACCTATTTTTGCCTTAGGTGAAATAGAAATTCCATCTTCATGGTTTAAGATCATTTGGATTAAAGTTGTTTTTCCGGTTCCATTACTACCAGTTAATGCCACTTTTGCTCCAAGCGGAATTTGAAAAGATACATTTTCAAACAATACCTTATCTCCAAATATTTTATTAATTTCCGTACCAGCAATAGGATATGGATTGTGGAGCTCCAATGCTTTACTTTGCCTGAAACGAATCCTACGAATGTCTTCTGGGGCTTCTACTTTTCCTAAGGCCGCAATCCTATGTTCTAGGGACTTAGCGGCATTATGCATCTTTTTTGCCTTACTTCCCATTGATTTTTGATGAGCTAAACGCCCTCCGCCTTCAGTACTTTTTTTCTTTGAAGCACCTTTTGCCTTTTTTTCTATTTTACGGGCCTGCTTTCGCTTTTCCTCCGCAGCCCTTTCCAATCGGGCACGTTCCGCAATAAATTGTTCGTATTCTGCAGACTGGCTCTTGCGTTCTTCCTCTTTTTGGCGAAGATAATCAGAATAGTTTCCCCAATACTCAGTGATTTTGCCATCTTTCAGTTCCCATATTTTATCTACTACCTCATCAAGAAAATAGCGGTCATGGCTAATAACTAACAGTGCACCTATAAAATATTTTAGCTGTCCGATTAGAAAATCAATTCCTTCACGGTCTAAATGACTGGTAGGTTCATCCGCTAAAATACCATGAACCTGTGCCGATAAAGCTTGTGCTATTTTAAGCCTTGTTTCTTCACCGCCGCTCATGGTCTGAATATCTAATTGATTAACACCAAGCTTGCCTACAAGTCCAAAATCTTTTTCCTCTTGCAAGGTTACCTTGTCCAACTGAGGGATATAGGCAAGTTCACCTAGACGATTCATTTTACATCCTGGAGGAGTTAATTCTCCTAAAATCACCTTAAATAAAGTGCTTTTTCCTGCACCATTTGCTCCTACTAAACCAATACGGTCATAATCATACACTTCTAATTCATCTATATCTAAACAAGTGCGTCCTTTAAATTCCACACGAATGTCTTTTGCTTTTAATATCAATTCCATAACATTTTCCTCCTGTCTATAATCGCATGTTTTCATTTGCTTGTACGCAGGGAAAACCCTACGATTTTAGCAGGAAAAATTACATGAAAATTAAATACATAAAAATGGCCCTCCTATGAATTTTGTTTTAAATCTAATTTTCTAATCTCAGTTATCATTGGGCAAACGATAGCAATGCAAATAATTAAAATACCTGATAGTAAAAACCAATGATTTACACCGATTCTATCAGCAAAGAATCCAGAAAGAATTAACCCAATTGGCATAGCAAGAGACATGATACTTCCAGTTAAAGAAAATACACGTCCTAAATATTCAGGCTTAATTTTCTCCTGAAAAAGAGCTGTTTGCACACCGCTATAAAATGGCACCGAAAGCCCCATTATTGCACAGCAGACTACAAATATGAAAAATCCACTTTGAGGAAGTAATCCTGAAATGGTTAAGCTTATCCCCATCATAAAAATTGATGCCGTTATTAATAAGATTCGCTTTTGGTAATTCCCAAATAACCCTAATAATAGACCCCCTATCAACATACCAGAGGCATAAGCAATCTCCTTAATAGAAATATGCATCGGTGTACCATTAAAATATTCCATAGTGATTAAAGGATATAATGCATTTATGGGCATATAAACAAACATATATAATGTTCCAACGAGTAATAAAGCAAATAATCCTTTATTTTGCCGTAGTACAGCCATTCCTTCTTTCATTTCTCTTATGAAATTTGGTTTCAAGCTTTGCACTTGATCGCCTAGCTTAGGAATACGTACAATTGCTACCGTAATAGACGCAATCATAGCACCCAATACATCGATGGCAATAATAGCATTTAATTCCCAAACAGAATATAACAATGCTGCAACCGCCGGACTAACAATATAGCTTATAGACTGCAAAGACTGACTATAGCCTGCACATTTCGTAAGCTGCTCTTCTGGTACTAAAAGTGGCGTAACCGCATTGAGAGCCGGGGTATGAAAAGCTGTTCCAATGCTACGGATAAACAATACTACCATAACCATCCAGATAGGTAACTCCATATACAATGCAACAATAGCTAGCACGGCCCCAGCTGCTGCGATAATTAAATCAGCACCAATCATTATCTTCTTCCTATCATGACGATCCACTAATACACCAATGGCTGGTCCAAAGACCGCATAGGGTAAAAAACCAACTAGTGAAGCCATAGACAAGACCATCGCAGATCCTGTTTTCTCTGTAAGGTAAAAAATGATCGCCATTTGCAGGATAGCACTAGTGATTAATGATACTGCCTGCCCTGCCCATATTGTATAAAACTTAAGTTTCCAATTGTTGTATTTTTCCATTTATATTATCTCCTGCATATTATTTTGCTCGAATTTCTATTTTGAATAGCATTCTAGGCAATAAAAAATGCAGGCCTAAATCCACAATGTGGCTTTTGGTCTGCATACATACAATTTGGAAACATTCATATTAAAGACATAGTTAAATAAAGGTATAGTTAAATAACTTATATCTCACCGTAACTAATGAATGCTCAATATCGTATAAATAAGCACAACAAAAAAGCCTATCATCGAGGATAGATTCTGCTTTTTTTATTGCCAACTTATCTTAAACGTATTGAGGCTGTCATAGTTTCGGTTCCTCCTGAATTCTTATTTGTATCAGCGTATATTTTATCACAATAAGTCATTTTAAGCAACTTTTAAATTAAAAAAATCCATTAAAAACCGCCAAAGGGTGTTAGCCCTTAATTGGCGGTTAATATTCTATATCTCTTCGTCAATCTCAATCCCAGACTTGAATTCAACGGTGAGCTTATCTTCATATATCGTTACTTTTTCAATAAGCCGCCTTACCAACTGCTCATCATATTCCTCCAACTCTGCGGATTGTTTATTCAAGAAATCAGTCATTTCAGCGATTCGTTGCCTTTTTCCTTCTCGCTCTGCATTTTCAACAAGTGCATTTTGCTTCAATTCTCGAAGGCGGTAAATTTCATCAGCCACATCTTCATAGTCATTCTTGGATTTTGCTTGAATAAGAAGCTGTTGTTGTAATTCTTCCAATTTGCTATCAATGTCATCAGTGGCATTATCATTTTCTCCATTAAATACAGTAGCTATATTTTTCTGTAGCACCTTGAGGAATGAGTCTTTGTTAGCCAAAAGTTCGTTAATAGCCTTAACAACTGCTTTCTGCAATGTTTCCTCATTTATGGTAGGGGCAGTGCATTCAGACCCTTTTTCCTCCAATCGGCTGACGCATCTCCAAACAATAGATTTGTAACCTCGGTTATTCCAATGTACTCGTCGATAAATATCACCGCAATGTCCGCAGTAAACAATACTCGATAAAGCATACTTACTGCTGTAAACTCGCTTTTTACAGCCCTTGCCACCGCGAAGATTTGCTCTTCGAATCATCTCTTCTTGAACCTGCATAAAAAGGTCTCGTGGAATGATAGGCTCGTGGCTATTTTCTACATAATATTGGGGAACGATGCCGTTATTCTTGACTCGCTTTTTAGAAAGGAAATCAACCGTATATGTTTTTTGTAGAAGGGCATCACCGATGTACTTTTCATTCTGCAATATCTTTTTCAGTGTTTCCGGTCTCCATTTGGCTTTGCCTGCCGCTGTAAGGATACCGTCAGCTTCTAGTCCTCTTGCTATCTGTAAAAGACTAGCACCTTCAAGGTACTCTCTGTAAATCCGTTTAACAACCTCAGCACCCTCTGGCTCAATCACTAGTTGCTTGTTTTCATCCTTGGTGTATCCAAGAAAACGCTTGTGGTTGACTTGGACTTCACCTTGCTGATATCTATACTGAATACCCAGCTTTACGTTCTGGCTTAAGGACTGACTTTCCTGTTGGGCAAGGGATGCCATGATGGTCAGCAATACTTCACCCTTAGAATCCATGGTGTTGATATTCTCTTTCTCGAAGAATACCGCGATGTTTTTATCCTTTAACTGACGGATGTATTTAAGGCAATCCAACGTGTTTCTGGCAAATCGGCTGATGGATTTTGTGATAATCATGTCAATTTTTCCTGCCATACATTCTTCAATCATGCGGTTGAACTCTTCACGCTTCTTGGTATTTGTACCTGTGATGCCGTCATCTGCAAAAATACCTGCCAGTTCCCATTCCTTGTTCTTCTTAATATATTTTGTATAATGCTCGATCTGAATTTCATAACTTGAAGCCTGCTCTTCACTATCCGTTGAAACACGACAGTAAGCAGCCACTCGTATTTTGGGTTTGCTTTCACTATTTTTATTATTTCCAACCCGTTTAATTGCCGGAATCACTGTTACATTCCTACTTACCGCCACTTGTTACACCTCACTTTCTATCAGACTGTAAGCATATTCCGCCTGCTTGTATGGATCTTCATATTTTTGCACCAGAGGTTTTGCTTTGAACTTTACAGGGTAATCCGTTTTCGGTTCATCTTTAGGTTCCCTTATCCTCCCGAGCTTTTCTGCTCGTTTTCGTTTTTCTTCTCTGGCTTTTTCAAATGTCTCCTCATCAATAATGGGAGGGTAAAATTCATCGCCTAGGTAGTGCTTGTTCTGCAACATCTTACCTGCTGTGGCATGATAACAATCTATCCCAGCTTTTTTAGCAGCTTCCTTCAAAGAAAGGCCTGCCAAGTATCCGGAAAATAATTCTTTTACCTGCTCAGAAGTCTTTTCATCCACAACAGCTTTTCCATCTTCAATTCTATATCCATAGGGTGTGTGACCCATCTAATTCACCAACCTTTCCTTCAATGTGATTCCACATTTTAATTCAAAACCTACTTCCTCCCGTGAAAAGACAATAATCCTCTCTACGTAATCTTCAAACAACTCATCCTCATAAGCTGTGAGCATTTTGGACTTAGTGGCAAACTTAAGCAGACGGTCAACTTCATCTACTTTAGCAAAATTGCCATTGACGGAACGAGTAAGTTGATCCTTTTCGGCAAGAAGCCTTTCTCTTTCTGCCTCCAGTGCATTCTTTTCTTTATTAAACAGAGCAGGTTCCAGATACCCTTTGGCCATTAAACCTGTCAGTACTTGGCTCTGCTCCATGTTGTTTTCAATTTTAGTTTCCAACTCTTCAATTCTACGAAAACTCGCTGCATTGTTTTGGTTACGTAACCCATGAAAAAGTGGTCTTAATATAAACTTCTGACCGAATATGAGTTTATTCATCATCGTAACAAATGCAGTCTTTATATCTTCATCTCGAATGAACTGCATGGAACATTCCGTTATATTGCTGATATGCTTACTGCAGCACCAAGCAATGTATTTTCTTGTACCAGATGAATGAATCCGTCTTTTAAAGGTACTGCCACATTCCGAGCAGATAATTTTGCTAGAAAAGGAATATCGGTTTAGATATTTACTGTTGCGTTTTTCGATTCCTTTTTCCTTGGCTCTCTGATTGAGAATGGCATCTACAGCTTCAAAATCTTCAGGGCTGATAATTGCCTCATGGTGGTTTTCTACTAGATACATATTTTTTTCACCATAATTGGTGTGCCTGTTAAAATGGCTATCAGTATAAGTCTTTTGCAAAATAACATCGCCAGTATATTTTTCATTGGTCAGAATCCCTCTAATCGTAGTAGCTGTCCAACGACCACCTCTTTTTGAAGGGATACCCTTTTGATTAAGATCATTTGCAACTTTCTGTGTGCCTTTGCCCGATAATACCTCTGCAAAAATATACTTCACAATTTCAGCTTGCTTGGGGTTTATTATCATCTGACCGTCAATGTTTTGATACCCATATGGTGGGTAGGAAATTTTAAAGGTTCCGTTTTGGAATCGTCTTTGAATGGCCCACTTCGTATTTTCGGAAATGGAAATTGACTCACTTTCTGCAAGCCCACTTAAAATGGAGAGCATCAATTCGCTCTCCATTGAACTCGTATTGATGTTTTCCTTCTCAAAATAGATATGAACCCCAAGGTCGATCAGTTTTCGAACCATCTCCAAGCAATCTGTAGTATTTCTGGCAAATCGGCTAATTGACTTTGTAATAATTAAGTCAATTCTCCCAGTTTCACAGTCTGATAACATTCTAAGTAGGTCAGAGCGGTTTTCCTTTTTCGTGCCGCTGATACCCTCGTCATAATATAAGCCTGCGTATTCCCATTCTGGATTAGCCTTTATATAGCTCTCATAATGGGCCTTTTGTGCTTGCAAGCTGACAAGTTGTTCATCACTGCCTGTAGAAACTCGACAGTAGGCAACTACTCGTGTTTTTGGCTTAATAAAAGAGTTGGCCGTATTTCCTTCTATTTTCGTTATCTTTTTCATCCTCTCACCTCCTTCTTGGTAGGTCACATATTACCTCTGAAACCCTTATATATCAACGATTTGAGGGCATTATCTCCTTCAAAAATGGAGAGAAAGTTTGGCGATTTAGTGCGTCTATTTTGTTGAATTCCACTTCCGTTATTAAGCCTTTTTCGAGCATCTTTCTAAGCAATTTTTCTGCCTGGATATAATCAAACTCACGTTGTAACTGTTCCTGTGAAACTCTCTTAAGTGCGGTGGTGCTTTTGTCTATAACCTCATCCGAGATCTTCGTAACTTTTTTATTCTCGTGCTGATTCACTAGGAATCACCTCCTACCTAATAGCCGTGGGAACAGGTCGAAGTTGAGGATTTGTAGAATTTAATTAAATCAAGGCATAAAAAAAGAGCCTGCAAGGGAAGAACCCTCACAGGCTACTTAAATTTAATAGTTTAATATTTTATTTGAGAGGCTTGATGAAATTTAAGAAATACTGTTTTTTTACCTGCTCTATTTGATTAATCATACTTAATAAATGCATCCGTAAAGCCTGCTTTTTTAGCTTTGGCAAGCTGTGCCTCAGCATTTGCTTTAACAGAATAAGCACCGATCTGCACACGGTAATATTTCTTATTCACCGTGTCTGCTGGTTTATTTTCGGCACTTAATAGTTTCTTTACATCCGCTCGAAAGGTGTCCATACTCTTCCCATGCTTAGGAAACCAGTGCATCACGTCTGCATGATTACTGGCAATGCCTCGTTTATAACCTTCGCTATGACAAATGATATCTCTTTCACTAAACCCATAAAGTTTGCAAAGATATACACAAAGCTCCACAGCTTCCTTATAAACAGCAGAAAAATACGAGGCATCGGTCAAACCGTCCTCGCAAATTTCAAAACCAATATGGGAATTATTAGCAGCTCCTCCAGCATGCCAACCACGATGATTCCAAGGCAATGTTTGATAGGTGGCAATAGATCCATCTGCTAATTTACCAATAAAGGCATGGACGCAGACTTCACGCCCTCCAGGTTTGCTTTGATTCCAATGGTTGTTATACTGGTTCTTTCCTAGCAAGCCATCGTCTGGACCAACGTAGCGTTTTAGGTTTGGGTTGTTAGCCCCTGTTGAGTGAACCATTATACCCTTCGGTTTTATTGTTTTACCTGCCTTGTAGCAGGCATTGTTCGTAAGTATTAATTTACGTAGATTCATTTATAGTCCTCCTTGTCGCTTCTGTTGTGAAGCTGCTCTAATATATCCTTGAGTTTCTGTGGCACAGGCAGACCAACATGAACAGCATTTTCAAGTATGGATATGCCTTCATTTGAAAGATAAAAAAAGATGACCG
>JBMNLE010000006.1:0-166908 GCA_050952565.1 Christensenellaceae bacterium
TAGACACCAGCATGATGCTGGACCCATATTCGCAAGCTGCTTTGGCGGTTTGCGAATTTTCTTTGCCCGAAACTAGTGTCATCTAGATAGTCAAAGTATTACATAACAGAAGGTTTTTCAAGTTATTGTATTTTAGACCGTTTGAAGTACGGATTAGCCTGAAATTGCATAGCATACGACTTTGACAAAAAGTATGATCCGAATAATAATATGTAAACCTTTGCATGACTTTAGATAGTTCAAATGGAAAGCCATTTGAACTATTTTTTGCGTCTTTATATAGAAGACTATAGAGTGAGACTTAATGAAGTTCAAGCAGCATTAAACTGCTAAATCTACATCTTTAAATAAGAAAACTAATGCTTCTTCTATGCTGTCTGGTTTCTTCAGTTCTTCAACTCTAGGTTCTTCACTGAAGCTTTCCTCTAGTATTTTAACAGTGTACATTCTCATCCTTATAGCGATATGCGCATAAAACTTTTAAGTAATTGTAGTAATTTGATGGACAAGCAGAATTGAAATCTCATTTATTCTAATACTGAGTTCCACTAGACACAGTACTACTGAACAGTAGAAATCGTAGTATCAAATACAATCTATATTGTCACAATGAGGACATATAACTTGGCTTGCCTCTGCTATTCAGCCATAATGGATAGTCGATGACAATGTTACACTGCAAAGGAGTTTGTGTAGAAAAGTTGGCTTGACAACGCGAAATGGCTATGTCATAGGCAACTCAAGCCTATCGTCTTTTGTCGTCATTGTGGCAAAAGAAACCCTCAAGAGGCAGTGATAGTAGCACATTTGATCATTGACTAACTTTACTAAGTGCAATAATCTTTACTGTTGCTATACTTTGGGGCAAGAGAAAACGTAGTGAACAATAGAAATATGGATTGCGCAGAAAAAAGTAGAGCGCAAATAATTATTGATAAGTATAAAATAATCTGCGATGCAAAGTGTTTTTTGGAAGATTGTTGAAAATATTTTCCGAATAGTTGCCATAGGTATACATGGTGCGGTATAGTAGCTAATGGTTTGGAGGCGAGTATGCAAATATTAGAATATCCTTTTGATAGCGCTCTGTTAACAAAAAAAAGAAAATCTATTAAAAGAGAGTTATTGGCACAAAATGTACAATTTTTAGATAAGAAAATAGCTATTTTAGGTGGATCGACAACCAGTGGCATAAAAGATATGCTGGAGCTTTTCTTGTTAAACCAACAAATTAAGCCTGTTTTTTTTGAGTCGGAGTATGGTCAATATTGGCAAGATGCCATGTTTAATGAAGAACTTGCGGTTTTTGCACCCGATATTATTTTCATTCATACTAGTTTTCGTAACATCACACAGTTGCCAGAACTGCAAGATAGTGAGTTGGTTGTCAACGAAAAACTACAATTGCAGTTTGAACACTTCAGTGCAATGTGGGATACACTTGCGCAAAAATTTAAATGTCCTATTATACAAAACAATATGGATCGCCCGTTATATCGATTGCTTGGGAACAAAGATATTAGCGATATTCATGGTGCGACGAATTTTGCATCTCGCTTAAATCAGCTATTTTACGAATACGCCCAAACACATACGGATTTCTATATCAATGATATCGACTATTTAGCGGCGGCGTATGGACTAGATAAATGGCATGACCCTCATAATTGGTATATGTATAAATACGTTCTTAGCATTGGTGCAATACCCGAGTTTGCATTTAATGTTGCGAACATTATGAAGTCTATCTATGGTAAAAATAAAAAAGCCCTCGTGCTAGATTTAGATAATACATTGTGGGGCGGCGTGGTTGGAGACGATGGTGTTGAAAATTTAGCATTGGGGCCGGAAGTTTCTATGGGCCAAGCGTTTAGTGAGTTCCAAGAATATATCAAAAAACATAAAGCACTGGGAATCACTCTTAACGTCTGTTCGAAAAATGATGAAGAGAATGCATTTGCAGGGTTGAACCATCCGGATAGTGTTCTGCTACCGGACGACTTTATCGTTATAAAAGCCAACTGGGAACACAAAAATTTAAATATTGCTGAGATCGCTAGCATCTTAAATATTGGGCAAGATGCACTGGTGTTTGTGGATGATAACCCGGCAGAGCGTGCGATTGTGCAAGAAAATTTACCAATGATTGCGGTGCCAAATATTGGAGAAGTCGAACAATATATCTTACGCTTAAATAATGCGGGATATTTCGAAGTGACAACATTTTCGGCAGATGATAGCAAACGCAATGAAATGTACAAACAAAATGCAGAACGTGCAAAAATGCAGACACAGTTTACGGATTATGGCGCTTTTTTAGATAGCTTAGAAATGCAAGCTGAAATTAAGCCTTTTGAACCCATGTATATAGGGCGAATTACGCAACCGACAAACAAGAGCAATCAATTCAACTTAACCACAAAGCGCTATACGGAAAGTGAAATGACGGCGGTGATGAGATCTGATAACCACATTGCTTTTTATGGTCGGTTGATCGATAAATTTGGCGATAATGGTATTGTTAGCATCGTTGTTGGAGAGGTGAAACAAACGGTCTTGCATGTAGATCTTTGGCTGATGAGCTGCCGTGTTTTAAAGCGGGAAATGGAATTTGCCATGTTTGATGAAATGGTGAAGGCTTGTAAAGAGCAAGGTATTCTCACAATTTGCGGCTATTACTACAAAACAGCAAAAAATAATATGGTGAAAGATTTTTATGCGACGCTAAGTTTTGAAAAGATAAAAGAAGATGAGCAGGGTAATAGTGAATGGCAATACAATATTAGGGAACACAAAGTAAAAAACGCGCATATTTGCGTTAATGAACAGGAGTGTATATGAGCAGAACAGAAATTTTCGAGAAACTAAACTTGGTATTTCAAGATGTGTTTGATGATGAAGGTATTATTGTTTCAGAAGAAACGACAGCAAATGATATTGAAGATTGGGATAGTCTAGAGCATATTAATTTAATTGTTTCTGTGGAAGAAGCATTCGATATGAAATTTTCTATGGGGCAAGTGGTTACAATGAAAAATGTAGGCGCAATGGTAGATATTATAGAACAACAAGTAAACTAGATCGGTAAACTTTGGTTTTATTATGACACTTACTTCTTTGGTATATTTGTTGTTTTTAGCAGGCACATTGTTGTTTTATTATTTGTTGCCGCGAAAATATAGATGGACAATATTGTTGATTTCTAGCCTCATATTTTATGTGGAGGGAGGCTATCAATATATTGTTTTTATATTGATAACTACATGTAGCGTCTATGTTGGTGGTCGACTGATTGTAACAGAAAAAACTCTCAAAAAGAAAAAGGGATAGTAATAACGGTACTATTGCTTAATTTTGGCATATTGGTTGTATTGAAATACAGCAGTTTTTTTGCAACAAATGTAAATGCGCTGCTTGGTATATTTACGAATGAATTTCAATTGCCGATTTGGAAATTTGCTTTGCCACTTGGAATATCTTTTTATACGTTTCAAACGACAAGCTATTTAATTGATGTTTATAGAGACTTATACGAGTCGCAACGCAATTTCCTGAAATTTGCTTTGTTTTCACTTTACTTTCCTACAGTAATGCAAGGGCCTATTTCAAGATATCAAGATTTAGAAGATCAGTTGTATCGAGGAAATGCATTTGATTATGAAAATGTCAAAAACGGATTGATTCGTATTGCATGGGGTTTTTTTAAAAGCTTGTCATAGCAGATAGAGCGGCTATTCTTGTCGATAACATATTTTCTAATTATCAAAACTACCAAGGGTTTCAAATTATTTTAGGCGTATTTTTCTTTGCTATTCAGCTGTATGCAGATTTTTCTGGATATATGGATATGGTGATAGGTACGTCGAAATGTTTTGGAATCACCTTAACGGAGAACTTTAATACTCCTTTCTTTTCTTGTACGATACCAGAATATTGGCGCAGATGGCACATAACTCTGGGAGCCTGGTTAAAAGATTATGTTTTATATCCGGTTCAGCGTTCTCGGTTTATTCAAAAAACCAATCGATTTATCAAAAGTAAAATAAATAAAAAAGTGGCCAAGGCAGTAATCTTGCATTTGTCATTGTTTATTTTGTGGTTTACAGTTGGTCTTTGGTATGGAGCTAGTTGGAACTTTATTATCGGAACGGGATTGTTGCACTGGTCATACATTGTCTTGGGAGAGGCTACGTCACCATTTTGGGAAAAGTTGATTAAGAAGTTGAAAATAAAAACGGATTGCTTTAGCTATAAATTATTTCAGCGAATCCGAATTTTTACATTGGTTTGTATAGGATATGTCTTTTTTCGAGCAACAAGTACGAAAACTGCGATACAAATATTTGGCAATATGTTTAAATCCTTTAATTCGGGTGAGGTATTTAGCCGTGCGATATTTAATTTAGGCTTAGATGCAAAACAACTATTAGTATTGCTATGTGCAATTTGTGTTTTATTTAGTATTGATTTTATGCAGAATAGAAAACCGGTTTCACAACGATTAGGAGAGCAAAATGCAATATATAGATGGATAATATACTATGCGTTAGTTATTGCTATTTTGGTGTTTTCTGTTGTTGGCGCAGGCTCTGGGCAATTTATTTATCAACAGTTTTAGTGAAAAGAGAGCAAAAAAGAAACTCATTTTTAAATTAATCGCACTTTTTTTACCCTTTATAATTTTGCTAGGTGCATTTATTTATTATGAGCCATACGATTATTTCGGCCTGTATAATGATAACCGTGGGTTTTCGAACCCAAATCCTATTCCGCGGGTAAGAAGTTTTTTGAACCATCCAGATAAAACGATAATTCTAATAGGTTCTTCACGAACAGCGTATCTTGATATGCAAACGGTGAGTGAATATTTAGATATCGATAGTAGCCCGGCAAACTTAGCATTTGGGGGAGCTTCTCTTAAGGAACAAATTGATCTTTTTTGGTTTGCAGTAGAAGAAAGAAGTGTGACAGAAGTGTATTTTGATCTTTCCTTTTATAGCTTTAATAAAAACTATGCATACGATCGGGTGATTCCTGTGATACAAGAAAGTGAAGACTTTTTTATGTACTTTAAAAATGAAGAAGTACAAAAGCAAACGAGAGAAACGATAAAAAACATATTTTTGTCAAAGGATAATTCCGCACAACGGCCTGTACGAGAACGTACAGCGGAACAAAAAGCGGCTGATATGCAGGAGGATGCACAAACTATTTACAATGTCTGTAGTACTTATGTTTTTGATAACGAGAGATTGGCAGACTTAGTTGAAATGGCGAAATATTGTGAGAAAAATAGCATTAAATTAATTTTTATGTGTCCACCATTATATCAAACAATTTGGAATCAAGTGATTTATCCCCTAGATTTGAATCAATATTTAGAAAAATATAAGACAGAGCTATCTCAATATGCACCAGTTTATGATATGGAATATGTTTCGCCTGCAGTGTTAAGATATGATGATTTTACAGACGGTTTTCATTGTACAGAACAGACACAACAAGAGTATATTCAGTGCACTTTTTCTGGGCATGGTGTAAACTATCGGTTGTGGCAAAATGGTAAAATCATCTATTTTGCGCCCGAAGAGCCCTAAAGAATATGAGTCTATATTTCTGTAACAAACGCTTCCATAATATTAGTGTAACGATTGTCGATTAAACAAAACTCATAGACTTTGGTATCTAATAGTATTTTATATATATATCTGTAATAGTAGAACATATTTTGCTAGCTCTAAATAGCCGCTTTTATAATGAAAAATCTAATAAGCATATTTTCTTGTTGATAAAATTTACGTAGAAGCAAAGGCGAAGGCATCTTGTATCATAAAACATTATGAAATAGTGTTACTTTATTTTGCGTAAAAACAGACAGAGTGGTACCAGGAATAGCTTACTCTAAAATACTGGTGGAAATATTATACTTTTGAGTAGCTTCGCAAGCTATAATCAAATTTGGCATCTTGTGAAAATAAGTTTTTTGAATTCAAAATATATCTATCTTTAAAAGGTTCGGCTTAAATCGTATCACTCATATGCTATGAATGTTTTATTAAAGGGAAATCTTCTTCTTAAGTGAAGAGCTTTCGTCATGTATGAGCTCTTTTTTTCCGACAACATAAAAAGTGTATTCCAGCGATTGTGTTTCCATATATGCTTTGATTTATACAAGAGAAAATCCAAGCCTTCTAAGATTAGCAAGGACGTTTAAACGATACATACCAGACAAACCGTATAACCATTATTGTCTCCTCTTTTAGGCTCTGACCGCCTAATATGTTCATAATGGAGAAAGGAATTATTACTGATTCTGTACAATTTTAATATTTTATGTATGACAAAGGTGAGTTTTCATAAAAACTCTTTTATCTTACGTATTGTGCTAAAGTTTATGATAGATAACAAAAAGGAATTATGATGGTTAACAAAATTTGAAGTAAAGTAAAAAAACATTTATCTTTTACAAAATAATGACATTACTCGTTGCTTTGGCTATATTGTCATTTGGTATATACAGCGAACACCAATAAATATCATAGAAGGCGGTGTATATGAGTTAAGTTTATTAATTGATCATTGATGTGGAATATCTGTTGCTTTTTATACTGTTATGATCTTATTCTGCTCCCTACTTTTCTTTTTCTATTTAGAAAAACACTTTTTTTAATATTGGAAACTTTAAATACTTGTGGCTTTTGATTACCATAAGAATAGGAACTATTTTCATCCATTGCAGCCATACTATAGATACAAACGTTGATTTTATAGTGTGGTAAGGTAGTAGCGGTGGCGGAAATGACACTCTGGCGCTGATTATTTCTAAAAAATGGGCTAGAAATCTCATTACAGATTTAACGATGTTGCCGCTGAGCTTAAGATATATTTTAGTAAAGTGTAGTACCTATTCATTGATGACGATGATGATATCTATTAATCTAATAGAATTATTACAAAAGAATCGAAAAAAGAAAAGCAAAATAAAAGACAGTGGAAAGTGATGAAAATAGTTGCACCAAATATAGTTTTGTTGTAAAATACTAAAGTATTAATTTAGTCGGAGAAGTACCCAAGTTCGGCTGAAGGGGCGCCCCTGCTAAGGGTGTAGGTCGTTTACGCGGCGCGAGGGTTCAAATCCCTCCTTCTCCGCCATAAAAAAGCACTGACACACAATGCGTGACAGTGCTTTTTTGATAAAAAGGATTTGAATATGCGCATGCAAACATTTTGGTTATTTAGGAGGATGTAAGATGTTATTGGGCTTGTTGGCAGATGTACATGAGGATATTGTAAGACTGGAAGAAAGCATTGAGATTTTTGCTATGCGACAAGTTGATGAAATCATATGTCTTGGTGACATGGTAGGGTTTTGTGTTCCGTATTATTCATATTTGAATACGAGAGATGCAAATAAAGTGGTTGCATGGGTAAAGAAATCATGTTCCATTTCGGTTGTTGGCAATCATGATTTATATGCCATTCGCAAAACACCTGTAAATAGCCAACACTTTAATTATCCGAAGGATTGGTATGACCTAGGCTTTGGTATCAGAGAAAAAATAGCTGATGGGAAAGTATGGCTGTATGAAAAAAAATGAATTATCCTCTTTGCTCAATGCTGAGAATAAAGAATATATTCGCGCTTTGTCAGAATATGTAGTTCAAGATTACGATAAATACAAAATACTGTATTCACATTACTTTTATCCAGATGTGACAGGTAGTTTAAGTATAAGAGTTGAAGATTTTGGCGAACTACGGGAACATTTTGAATTCATGAGACAAAATGATTGCCTTTATGCTTTTTCTGGGAATGATCATTTTCAAGGGATTAAAGTTTTTGCGGAAGACCCTACGTTTGAGATAGATTTTGGAGAAAAGCATATATTGCCGAACAAACCTCTCTGGTTACATATTCCGGCTGTTGCAAATGGAACAAATCGAAATGGAATTGCAGTATTTAATACGGATACGAGAGAAATTGAAGCAATACCGCTCAATACGCCACCACATACATACAAAAAATAAATGTTTAAACCATATACATCAAAGATGTATTTGGAAAGAAAAATGTCAGAGTTCATATAAACTTTCGATTTTTAAAAGGACATACCGGTAGGGTGCCTGTATACATGATAAAGCTTTATGTGAATAATCATTCATCAACATTTCCCAAGTAGGTAAGAAAAAGGTTTTCGTAAAAAGAAGATTGTGCGTAAAACTAAAAAACTTTGTTTTATAAGTTGTATTTTGATGCAAAAAGAAGTATACTAAAATAGTAATTTTTTTAGAAGGAGATTAATATGGATATTAAAAAACTGCTGGCTTGCGCTGGCCAAAACATTACCGAAGGTCTTAATTTGGTTGACCCGGCACAAGTTGAAGAATTAGCGGATGCGCTTGCAAAAGCAAAACGCGTTTTCACTGCTGGTTGGGGACGTGCGGGGAACGTTATCCGCATTCTTGGGATGGATATGTCTCAATTGGGTAAAATCGTTTACTGTGTAGGCGACAACTCTACACCTTCCATTCACGAAGGAGATATTTTGGTGGTTGGTTCCGGTTCCGGAAACACAAAAACCATTTCACTTATCGCACAACAAGCAAAAGATTACGGCGCAACAGTTGCATTGATTTCTGGCGCACCGGCGGAAAATTCAACAATTGGTAAAATTGCTGATATTAACGTTACTGTTCCACGGATCAGAGAAACAGCTTTCAGCAACGCACCCAGAGACAAAGGGAACAAAGGTCTGGGCGAAAGATTTGACCTAGGGCTTTCTGATGAAGAAAGAGAAGAAATGGCTTATGCAACAGTAACAGGCTTCTACGAAACAGCTTTTGCATTAAACGAAGTGGTAAAGCAAGTTGTTATGAAGAAGATTGGCGGAAAAGCCGAAGATATAATGTATTATCACAACAACCTAGAATAGAGAATAAAGAAAAACGGCGCGGAAGCGCCGTTTTTTGTTGCACACTTATGAAATTTTATTGGAACTTATAGCGTAACAATTTCATAAGCTCTATTTCCCAACCCGAGCTCTGCTGCAGTTTCTACAGTATGGATGCCGTTGCGGGATTCCATTCGCTCAATGAGCGCGGCTTTTCCAGAATCTGCTGATTGATAAACTGCATCTACACAAGCCTGGTCCACTGCAACAGGATCAAGAGATGCAAAAATGCCGATGTCTGCCATCTGCGGCTCTTCCGGATTGCTATCACAATCACAATCCACCGACAAGCGATTGGCTACGTTGATATAAACGATATTTTCTTTGCCCATATAATCCATCACTGCTTTACAAGCATCTGCCATACTCTCTAAAAAAGCATCGCCATCTGCCGTCCAGATATCTTCGGGAACGCCAGCGCCATGGATATGCGCCTTTCCATGCGCAGAAGCAACGCCAATGGACATATTTTTCAGCGCGCCACCAAAACCGCCCATGGCATGTCCTTTAAAATGAGAGAGCATAAGCATAGAATCATAATTTTCCAGATGGCTGCCCACAAAATTTTCGTTGAGGCGTTTTCCGCCTGCAACGGGCAAAGAAAGATCACCATCTGCATCCATGATATCGCAAGGCGCGATTTTGGTAAACCCATGTTCTTCAATTGCCTTCAAATGTTCTTCAGTGGTGCTTCTTCTACCTTCATATGCGGTGTTGCATTCTACGATGGTGCCGTTTAATTGTTTCACCAAATCTTCAATAAAAGCAGGTTGCAAGAAGTTATGCCCACCCGGCTCTCCCGTGGATATTTTGATGGCAACATTTCCGTTTAGCGTAACGCCCAACGCTTGATAAATCTTTTGTAGCGCGTCTGTAGTAATTTCAGATGTAAAAAAAACTGTAGCTTTTTCCATTTTGATATTCTCCTTTTCATGATAACATATAACAATATACCTTACTATACAAGATGGAGTGGACTCCAAGTCAAGTACAAAAAAAGCTTGACTTAGAGTTTACTTTAAAGGGTATGCTATAAATAATGATGACAATATACAAAAATAAATCAATCGCATAAGGTAGTAGAAAGAAGAGGAGAAATATGCAATACAGAAAATTGAGAAATGGCGAAGAAATAAGCGTAATCGGAATTGGTTCGGCGCATCTACACGAGATGAACAAAGAAGAGACAAATGAATTACTTACATATGCGAAGGAACAAGGCGTTAATTTTTTGGATTTGGTGATGTCTTATGAAAAGCCTTTGGAAAACTTAGGGTATGCACTGCGAGATAAGCGAGATGCATTTATCTTACAAATGCATTTGGGGATGGCATTTCCCGGCGGGCAATATATGCGGACGAGAGACCTTGCGTTGGTGAAAGAAAGCTTTGAAAAGCAAATGAAAATGCTGGGAACCGAATATGCAGATATTTTGCTCATACATTATGTGGATGAGGAAGATGATTTTGATGCAGTGTTTTCGTCCGGTATGTACGAATATGCAAAGCAACTAAAGCAAGAAGGCAAGACAAAATACATAGGCTTTGCTTCACATGATGTGGAAATTTGTCGCCGATTTATTGAAAAAGAGGAAGTAGATGTCTGTATGTTTAGTATCAATGCAGCATATGATTTAGATCCGGTGGGGAATTTGCCGTTTGATGAGTATAACCCTGTACAAAACGATGAACAAGGCAGCGCTGCAGCACGCATGGCGTTTTACAGGGAGTGTGAAAAAAGAGGGATTGTACTTACGGCGATGAAGCCATATGGCGGTGGGCTACTATTAAATGACAATACACCATTAGGGCAAAAAATGAGTACAAGCCAATGCATACAATACGCGCTGGATCGCCCGGCAGTGGTGTCCTGTCTTGTTGGCGCGCGCAACAAAAAAGATCTTATGGATGCGCTTTCTTATAATACAGCAACCAAAGAAGAAAAAGACTATGCATTTATTGCAGATATGCCGTATGAGAGTATGAAAGGGATATGCGTCTATTGTAACCATTGCTTGCCTTGCCCTGCGCAGATTGGCATTGCAGCGGTACACAAATATTTGGATTTATATCTTGCAGGAGATCTTTTGGCAAAAGAGCATTATAAAAACTTGACCAACCGGGCAAAAGACTGCATTGCCTGTGGCAGTTGCGAAAAGAACTGCCCTTTTGGAGTGAAAATCATTGAAAAAATGCAATTGGCAGATGCAAAAATGGAAAGGTAAGGAGGAAACAAGAACATGACCATTACAGAAGTAAGTAGATTATACGATTTAACGGCAGATACGCTCAGATATTATGAGCGGATTGGGCTAATTCCACCGGTAAACCGAAAAGAAAATGGGATACGCGATTATAATGAAGCAGATTTGCGATGGGTGGAATTCATTAAATGTATGCGAAACGCCGGGATTCCGGTAGAAGTTTTGATTGAATACATTGGGCTGGAGAAGCAAGGCGAAAAAACAGAGCATGCACGAAAAGAATTGCTGGTAGAACAGAGAAGCCTTCTGGCAGCGCGTATTACGGAAATGCAGGAAACATTGGTGCGGTTAGATGGAAAAATAGAAGGGTATGAACGTTCTCTTCTCTTGCGGACAAGAGAATCATAAAGGCAAAAGGTTATGCAACGCATAACCTTTTTTTGTAGAAGAAAGGAGGGTAAGCTTGCATTGACGCTGACAGGAAAAGAAAGTTATAATAAAGAAAAGATAGAGGAGGGGCGATTATGTTTTCTACTACAACCAAAAAAGAATATAAAGAGACCTTACGCAAGCTGCTACAGATTTCTTCACCATCGGGAAGAGAATATCCCATGATAGAATATTTAAAAGAAGAATGCGAAAAGTATTGCGCGGAAGTTTACGAAGATCCGTTTGGAAACTTGGTTTGTCACTACCCAGGACAAGGCAAAAAGTTGATGCTCACAGCGCATGTGGATGAACTTGGATTTATCATCAAAAGCATTTCAAAAGATGGCTTTTTACATTTTGTGCCGGTGGGTGGACATGTGCAAAAGCAATTAGAAGCGCGGCAAGTTACGGTAAACGGGAATATTCCGGGCGTCATTGGCGCAAAGGCAGGGCATTTAACGCCACCGGAAGAGGCCAGCAAGATCACACCTGCCAATGAAATGATTATTGACGTGGGGGCGACTTCTGACGCGGAAGTGCGTGAAATGGGCATCGGCATTGGCAGTTATGCTTCTATGCGGGATAATTATATGGAAATGCAAAATCCTGATTATATTTGCGCCCGTACGCTGGATGATAGAGCGGGCATTGCAGTGATGCTGGAATTGATGAAATCACTGAAGCAAGAAGAAATTGCACATGACCTTTATCTCGTATTTACGTTACAAGAAGAGATAGGACGGCGCGGCGCGGAAGCAGCTGTCAATAACATTTGCCCCGACGTGGCCATTGCGCTTGATACCATGCCTTGCGGCGATTACCCGGGGCATAACTGGCAAAGAGATTTGCCGGTACAGCTGGGCAAAGGCGTGGGCTGTTTATTTACAGAAGGGCGCGGCACAATGAGCTTTATGCATCCAAAGCTCATGCAATTTATTTTGGACACGGCAGAGCAAAATGAAATTGCTGTGCAGCTGGTTTCTGTTCTTGGGATTTCCTGCAATACCGATGCTGCCAATATGGCCATTGCCGGGAAAGGCTGCCATGCAGGAGGGCTTACCATACCAAGGCGCTATTCCCATTCACCAGTGGAGTTGATGCATATGGATGATGCCATGCGCATGTTGGCGTTGGTACAGAAATTGGTGGTAACCCCTTATCCGGCATAAAAAAGAGAACGAAAAGGATACAGTGGCATTTGGCTGTATCCTTTTTTGTTAAGGAAGAAAACTTGCACAATACGAGTAGAATCGGTACTATAAAGTGAACAAGAAAGGGGACATGATGGATACAATGCGCGCAGTCAATCTAGCACTTGAAATATTCGGTACTTTGCTTTCGCTCATTATTTTACTTTGTCTTTTCATGTATGAAAATCGCAAAGAAAAATTGAATCGCCTGTTCATTCAAGTTTTGTTGTTTAGCACCTTGTCTCTAGTCAGTGATAGCGTTGCGCTTTTTTTCAAAGGGCGTATGGATCCATTGAGCATATTTTTGGTACGCGCGGGGAATTGCCTTTTGTTTGTATCCAACTATATATTGCTCATTGCCTTTGGGAATTACCTAATCGCCTATATTGCGAAAAAGACATATGTACCCAGTATACTGCGAAAAATCATTGTAAGCATTGGGGTGACTGCCATCGGGCTTGTTATCCTATCCCAATTCAACAATATGTATTACTTGATTGATGATGCAAACATGTACCAGAGGCAGCCGCTTTTTTGGCTTTCACAGGTATGGGGCATTGTTGCGATGATCATTGATGCCGGAATTATTTTTTACTATAGAAAGCATTTGACCAACCGCGAAATTCTTTTCTTTGCAGCGTATATTGTATTTCCCGTTGTTGCTATGATAATACAGATTCAGATATATGGACTGGCGCTTTTGCCCGTGGCCACAGTTTTGGCGGTTTTATCCATGTATGTAGGGTTACAATTAGAGCAAGCCAGCCTGCTGGCAAAAAAAGAACAAGAGCTGCATGAAAATCAAATCTCCATTATGCTGAGCCAAATCCAGCCGCATTTTTTATACAATGTGCTGGTTGTCATTCGTCAACTTTGTGATATTGACCCGAAAAAGGCAAAAGAGGCGACAGTGGAATTTTCAAATTACTTGCGCGGAAATTTGGATGCGTTACAAAACAACACACTTATTTCATTTGAGCAAGAATTGGCGCATGTGCAGAATTATTTATCGCTGGAAAAGAAACGATTTGAAGATCGAATTTCGGTGAAATATGAAATTGAAGCAACGGATTTTGCAGTTCCGGCGCTCTCCTTACAGCCGATTGTGGAAAACGCTGTGCGATACGGCATTACGAAAAAAGAGATCGGCGGAGAAATATTAATTTGTACAAAAGAAGAGGAGGAAGCCTTCTATATGATTGTACAAGACAACGGCGTAGGGTTTGACCCTGACATGCCAAAAGAAGATGGCCGGACACATGTGGGCATTCAAAACGTAAAAGAGCGGCTTAGCTATATGTGTAACGGAACACTAGAAATCGAAAGCGAAATAGGGCTAGGGACAAAAGCGGTTATCTGCATTCCCAAATAAACAAAAAAGCTGCGAATTTGCAGCTTTTTTAGTAAAATAAAATCTTACATTTGACTTAAGCGCTTTTCCATATTTTCTGTAGAAGAACTATAAATGATGGCATCTTCTTTTGTGATGACACCTCTTTCATAAAGAGAAATGAGCGAAGCATCCATACTAACCATACCAACAGTCCCGGAAGAAGCAATGACATTATCAATTTGATGAATTTTTGATTCGCGAATCATATTGCGAATGGCGCTATTGACCAGCATGATTTCAAACGCAGGAACGACGCGCCCATCTGTGGTGGGGAGCAGTTGTTGGGAAACGACAGCCTCCAATACCATGGAAAGCTGTACGCGAATTTGCGCTTGCTGATTTGCGGGGAACGCATCAATGACGCGATCGATGGTATTGGCAGCGCCCACGGTATGCATAGAAGAAAGCACCAAATGCCCGGTTTCGGCGGCGGTCATGGCGATATTGATGGTTTCATAATCCCGCAATTCACCAATTAAAATGACATCCGGTGATTGGCGGAGCGAAGCGCGAAGCGCTGTTACATAACTATCTGTATCGATGGCAATTTCTCTTTGACTGACAATACATTGTTGATGTTTGTGTAAATATTCGATGGGGTCTTCTAACGTGACGATATGCCCGCGGCGTGTACTGTTGATACGATCTAAAATACAGGCAAGCGTTGTGGATTTTCCGCTGCCGGCAGAACCGGTTACCAACACCAATCCTTTGGAACGATTTGAGAGGCTTAATACAGATTCAGGAATGTTCAGCTCCTTTGGATCCGGCAATTCGAACGCCACTTTTCGTACAACAGCAGCAAGAGAACCCCTCTGGCGATACGCATTGATACGAAAGCGGGAGACGCCGGGCAGAGAAAAGGAAAAATCATCATCCCCAGATTCCATAAGCCGCTCCATGGGGCGGTTGGCCAGCGCATACATGTTTTCCAAAAGTTCATGAGAATCGCCTGCAGAAATGCGCTCTTCAGAGGCAGTTTCAATGCGGTTGTTTATTTTATAGGTTAGCGGAAGTCCGGTGATGATAAAAATATCGGAAGCATTTAGTTCGGCTGCTTTGTTTAAAATACTTAATAATTCCATAAGTTCCTCCTCTAAGATGAAATCGGCTGCGTTTGCCAACGTGTTTTTTGTAATGTACCTGTGAGCGCGCCAGCGTTAAGCGGGATATTGATTTCGATGTGCAATACGCGCTGTGCATCGACAGGAATTGTTTTGCTTGCAAGAATAGAAGTGGTATTTTTTTGCAATGTAAAACCGCTTTGCTCTACTGCCGCCATATCCTTATCCTGTACTGCTGTTTGCAGCGCATAAAAAGCTTCTTCACCCAAGCTATCCGCAACGTAAAAAGCCTCGGTTGCGCTGGCGACTTTTTCCGTCAACTTATAGTCGGCGTTTGCCGTGAGCAGCGTGAGCATGGCAAATGTGGTCAACAATAAAACCACAAATATGGTCAGCACAGAAGAACTGCCAATGCTCATGCCGGGTGTATTTCGTTTTTGCCTTGCATCTCTTTGCATAAATACCTCCTATACACCTGCGTGTGCAATGGGGATTTCAAATAATTTTTCGCCGCCTTTTGTAATGGTGATCATGGCAGAAAAGAAGGCTTTTGTATTGTCAAGCGTAATGTACGCCTCATATTTTGCGGCTTCGGCAGAGCCGATGTTTTTCCAGTTGCCATCATAACATAAAACATAATCTGCATCTTTTTTCTCCGCGCCCAAGACATCTTCCAGCGCAGTAAATGCATCCGGCTCGCTTTTCAGCGCTTCCGCAATGGTTTCGGCGCAAAGGATAGAAGCCGTTAAATCTTTGGCGGAGATGCTGCGTTGTCGCGCATAGAAAAACAAACTGACGCAAATGGCGCAACAAATAGAAAAAATCAAAATAATAATGATCAGCTCAAATAAAAACAACGTTGCTTTGGATCTTTTTTTGACCATGCTAAGCTCCCTCTTGCCCGCAGCGTGGCAGCAACTGTAACGTTGTTTCCACACCACTCATATCGCGCAGCCGGAATTGTAGCAATCCCTTTTCCGTTTCTTCAATTGACATGGAGGATAAATCTAAAATCGCTTCTCCATCTTGCAAAGAAACAAACTTTCCGGCGTAGATTGTAATTTCCCGCAAATTTGTACCATCGCAAAAAATCCAAGTTTCCAAATCCAAATCATCCAGCGGTTGGGTCAATACCAATGCATCCATGCCATCTACCGTACGCACAGAAATATTGCTTGCTGTATCGTTTTGTCGAATCTTTTCAGAAAGATATGCAACAGAAGTACGCGCAGTGAAATCAACATCCATATCGGCAGATGTTTTTTGATAAACATTGGCGCCAAACATCACCACGATAAGGGCAGTGATGGCGAAAATGCCAAACAAGGTTAACGTAAACAAGAGATCGGTATAATGTGTTTTACGTTCCAAACGATGCACCTCCCTGATAAACGGCAACTTGCGGCATCAAATTTGCAGCAAATGCGGCGTAATGATAAAAATAATTTTCGTTGAGAATCAGCCCATAATGTTCTGCCAAATAATCAATGGAATCGGGGTAACGACCTTCGATGGCATAGCATTGTATTAAGGCGCGTTTGATAGCTTTTTCCGCAAACTTCAAACTTTCAGAAGAAGAGGAAGCAGAAATTTGATTTACGCCCACCCACAGCAGGCATACCAACACGACGCAAATAATGAGCGTCAGCCAGATTGTGCTTTTCAATTTTCTGCGCTGCTTTCCAAAAGAAAACATAATGCCTCCTAACCGATGGTAGACATGATACCCATAAGCGGTAACATAACCGAGAGCAAAATAAGCCCAATGATAATGGATAAAATGGCGACAAGCGTAGGCTCGATAATGGAAACAAGAGAGTTGATGCGATTTTCCACTTCCACTTCATATTGTTCTGCAATGGTATGCATCACCGTATCGATGGCGCCGCTCTTAAACCCAATGGAAATCATATGCGCTTGCAAGCCGGTAAAAATATCTGCCTTTATAATTGCTTCTGCAAAGGGAAGCCCTGATTCAATGAGCACCTGCAACTGACGAATTTTCTTTTTCATATAAGCATCATCTACCAGTTCATAAGACATTTCTACAGCACGGTCAATGTCAAGCCCGCTGCTCAACATCATTGCCATGGCAGAGGCGAAACGCCCTGCAGAGATATAGCGAAATGTTTTGCGGAACAAGCGCTGGTAGAAGTTGCGCAAAAGTTCGCTGCCTTTTTTGGTGGTGCGCATGATGAGTACAGCAGCGCAAATGACCAAAAGGGCAATGAGAATATAAAGCGAAGAATTTCCGACGGCAGCGCCAAAATTCATGATTTGTACGGCAATGCCGGACATCTCTCCGCCCAATTGCTGAAAAATATTATTAAAAATAGGAAGCACTTTAATGACAAGGATTAGTATAACAATGGTCATCATACCGATAATGATAGACGGGTATGTTACCGCAGTTTTGATGCTATCGTTTAACGCGGCGCGCCCTTCATAATAATCACTGAGCGCCCCCAGTACATTATCCATCCGTCCGGATTCTTCGCCGATGCGTATCATCTGAATGGCGTATTCCGGGAAAAAGCCACTTTTCTCCAGCGCCAAAGAAAGCGCATCGCCAATATAAACCGAATCATATACACTTTTATAGACGCGCGCGCGCAGCGCATCATCTACCTCTTCTGCCATCATGGAAAGCCCCTCTTCTAGGGAAATACCAGCATGCACAATAAAAGACAATTGACCAAAAAAGGCGGCAAGTTCTCTTGGTAACAGATCTTTTGTTCGTTTTGCCATTTTCTCTTCCTCCAAATAAATTCCTGCTTGTATCTTTAATAAAAAACATTGCGTTATAATTGCTGCCATCACCCATATATTTTTCCAACGCCTTATCGCTGTCATAAGTGGAAGCGTATGTGGGATCCATCAAAACCCAATCTGTGCCATCAAAATAAATGATGCCATCAATCCAACCAATATCTTCAATATATACATTGAGCCAGGCATGATAGGTATTGCCCGAGTTTCCCGTAACCAGGCGCGTGGGGATGCCTTGGCTGCGTAGCATGGTTGCCATCACTGCGGCATAATCAAAGCAAATGCCTGTTTTGATCTCTAGAATTTCATCCACATCCGGCAAATAGCCCACAATGGCTTTTGCGAGAATGGCATCGGCTTTTTCATAATCATAAGAGATTTCGGTTGAAACATAATGATAAATTGCTTCTACAGCGCCAAGATCACTCTTTACGCCAGTTACCACTTCGCTGCCTTTGGCGACGGTTACGCTATCGCCAGAAAAATCCACGTATTGATTGGGGTATAAAAAAGGCAACAATTCATTTTCGATGGTAACAGAAATGTTTTCGGCGAAAATAGAGGTATAGCGATCGCCTTCTTTATGTTCAAACAATTGTAATGTATATTCGCCGCTCCCTTCAGAAAGGGGGAACGTAACGTAGCGATTGTATTCATCTGCTTGGATATAGTAGACATATTGGGCATCGCCAAATGTGATGCGGAAAAGAGGGCGTTCGTTGCTGCCGCGGTACTCTACCATTACATACCCTTCGTTTCCGTTGGAAACATCGATACGATACAGTGCATCTTCAAATGTCTTTGTTCCTGAAGCAACCGGCGCCAAAACCTGTGGCGTAGCATCCCGATCCGGCAACGCAGGGTCTTCTTTTGAAGGCTCTTCGTTTTTATTCTGGCAGGCGCAAACCAAAACACAAAGAAGCATAATGATGCAAAGCAAAATAATAAGCGTATGTGTTTTTTTGTTTGTCATCTGCGCAGCCTCCATTACTGCATAGTTTACACTGGATTTCCCGCTTTGTAAACCGTTTTACGACCGCATAGTATAGGCAGAAATAAGAGCAGCCTAAGATATGTCATATTCCCCAGAAATGAAATGTGACGCAAAAAGGAAAGCCGTAAAAATATCAGTTTTGAATGAAGCACAACTTTCAATTAATAATTATGAAGAATTTCGTGAAAAATCTTGCTATTTTCGCGAAAAAACTTATAATAATGCTTAAGGGTTAAAGAACACTTACGGAATGAAATTGATAAAAATATAGGGCGTGTGTTTGATTTTAAATGCGTCGCCTCCTTTTGATATACAGAAATGAAGTGAACTGATCGTAACAAGGGCAAAGCGAAAGAAGAGGGCAGCATGCGGCAAACATATCCACTTTCACTGAATCAGACAAATATCTGGAACCTAGAATTGGCCATTCCCGGAACGTCCATGAATAACATTTGTGAGACGATTCGGATCAAAGGGCGCCTGGATATTCCGTTGCTGCAAAAAACACTAAACCTTGTCATTGCATCAGATTTAACGCTGCGTACCAGAATTATTTTAGAAGAGGATACGCCAAAACAATACTATGTAGATGCGGAAGAGCTGACTTTTCCCATCTACGATTTTTCTCGGTCACAAGAGGATGGGTTCGCGCATTTTGAGGCGGCGATTTCGAGAGAGGCTATGCGGCTGCTCGGTGCGCCGCTTTTTTCGTTTTATTTATTTCGCCTGGGCGAAGCAGAAGGCGGTGTTATATTAAAAACCCACCATCTGATTTCAGATGGCTGGTCGCAAGTGGCGCTGGGCAACCAAATTGCCACAACTTATCTGGCGCTGCTAAACGAAGAAACGCCGGAGTTTGCAGAAAAACCTTCTTACACCCGCTACATCGAAAAAGAACAGGAATATCTTCGTTCAAACGCCTATCAAAAAGATATGGCATATTGGGAAGCGCAATTTGCAAAAAATGTTGTGCCCGTTGCCCTAAAAGAAGTAAAAGGGGCTGAAGTAAGCCCGGTTGGACACAGGAAAACCTTTCAGTTGCCGGATGTTTTAAACAATGCCGTCTATGCATTTTGCGAACAAAATAGAGTCTCGCCATTTTCTGTTTTTTATATGGCGCTTGCCATTTACTTGAAGCGAATGACAGGGGAATCTTTGTGTACCATTGGTGTTCCGATTTTTAACCGAGCAGATGTATGGGATAGACAGACGACGGGTATGTTTGTAAGCACATTGCCGTTCATCGGCGAAGTGGATGAAAATTGGGATTTTAATACCTTTAACTTAAATTTAGCCGATCAATGGTATGATATGCTGCGCCATCAAAAACTACCTTTCGGAAAAATAGGAGAAATTGCCCGCGCGGCCAATGGAGAAGCGGAGCAACTCTTTCATGTTGTCCTTTCTTATCAAAATGGAATTGTGGTCACCAATGAAGAGACATCCATTTCTTTTTCTGGGCAATGGCATTATAGCGGCTATCAAAAAGAACAGCTTTGTGTGCATGTGAGCAATGTGGAAGATGTGCGGCGGTATGTGGTCAGCTATGATTATTTGACCCAATTTTTTGGCGAAGAAGAAATTGAACGGCTGCATCAATACCTTTGCAATATATTGTTACAGGCGCTGGAAAATCCAAACAAACCCATTTCAGAAATTTCGCCCATTGGCATTGCAGAAAAAGAGCAGGTGGTCTTTCGCTTTAATGACTCCTTTGCGCCGCGGCGGGAACGGAATGTCTTTGATGCATTTTCCGAAGTGTTAAAAGAACATAAAAACCGCGTTGCCATCATTGCAAAAGGGGAACGGTATACATATGAACATTTGGCAGAACGCGCGAATGCATATGCCGCTTATATTTTAGGGCAAGGGCATGAAAAAGGCGTTGTGGCTATTACGCTGGAAAAGGACACTGGGCTGATTGCGGCCATGGTAGGCACAGTGCAAGCAGGGCATGCATGGGTCTTGCTGCCGCCGGAGTTGCCTGAAAAGCGCATTGCAGAACTGCTGCAAGATAGCGGCGCGGCGCTTTGGATTACCACAAAGCAGATTACTGCCCGCATAGAAACGGGCATACCTACGCTTTTTGCAGAGACGCCATTAGCAGCAGCCAGCGAAGTAGTTTCTTGCCATGCAAAGCCTGCGGATACCGTATATATTGCCTATACTTCCGGCAGCACGGGAATGCCCAAAGGTGTAGAGATTACCCATAAAAATTTACTCAATTTGGCAGAAGGGATTGCCCATTTATATGGACACGGGGCAGTGCTTTCGGTTTGCAACACCAGCTTTGATGTGTTTGTCATGGAGAGCATGGCGTCATTGCTCAATGGGCGTACCATTGTACTCCCAACAAAAGAGGAAGAAGAAAACCCGGGCGCACTGGCCAAGCTCATTCAAAATTACGCAGTCGGGCTTGTTGCCATTACCCCTTCCAGGCTTTCAGCATTTATGAAAGCAGAAAGTTTTAGGCGTGCATTGCGGCGTTTGGAATGTATTATATGCGGCGGAGAAGCGCCTTCAGGTACTTTGCTGCAGGAACTGCAAAACTTTACGCATGCAAAAATCTATAACCAATATGGGCCATCCGAAACGACAGTGGCCGTGAGCTACAAGCTACTCAACGAAACCCAGAGCATTACCATTGGCAAGCCCATGGAAAATTGCCGCCTGTATGTACTGGATGAACATTTGCATCCGCGCCCCATTGGCATGTACGGCGAAATATACATTGGCGGCGCATGTGTGGGCAATGGATACCACAATCGAGAAGATTTAACAAAAGAAGCTTTCATCGATAGTCCTTTTGTGCATGGCGAAAAGATTTATCGGACAGGAGATATGGGCTGCTGGACCAAAGAAGGCGAAATAATGCTGGCAGGGCGGCGGGACGATCAAGTGAAAATACGCGGATTGCGCATCGAATTGCAAGAAATTTCGGCGCGGTTGGCGGCGCATCCTACAGTGAGCCAGGCGGTGGTGCGTGTCATCGCGCAAGATGAGCGGCAAGTAATTGTTGCATACTATACCGCGGAAAAAGAAATTGGCGAGATGACGCTTCTGGAATTTATGATTGCATATTTGCCCACTTATATGGTGCCGGCGCGTTTTGTGTATCTGGAAAAAATTCCGCTGACACCCAATGGAAAAATCGATTATGCAGCGTTGCCTTTGCCGGCGCAAGAGCAAGCTTGGCAAAATACAGCCAGCGAAACAGAATTGCAAGAAAAGATTGTTGCAATTTTTAAAAAGATATTAAAGACAGAAGAGATTGGTGTGGATAGTGATTATTTCATCTATGGGGGAGATTCGTTAAATGCGCTGGAGACTCTCTCAGAGATTGAGCTGGAAATAGGGATGCGCCTACGCATTGCAGATCTTGTGGTATGCCGCACAGCGCGCAAACTAGAAGCATTGTTGGAAAAAGATGCCTCGGCACAAAAAACAGAAAAGCAAAGAGCGCCAGAGAAGGAATCTTACCCGCTGACGCCCGCGCAACAGAGCATCTATATTGAATCTTTGATGGCGCCGCAAAGTTTTGCGTATCATATGCCGGGCGCGTTTCGCATGCCGCGTGGGTTAAGTGTTGCGCGGTTGGAAGCGGCGATTAAGGCAGTGGTAGCGGCAGAACCGGTGTTTCATTTCGCGTTCACCATGGAAAACGGTATTCCCGTACAAAAAGTAAACAGTGAAGTAGAGATTACGCTGGAAATACTACAAGGTGAGAGCTTTGCAGTAGTGGCAGCGGATTTTGTGAAACCATTTGATCTTACCAGCCCACCGCTTTTGCGCGTCGGGCTTTGGGAAGAAGCGGCCGGAGAGCCCATTTTTTTCATTGATTTACATCACTTGATTAGTGACGGGCTGAGCAGTGTTTTGTTGATGCAAAAAATAGATGCCGCTTACCAAGGAAATTCTGTCATAGAAGAATACTCCTATCTGGATTATGCGTACGCTTGGGAAACAAAGGATGCAGCGGCAGAGCAAGAAGAAATTGCCCATTGGGTGGAAAAAACCAAGTTGGTTGCAGAGCCGCTGGATTTGCCCACAGATTACCCGCGGCCGCGAACATTTGATTACGCGGGCGATATTTATACCGTTGAAGTAGACGCGGCAAAGCGAGAAGATTACGAAACGTTTTGCAAAAAACAAGGCATTTCTCTATACAGCCTCCTTGCGGGGGCATACGGCATATTGCTCCAAAAAATTGCAGGCAACGAAGCGTTTTTTGTAGGAACACCGGTTGCTGGGCGCAACCACGCCTATACGACCAAACTGCTGGGGCTATTTATGACGGCACTGCCGCTGTATATGGCACCGGAAAAAGAAAAACAAATTGATACATATCTGCAGGAACTCAATAAAACAGTACAAGAGATGCTGGATCACGGCGAAGTTTTTATCGCGCGCATCATTACAGAAGCAGGGCTTGCGCGTGCTTCCGGCGGGAACCCGCTTTATCAGGTGATGTTTTCCCTTCGCCCTATGGAAGAAACCGTATTTTCACTTGACGGCACGCAGCTAGCGTATCTGCCGATTCCCATCAAAACGGCGAAGCTGGATTTATCGCTGGAAGCAGCAAAAAGCAAAACAGGTGGGCTTAGCTTTGCCTTTGAATATGCCACAGCGTTGTTTACGGAAGAAACCATTGCGCTATACGCAAGAAGCTATACTGCTTTGCTGGATGCAATGGTTCAAAACGCGCAGCAAAATATTGATATGCTCATGCCCATCTCGGCGCAAGATTATTATACGCTCATTGAAAAACCCAACCGGATTCATGTGCCGTATGCAGAAATTCCGCTGGATCAACAGATTGACCAAATGGCGCGCATCTACCCAGCAGCACCGGCAATTATTTGCGAAGGGCGAACGCTTAGTTTTGCAGCGTTAAAAGAGCGCTCAGATCGGCTGGCGGGGCATTTGCAAAAAAACGGCGCGCAACACAAAGATCACATTGCGTTGATGACAAGTAGGCGCGAAGAGATGCTCATTGCGCTCATTGCCATAGCAAAGGCAGGATGTGCGTATGTACCCATTCTTTCCGCTTATCCAGAAGCGCGCATCTCTTATATGTTGGAAAATGCAGAAGCCAGCTTACTATTGTGCGATGAAGCAAACCTTGCGCATGTGCCCGAGAATACGCCTTGTCCTGTCATTGGATTTGACGATGCAGGCGCAGTGTTTACGCCGGTTGCTGGGCGTTCCGCGGAGGATTTATTATATATTCTCTATACATCAGGCTCCACCGGACAACCCAAAGGCGTGATGCTGCCCCATAAAGCATTGTCCAACTTATTCATCAGCATTGAAAAAGAGATGCAAGGGCTAGAAGGACCGATACTTTGCACGACCAATATTGTATTTGATATTTTTATTACAGAAACGCTATTGCCCCTTGCCATGGGAAAATGCGTTGTACTTGCCAATGACGAAGAGATGATGTTGCCTTGGAAGATGGCAGAACTGATTCGCGCTTACGGGGTTGGGTTTGTACAGTTTACGCCTTCCAGGTTACAAATGTGTTTGTCCAACGAAATTTTTTATAACGCCATGGCGGAAGTGGCGCTCATTATTTTGGTGGGTGAAGCGCTGGGGCAACAACTGCTGGAATCATTGCAGAATACGGGAAACATTAGAATTTTGAACATGTATGGCCCAACAGAAGCGGCAGTTTATGTGACTGTGGCGATATGACGCGTGCTGTGCAAGTGGACATTGGAAAAGCGCTTTATAATTGCCGCCTTTATGTGTTGGATGAAAAGCTACGCCATGTTTTGCCCAGCGCGTAGGGAGAGCTTTATTTGGCGGGAGAATGCTTGGCGAAGGGATATATCAATCGACCGGATTTGACGGAAGCGGCGTTTGTGGACGATCCATTTTTTGCGGGACAAAAGATGTATAAAACAGGCGATATTGCGCGTTTAAAAACAGATGGCGTTTTTGATTTCATCGGACGCGTGGATTCGCAAGTGAAGATAGATGGGCAGCGCATTGAATTAGAAGAGATTACAAGAGAGATCATCGCGTCAGGCATTGCAGCAGAAGCGGCGACGATTGTAATAGATAAAACAGACACACTAAAGGAAATTCGTGCTTTTGTGGTACCCAAAGCCGGTGTAACGTGGGATGAAGCAACGCTGCGGCAATATATGCGCAAAAACTTGCCGGAGTACATGATACCAAGCGTATTTATTGTACTGCAGGAATTGCCCAAAACGGCCAGTGGAAAAGCGGATTTGCAAAAACTAAAAGCATGGGAAGGTTCTGAAAACGAGATGGAAGCTTTGCCGATCACAGGAGATACGGCGCAGGCATTGCCCACAGAAAATACGGAAACTGAAATAAAAGCAACAGAGGAAAAAGAAACGGATTCCATAGAAGAGGGTATCATAGAGGCAGCAGAAGTTGACGCGGCGCAAAAATTTGACCAAGAGATGCAATTAAGAGAAGCACAAACAGAAAAAATTCCTGTTTTGGAAACGGAGATGGTTGCCTCTGCGGCAACCAAAACAGATACACAAGAAGAGATTGAAAGAATCGTGATGCCGCAGATGGATGCGGGAGAAATTGAAGCGCAAATGTATCGGCTTTGGTGCGAAGTGTTGGGCAAGCAAGAGATTGCAAAAGAAATATCTTTCTTCCAGCAAGGCGGCACTTCGCTGGCAGCGCTCAACCTGCTTTCTCAATACTATAATTATAACTGGCAGATGACATTAGCAGAATTCTACGAACAACCCACAATGCAACTGCAATTGGCGCGGATTTGTGATTCCTTGCTGCCAACTTTGCCAAAAGAGATGCAGACGGCAAAAACACAGCCGGAAGAGCAAGCTATAGAGCAGGTGTTTTATAGCTCAAAAGAAGCGCCACCTTTGCCTGCGCCACGGGTTAAGAAAATGCAAGTGAGCCAACTACTTTTTGATGCGCCCATCGAGAGAGTATTACTCACCGGCGCGACGGGATATTTGGGCGCACATTTGTTATATGAATTGCTGGAAACAGGGCTGGCGCATGTGATTTGTCTTGTGCGCGGCGGGAGCGCAAGGCTGGAAGCTGTTTTGGTAAATTATTTTGGCGCGGCGTGGTGGCAAGTACATCAAGAAAAAATAGAAGTGTGGCAAGGGGATATTTGCCAAGAAGATTTGGGGATAAGCGACTGGGCAAAACTCAAAGGAAATGTGCAAATCATCTTACATGCAGCGGCGGATGTGCGCCATTATGCCACGGGCGAAGATTCTTTGCGCACCAATATTTTAGGGACGAAGCATATTGTCTCGTTGGCAAAGGAAATTGGCGCCAAATTGATGCATATTTCTACCATTAGCGTGAGCGGAGAGCATCTACAAAAAGATGCCGAGAAAAAAGTTGTTTTTAAAGAAGAACATTTTGAAATCGGACAAAACTGGCAAGAGAATGTTTATGTACGCGGAAAATTCATTGCAGAGCAGGTTGTGTTTGATGCTGCGGCAGAAGGATTATCTGCAAAAGTGTTTCGCGTAGGGCATCTGGTGGGGCGCAAAAGGGATGGTGTTTTTCAAAACAATCCACTGGAAAATTCTTTTTATCGTGTGGTGCAGGGATTGCAGCGGCTTTCTTGCCTGCCGCATTCGCTTAAAGAGTATCCGGTGGAGATGACGCCGGTGGATGATGCGGCAAAAGCAATTATTTCTCTTGTAGATGGCGAAGATGCCGTGTATCATATCTTTAACCCGCATTATAAAATGCTGGCCGCATTGGTGGAAGAGCTGAAGATGGAAATAGAATATGTTGCAGATGATGCATTTTTAGCTTATGTGAAAACAGAAATGCAGGAAGAAAACAATGCAGATCTGGCGATGGTGCTGGATTTTTGGCAGAGATATAAAAAAGCGCCGGCGGTGATTATACCTTCGGCAGAAAAAACAGAGCAGGTCTTGGCGGCGCGCGCCTTTTCTTGGGAAGAGCCCAAGGCAGCAGCGCTTTTAAAAGCATTTATCAGCCTGCAAAAATAATAGGAGGTGGTTCTTATTTCACTGTATTCAGATGCTGTTTTGGTATTATTATTCATATCCATTGTGGTGGTATTGATTTTTGTATTTAAAAACGCAATTCCGCGGCGTGCATTTCTGATTCATCGCCTGTATGCGACCATATCCATGCTGCTTGTGGTTTGGATGATTGCAGTCATTGGCATGCGGTTTACAGATCCTGATAATACCACGATGCTATACGTTTGGGATTCCATCACTTACCTTGGCGTGGTCAGTATTTCGGTTTTTGCACTTTTGATTGTCTATACATTTGTGAAAAACTGGGAGACAATACCTGCCTGTTATTATTGGTTGTTTTTGGTGCCGCTGATTATCAACATTGCGGTTTGGACAAATCCGCTGCACAATTTATACTACCAAAGCTTTTCGCTGAAAATTGATGAAATAGAGTTTGGTCCTTTGGCGTTTTTGTCCAGCGTATATAGTTCAGGGATTTCAATTATTTCCATTGTGACGCTCATTTCATTTGCGCTCAAAAGTGAAAATAAAGTATACAAAAAGCAAGCGATGTTGTTTTGCGTAGGGATCATTGTTCCTATGATTGTTAACCTTGTGGCGGTTTCCAAAATCGTACCCATGTCCATTGCGGCAACGCCCATTAGCTTTCTTGTAACAATCTTTTGCCAGGGGCTTGCCATTTACCAGTATCATTTTTTTGATATTAAGCCAATCGCTTCGCAAAGGGTGTTGGATAGCATTGCAGATGGATATTTGTTGGTCAACGATCAAGAGTTGGTGGTCAGCTACAACAGAACATTTTATGAAATGTTTGGGCAGCAGTATGGTATTGAAGAAAGCAAATTCATTTATGACTGCGTGAAAAACGAGGATGTGGAAAACAAAACCCGACTATATAATCTGCTTGTGGCGCTAGAATTCTGCAAAAGCAGCGGTACCAGCATCACTTACGAACAATCCATCCCTATGGAAACAGAGGGAAGTACGAAGATGTTGTTTTATATGGTAGAGGTTGCGCCGCTGATCATTGATGAAAAGCTATATGGTTTTATTACCATGTTTAAGGATGTTACCAAAGTAAAAGAAAGCATGGATCAACTGCAAGAAAGCCAAACGCGCATGATGGAGCAAGAGCGGCTGGCTTCGCTGGGGCAGATGGTTGGTGGGTTGGCGCATAACTTAAAAACGCCAATTATGAGCATTTCGGGCAGCGGCGCTGCCATTGGAAACCTAGTAGAGGAATGTCGCCTTAGCATTGGAGATCCGGATGTGACAAGCGAAGACTATCAAGAGATTTTAAAAGAAGCGGATGATTGGATTTCTAAAATCAAAGAGGCCTGCGCCTACATGTCAGACATTATTACGGCAGTAAAAGGGCAAGCCAGCAGTATGAGCGTATCAGACGGTATGGAGTTTTCCATGGATGAGCTGTTTAAGTGCGTGGCGCTTCTTCTGCGCCATGAACTGATGAGCAGTTCTTGTAAGTTGAAAATAGACAATGAAATTGCAGAAGAGGTGCTCTTGCATGGAGATATCAATAACTTGGTGCAAGTGGTAAACAACCTTGTTTCCAACGCCATTGATGCGTATGAGGGTATGGAAAGCGGAGATGTAACAATAGGCTTGCGCAAAGAAGGAAACGAATTACATATACTCGTCAAAGACAACGGGATGGGGGTCTCGGAAGAAGTTAAGCAAAAGTTATTCAAACAAATGATTACAAAGAAAGGAACAAAGGGCACAGGGCTAGGCATTTTTATTTCCAACTCAGTGGTAAGAGGAAATTTTGGGGGAAGAATGTGGGTTGAGGACAATCCCGCAGGAGGCGCGATCTTTGGGATAGGAATCCCGCTGGATATGGTCGTGTTTTCTGAAAGGAATGAGGAACGCGTATGAGAAAGAATCAAGTAAGGAAACAAAAAAATACGTATTCTATTTTGACATTAGACGACGATGTCATCATGACAGAGACAATACAGGCGTATTTTGAAGCGGCGGGGTTTCATGTGGACATTGAAAACGACCCGTACGCGGCAATCGAGAGAGTAAAAGGCGGCAACTACGATATTCTCTTGTTGGACTTTTTGATGCAGCCAATTTATGGAGATGAAGTGGTTGCAAGAATTCGTGAATTCAATAAAGACTTATTTATTATTCTGCTGACAGGGCATAAGAGCATGGCGCCGCCCATCAAAACAATCAGAGAGCTGGATATTCAAGGTTACTATGAAAAAAGCGAGCGATTTGACCAACTGGAGTTGCTCATAGAATCCTGCTTAAAATCCATTGACCAAATGCGTACCATTCGCAATTATCGAGATGGTTTGGGGCAGATACTCGATAGTGTTCCTGCGACATATCAACTGCAGCCCATCGAGGAATTGCTGCAAAAGGTCATTGAATATGCGACGGAGCTCATTGGAAGTGAAGCAGGCTATATCTATTTAAGACCTATTTTTGAAGAAGATGCGCTTGCTGGTGAAACTTTTTTTGAGGCGCAGGGAGATGCAGTTACCGGCATAAAAACAGCGGAAGAGATGTTTTTGGAGATGCAGAAGATTGCAGAAAATCACTGGCAGCAAGAAGACATTGAAACGGATACTTATATGGTATTACCATTGTTAAACGAGCGCAGCCAGCTATTTGGAATCGTTGGATTGGTTCTGCCGGAGAAGCGCGATGAAGATAAAGAGCAGCTCTTATCTCTTTATATAAAACAAATTTCTTCTGCCATCAGCAACTTATTGCTGCATACGTTAATCCGCTATAAAAATGAAGAGTTACAAAGCGCATATAACGAGATGGAAGATAGTTATATGGAGATGGTAAAAGCCATGCGCCTTATGGTAGATGCCAAAGACGTCAATACACGCGGGCATTCTGACAGAGTTTCTTATTACGCCGGATGCGTTGCAGAAGCTATGGGGCGTGATGAAAAATATTGCGAGCGCATTCGCATTGCAGGGCTCTTCCATGACATTGGAAAGTTAGGGGTTTCGGATAACGTACTCTTCAAAGAAGGTTCGCTTACTTCCATGGAATACGAAGAAATCAAATTACACCCCACCCGCGGCAAAGAAATATTAGGCGCGATTTCGCACTTTGATGACATTGCCAAGATGGTGGAATGCCATCATGAATGGTATGACGGCAGAGGCTATCCAAACGGCGTTGCGGGAGAAGAGATTCCTGAAGAGGCGCGGATACTAAGCGTTGTAGATGCATTTGATGCCATGGTTTCTGTACGCACTTATACAAAAGGCGCAACAGTGGAAGAGGCCGTCTCAGAATTGGTGCGCGGCAAAGGAAGCCAGTTTGATGCTGCCATTGTAGATGTGTTTGTAGAAATTTTGAAAGATTACGAATCATTAAAAGAAGAGATTGCCTGGACATTCCCCGAGCAATCTGTCATTCGATAAAAGGAGAAGAAGATGAAAAAGCACCCAGAGATACCGACAGAACTTTTATACGATAATTTTAAAGATTATTTGGTAGAGATTAAGCGCAAATATGGGGGCAAAACTGCCATTACGACGTTTACGCGGCGTGGCGAAGAAGTTGCATACGACTTTACCCGTTTGGCAGAAGATGCTGAGGCTTTTGCGGAAGTTTTGCTGCAAAATGGGTATGAAAAAAAGCATATCGCCATTGCAGGTGAAAATAGTTATCATTGGATTGTTGCGTATCTGGGGATTGTGGCCAGCGGGAATGTCGCGGTGTGCATTGACGTAGAACAGTCAGATGAAATCATGCGGGAAATGATACAAGAAGCAGATGCTGCGCTGGTTGTTACCACCAGCGATTTGCTTTCTATCTTTCGCCCACTGGCGGAAGAGCAGGAAATCAGTTTTGTTTTGATGGATAAAAGCAATACGTTTGAGACAATGGAAGAAATTTTTGCAGAAGGAAGAGCGCTTTTGGCAGGGGAGAACGCGCGCTACCCGAGCCTAACCATTGACCCCGCGCAAGTTGCAGTTATTGTCTATACATCAGGAACGACAAGCGCTTCCAAGCCGGTGATGCTGACGCAGCAAGGGGTTTTGTTCAATGCATCGGCAGGCATTTATTTGGCGCCGGAATTTGCCCGTGGCTTTTGTTCGTTGCCGTTTCATCATGCCTTTGGCATGACTTGCGCGGTGCTGGGCTGCATTGTTATGGGTTATAACCTTTGCATCAATGGAGATTTGAAGACATTATTGCGGGACATTGAAACGTTTCAGCCGGAAGCCATGGTAGGTGTTCCGTTGCTCATTGAAACATTCCATAAAATCATATGGGCAGAAATTGAAAAGACCGGTAAAAAGGGTTTGATTGAATTTTTAATTCGTGCAGGGAAGGTATTTGGGAATCCCAAACTTTTTATGCCCAAGAAAGTGACAGACGCCATTCGCAAATCACCCATTGGCAGCATTCGCCTTATATTAAGCGGCGGCGCGCATATTCATAAAAGCATTCCGGAAGATTTATATGCCTTTGGTATTTTGGTGCTTTCGGGGTATGGGATTACAGAGTGCTCTCCTGTGGTTTCGGCGGGACTTCCTGAAGCTGTTAACTTTGCTTCTGTGGGCCATGTACTTCCGCGGCATGCCGTAAAGTTCATTGAAGGAGAGATTTACGTACAAGGCCCTTCGCTGATGAAAGGGTATTACAAACAAGAGGCATTAACAGAAGAGACGCTTGTGGATGGCTAAAGACAGGTGATATTGGTTATATGAACCGCAAAGGGAATCTCTTTATTACCGGTCGCAAGAAGAATTTGATTGTCATGAAAAACGGCAAGAAGATTTCCCCAGAAGAGATTGAAAATTATATGATGACCATTCCACTTGTCAAAGAAGTGATTGCGTATGGCGCTGCCAGCGGGAATTCTACAGATGATGTGAAAGTAGCAGTGATGGTATACCCGGATCCGGATATGACAAACGCGGCATCTTCTTACGAAATCATTCAAGAACTACAAAAAGAGGTGGATACGCTAAACGAGAGATTGCCGCGTTATAAGCAAATTCAATTGGTACACATTCGGGAAAAAGAGTTTGAAAAAACAGCGGCGCGAAAAATCAAAAGAGATGCCATAGAGGCAGGAGGCAGAATATAGATGGTTACATTTATTGAAGAGATTGTATATCAGGTAACAGGAAAATCCGGACTGACCATGGAAACAGATTTTGTAAAAGATTTGGAACTCAATTCTTTTGATATTATGAATATCATTTGTGCGTTTGAAGATAAACTGGATATTGTAATTCCTGTACGGGAAGTTTGGAAAATGCAGCAAGTGAAAGATGTGGTTGCCTATCTGGAAGAAAAAGAGGTTTCGATTTCTTAAATGAACAATGTTTACCTGTATTTATATGAAGGTGTACCGCTGAGCAGTGTGGGGCTTTTATATTATACTGCACGTTTGTACTGCAAAGAGATCGGCTTATCTATGAAAGAACTTCCGGCGCTTTCTTACACGGAAAGAGGGAAGCCGTATTTTCGCGAATTTCCAGAAATACAATTTTCACTTTCTCATAGCGGCGGGTATTGGGCAGTGGCGTTTAGCCCTGTGCCCATCGGGTTAGATCTTGAAAAAGCAAGGGAAGCGAATATGGCCTCCATTGCTTCGCGCTTTTTCCATCCAGAAGAATATGCATACTTGAAACAGCAAGATTACACAGATTTTTTTCACATCTGGACGGCCAAAGAAAGCTATGTGAAGCTGACAGGAGAGGGAATTACCGATGCGTTTATGATGTTTAGCGTCGTGGCAGAAGGGGAACTGAAACCTCCAAAAGAAGCGCATGCTTTTTGGTTTGATACGTTTTTAGATTATACGCTTTGTGTATGCGCGGGAGTGCCCTTTGTAATCACAAAGCAAAAGTTAGAACAAGAAGAAGTGAAAACCCTTTTAGAGTAAATGTACCGTAACGGTACATTTTATTTTATCTTTTTTACCACTTACAGCGTAAAAATAACCCGTTGGCGGAAAAAGGTTTTGTTTTTGCGCTTCTTTTGTATAATAGGGTTAGGAAGGTGAGTATGAAAATACGTATTGAAATCATCGAAACACTTGAAGAAGAGGAAATCATTATTAAGTGTGCCGGATTAAATGAAACGGTACAAGCGGTTCATGATGCCATTATGGAGCATGTTTCGGTTGCGCCAAAACTTACCTTTCAAAAGGATGGGCATACATTTTATTTTCCCATTGACGAAGTTTTGTTTTTCGAAACCAATGGAGAGTATGTGTATGCGCATACAGAGCAAGAGACTTACCGGACGCAGCTGCGTTTATATGAGGTAGAAGAAATTGCGCCAAACTATTTTATGCGCATTTCAAAATCCGCGGTTGTGAATACACGGCAGATTTACGCCATTGAACGAAATTTGGCCTCTGCCAGCTTGGCGCGATTTCGGCATAGTCATAAAGAAGTCTATGTTTCAAGACATTATTACAAAGCGTTGAAAGAACGCATGGAAGGAAGGAATTTAAAATGAGAAGACAGAAAAAATGGTTTTGGGGCGTCTTTTTCGTACTTGCTGCCGTTCTTATCATTCTAAACCAAGTGAGCGGCCTTATGAATGCCACTTGGCTGCAAATTGGTGCGGCGGTATTATTGGTTGCGATTTTCATCCAAGCATTGATGGAATGGGAATTTTTCGGGATGTTTATTTCTGCGGGGATATTTGCCATCGTGTTTGCAACACCACTGGGTATTGGCGTCATAAGCCCTTGGGCGATTATTGCTGCCGCAGTTTTTGCCGGAATTGGTTGCAGCATTTTATTTCATAAGCGTCGGCCGAAAAAAGAAGAATATGTACAGTATGAAAGCCATGCACCGCGTTACCAAGAGGTGGATGAAAACAACGAAAATGCTTTTTACGAAGAGACGGTTTTTGAAAGTGAAGGTGGTGAAGAAGTGGAAGCCAGCGTAAGCTTTGGCGCTACAGCGAAATACTTGGATTCCAAAAACCTAAAAAAAGCGTATTTTGATTGTTCTTTCGGAGAACTCAAGATTTATTTTGACAATGTGGCGCTGAGCAATGGCGCGGCAGAAATTAAAGTAAAATGCTCTTTTGGAAGCATGGTACTCTATATTCCAAGAGGCTGGGTTGTGGTGGATAGTATCTCTGTCAGCATGGGCGATGTTTCAGAGAAAAACAATCATAATCGCATTGTGGATGGGAAAAACCAACTGACCATCAGTGGAAAAGTAACTTGCGGGAGCATTGACATTGTATATATCTAAATGTTTTGGAAAATGTTGCAAGAATTTTGTTTGCAGAAGCAGGGGTTCTTACCGGAAATCTCGAATATAAATAGTAGATAGAAAAAAGGAGGAACGTTTATGAAAGCAACATTTCGCGCAACAGCGAAAAAACTAAAAGATGGTATGCAAGTAGAAACCACTGCTCGGAACTTTAAAATCATGGTAGACGAACCGAAAAATCTGGGTGGAACGGATATTGCGATGAACCCGGTAGAAGCATTGCTCTGCGCTTTAGGTGGATGTCAAGTCATTGTAGCAGCTTCCTTTGCAGCGGAGCAGGGCATTGATTTGCAGGATTTTTGGGTAGAGCTAGAAGGCGATCTTGATCCGGCAGGCTTTTCAGGGCAAGCAGATGTACGAAAAGGCTATGAAGAAATTCGCTACACAATGCATTTTAAAACCGATGCCCCAAAGGAAAAAGTTGAAGCATTTGCAGCGTTTATAGAAGAGCGCTGCCCGGTAGGGGATACACTCCAAAAAGGAACCGCGTTAAAATTGGCAGGTGTGGTCATTGAATAAAAACACAGTAAAAAAGCATTGCGAGAGCAATGCTTTTTTATTATGCATTTTGCATAAGTAGGCTCATAATTGCCTTTTGTACATGCAGACGATTTTCTGCTTCTTCAAAAATCTCCCCAGCATGCGCTTCAAATACATTGGTCGCGATTTCTTCTTCGCGATGTGCCGGCAAGCAATGTTGCACAATCGCATCCGGCTTTGCTACGCTTAATAGTGCATCATTGATTTGATATCCTTGAAAAGCTTGTTTGCGTAGAGCAGCTTCTTCCTCCTGCCCCATGGAAGCCCAAACATCTGTTTCCAAAACATCTGCATTTTTTGCTGCCAGCATATAATCTTCGGTCAGCATAAATTGATCGCCGTATGCCTCTGCAAACGATAAAACAGCCGCATCCGGTTCATAGCCTTTTGGGCAAGCAACATTGACCTGCATGCCTACTTTGAGCCCGCCGACAATCAATGAATTTGCCATGTTATTGCCATCTCCCACATAGCAAAGAGTAAGTCCTTCCAGCGAGCCTTTGTATTCGCGAATGGTCATGAGATCTGCCAAGACTTGACAAGGATGTGCAAAATCAGTGAGCCCATTGATGATGGGGATGCTGCCGTATTTGGCAAAATCCTCAACTTCTTGCTGGGCGAATGTGCGAATCATAATCCCATCCACATAGCGGGACAACACCCGCGCAGTATCTTGTACCGGCTCTCCACGCCCGATTTGCAAATCTGAGGAAGAGAGGAAAAGCCCTTGCCCGCCCAGTTGATAAATACCTACTTCAAAAGAAACGCGAGTACGGGTTGAAGATTTTTGAAAAATCATGCCCAGTGTTTTCCCTGCAAGATGATTATGCGGGATATGATGCTTTTGCTCGTACTTTAGCTGATCTGCCAGATTCAATATGCTTAAAATATCTTCTTTTGATAAATCCAGTAATTTTAATAAATGCTTCATCGTTTCCTTCTCCTTATGCGGCCAATACTTCTGCCAAGATTGCCACAGCGGCATCTATTTCTGCGTAAGAAACCGTCAGGGGTGGGAGCAAGCGCAGTAACGTTTTTGCGGTCAATACCAACAATCCTTTTTCCAGGCAAGCATTTACGACAGCAGGCGCTTCTTTTTCACTTAATACAAGCCCCACCATGAGCCCTTTGCCGCGGACTTCGCTGATGCCCTGCAGTTCTTCCAGTTTCTGCTGCAAGTAGGCGCCTTTTTTTGTAACTTCTTCTAAAAACGCAGGTGTATTCACTTTTTCCAACACCACACGTGCACCGGCGCAGATAATGGGGTTTCCGCCAAAGGTGGAGCCATGCATGCCTGCAGACATTACATGCGCCAGCTTTTCATTGCAAAGACAAGCGCCGATGGGCAAGCCGCCGCCCAATCCTTTTGCCATGGTGACGATATCCGGCGTAACGCCCATGCCTGTGCAGGCAAGAAAAGAACCTGTCCGCCCAACGCCTGTTTGGATTTCATCCACAATAAGCAGAATATCTTTTTCATCACAGATTGCCCGTATTGCGCCAAGATACGCTTCATCAAGCGGGATAACGCCGCCCTCTCCTTGCACAGACTCTACCAAAATGGCACAGACATCTTCACTTACAGCAGCTTTTAATGCAGCGGTATCATCCGCTTCCACAAAAGAAAAGCCGGGAATAAACGGCATAAAATGTGTATGCAATGCATCTTGCCCTGTGGCAGAAAGCGTTGCCATCGTGCGTCCATGAAAGGACTGCTTTAGACTAATGATGGTAGAACGGTTTTCTCCATAAGTATCATAGCTATATTTGCGCGCCAACTTGATGGCACATTCATTGGCTTCTGCGCCGGAATTGCTCAAAAAAGCAGCGGCGAGACCAGTTGCTGCACAGAGCTCACTGGTGAAAAGCGCTTGTGTTTCGTTGTAGTAAAGGTTTGAAATATGTGCCAGTTTTGCAGTTTGGGCTTGCACTGCCGCGACCCAATCATCATCTGTCTGCCCCAAAGCGCTTACGCCAATGCCGCTACCAAAATCAAGATATTCTTTTCCGGCAACATCTTTTATTATAGTTCCATGTCCGCTTTCCAGCGCAACAGGGTAACGCCCGTATGTGGGCATGTGCGAAGCATTTTCTAAAGCTTTTATTTGTTCAAATGTCATAATCATCTTCCTTTCTTTATAAGAACATCGTACCGATGCCGTCGTCTGTTAACATTTCAATCAAAATGGAATGTGGCACCCGACCATCAATGATGTGTGTGCGTTTGACGCCACGCCGCACAGCTTCTACACAACAATCGATTTTTGGAATCATGCCGCCGGCGATGACTTTATCTCGTTTTAAGGCAGGCACATCGCTTACTTGCACCACGGAAATAAGTGAAGTTTCATCTTCTTTGTCTTTTAATAACCCGCGCACATCTGTCATCAAGACTAGTTTTTCTGCGTTTAATGCAGCGGCGATTTGCCCGGCAGCAGTATCGGCGTTGATATTATACGTGGCATCATCACCTGCTTCGCCGCTGGCGATGGTGGCGATGACAGGAATGTTGCCGCTATCGAGGCAAGTTTCGATGACAGAAGTATCCACATGAGTGATTTCACCCACAAAACCCAGATCTTCCTCGCTTTGCATTTTGACGGCGGTCAACATATTACCATCCAGCCCGCAAAGCCCAATCGCTTTTCCGCCATGCTGCTCTAAGAGCTGTACCAATTGCTTGTTCAATTTGCCTGCCAGTACCATCTGTACGATTTCCATTGTCTCTTCATCTGTATAACGAAGCCCATTGATAAACTTTGATTCTTTGCCTACCTTTTCCAACATTTCATTGATTTCAGGGCCGCCGCCATGTACCAGAACCACGCGCACGCCTACGGTGGAAAGTAATACAATATCCTCCATGACGGCGGCTTTTAGGCTGGCGCTGGTCATTGCATTGCCGCCGTATTTAATGATAACGGTTTTTCCGGCAAATTCTTTGATATAGGGTAGCGCTTGTGTTAAGACCTCTGCGCGATTTGTTGTTGCGATTTCCATTTCTCTCTCCTATTAACTTCGGTAATCTCCGTTTATTTTCACATAGTCATAAGTAAGATCACATCCCCAGGCAGTGGTACTTGCAGCCCCATCAGAAAGGGTGATATCGATTGTAATTTCCTTTTCACTCAAAACTTTCTTTGCCATTTCTTCAGAAAAGGGAATGCCCGCGCCTTTTTCACATACTACAATGCTGCCGGCTTCTGAAGAAAAAGAGACGGCAATGCCGCTTACATCAATTTCCGCGCCTGCATAGCCCAGCGCACATAAAACACGCCCCCAGTTGGCATCTGCGCCAAACATGGCAGCTTTGAATAAATCGGAAGAAATAACGCTTTTTGCAGCGAGTTGTGCATCTTTTTTTGTTTTTGCACCGCGCACATTACATTCCAGTAACTTTGTTGCGCCTTCGCCATCTTTGGCCAGCATGCGTACCAACTTTTCGCAGACAGCATAAAGCGCTGCCACAAAGATTTCATAAGATGCATCTTCTGCTGCAATGGGCTTGTTTTGTGCTGCACCATTTGCCAGAATACATAGCATATCATTTGTGGAAGTATCGCCATCAATGCTGAGCATGTTAAAAGTATCTGCCACAACAAAGCTGAGTGCTTTTTGCAACAAAGCTGTATCAATGGCGGCGTCTGTCGTCAAGAACCCGAGCATGGTCGCCATATTAGGCGCAATCATACCGCTGCCTTTTGCCATGCCGCCAAGCGAACAAGAGACGCCATCAATTTCAAAAGAAACAGCACATTCTTTTAGAAAAGTATCTGTTGTCATAATCGCTTCTGCAGCATCTATATGACCATCTTCCGAAAGCAGTTCTGCCAGTTGCGGCATGGCTGCTGCAATGGGTTCAATGAGAATGGAAGGGCCGATGACGCCGGTGGAAGCAACGATAACATCTTCTTTTGCGATGGAAAGCACGTCGGCTGTAAGCGCGCACATCTGCTCTGCTTTTTCAATGCCATCTGCAGCGCAAGTATTGGCGATGCCACTATTGCAAACAATGGCCTGCGCTACGCCATTTGCAAGATGATTTTTGGTTACAACACAAGGCGCGCCTTGCACCAGATTTTGTGTATACACAGCTGTGGCGGCGGAAGGTGTTTTGGAAAAAACCAATGCCAAATCTTTTTTTGTGCGGTTTTTGCGAATTCCGCAGTGCAGCCCGGCTGCTTCAAATGCTTGCGGCGCAGTCACGCCGCCTGTGATCCATGTAAATGCCATATATTACTCCTTAAAATGCGGTAGGGATGCCTGTAAGCCCGGCTGTTTCTGCAAACCCGCAAACGATATTCATATTTTGAATTGCCTGCCCGGCAGCACCCTTTACCATGTTATCAATCACAGAAGTGACGATAAGCCCGTTTGTATGTGTATCAATATATATCTGAATGTCGCAATAGTTAGAGCCGCGTACTTGGCTAATGTTTACCCCAACACCTGCCGGCAGTACTCGTACAAAAGGCTCTTCTGCATAAACTTCTTCATATAATGCACGAACTTCGGCTTCTGTTACTTCCTTTTTGAGAGAAGCATAGATTGTGGATAAAATACCGCGGTTGACCGGCAATAAATGGGGGACGAACGTAAGCGTAACCGGAGTATTTGCCATCTTGCTGAGCGTTTGCTCCATCTCGGGTGTATGGCGATGAGAGGCAACTTTATAAGCAGAAAACGCTTCGTTGCAATCTGGAAAATGTGTGTTTTGTGAAAGCCCTCTGCCTGCGCCGGAAACGCCGGATTTGGAATCTACAATCAACCCGCTGGTTTCGATGAACCCATGTGTGAGCACAGGCATGAGCCCAAGCGCCACGCTAGTGGGATAGCAGCCGGGATTTGCAACAAGCGTTGTCTCCTGAATGGCGGCACGGTTTAATTCCGGCAAGCCATATACGGCTTTGTTGTGTAACGCGGGCACAGCAAACGGCGCGCCATACCAAGCTTCATAAGTGGCTTCATCTTCCAAGCGGAAATCTGCCCCTAAATCAATGAAAACTTTATTTTTTTCCATACATGCCTTTGCAGTTTCTTCTGAAAGCCCATGAGGAAGCGCCGCAAAAATCACATCACATGACTCAATTACTTCCGGCGCATCCACGCAAAGCATATCACAAATGCCATATAGTGCAGGGTAGACAGCGCTTAGGGGTTGCCCTGTAAAAGAAACAGAGCTTATTTTATGAAGCGTAACGTCAGGATGTACTAGCAAAAACCGTACCAACTCAAGACCGGCATAGCCTGTTGCGCCAATGACACCAACGGTTTTGTTTTTTAGATTATGCATATTTGTTCTTCCAATCTTCTATTTCTTTTAATGCTGTTTCGATTTGTGTTTTTACACTCGAAGGAGCAGGGCCGCCGGGTAAGCTACGGTTTTCCACACACTGTAAAAGCGAAATGGCATCATATACATCTTCCGCAAATGAGGAAGAGAATTTCTGATATTCTATGAGCGATAATGTTTCAAGCGTTTTATTCGATGTAATGCAATACGCGACCAAGGCGCCAATGATTTTATAAGCATCTCGAAACGCAAGCCCCTTTTTGACGAGATAATCAGCGCAATCTGTGGCGTTTATAAAACCTTGGGCAGCGGCTGCATACATATTTTCTTTTTTTACTTGCATTGTTTTTAGCATGGGCGTAAACGCTGCAAGGCACATATGGACTGTATCAATGGCATCAAAAACGGCTTCTTTATCTTCTTGCATGTCTTTGTTATAAGCCAACGGCAACCCTTTCATTACAGTGAGCAGCGCCATCTGATTTCCAAAGACACGACCAGCTTTTCCGCGCACAAGTTCTGCAATGTCCGGGTTTTTCTTTTGCGGCATAATGGAAGAACCGGTGGAAAACGCATCGTCAAGCTCAATGAACTGAAACTCCCAAGAACACCAGAGGATAATTTCTTCTGCAAAGCGGGAGAGATGTACCATAGTAATACTAAGCGCGCCGAGTAGCTCCAATGCAAAATCACGATCAGAAACACCATCAAGCGAATTTGCAGTAACGCCTGCCATATGCAGCTGCGCCGCTACAAAAGAGCGATCAAGCGGATATGTGGTACCTGCTAAGGCGCCATTTCCCAGCGGAGAATAATCCATGCGCGTTACCATATCCTCTAAGCGCGCGATGTCTCTTAGAAACATCTGCGTATACGCCATCAGATGATGGGCAAACGTAATGGGCTGTGCCCGTTGCAAATGGGTATAACCGGGCATAATGGTTTTAAGATGCGACTTAGAAAGCATGCAAAGCACATTACATAAATCGAGCAGTTCTGCTTGCAGCGCGTAAGCTTCTTTTTTGATATAAAGGCGAAAATCAAGGGCAACCTGATCGTTTCGGCTGCGCCCGGTGTGTAAGCGTTTTCCGGCTTCGCCGATTTTTTCTGTTAACAAAGTTTCAATGAAGGTATGAATGTCCTCGCTATTCTCATCGATAACAAGCGCGCCAGAAGCCAAAGCATCTAAAATTTCCAGCAAACCGGCGGAAATTTTTTCATGATCTGCAGATGTAATGATATTTTGCTTTTGCAACATTGCGGCATGGGCGAGGCTTCCTAAAATATCTTCTTTCGCCATGCGTATGTCAAAAGAGAGGGAAGAGTTAAAATCATTTGTTGCTTGGCTTAACCCTTTTTGGAAGCGCCCGCTCCACAATGTTTTGATTTCGTTTTTCGAAGTATCCAATTTATTTCTTTCCTTGCTTCAATGCTTGTACTTGAATGGGCAACCCAAAGAGATTGATGAATCCTTTGGAATCCATTTGATCATATACATCATCTTCTTCAAATGTGGCAATGTCTTCATCATAAAGAGAATAGGGAGAAGTTACACCGGCGAGTATTACATTGCCTTTGTATAACTTCAGCTTCACTTCACCTGTGGCTGTTTCTTGCGTGCTATCTACAAATGCAGAGAGCGCTTCGCGCAGCGGCGTATACCATTGCCCGTAATAAACCAGCTCGCTAAATTTGCCAGCCACCATTTGCTGTTTGTAATGAAGCGTATCGCGATCAAGCGTGAGTGTTTCTAGTGCCTCATGTGCGCGGTATAAAATGGTACCGCCGGGGGTTTCATAAACGCCGCGGCTTTTCATGCCCACAAGGCGATTCTCCACCATATCCAAAATGCCAATGCCATTGGCACCGCCGATTTTATTCAACGCTTCAATGAGCGCAACGCCATCCATCTTTTTGCCATCCAGCGCAACAGGAATCCCTTTTTCAAAAGAAAGTGTAATATAGGTCGGAGCGTCCGGTGCTTTTTCCGGCGTTACAGACATTTCTAAAATGGCATCATAATTTGGTTCGTTGGCGGGATTCTCCAAATCAAGCCCTTCATGCGAAAGATGCCATAGGTTTTTATCTTTGGAATAATTGGTTTCGCGGGTAATGGTAATGGGGATATTATGCTTTTCTGCATAGAGAATTTCATCTTCTCTTGATTTTAATTCCCATGTCCGCCAAGGCGCGATAATTGTCATAGTCGGCGCGAAGGCTTTGATCGCCAGCTCAAACCGTACCTGATCATTCCCTTTTCCTGTACAACCATGGGCGATGGCATCAGCGCCTTCTGCTTTTGCGATTTCCACAATGCGTTTTGCAATGATAGGGCGCGCAAAAGAAGTGCCCAGCAAATACTGGTTCTCATAAATGGCACCAGCTTTTAAAGTAGGAAAGATATATTCGTTTACGAATTCATCTTTGATATCTTCAATATAAAGTTTAGAAGCGCCTGTTCCCAGCGCCCGTTCTTCTAAGCCGGAAAGTTCACTGCCTTGCCCTACATCTGCAGCAACAGCGATGACCTCACAATTATCATAATTTTCCTTGAGCCAAGGGATGATGACAGATGTATCTAACCCACCTGAATATGCCAAAACAACTTTTTTAATCTTTTGCATTTGAATGAAACTCCTTTAATAGAAATAATATACGTTTTATGTGTATGATTATACACACATACATGAAAAAAGCAAGTGTTTTCGCAAAAATAATCATTTTTATTCAAAAAAAAGAGAATAAAAAAAGCCTCGCATATGCAAGGCTGGAAAAATAGACTTAAGAAAAAGGTAAAGTCATTTCGTTTTGCAATGAAACAAAACCATAACTTTCATAAAACGCTTTACCCATGGCAGTTGCTTATAGCATGATCTTAGAAGCGCCTGCTTGTTTTGCCTTTTCCACCAAGTGATCCAGTAAAGCGGTTGCAATGCCTTGCCTGCGAAAGGCAGGCCTTGTATACATATTCATGATATATGCGCATCTTCCGGTTTCATGATCACAGGTAGGCAGCAATGTATAAAAACAAACACTTCCACAGCCGACCAGCACATCTTCTTGATAAGCCAGATATGTTTGCTGGGTATTATTTGCAAACGCCGTTTTGTAGTAATGTTTTGTGTTTTCGCGCACGGAAAAAAGTGGAGTATCAAAACTTAGCTTATTGGCTGCGCGCAAAACCTCCAAGCGCAAATCAAGCAGCAGCGAAAGCTCTTTTGCTGTGGCAAGTTTTATGGCAAGCACCTATTCGCCCTCCACCACGTAAGAAGCGAAAAGCGCATAAACATCTGGGGCCATTTTTTTCAAGGAAACAGGGCGTCCGCTGCGGTTGGTGAAGCAATGCTGTGTTTCGCCTGATGCATAAAGTGTTTCAACATCATCTGCTTTTTTGATGGTATATGAAACATGCATGCGCACACCATTGAAAAAAGAAAGGCGCGGGATGATTAGAATTTCATCGCCAAAGACAAGCGGCGCATGGTAACGGCAGTTAACGCCGGTGAGCGGAGAAAAAAGATTGCGTGCCTCCAGTTTTTGATAAGGGTAGCCAATCGCTTCTAAATAAGAAACACGAGCTTCTTCAAAAAAACGAATGTAATTGGAATGATGGACAATGCCCATCTGGTCTGTTTCGTAGTAATGAATTTTTCTTTTGTAAATATGCAAAATATGCTCCTATGGGTTAAGAAGATTCTTTTTTGCGCAATTGCTTTTGCTCGTACATATTTTGATCGGCGACTTGAATAAAAGTTTCTATCGAGTCAATCTCTTGTTGCAACGTGGCGAGCCCGACGCTAAAAGAATAGGTATAAGGCTTTTCGCTTGCGTCATTGGCTTCTTCTAAGTATTGATAAGTACGGCGTAGCACATGCTTTGCGGCAATTTCATCACAATTGGTGAGCAAAACCAAAAACTCATCGCCACCATAACGAATTACCCAATCTGCTTCTCTGACGCTGTTGCATAAAATATTTGCGATGGTTTGAATAACATGATCTCCCTCGGTATGCCCGTATGTATCATTAATCATTTTCAGATTATCGATATCAGCAAACATGATGCTACAAACTTGTTCTTCTCTTCTCTGCCAAACTTCTTCTAATTTTTGCATACCGGCTTTTCTGGTATAGGTAGAGGTGAGAGGGTCTGTTGTGGCAGTATGGATTAAAGATTCTTCATGGTATTTCCACTCGCTGATGTCATCAATCGTATGAATCAGCCCATAAGAACCATCTGCAAGGTTAAGCGGACCGGAAGTGATTTTGTACCAAGCACCGCTCACCGGCTCCAACAGCTCATAAAAAATAGGGAAATCTTCAATTAAAAAATCACTATGACTGAGATGGGATAATCGCTCCCCAATACTGCGCAAATACTGAAACAACGTTAGGTTTTTTCCGTCATCTTCTGTTTCTGTCAAATGTATAAGCGCAGGAAAGGCCTCTTTGGCAGGCGGGTTCATGAATAGGATTTTTCCTTCCAAATCCACTTCGATGATCATAATATGCAGTTGATTGAGCGCAGAAAGCAGTTGATGATACCGCCAGCTGGAAACAGGGCTGCCCCAATCTGCTGCAACGGTTTCAGTTTCAGATAAAAGTTGCGCCACTTGTGTAACCAACTTATTGTATTTTTCAAAAAGAGATCCAGGGAAATATAGCTTGCTTACCATATTGCCCTGAATCAAGTTATCCATACTATAGTTTAAACTCAGAACTTGTGAATGTATTTCTTTTAATGGTGCAGCAAGGTAGTTATTGCGCCCGGGCGCTTCATAATCAATTTCGCCACGGCTGATGGCACGGGCAAACTGATAAGCTTCTTCTAGCTGCGCAATGTATGTTACAAACTTTTCGACAAACGATTGGTATTCTTCCGGAAAGGCAGAAACTGGCGGGAAGGCATCAGAAACAGAACGCCCGATTAATAGCGCATCCATTGCGGCTTCCAGATGTTGTAACGCCTCATTTGCTGTCATAGTTACTCCCGGTGCTGTTTTATTTTGGTTGTGCAGCAAAGCGACAAGTCCTATCACCGCTTGCCCAACAATCAATTTCTCTTACATCAAATACTTTGCCCGAATAAGCTTCTAAAATACCTGCAATAAAACCTTCATCATAATCGCAAACGGTTTCATCTGTAACCGGCAAACCGGAACAATCAAGATCTTCTGAAACAGTGAGCGTAAAATTAAATGAAGTCAAATCCGCTTGTTCAATTCGCAAAATACCAATTTTTAATTCACTTAATGTGCGCTGTAAATTGGTTAAGAAGAAATCAATATCGCCAGATAGGTCAAGTACATTCTTGGCAAATTCCAGACCTGCCAAATGCCCGGCGGCGCGGTATAACTCTGCTGCATATTCCGGGCTAAGCTCCCTTGACAAAATATCTTTTAATGTATATTGGAATAAGCGATAAACAAGAACAGGCATATCTGTTCCCAGCGTTTCTCTGCCAACTTTTAAATCGCCCAGGCCAGCCCAAGTAAATTTAGAGGGGGTATCTTGATAGTGCAGTTCAATTTTTTCAGACATCTGCGCATTCCTCCTAGATATAAAATCTTCATCTTTATAATAGTCGCTTTCCATAGTAAAGTCAAGGCGAGAAGGCGCAAGAAACCCCTGCCCAAAGGGTTTTTGTCGTGACAAAAAGAAGCTGGAGGAGAGGAAACCAGTGAAAACAGAGATTCTAGGTAGCATGGAAACAGCAGCGCGTATTTACGGTGCGCATGTTTCTGACGCGCAAAAAGAGCAACTACATAAAATTGTCATGGGAGAAATATAAATAATAGAGAAAGTTTGATAAAAAGAAGAGCACTAAGCGTGCTCTTCTTTTGTTTTGCCTACCTGTAACAACGGCTGGTTGAGGGAAAATCCAAGTGAAACCAAGAGTAACAATACGCCGGTTCCCAGCAGCAACCATTCAATGGGTATGACATCTGCCATGGGTCCATAAAATAGTATTGCTAAGGGCATGAGCGAGCTGCGCACCATGTCCATCACGCTAAAGATACGCCCCATAATATACGGCGCCACATTTTCTTGTAACAAAACAATTGCCGGCGTATTGAAAAATGGCATGGCAAAGCCGAATAGAGACATAGCGATAAGATAGATTGGAAAAGGAACGCCTGCGCCAAGCAGGAGCGTACAAACGCCCATTACAAGACCTGCTAGCCCAATGGTGCGAATACGATTTTTAAAACCGCCCCAAACGGCAATGAGAACACCGCCAAGCATCATGCCGCCGGAAAACGTCATTTCAATGGCAGATAAACGCCAAACTTCTCCGCCATATGCTCTTGAGACTTGCAAGGGGGTTAGAAAAGCAGCAGGGCAAGCGGCGACTAGAAATAGCGTGAAAAAGAAAAAAAATGAAATCAGGTAACGTTCTTTTTTGATGTAAGAGAACCCTTCTTTTAGCTCACGCAACGCGCTGGGTTTTTCAGTTTGCTGTTTTTCTTCTTTTGGAATGCGGAGAAAAACAACCATGACGAGAATGGCAAGCACTGCAGTAACGACATCAATAAAAAAGATAAACTCGATGGAAGCAAAACCAAGCAAAAATCCACTGAGCATTGGGCTAAGCAATGTGATAAGAGATTGTACGCTGCCATTGATTCCGTTGACACGTGTCAGCTCTGATGCAGGAACAATAAGCGGTAACATAGCACTTACGCTGGGGGATTGCACGGCAGAGCCAAATGCGCGCAAGCAAGAAGCGGCGAGGAGCAGCCAAAGCGCTTTATAGCCTGAAAGATAGAGAATGGCAACAAGCAATGTACAAAGCGCAATTCCGCCATCTGCAAAGTTGATCAACTTCTTTTTGTCATAGCGATCAGCCCATACACCGGAAAAGGGAGATAAGAGTAATATAGGCAAAGCACTACAGATGATAGAAAGCGTTGCATATGCGCCGGAATTTGTTGAAAGCGTAATATACCAAGTAATTGCATATTGTACAAGCGAAGAGCCAAAGATGGAGATGGCTTGGCTTGATAAAAATATATACATGTTGCGTTTCCAATTGGTTTCCATAATACACCTCTTTTCTTTGATGCTTTCAGTATAAAAACAGAAGAATCGAAAGACAATTCCTTCTCGGTAGGTGGTTTATTTTTCCCGTTATGTGGTTTAGATTATCATGAAAGTGGAAACGATACTCGGATTTTTTTGCTCAATCAAACAGGTATGTGAAGAATCGCGCAAAAAGAAACAACATAGCAATGCCGCTTAACATACCGGTAATAAGACGTAAAAAATTATTGGAGGAACGCCAACCAAGTAGCTGAGAGCCGCCATCAAGAATAAGCGGAAGGAATAAAAATAAAAAAGACCAACTGGGGCGAATGAAGAAAAGAAGGGGTATTCCAAGCAAACTTCCAAGAAGCACACCTGTGCATCTGGCGCAAAGCGGAAACTGATACGAACGCCAGAAAAAGCTGCGCGATGGCAGTTGATGACACCCCATATGGGCGCCCCATTTCATGAGTGTGAGCCAAGTTTTCAAAGCTTAAATTTGTCGCCGCAATTTTTGCAGACCCAATAAGAACGAGAACGGGTTTTTCCCTTGCCCATACCACAAAGCCCACATAACCAACCGAATGGGCCGATGCAAAGCCAGCCAAGACAACCTTTGCCGGCGCTAAATCCTTTTGTTTCGCTGGTTACTTCTGTAATAGGATGCAAATCACTGCTGCCGCATTTTGGACACTGCATGGTAGTCTCCTTGTGTATCAGATTTGTAGAAAGCATTCTATGAATATATTATACATGTATTTTTCCTGTTTTTCTAGTATGTTGGTGGAAGTGGTAGAAAATGACGAAGGGAGAGAGCGAAAAGATTTAAGAAATATGGAACGGGAAACTTTTGTTTGCATTGTAATGGAGTGAAAGAAGGATCATATAAACGGGTCAACATAAAACAGATCATGTGACAGAAGTTATCATAAAATAGCGTTCAAGCGCAAAATTGTAAAAATCACAGCTCTCTTGATAAAGGTATTTGATTGATTTCTATGCACGCTTCTTCGACAAAAGACAGCTTCGTTACCCATAATGTATCATCTTCCATCCGTACAAAATCTTCGAACGCAAAAGTTTTATCATAATGATTGAGGATTATACCTAGTGACACATTGTGTGTGCAGATTAGAATGTTTTCATTCTTATGTTTGTTTAAAATTAGGTTTAGCGCAGGTATCGTACGGTTCTTAAGTTCTAAAAAACTTTCACCATCTGCATAATGATATGTAAAATCAAGCCAATATTTTTCAAAAAAACTTTTGTAAGAATCAATCCAAATACTGTTGACGCTTAATCCACGAAACGCTTCAACAGTTTCTATTTTTTGATTAATTGACTATGCAAATTCGGTGATGGTTTCCACAGTTCGAACATACGGACTTGAAAGAACAGCATGAATCTGTTTATCTTGAAAAAATCTTGTAATAACCTTGCGGTCAGAAAGACCCTTTTGTGTAAGAGGGCGTGTTCTTTGATCGTTGATAGAGGCATCTGCTTCTGTATGGCGAATGAAATAAATCGTTGTCACTTGACGCTCCTCATTTCTCAATCGATATAAGCAAAAGAGGCAGATATTTTAAAAAATCCGCCTCTTTCAAAGTGGTGTGCCGGAGAAGATTCGAACTCCCGACCTTCTGGTCCGTAGCCTATACTAAGTCTTTGGCTGCTTTTTTATAATCATTTGCAACTGCTGGTATAATCATATTTTTTTCGGGTAATCCCTTACTAATATAAAGTCGCATGTGGTGGCTTTGAATAAGAACAATGACCAAATAACGACCAAAAGAGTGCACAAAAAAAGGAGGTTTCAGCGTTCTTAAAAAGAGCTGTGCCAAATATAAATTCATGTAAAAGAAACTTGTCGCAAAAAATATGGAAACTCATAAGAGAGAAAACGCTTGACAAATAGCAAGAAAACTGCTAGTGTTCGAGGTAGATATTCTAAATAATAGAAAAACAGGCAAATGGCGAGTTACCCTCTGGAAGTGTGAAAATGGCGAAGTGTGATGGGCTTTGTTGTGGAAACACAATGTTTTTGTAACGAGAAAGCGCAAACAAATTGGAGGGGCTTTATGAAAAGCAAACGTGTCAGTCGTGTGATCAGTGTTTTTTTGGTACTCATATTTATGGGTACTTTTTTGTACACAAATATAGGAAACACTGCAAAAGCAGCAGCAACATATTACACAAAAGAAGCATATGAAAGCGTCAATGGACAAACAGAAGAGGGTGAAGTGGTAGATCCGTCGGAAGAGCCCAGCACTTCAGAAACACCACCGGAAGAAAGTGTGGTGCCCGCAGAAGAGCCTTCAGAAGACGTACCACCATCTTTGGAACCCAGTGAAACGCCGGAGGTGGTAGAAGACGTCCCGGAAGAAGGGGAGATGCCGAAGATTCCAGAGACCATCGTGGGTGAATACTTGGTGCCCATCAGTCAGGAAGAATATGAAGAACTGCTTGCTGCGCAACCGATACTGAGCGAAGCGGAAGAAGCGGATGAGCTGGAGAAGTATGCCCATACAGTACAAAATGAAGATGGTTCATACACCAAGCAGATCTACTTCACCCCGGTACGCTATCAAGATGAAAATGGTGTATGGCAAGACATAGACACATCCCTCATACAGAATAAAGTAGACGATACCTTGTTGCAAAGCGCAGCAGGAGAGATAGATATGTCCTTTGCAACAAAGACAGAGGACGGGTTAGAAGTAACGATTAAGAAAGAAGATTACCAGATTGCATTCAAACTGCTTCCGGTAGAGGAGGTTGCAACAAAAGAGGAATTAGATAACATCGATTTTGCACAAACCTTCTCCGGTACAGAAACTGTGGTCATTGAACAAGGGGAAGATGCAGCAGCAAAAGAAGTGAAACTCCCTACAGCAAAAGCAGGGTTGCAGAAGGGTACAAAAAAGAACGAAGAGATTCTAGAAGATGGCGCTTTTAATGAGAAGAGCGGAAACGAGACCATCACCAAAGAAGACCTTGAAGCAGAGCCTGAAGTTGCAACCAACTTCAATGCTGTTAAGCATAAAGGTGTATTGGCAAAAGGGATTGATGTCAAAATGACACCGACGGCTTCGGGTGTAAAAGAAGAAATCATTCTAAACAGCCCAACCAGCATTGATAAATTCACTTACTTACTCAACTTAACCGATTTGTACCCGGTACTACTCCATGACAACAATACAATTCTACTGGACAAAGAGACCAACGAAATCATTGCAATGATTCCGTTGCCGTTTATGTATGAAACAGCAGATGAGCAAAACGAGAGTTATGACATCGAAGTCAACATACAAAAGATAAGCGACACAGAATATCTGTATCAGATGATCCCTAGCCAGGAATGGTTACAAGCAGCAGGGCGAACCTATCCTGTGGTCATTGATCCGTCGTACAACTTTAATGGCACCAGTTATGTGCATGACACCCATGTTTCATCAAAAAAGCCAAACACAATCTTGTATGGCGATCCACACCTGCGGATTGGGAGGGATAGTACTGACGCAGTGTATCGCTCTTTCATATACTTAAACCCGACAGTCATTGGAACGAACAAACACATCACAAGTGCCACTTTAGATCTGTATGAAAACGATGGCGGGGCTTCAACAATTAATGCAGAGCTACATACATTACCAGCAGCACCATTCGCCGCGATGACATGGAACAACCAGCCAACAACGATGGAATCATATATTGGTTCAAAGACAGTCACACCAGGCGCAAGATGGTATACGTGGGTAATAACGGATCAAGTAAGGGCAAGGTATAATGTAAATGGAGGTATCCATTTTCGAATACAGAGTAACCAAGAGGGTGTGAATCGATTTAAACGGTTTACTTCATGCAGAGGCACTAGCATGAGACCAACAATTGTAATCAATTATGTGGATGCACCGCCAGCAACAACAAACCTAAATATAAACCCCCAAAATATATGGGTTAAGAACGCAATAGAAATACAATGGAGCCTGGTACCATCACCAACAGGAACATCTATCGCATACTATGAATATAGTATAACCAGTGCGACAAATGGATTTACGAGAATATATAATCCAACTCCAGAAACATGGGGTCTGAGAACATGGTTAGATTTGCCGGACGGACAGCGGTATGTGTGGTTACGCGCAGTAAATAATTATGGGAAAGCAGGTCCTGCGAAACAATCCAGTACGCCATATTATCGGGATCGCACCGCACCATCTTTGCCGGCATCAGTGACAGCAACACAAAGCTTTTCATCTAGTGCAACAGGAAAAGGAAATATTACAGTTACATGGCCGGCGGTGACGGATGTGGGGAGTGGGGTCAAAAAATACTATGTTCGGCATGCAGGGTCTGCCACGCGCATTGACAAGGGGACTTCTAGGACACATACGTTTACAGGGTTGTCGGATAGCACATCCTATGCGTTTGAGGTGTGCGTGGAAGACAATGTGGGGAATGTTTCTGCCTATCGAAAATCCAATACACTTACGATAGGGGATTATACAAATCCATCTGCACCAGCAACATTGACACTCTCACCAGCGGGGTGGACAAACAATACCTCTCCCACATTATCATGGACAGGGCTTACGGACAACAAAGGGATAGTCCGTGTGGAATACCAGATCAATGGAGGTGCTTGGATATTGCAGAATCCAGGTGGGAGTTTGACGGCCAACAGCATTACGCTCAATCTAAGTACGCTAGCAGATGGCACACATACCATCCAGCTTCGAGGATTGGACGCATGGGATAATAGAGGAGCCAGCAAATCTGTCACATACAGGAAAGATACAATGGCACCGACAACAGTTATCACAAGAGACGTGGAAGGTCTTCCGCCGGGCTTTGTGGGGATTAAGGCAACTGTGGTGAATGTGGGTGAAGACAACAAGAAAAGTCCATTCCAAAAATGGACATTAAAATATGGCGAAGGGACACATCCGGAAGAAGATAGCCTCATTACCCTTGCAGAAGGAACGACACTACCCAATGATGAGCGAATCTTTGTGTTTGATACAACAGAGCTTGATCCGGAGCGTATCTATACACTGTATTTGTACGCACAAGATGAAGCAGGGAATGTAGGCGTTTCTGCGGGGCTGGAAGAATTGGTGTCCGAAATCAGTACGCTGACAGAAGCGGACCTGATGGTCCTTTCTCCCGAAGCAGATACAAAGATCACAGACGATACCATCCCATTTACCTTTGACTACAAAGACGAAACACTGCAGAAAGAAGAGATTACAGGCGGAAAGCTCATTGTAAATCGGGAGCAAGTGGGGATAGGTGACGCGAAATCCATTCCTTTTGACGCCACAACATATGACAATGAAAATGCAACATGGATGTACCCGGAAGGGAAACATGTCTTTGCCTATGCCCAAGGAAAAGATGGAGATGGCAAAGAGTTGTATACCTACAACACCTATGAATCAAACGCGCTCAACAAGACCTTTACGGACCTCGAAGGATATACAGGGGAAGGGATTGCCATCGTAGACGGCAAGGCAGTACTAGAAGCAGGCGCAACGGAAGGATATATCATCTCAGAGCCCATTACCTTTGCAGGGAATGTGAACTACATTGATTTGCTTGTAGAGAGTATAATTGATTCGAGAGGTACATATATCTACTACAGCGTATCGTTTAACAACGGTGCTACATGGCATCCACTGTCTGCTGTTTCTTCAGATGGCGGGGTGACCATGAACCCCAATGCCAGACAATACTTTATGGGTACAGCATCGGGGAAAACAATACAGTTTAAAGTGATGATGGGTAGATCTAGCAGCGCGAGCATTTCCCCCAGCCTTACAAAAGCCATGTTAAACGTACAGCATGCAGCGTATTCCAACGCGACGCTCATCAATAACACATTTGACAAGAATGCAAGAGGGTTTACAGCATTAGATAACGTCATTCATGCGGAAGAGTTAGGCTGCATCAAAATGCCTGGTGTTGCGCCGTATACCGGTAGCATAGAGACCACAGTACGCCCCATTACAGATGATGTGTTGAAAGTAAAGCTGGAAGTAGAGCAAGAGATACCCGAAGGGGCAAGTATTGTCTATTCTGTTTCCACAGATGGGGGAGTAACCTTTGAATTGATTGATAGTACAGCCATAGGCACTAAGACCGGAGAAGGTGGATACACCGAAGCAGCATGGATGGAACTGGAGAATCCGGGCAAAGAGATTGTGCTAAAGGCAACGCTCCATATGCAAGACGGAGGCAGTTCGCCGCTGTTAAAGTCATGGCGGTTGCGGGTAGAGGTTATGGCAACAGGGCAAGCCCACATGGTAGAGCTGGTGGGTTCTCCGGATAATCTTTCCACCATGACGGATGCCAATTATCAGACGAGACTGCGGTGGGCACCGGTGGCAGGGACAGGGATTCGGTACAATGTGTACCGGAGTGAGACACCATACTTTGTACCATCTGCGGAAACATTGGTGGCAGAAGGTATTGAGGAAGCCACATGGGCGGATTACAATCTAAACTTTGAAAAACGGTTCTACTATCAGGTAACAGCCACAAGAGAGATTGATGGGCATGTAAGAGAGAGCTTGCCCTCAAACCAAGCATGGGCAACCATGCCCGAAGCAGGAGAAGTACAAAAGCGGCTAGGCCTGCAAACCTATTGGAGCTTTGCCAATCTTTCTACCGGTAGTGGAGATGCGTATGTGAATGTCTCCAACGGCAATATGTCGTATGTGGTCACAGATATGATGGTGAGCGATCCGTTCTTTGCCATGGTCATGCGCCGGACCTACAATAGCATGGCGACCACCAAGACTCCCATGGGATATGGCTGGGACTTCTCTTTTAACACCACACTATTAAAAGAATATGATGAGAATGGTGTAACAGAAATCGGGATGATATTAAAAGATGGAGACGGCTCTTTCCATCGTTTCCCACTGGAAGAAGACGGTGGGTATGCATCAGCCAAAGGTACGTTTATGAAACTGGCGTATGACGCGACGGCAGATGAATATACCATTACAAGAAAAGATAACATCACCTATCACTTTAACGCCCAGAGCATGAAGCTCAAGAAATTCTCCAACCCCAACGGGAATGAGCTAACCTTTACCTATGATCTGCGCGGGAACTTGGTGGAGATAGAAAACACTGTGGGCGAGAAGGTTGCGCTTACCTACTATGTCTCCAAAGGAAACCCGGGGAGCACAGATTTTGAATACATCACTCCGGAGAGTACAGGCGGAGATTACATCTACATCAACGAGAATGTGGATATGATTGCTTCCATCAAATGGACGGAAGACACTGCGGGAGAAAATCCCAAAGTACAAGAATACATCTACACCTATGGGGATGATGATAAGCTAGACGGGGCATATATAGTAGGAGAAAGCGGTCAGGTCTATCAGGAAAGCTATACATATGATACAAACGGGCAGATTGCCACAGTAACCAACCCAGAGAGCAAAGTATTCTCCTTTGTGTATGACGTAGACAAAAGAGTCTCCCGCATCAATAGCCCCATGAGCGAATACACAGATTTTGTTTATGGGGACAATGCGACAACGGTGCGAGACAAATATGGCGTAGCCACTTCTTATGATTACAACGCGGAAGGTCTGGTCACCAAAGTGACAAACCCCATGGGGTATGAGGCCACATATACCTTTGACATGAATACTTTCCTCATGACCAGTATGAGCTACAAGAACAAGATCAACGGCGCTACAACAGAAACCGCGCTGACCTATACTTACGGCTATGATGGAAACGGAAATGTAACAAACGTCACAGGCCCAATGGGCAGTGAGACGGTATATGAGAACTACAACGCGTTCAACAAACCGGGTACGGTAAAAGTGAAGAATGGAAGTGATTGGCAGACGACTTCATATACCTATGACAACAACAACGGGAATCTGCTTACCACCACAGACCCCGCAGGGAAGGTTTCTACCAACACATACGGTACGGTGAACGGAAACGCAGGGTATCTGCTAAGCCAAACAGATCGGTTAGGGAAAACAACATCATATACTTATGACAGCAAAGGGCGGGTCACGCATGTCAGTGAGAGCGCAGCAGGGGTGAGCACGCGTACCGTGATGCAGTATGTATATGACGGTTGGGGCAGAACGGTACAGACAAAAGAACTGCTAAAAGATGCAGGGACCACCAGCAATACATCCTTTGTGTATGACAAGCTGGGGCGGCTAACCAGTACCACAAACGCGGCAGGGAATACCTCTTCTACCAGCTATTCGCTCATTGGGAACAAGACCTCTGAAACCAATGCGCTGAATCGTTCTGTTTCGTATACTTATGATGACTTGAACCGTGTAACGGCAGTGACATACCCGGACGGGAGTGTGACACAGACAATCTATGAGAAATGGGACAGCGACAGCAACGGTTCGAGTGAAGCGGATAAGGTAACAACGCGTATCGTCACCACAGACGGTAGCGATAGAACGAGCATTGCGTATTACGACAAGATTGGCAGGTTGGTAAAAGAAACAGCGGGTGGTGTTACCACACAGTACCAATATGATATGCTAAGCAATGTGATACAGGTGACGGACGGTGCAGGGCGTATTACAAGAGCACAATACGATGCACTGGGGCGCAACACAAAGCAGGTGGTGGACCCCAACGGAGAGAATATTGTAACAGAGTATACTTATGATACTTTGGGCAATCAGCTGACCAGCAAAGATGCCTTGAACAATATCACCACCAACACATATGATGATTTGGGGCGATTGCTTACGGTGACACTGGCAGATGGCAGTGAGACAACATATGCCTATGACGTAAGCGATGGCACAGGACGGATTAAGAACACTGTAACAGATGCCAATGCCAACAACAACGCGAGCAAGGGCAAAGTCAGTGAAACGGTATTTGACCTGTATGGGAGAAAAGTAGCGGAACGTACCAAGAAGATGGACGGTACGGTTTTGATGCAGGCTAGCTTCAGCTACCATGCCAGCGACTTACTGCAGTTGGTGACACGCAACGATGGCAGCAAAGAGAAATATGAGTATGACAATATGGGGCGTGTTACAAGTAAGCATTACTATACTTCTAGCCAAAGTACCGACAGCGCCTCAGAGTATCGCTTAGAATATACGTATACCGCTACAGGGGCAGTCTCGCAAGAGAAGCTACTGAAGAATGGTGTATGGGATGTGAAGGACTATACATATAACCTGATGGAGCGTGTGGTACAAGAAAGCCAGGGAGATGGCTCGCAGGACGATTCATTGAGCACCAGTTACCGGTATAACCAAGCGGGAGAGCTCATTGGCATCAGCTACATCAAAGAGGATAACCAAGCCAGCGTTGCGCAGGGAAATGGGATACGTGTGACGGGATATGTGTATGATACGCATGGTAGAATTGTAAGCATTCATTCAGGTATCGGTAACAGTACCATAGACAATGTAAACATCAGCGCACTGCCCAAGGTAAGAGAATATATCTACGCCACAAACGGCGACCTGCAAAAGACAAAGGATTACCGTGGGTTTGATGAAGCGGGGAATACCGGCTCTGTAGAAACGGTATATGATTACAACAGCTATGGCGCAGTGAATAAGATGACGCGCAACGATGGCAGCAGCAAAAAAGAAGAATACACCATGAGCTACAACCGCCTAGGGTACATTACAGGAGAGACGCTGTATACCAACTATGGAACGGCAGAGACCAAGACCAAGAGCTATACGTATGACAATGTGGGGCGGCTTATCAACACCACAGAGGACGGAAAGACCACAGCATATGAATATGATAAGGTGGGAAACCGAACCAAGGAGACCATCACAGACCCTGCGTTACCTGCAAATGAGCGGACATCTGTCCGTACGTATACGTATAACAATCTGGATCAACTGCAGCAGATCAGTGAGCAGAAGAATGGGAAGACCAAGACGAGAAGCACATATACCTATGACAACCGCGGGAATCAGGTAGGGGAAGTGAACCTATCTATGACACTGACGCACCCAACAACAGGGGCAGATTCGGATTACTTTGAGACGGTAACCAATACCTATGACCTACGAGACTTGCTGATTACCACACGGAATGTGACAGAGAGTGCAGATGAGTACAACGAGCCATTACCGGATGTTGTGAACACCAGCAGCAACAGCTATTATGCAGATGGGAAGCGGAGTGAGCGAATAGAGAGCATAGACGGAAGCGAAGTCACCACCCAGTTCTAATATGTGGGGGATTCCCTTATCTATTCGACCAATGAGAGCCGTGTACTGCAGACAGAGAATGTGTTAGACTTAGGGGGACAGATTGTGGCCAGCAAGCGGTTTACCAACCCTGATACATCAGGCACACCGCAACCCTATGCCAACAAGTATTACTTGTATAGCTATGACATCCGGGGGAGTGTCTCAAACATCATTGGACCTGATGGGAACCTAGTAACGGGGTACGAATATGATGCGTTTGGAAACAAGGCACAGACAGGAGACGGGAGCTTTATCAATGATGTGACGTATACAGGCAGTGTCTCCGACGATGGAAGCGGGCTACAGTACATGAACGCCAGATTCTACCAACCTGAGACAGGTAGATTCTTAAGCCAAGACACCTACACAGGAGTCGCGGCAGACCCGAGAACACAGAATCTTTATAGCTACTGTGGAAGTAATCCCATTAACTTTGTGGATCCGACGGGGCATGCGAGAAAACAAATTGGAACAACAGGAATATGGATTGATGAAGGTGCGTATAGGAAATTGCAATTACAAGCAAACCAGCTAGGGTTGAATCCAGAAGAGATATGGAAGGCGGGCAGTGCAAGTGGGTTATCCGCAGGACAAACAAAAAGCATAAAAGAGGCTGCGCACAAGGCAGAGCAGAAGCAAAAGGCAAGAGAGAGCAAAAGCAAAAACCACTACTTCTACACCATCAGCAAAAGATGCAAAGCCGTTTGACAGAAGTCAGGAGGTCAAAGTAATTAACCGTGATACCTATACACGGACTTCAGATAGAGACTTTACAAACTGCCACGGGTATGCATTTGGCGTTGAAAATTTTCATGTAGGTGGTTATCCAAAGAGCATTGAAGAGAACTGGAAGAATGTTCAAACCACCGTAGGTGCCGAGAATGTAACGCGCATTAACGAAAGCCAAGCACTCGCACAGGCTCCCGAAGGACACGTTGTGATTGCATATAGACAGGGAAATGTAAAGGGAGGAAAAAGCGCGGATCATTATATAGTGAAGCAAGGACAGAGCTGGTCTGAGCTATATAGCCTTGGAAATGATACACCGCGTAAGCTTAATACAGAAGATGTTCTAGCAGAAAAGTGGGTTGATAGTTCATATTATAAGGATGGAGGCGAATTTGAAGGAGAAACACTGTATTTCATTTTGAAAGAGGATTGGTACAAGTAGTCTGAAGAATCCATAAGAAAGGAGCACTCTATGAAAAGAAAATATAGTAGAAAGTGATTAGTACTGCTATTGGTCTTGTTAATGGTGGTAGCTGTAGGATGTAAAACAGAAAATGCAAGTCCGACAAGCAATCCATCATCAGAAGAAACGGAAATGACGGGGCAGTGGGAAACAGATTTTCTGATTACAGAAGATGAATACCTTGATCCCGATAGCATGACGGAATACTCCATTCAAGAGTTGCGAGATTTTTTTGGAGAGCAAGGATATTTATATTATTTTCAGTTAAAACATGATGAAGGTCCAGTTGCTTGGGAACATAGAAAGGTCTATTATGTGAATGAACATTTTCCTGTAGAAAATATGCGCCATCACACATGGTCTATGAAAGACGGAGAAAAAGAGTATAGTTGGGATTACTATTATACCTTGTATAAGGTAAAAGAGGGTGGATATTATCGTGTGGAATGGAGCCTACAAGGAAACATGATATATTCTTATGGTGGAATCTATACCAAGAGTAACCTTACAGAAAAAGACTTTGCAGGGGTTCAAGAAGGAATGATATTGAAGGATGTATTGAAAACGGACCCGTATTTATTTTATCTGGAATCTAACTATTCTGCCGAGTCGTATTCTTTGCTGTCAAACGGAAAAGTTATGTATGTAACGTATATAATAGACATAAATATAGATGAGTTTCTGAAAGAAATGGAAGAAAATGAGAGAGGGCTTCTATATGCATCGCGTGTTGAAACGAAGACGGTTGAAAACTTGGTAGACACACCGGGATATGAGTTAGCCCAAATGCTTCCGCAAGACATAGAACTATGTTTCGGTGAATGAGGAAAAGACGCCTTGTGTTTTTACAGGGCGTCTTTTTAATAGTGCATCAGGATATCGCTTAGAATATACGTATACCGCTACAGGGGCAGTCTCCCAAGAGAAGTTACTGAAGAATGGTGTATGGGATGTGAAGGACTATACATATAACTTGATGGAGCGTGTGGTACAAGAAAGCCAGGGAGATGGCTCGCAGGATGATTCACTAAGCACCAGCTACCGGTATAACCAAGCGGGAGAGCTCATTGGCATTAGCTACATCAAAGAGGATAACCAAGCCAGCGTTGCCCAGGGAAGTGGGATACGTGTGACGGGATATGTGTATGATACCCATGGTAGAATCACGAGCATCCATTCGGGTACCGGTAACAGTACCATAGACAATGTAAACATCAGCGCACTGCCGAAGGTGAGAGAATACATCTATGCCACAAATGGCGACCTGCAAAAGACAAAGGATTACCGTGGGTTTGATGAAGCGGGGAATACAGGCTTGGTGGAAACGGTATATGATTACAACAGCTATGGCGCAGTGAACAAGATGACACGCAACGATGGCAGCAGTAAAAAAGAAGAGTACACCATGAGCTACAACCGTCTGGGGTATATTACAGGCGAGACGCTGTATACCAATTATGGAACAGCAGAGACGGTGAACAAGAGCTATACGTATGACAATGTGGGGCGTCTTACCAACACCACAGAGGACGGCAAGACCACTGCATATGAATATGATAAGGTGGGGAACCGAACCAAAGAGACCATCACAGACCCTGCGTCACCGACATCAATCCGTACGTATACCTACAACAATCTGGATCAGCTGCAACAGATCAGTGAGCAGAAGAATGGGAAGGCCAAGACCAGAAGTACATATACCTATGACAACCGTGGGAATCAAGTAGGTGAAGTGAACCTATCTATGACACTGACGCACCCAATAACAGGGGCAGATTCAGATTACTTTGAGACGGTAACCAATACCTATGACCTACGAGACTTGCTGATTACTACACGGAATGTGACGGAGAGTGCAGATGAGTACAACGAGCCATTACCGGATGTGGTCAATACCAGCAGCAACAGCTATTATGCAGATGGGAAGCGGAGCGAGAGAGTAGAGAGCATAGACGGAAGCGAAGTCACCACGCAGTTCTACTATGTGGGGGATTCTCTTATCTATTCCACCAATGAGAGCCGTGTACTGCAGACAGAGAATGTGTTAGACTTAGGGGGACAGATTGTAGCCAGCAAGCGGTTTACTAACCCTGATACATCAGGCACATCGCAACCCTATGCTAATAAGTATTACTTGTATAGCTATGACATCCGGGGGAGTGTTTCGAACATCATTGGACCTGATGGGAACGTAGTCACAGGCTATGCATATGATGCGTTTGGAAACAAAGCACAGACAGGAGACGGGAGTTTCATCAATGATGTGACGTACACAGGCAGTGTCTCCGACGACGGGAGCGGGCTACAGTACATGAACGCCAGGTTCTACCAACCTGAGACAGGGAGATTCTTAAGCCAAGACACCTATACAGGAGTAGCAGCAGACCCGAGAACACAGAACTTGTATAGCTACTGTGGAAGTAATCCAGTGAACTTTGTGGATCTTACGGGACATGAATATATTTCTGAATGGGAGATTGATGCCGTACGCAAAAAGAATATGGCAAAAAAAGAAAAAGATCAATCAAGAAGAGCAAGGGAAGCTGAAAATAAAGGAAAGAAAACGATATCAGCCTATGCAGATATGCCTGAAGCAGAAAAAGCAGCATTGGATTCTAAGCATAGAGAAATTGCAGATTTGATAGTTAAAGGAATGACTATAGAGAATCGCAGGGAGTTTGGACCTTATGCAGAGAGTACATTTTGTATAGGAATAGCACATTCGTTACAGGAATTCGAATTTCAAGGAGCAGGATATAGTAGAGATCCCGATGAAATGTTTAGGCTTATTGAAGACACAATAGGTGCAAGAAATGTAACAAGAGTATCTTCAAATGAAGCAAAAAAACTTGAAATTCCACAAGGAACAACACTGGTAGCATTCAAGTATGAAGACAAAGAGTATGGGCAAATACATTTCGTAGTGAAGGAGAGCGATGGAACAGTTATTGAAAAGTTTGGCTATACAGGGAAAGTGGAAGTATCAGACAATTCAAATAAAATCTTTGATAATGTGTGGATATATAGAAAAGAAGAGTATGAATATGTTTTTTCTGGAGGAACAACTTATTATTTGCTGGATGACAATTGGCAAATGAACTTTATGGAAGACATCGCTAGAGCGGGAAGACCATTATAAGGAGGAACCGATGAAAAAAAATAGAAAAATGGGATATATTTTCGTAATGGTTTGTTTGTTGATTATTACAGGGTGTAACGGTAGTAATATAGGAGAGATAAATCCAAGTGAAGCAAACTCATCAGAAAATTCTCCTAGTATCTCAATAATGCCATCGACGAGTGAGGCGCCATCAGAAGAAATAGAAATTGATCCCAATAGAGAAATTCTAGAAAATGGTGAATGGCTAGATGATTTTCCTGTCACAGAAGAGGAAGTTCTTGATCCTAAAAATATGAGAGAGTATTCACTGGAAGAACTTGTAGCCTTCTTTGGTGTACAATCTTTATCTTTTTATGAATTTAGCTTTACAGAAGAAGATCCGATTGGATTTGAAAAAAGGGAAATACATTTTATGAATGAAGTCTTTCCAATTGAAAATATTAGATACTTGCCAACGATTATTGAGGCAAATGGAAAAACATATGAATACCCTAGTCATTACACCTTATATAAAGTAAAAGAAGGGGGTTACTATATTGTCTGGTGGAACCATATAGAAGAGGAGCAACAGAGAGGAATTGTGCAAAGTGGAGGACTATACCTAAAAAGTGATATGGAAGAAGAAAATTTCTCTTCTATTGATGTAGGAAATATGTTATGGGATGTTTTTCAAATAGATCCATATCTAAGATTCAGAGAGATTTATACAGCAAGAATCAAGACAGTTTCTTTGTTAGATTGTAATAAGGCGATGGTCATAACTTATGAGAATACTTTTGATGAGTATGAGGAAGATGAAAACATACCAAAAGGACTTTGGCAAGCCCTTAGGGTAATTGAAAAAGAGATTGTAGATGTAAGTGGCATAGAGGATTATAGAGAGTTTGTTACTCGAATATTACCACAAGATTTTGAAATGTGCATTAGTGCATAATGAAAGAGAGCTTTGCAATATGCAAGGCTCTTCTTTATCAGGCTCGGTGGAAACGGTATATGATTACAACAGCTATGGCGCAGTGAACAAGATGACACGCAACGATGGCAGCGGCAAAAAATAGAGAATCAGCCACTTAGAGGAGGGGTTTCTGATTCTTGTATTCTTACAGTGATGATCAAAATCAACATAATGATGGCCAAATGATGACCAAAACAAAGAAAAAAATAACGCCTGGTAAAAACAAAAAAAGAAAAGCCTATTATAATAGGCTTTTCTTGGTGTGCCGGAGAAGATTCGAACTCCCGACCTTCTGGTCCGTAGCCAGACGCTCTATCCAGCTGAGCTACCGGCACATAACTATATTTCTGTTTTCATAGCAACCAAACATTACAATTCATTTATCGCTGATGCCATACATATTAGGCAATTAGCATTACCTAATATAGCATAACACCTTTTTCCTGTCAATGTAAATGGGGTGGATTTTTTATTCCATATTTGCTTCATTTTCCACAAACAGAATCCCTTTCTCTTGCAAGGCTTTGCAAACGTTTACATAGGACTCAGTGCTGGGAAAGAGAACACGATGTAGATGTAAGCCATCTGTCAGATTGCTGAGCAAAGAAGCTTCATCCTGATGTACTTTCTCTAAAAACAACGCAATATCATGATTGCTTTTGATGTTCAGCGGCGCAGAGATTTCTCCATAGACGGGATGAGAAACTGAAACATCCAAGATTTCACCACCATAATAGACAATCGATGAAAGTTCTGCTTCTGTTTCTGTAGGTGTATGCACGCAAGCCAGCGTACGGATAACGCCCGGCGCAGGATGCGCGTTGCTTTGCATCATATAGCCTTTTGGCGTAGAGAGAATTTCTTCGCCGCTTGCACGCAACAGCGCAATATCACCTACAATGATTTGACGGCTGACGGAAAATTCTTTTGCCAATAAAGATGCGCTAACGGGTGTATCCGCAGCTTCTAGTTGCGCCAATACAGCAGCGCGGCGGGCGCTTGCTGTCACGAGGAAAGATCCTCTTTTAAGGGAAGCACCACTGCTTTTTGCGGAAATAGTTTTTTCAATGGCTGCCAGATGATATATGCCAACAGAAAATCAATCATGCTGTGTACAAATGTGCCTACGCCAACCAGTAAAATAATTGCAATAAAGAAAGATTGAGTTGCAGGCCCGGCGACATAAAAGGGGATAGAAATCAATACTTCACAAATACCATGAATGATTGAGATAAGCGCGGCAAAAGCGATTGTTTTTGGGATTGACTCCAATGTTCCCGGTTTTTTCTTTAAAAGAAAACCACCAACTGTAACAAAAACAAGATGCGACAAGGCGCGCATCACAACAGAGATTGGAAACCCTGCCAGTAGGAAACCCAGCGTTGTCCCCAGCGTTACAGAAATACCAACGACAGGCGAGACAAACATGCCGATGAAAATAGCAACATGGCTGGCCAGCGTAAAAGAAGCGGGATCAATGGTAATCTTAATGGGCGAGAACAAAGGGATGATAATGCCGATGGCGGTTAAAATTCCCGCGAGGACAATGGTTTTCAAAGCCTTCTGAGTTTGATTCATAATATAATTCCTCTTTAGAATATTTACAGGTGTCTTGACACCTATTTGCATAAAACACATTATAGCACATAGCAGGCATTTGTAAAGAAGGTTTTCTGCAAAAAAAGAAAAGATACAAAATTGCAGAGTTATAATTGACAAACCGATAATGGGCATTATATCATGATACACATAGCACTGAGGCGCAATCCATCTCGAAACAGATGGGTATAAGTTACATGAAAAATCAATCAAAAGGAGTCGTATTATGCCAGAATTAAAAGGATCAAAAACAGAGAAGAATTTATGGACAGCTTTTGCTGGGGAATCAGAAGCAAGAAACAAATATACATATTATGCTTCCAAAGCCAGAAGCGAAGGATATAATCAAATCGCAGAAATTTTCTTGGAAACAGCAGAAAATGAAAAGGAACACGCCAAATTATGGTTCAAAGCTTTAAAAGGCGGCGAGATTCCAGGCACAGCTGAAAACCTAAAAGATGCAGCAGAAGGCGAGCATTATGAATGGTCAGATATGTATGCTACATTCGCAAAGGAAGCCAGAGAAGAAGGCTTTGCGCGGCTGGCATTCTTGTTTGATGGTGTTGCAGGCGTGGAAAAAGTACATGAAGAACGCTACCTGAAACTGCTGGAAAATGTGGAGACAGGGAAAGTATTCAAACGAGAAATCAATGTATTATGGCAATGCGGCAATTGCGGTCATATTCATGTGGGAACAGATGCACCGGAAATTTGCTCGGTATGTGATCACCCCAAAGCACATTTCAGAATCAAAGCAGAAAATTATTAATCAAATAGATTATATTTAAAATGTATTAGAAACACAGCACAATGTGCTGTGTTTTTTTATAAGCGTTGACCAAAAGAAAAGAAAATGGTATAAAGAGTTAGAACACACTAACTAGAAAAACAAATAAGACATCATATATAAAGTAGAGGAATGCAATATGAAAAAAGAAAGCATCACGGTAGAAGGTATGGCTTGCGGGCATTGCGAAATCGCAGTCAAAGACGCTGTTCGAAGATTATCCGGTATTAAAAAGGTAAAAGCCAGCAAACGCAAAAAGCAAGCAGTTGTAGAATATGATGAAGCGCTTGTTGGGCTAGATGAAATAAAAAAGGCCATTGTGCAAATTGGATATGATGTAAAATGACGCGCCCGTCTATTCCGCGCTCAAAAAGCAGTTGCATTGCAAAAACAGTAGTGCTATAATGTGAAAGCATCCTTGCGTCAAGCGAGTTTGGCGCCAAATAGTCCAGGAGGAGGTGAAAGTATGAATCGTTATGAATTATTGCTTGTTGTAAAGCCTGATATGGAAGAAGAAGCAAGAAATGCACTGTTCACACGTTTCCAAGAGATCATCACAACAGATGGTGGTGAAATCGAAGAAGTGGATGAATGGGGCAAGAGAAGACTTGCGTATCCAATCAATTACATCAACGATGGCTATTATATGCTGATGAATTTCAAAGCAAAGCCAGAGTTGCCAGCAGAATTAGAACGTAACTTCCGTATTTCGGAAGATGTCCTGCGTTTTATGATTGTCAAAAAAGACGCAGAATAAGAAAGGGAGGCTAGAAATGAATAAAGTATTTATTGTCGGTAGATTGACAAGAGCTCCCGAAGCAAGAACAACGCCAAACGGGGTAAGTGTAACAACGTTTAACGTAGCGGTTACAAGAAGGATGAACCGTGAAGAAGCAGATTTTATCAACGTGGTAACTTGGCGCGGGCTTGCAGATAATTGTGCAAAATATTTGGTACAAGGGCAACAAGTTGCAGTCGCAGGGGAAATTCGTACGCGCAATTACGAAGCGCAGGATGGAACGCGGCGGTATGTAACAGAAATCCAGGCAGATGATGTTGAATTTTTAGCAAGACCGGGCGGTGGCGCTGCGAACTATAGCGGGCAAGCTGCAAGTTCTGGTTATGAAGATAATAACATTCCGGCTGCACCAAAAGAAGATGGAGATATTTTCGCGGCAGAGATGAGCGATGTACTCCTAGATGATGAAGAATTGCCCTTCTAAGAATAAATAAAGGAGAACGGCTATGGAAGAAAGAACGCAAAGACGGCCCAGAGGCGGACGCCGGCCGAGAAGAAAATTTTGTGCGTTTTGTGCTGAAAAAGCAACAGATATAGATTATAAAGATACAGCAAAGCTGAGAAAGTTTTTATCAGAACGCGGTAAAATCGCACCGAGAAGAGCTTCTGGTGTTTGTGCAAAGCATCAACGCCAACTGGCAACAGCAATCAAGCGCGCAAGAGTAATGGCATTGTTGCCTTACATTTCAGAATAAGTAGAAAAACAGCACAGATTGTGCTGTTTTTTTGTACCCGGAATTTGTAATTCCCAAGAGAATCAAGTAAAATAGAAAATGAGATTTGTTTTTCAAAAGAAAAGGAGGCTTCTGTAAGAATGGAAGAATATCTAAAGAAAGTTGTACAAATTGGCGCAGGAAAAATCGGTAGGGGATATGTGGCGGAGCTTTTTCAAAACGCAGGATATGAGATTGTTTTTTTGGATTATTCCAAAGAACTGGTGGATGCATTAAACGAGCAAGGTTGGTATACGATTTCCAAACGCAGCGCAGACGGTAATTTTTCCAAAACCATTGTGCGCGGTTTTCAAGCATATAATACGCAAGATGAATTAGAACAGTGTATTGAAGCGCTGGCGGATACCAACTATGTTTCTATCAATGTATATCCAGATGCAGCAAAGAGCATTGGGCATATGATTGGAGCGGCAATCAAACGACGCATAGAAAACAATAATTTTACAACGATGGATTGCATTATTGGCGTAAATTTTTTGAATTCCAGCGTTATATTACATGATTATGCAAAGGAAATGCTTTCAACAGACCAAGAACTTGCTTATTTAGAAGAAAAAGTAGGGTTTATTGAAGGACTGGTTGGGCGCAATGGCGCGCCACCTACGCCGGAAATGCTGGAAGAAGACCCGCTTATTTGCAACTCATCGGATTCTGATGCAATGACAATTGATCGCGATACATTCAAAGGGAAACCGCCGGAAGGGGTTAACTTTATATTGAAAGAAAATGTACCTGCATGGATGGTACATAAAATTTGGATTGCTAACATGAGTCATTGTATGAAAGCATTGATGGGCGCAAAAAAGGGATATACTTATATTGGCGAATGCGATGCAGATGATTACATTATGCGATGCACCATGCTGGCAAAAAAGGAAGCGGAGTTTGCGCTGCATGAAATGTATGGGCTTTCTTATGAGGCGATGGAAGAAGCCAGCCCCAGCGCGCGGGAGCAAGACCGTTTGCGCAACAAAGAAGTGTTGCTTTTAAACAAAGATACCATTGCGCGGGTTTGTGCAGATATGATTCGCAAACTGAGCAAGGAGGATCGGCTTGTAGGGCCGGCGCTGGCGGCATATCAATATGGGCGCATGCCGTATTTCTTAGTAAAAGGCATTGCCATGGGGTTCTTTTATGTGAACCCGGAGGATGCCACAACGATAGAAATCAATGATTATTTACAAGAAAACGGAATTGAAAAAGCGATTACCAAATATTGCGGGCTTTCAGACGATGTGCCGGCGGAAAAAGAGTTAAAAGCATTTGTGGTCGCGGCATATTATGACAATGAAGAAGGCAGAGATCCTTTTACAACGGCATATTAGAATAAAGAGAAAAAAGAGCTTAGCATAAGCTCTTTTTTTGTGCTTCGAAAATGACTTTTCATATGTTGTCTTTTGCGGTATAATGACTTTCGTGAGATTTTAGAGAGAAGAGGAGTGTTTTTTGTATGCCCAAAAAAGAAATTGTAATCATTGGGGCGGGCAAAATTGGAAGAGGATACCTGGCAGAATTATTTCAAGATGGTGGGTATCATATTACTTTTTTGACACGCTCAAAAGAACAAGCGGAATTGATGCGGGCGCAGGGTGCTTATACCATTTATCGCGCGACAAAAGATGAAGCAGATACGGAAGAAATCATCATTTCCGGGTATGATGCGTTTTCCACAGAAGCAGAAGAACAAAAATGTGTGGATGCGATTTTTCATACCAACTATGTAGCGCTTCCCATTTATCCGGCAGCCAGCAAAACAGCAGGTTACTTGATCGGAAAAGCAATCAAAAAAAGAGTCGATGAACAGAAAGAAGAACCCCTTGATGTATTGCTTTGTGTCAACTACATGCAAGGCACAAAGATGCTAAAAGAGCATATTCTTACTGTGCTTAAAACAGAAGAAGAGCAAGCATATTTTGAAAAATACGTTGGGATTATTGAGACGCTCGTCGGGCGGCTTGCAGTAGACCCTACGCCGGAACAATTGGCGAAAGATCCGCTTTCAGTTGCAGCAGGCTCAGGAGATAACTTGCCGGCAGATGCGGATGCCTTTAAAGGTGTTCCGCCGGTGGATGTGGAAGTCCGGCTGGTGGAACGATTGCCTGCGCGGTTCGTCTATAAAATATGGACAACAAACATGATGCATTTTGCTCTTTCGCTTTACGGCGCATATGCGGGTTTTGATTATGTGAGAGAAGCGGCAGTGGATCCATATTGTATCAAATGCGTAAGGTTGGCAGAAAAAGAAGCTTCTTTTGGTGTGGCAACGGAATTTTCCATGACGTATGGAGAAGTCATGCGTGATTTTAAGCGCGATCCTTGGGCGACATGGGCGAATCCCAACGCAGATGATGGGTTTGCACGCGTGGTTTGGGATATGCGAAGAAAACTAGCCAAAGGAGATCGTGTCATTGGCCCGGCGTTGGCATGTCTGCGCGGTGGAAAGATGCCATACTTCTTGGCGCGGGTTGCGGCATTGGCGCTGATTTATAAAAACGAAGAAGATGAGACCTCAAAAGAGCTCCATGAAATTTTGGCGCGCGAGAGCGTTGGCGCGGCGCTTACAAGCTTTTCAGGTTTGAGCGATGAAGTAGAAGAAGAAAAGTACCTAAGACAATTGATTATCGCCGCATACAATGACCTGATGGAAGGGGAAATCGTTTTACAATAATTGTGTTTTTCACGCAAAAAATTGCGTAATATATTTGAAAATTAAGAGGAGAAAGAAAGATGGCAAAAAAAGAAGTGGTGCTGATTGGCGCCGGGAAAATTGGCCGTGGATACATGGGGGATGTATTTAACCGCGCAGGCTATCATCTTACTTTTTTGGAGTATGATGAAAATTTGGTACACAAAATGCGGGAGCAAGGGTATTATACTGTATTTATGACAGATCGGCAGGAAACAGGCAGCGGAGAAGTCAGCAGTTTTCGCATTGAAGGCTACGACGCGTTTTGCACAGAGACGGAGCGAGAGGCTTGTGTCAATGCAATTGCAAACACAAATTATGCTACCATACATGTTTACCCCGGGGCTTGCGAGAGTATCGGGCATATGGTGGGCGATGCCATAAAGCAGAGAAAAGAAGCGGGCAATGAAGAACCACTGGATATTTTCATGTGCGTCAATTTCCAAGGCCCGGCAGAAACCATTCGCGGCTATGCATTGGAACAACTGGAAACAGAAGAAGAAAAAGCGTTTTTGGATGAGCATATTGGTTTTATTGAAACGATGATTTTCCGCAATGGAGGAACGCCGACAGAAGAGATGCTAGAAATGGATCCAATTTGCGTTGCCATGTCAGATAATACAAATTGGCCGGTGGATCAAGATGCCTTTAAAGGTATACCGCCGCAAGGTGTGGAGATGGCGTTGACGGATAATTTCAGCGCAAGGCTTGTTTACAAAGTTTGGGCAGGCAACATGATGCATTGCTGCAATGCTTTTTATGGAAAGCCCAAGGGATATGAATATTACTATGAATCCGCGCTTGATCCGTATATTTATAAATGCGCGGCGCTGGGAAAATTAGAAGCGAACCATGGTATTTGCGAAGAATATAATACGCCAGTGGAGGTTTTGGATACCAATCACAAGGGGAAAATTGCGCCGTTTGCGCCGGAAAAGGTAAATACGGCAGATAGAGATACGCTAAACCGCATTGGCGCAGACCCCATTCGGAAGTTACGCCGCAACGACCGTTTTGTTGGGCCGGCTATTTTGTCCATGAAACATGGCAAAATTCCTTATTTCTTGACGAGGGGCGCTGCAATGGGATTTTATTTTGAAAATCCGGAAGATGCGGCAGCAGTGGAACTGCAGAACTTTATCAAAGAGAATGGCATTGAAAAAGCAATCGAGAAATATTGCGGGCTCAATCTAAACGATAAGGATGAAAATTTTGTCTATCAACTGATTTTGGCGCATTATTATGAAATTGGGGATGTAGATCCGTTTACGGTTTCTTATATCAGCCAATAGAAAATAGAGCAAAAGAGCAAGAAGCATATACTGCCAAAGGTGCAGTATATGCTTTTCTTTCAAAAAAGGAGGTAGGCATATGATTTTAGAAACAGAGCGATTGTATTTGCGCGAAATGGATGACGGTGATTATGATGCACTGGCGCGTATCTTGCAGGACGAAGAAGTTATGTATGCATATGAGCATGCATTTAGCGAAGCTGAAACCCGAAATTGGTTGGAAAACCAAAAGAAGCGCTACAAAGAATATGGGTTTGGCTTATGGGCTGTTGTATTAAAAGAAACAGGGGAAATGATTGGACAATGCGGGCTTAGCATGCAGGAATATAACGATGCGCAAGTTTTGGAAATTGGGTATCTATTTCAAAAAGCATTTTGGCACAAAGGCTATGCAGCAGAAGCGGCCATTGCCTGCAAGCATTATGCCTTTGAAAAATTAGGCGCAGCAGAAGTATACTCCATTATTCGAGATACCAATATTGCGTCGCAAAATGTGGCAAAGCGAAATGGCATGACCATCAAAGATATGTTTGTGAAACATTATTATGGGATGGACATGCCGCATTATTTATTTTCAGTGCACAAAGAAGATTAAAAAGAGAGAGGATCTCCTCTCTCTTTTCATTATGATTTTACTTCCATTACAGATGTTTTACACAATGTTTGGCGCTTAAATAGCCAAATGTCATGGCCGGGCCCAGCGTACTGCCTGCGCCCCAATAGGCGTTTGCTGTAGGACTGGCGATGCAGTTACCCGCGCCGTATAAGCCTTCAATTGGTGCATTATCCCAATCGAGAATGCGGCCATGGGCATCCGCCACAGGGCCACCATTGGTATCAAGCGTTCCGGCGGCTAAAATGAGCGCATAGTATGGGCCAGTTTCGCTGAGCGGATACATGGTAATATTTTTGCTATCTGCCGGTGGCCATTCCGCGCCGGGGACTGTGGGCGGGAATGTGGTAAATTCACGGTCATAAATCTGATCACCCCGCGCAAAATCTTCATCTTTACCGCTTTTTGCATAGCCATTATAGGTTTTTAATGTATCCTTTAGTGAAGCGAGGAAAGTTTCGTCTAGTGCAAAAGCCCCTGTATGTGGCGCTAATTTTGCAAGACGCGCGGATAGATTTTCTTCCAGTTCCTCTAACGTATCGCCTTTGATGAGATAGGGCATCTCTTCTCCCTGCACAGGAAACGGCGGATAGCCTTGCCAAAGCGTGGCAGTACGCGTATCGAACAACATGAATGTGAGCATATTTGTCCATTCGGCTTTGACCGGATCCCAGACGAAATGCAGCATGGTACGATCGGTATAATTACGTTTTTCATTGACAAAACGTTTTCCGTATTTATTGATCAGCAGCATGGAATCGCCGGGCAAATAAAATACATTGGAAGAGCCGCCCGGGTTGGCGAGATAGGCTTCAATCATGCTTTGCGCACGGAAGGCGCCGGCAGTGTTGCCCATTTGCGCGCCAATTGTGCCTGCCAAGCGAACAAAATCACCTGTATTGGTGGGAACGCTACAGCCACCATAATGCGGGCCGCGCTGCCATTGCAACATCAAATCTTTGTTATGTGAATAACCGCCCGAGCCGAAAATAACGCCCTTTTTCGCTTGAAAGGAGATGAGCGCATCATTGTAATTTGCTTCCACACCAGTGACTTTGCCTGCTTCATCTTGGACAATGCTTGTTACCATACAGTTGGTTAAAATTTGAATGCCTTTTTCTTCTGCCCAAGCAGCCAGTTGCTGTATCATTTCCGCGCCGGATTGCACTATTTCGCCTGCATCATTTTTGGGATAGAGAGTTCGGCCGCGGATGGCCTTGTTTTCTGGCAGATGTTCCATATAGTCTACTTGTGGTTTGCCTGTCCAATTAATTTCTTCAATGACATTAAGGGCGCCGATGTCTTGTAAAAAAGAGACCATCTCTTTTGCAGTGTCCACATATGTTTCAATGAGGCTATATTCTCGCGCGGGAATGCCATAGCGCGGTGCTTCGTTGTTATATAAGTTGGGATAAGAATAACGCACCATATAAGCAATACAAGCCTCTCTATCATCTTGATACCCCAGCGCTTCCTGCCAACGGTTGCCCGGCGCCCAAAAACCACCGCCACTACGGGCAGTTGTCCCGCCGATGTCACTTGCCTTTTCCAGCATGATGACAGAGGCACCTTCTTTGCGCGCAGTTACTGCAGCAACAAAAGCAGCAGCGCCACTGCCTACAACAATAACATCTGCTTCTTTTTCATACACTGCTTGATTGGAAGCGCCGGCATCTTCATCAATTAAAACGAATAGCTCTTTTGGCGCACCGCAAACAGGGCAGTTTTCCGGTGGTGCATCGCCATCATGCACATAGCCACATCTTTTACATTCCCATTTTTTCATTTCATTTCCTCCTCGTTTGGTAGATGATTATGGTGTTTTATTTTATTGTTGCGATATGTTTGGTAGAAAAAGTGTTCAAGAAGATAAAAAACAAATTACAGTCATAAGGTTGGATTAAGGTGATATCCATAATAGAAATTTATAGAAAAGGTATTATCTGTAAGTAAATTATATAACATTTTGCGGAAAACGGCAATCCTTCATGATTATATTTGTAAGAAAAATAAAAAAGATGAAGAAGTCAAAAAAATTTGATATACTGTTGTTGGGATGTTTGCTGATGTCGAATCTATGAGAATCAGGGAGTATGATGATTAGTAAGGCAAAAAACAGATTTTATGCGCACCTGGCGAGAAGAAAATTCGATAATGATGAGGAGATGCATTTGTACATTACGCTGACGACGGCGGCGTGGTTTGCAACACTCATGCATCTTTTCTTATTTGTTTTTTATATTTTTTACGATACTGTTTTACTTTCATATATCAATATTTTAAGTTTGGCGATTTATGGTTTTGGCTTTTACTTAATTCATGAAAAGAAATATGCTGTAGCCGGGCTTCTTTTTGCCATTGATGTGGCGGTTTATACTTTTGTTTCTATTTTGATGAGCGCACATGCCAATTATACTGTGCTATATTATGTTATTATTTTAATCATGCAGATTTTGATTCCTTACGCGCCCATAAGAACAAGGATTGTCATGATTGCATGCATCTGGGTTTTGGCGATTTGCAGCATCTTCATTGAGAGCAATGCAGCAATACCTGCGACAGTAACGGTTTATGATAAGATTCTTCGGTTATTCAATATGAACGCAACAATCATTGCAGTGATTATTGAATTATCTCTCAACAACGTTGTCAGCAAAATGTTGGAGGATTACAAAACAGTTGAAATAAAGGAACTGGAGGAACAAGCATATCAAGACCCGCTGACATCGCTTTACAACAGACGTTACGCAGAAATGGTATTTAAAGAAATCGCAGAGGATAGAAGACCGCAGCATTGGTATGTGGCCATGGCAGACATTGATGATTTTAAACACATCAATGATACTTATGGGCATGGCGTGGGCGATGAAGTTCTGCGGTTTTTGGCGCAGTTTTTCAAACTGCATTTTCGGGAAACAGACTATTTGTTCCGCTGGGGTGGCGAAGAATTTTTGCTGTTGTTAAAAGACGTAACAAAAGAAGATGCCTATCGTGTTCTGGATAAAGCGCGAGATGATTTGGCGCAAGCGATTATTCGCATCAAGCGACTGGAATTATCCATTACCATTACAATTGGCGCGGCGGCGCTTAATCAAACAAATATCGAAGAAAGCATAGAACGCTCGGATAAAAATCTATACATTGGGAAAACCAGCGGGAAGAACAAAGTTGTTTTGTAAAAGTGAAAAGAAGCGGAAACGCTTCTTTTTTGTTTGTTAAAAAGGGTGACAAAGAAGACAAAAAAGTGTATACTGTTTACGAGAGATTTGAAATTTGGAGGAAATCATGGCGAACTATCAAAAAGAGGCCGTGCTAATTGGTGCCGGCAAAATTGGTCGTGGGTATATGGCGTATATTTTTAATAACGCCGGTTATCGCATGACTTTTTTAGAATACGACGAAACACTCGTAACACAAATGCGCACGCAGGGCTATTATACGATTTTCATGCGTGATCGGCATAATGAAACGGCGGACTGGGATGTTTTTCGCATTGAAAACTATGATGCGTTTTGTACAGAAACAGAATGGGATGCATGCGTCGATGTGCTTTCCACAGCAAATTATGCGACAGTGCAAGTATTCCCTGGTGCAATCAAATCCATTGGGCATATGATTGGCGAAGCAGCGAAAAAACGGATGCTGGCAGGCAATGAGGAAACACTTGATATTTTCTTTGTTATCAACTTCTTAGATGCGGATGTTTTATTCCGTGAAGCGGCGTTAGAAATCATGCAAACAGAAGAAGAGCGCATTTATTTAGACAAATATATTGGATTTGTCTATGGGCTGGTACGCGGCAGCGGGCCGATGCCCAACCAGGAGATGCTGGAAATTGACCCCATTGCGATTTCATGCGCAGATCAAAATTACCTACCGGTTGATGTGGATCAAATGAAAGGACCTATGCCGGAAGATGTGAACTTTATTCCCACGCACAATGTGGGTGCGTTGGTCAAACGAAAAGTTTGGGGCGGAAATGTGAGCCATTGCTGTCTGGCTTACTATGGAAAACAAAGAGGTTATACTTACGGCTATGAAGCCTCATTGGACCCATATATTCATAAATGTGGTGAATTTGCTACGCAAGAGGCGCTGAAGGGACTGGAGCTGGATATTACGTTTGACCCGGCTGATATTAAGCGATATTTTATTGATGATGATTATGGAAAAGAAGGACCGTATGATCCAAGCAAAATCGATACAGAAGTAAAAGACCCGCTCAATAGAATTGGCGCAGACCCCATTCGCAAATTGGCGCGCAATGATCGCTTTATTGGACCGGCGCTGCTCTGCTTGAAACATGGCGTTGTACCGTATTTCTTGGCGCGGGGCGCAGCGATGGGTTTCTTTTTTGAAAATGAGGAAGATCCGGCGGCAGTGGAGATTCAAAACTATATTGCTGCAGAAGGCATTGAAAAAGCGATTGAGAAATACTGTCAGCTGGACAAACAGGATGCGCTGGAAAATACACTGTATCAAATGGTGCTTTCACATTATTATGACATCAAAGAAGTGGATCCTTACTACGTTACACTGTAAGACCACTTGAAATAAATATTTTGAAGTTGGAAGAGGAGAAAGAAAATGGGAAGTAACAAAAAAGAACATGTTCTCATTGGCGCAGGAAAGCTGGGAAGAGGGTATCTGGCAGACCTATTCAACAAAGCAGGCTATCATCTAATCTTCATGGAGTATTCCAAAGACTTGGTGGAAGCCATGCGGGAGCAAGGGTATTATACCTTGTTTCAAGAAAAAGAAGATGGGACGGGAACAAACGTCGTCAAAATTGATGGCTATGAAGTGTATTGCACAGAGGGCGAAGAGTATGATATTTGTGTGGACAAGCTGGTAAACGCGACCACTGCCTCCATTCATACCTATGACGATGGGTTTAAGCCCATTGGGCATATGCTGGGAGATGCCATGAAAAAAAGAGTGGCGGCAGGCATAGAAGCGCCGCTTGATATTTTCTTGGTTGCCAACTACTTGAATCTGGACGAAGCATTCCGCGCATATATGTTTGAACGGCTCACGACAGATGAAGAAAGACAATATGTAATCGACAAAGTTGGGCTCATTCAAACATTGCCTTATCGAGGCGGGTACCCGGCCTCTGAAGCAATGTTAAAGCAGGATCCAATTGCTGTTTCTGCGACAGACTATCCGGAACTACCTGTAGATGAGGAAGCGTTTAAGGGGCCTATTCCGGAAGGCATTAATTTTCTTATGCTGGACCGCATGAGCGATCGCTTGAACTGCAAACTTTGGACAGCGAACGTACGCGGCGGCGTACTGGCAGCCATTGCAAAGCAGGCAGGATACGAGACCATTGAAGAAGCAAACAAAGACGAATATGCAGTAAAATGCTCCACATTTGGCTGGAAGGAAGCTTACTGGGGCGCCATGCGGCATTTCAATTTTACCGAAGAAGAGTTTAAGCGCGGCGCCAGAAAAGATTCAAAAGTATACGGGCGAACAACTTCAGATACAGTGGATCGGCAGTTGTTTGGTCTAAAAAGAAAATTGGGGCGGCAAGAGCGGCTGACAGGACCGGCATTGGCTTGCTTAGAGTTTGATCGGGTTCCATATTTCTTGACCAAAGGGCTTGCTATGGCGTTTCAGTTTGACAATCCGGCAGATCCTACTTCAGTGGAAGTTTTGGAATTTGTAAAAACCGAAGGGATTGAAAAGGCCATAGAGACTTATTGCCAGCTAGATCTTGAAAACCCGCTGGATCAAAAATTATACCAGCTGGTGCTGGCGCAGTATTATGATGCGTTTTCGGTTGATCCGTTTGCACTGAATTATTAATGAAAAAGGGGCGTGCGCCAAGCGTAGGCCTCTTTTCTTTTCAAGAAGAGGCAAAGAAAGGAGTAAGAGATGAAGGATCGATATTATTCTTATGTGGGCGTAAAAGGAGATGAAAAAACGGGCGGCGTTTATAGCTACAAGTATCAAGATAATATGGTACATTGCATAAAGCGGGAAGCGATGTTGCGCGGATTTACGCATCTTGCACTATCGAGAGACTGTAAATATCTATACGCCACAGGAAAAAGTAAAAATGAGAAAGATATTTTACAAGGCTATCTAATTGACCCTATTACCTGTTCCCTTATAAAAAACGGAGAAGTTGTATTATCAACAACAAATGATGTTTGCCATTTGCATGTGAGCAACGATGGACGCGCCATTGTGATTACAGATTTTGTAGATGGAGCAGTGCAGATCCATGCCATAAACGCTGACGGAAGCCCGGGTGGTTTGCTAAAAAGAGAGGCGCTTGCTGGCAGTAGCACAGGACCGCGACAAGAAAAGACACACCCCCATGCAGCATATTTCACGCCGGATGATTGTTTTGTATTGGCGGTAGATCTTGGCGCAAACAGTGTGTTTTCCATTGCATGGAATAAAGAGAAAAACCAGTTTGCAACGGTAGCAAAATGGGAAGCGCCGGCAGGCGTAGGGCCAAGGCATTTGGCGTTTCACCCCAACGGAAAATATGTTTGTGTGCTGACGGAAATAACGGCAGAAATATTTGTATTGGAATATGATAAGAAGACAGGCATTCTCACAGAAAAACAGCGCATAGGAACCTTGCCGCCACTTTTAAAAGATTATATACCGCCCACAGGGAATGAGACACTGCTGGGCAGTGATTATTTGGCAGCGGCAGACATTGCGTTTTCACCTGAGGGGAAGCATCTTTATGTTTCGCTGCGTGCGCCGCGTACGATAACCAGCTTTGCAGTAGATGAAGCGGGGGATCTGACGCCATTGGGGTATTGCGAAACAGTGGGGCGTGTGCGCAGCATTCAAGTAAGCCAAAATGGTGCATATCTCTTTGGCGTTGGAGAAGAATCTCGCGGCAGCATTGGAACACTGGAAGTATATGATATTGCAGAAAATGGACAGGCAGTTTGTAACCGAAAAGATGCGAAAATCCAAAATGCGTTTGTAGGAGCACTTTATGAGAAGGCATAGAGCGTTTTGAAAAAATGCGCATAATTGTGTATAATTATTGATAGAGATTTGAAGTTGAAAGGGGAAGAGTGATATGAGTGAAGGACAAAAGAAGATTGTGCTGATTGGCGCAGGGAAAATCGGCAAAGGCTATGTTGCGGATTTGTTTGAAAAAGCAGGGTATCAGTTGGTGTTGCTGACGCGCTCGCTCCGCCAAGCAAAGGCACTAAGAGAACAAGGGTATTATACGTTATTCAAGTATTTTGATGATGAATCAGAGCCAGTTGCCCGCAAGATCAGTGATTTTGAGGCGTACAGTACAGAAGAAGAATACGAGGCATCTGTTGCGGCGTTGGTGGATGCCAATTATGCTACACTACATCTTTATCCCGGTGCATTTGAAGCTGTGGGGAAAATGATAGGGGATGTGATAAAAGAGCGCGTGCGACAAGGAAAAAAAGATACACTTGATATTATGCTCTTACTGAATTTTGTGGATCCAGATGCAATTATCAGAGAACACATTGAATCACGCTTAGAAACACCGGAAGAATGGGAAGATTATAACGAGCGAATTGGGCTTGTAAAAGCGCTCACATTCCGTTGGGGCGGCAACCCAAGGCCATTTATGCTGGAAGAAGATGCACTTTGCGCTTGCGCGGCGGATTCGCCGGATATTCCTGTAGATGCGGAAGCATTCAAAGGGGAAATCCCTACAGATGTTCCGCTGCGCCCACTTACGAAAATGCGCGAACGGCTGGCGTATAAAGTTTGGGGTGGAAATGTAAACCATTATATCCTGTCTGTCATTGGCTATGTAAAAGGATATACCTATACTTTTGAAGCGGAAGAAGATGAGTATGTGGTAAAATGCGCGACGCTTGGAACGCAAGAAGCACGCTTTGGATACGACCAAGTTTTCACGCTGACAGAAGCAGAAAAAGAAGAGAACAATCGTGGGCGGCAACGGCGCGGCGTTCGTCCGCAAAAGCGGGAAGAAGGCGCGGAGAAAAAAGCACCGGTGCGTTATGATGAAGTAACACGGGTGGCGGCAGATCCCATTCGTAAGCTGGCGCGGAATGACCGCCTGATTGGTCCGGCGCTGGGCTGCATAAAAGCAGGGCGCGTTCCGTATTTTCTTACGCTGGCTGCAGCATATGCCTTTATTTATGCGCCGCCGGAAGATCAGGAAGCCATGGAAATTCAAGCCTATCTTGCAGAAAACAGCATTGAACAAGCCGTAGAGCATTTTTGCCAGCTGGATCTTACAAAACCAGAAGAAAATCAAATTTACCAGTTGGTTCTGACCCAATACTATAATTTGGTAGACATTGACCCATATGAAATAAGTTATTGAGCATAAAAACGCCTGCAAAAGCAGGCGTTTTTCTTTGCTTGTTTTGCTTATCGCTTTATTGAGTCTTCTGATGAAATATGATATGATAAACGATACAAAGGAGAGATCTATTTAGATTACATAACATTTATGACAAAGAAAAACACAACGAAAATACTTGAAATACTGATAGCATTTGTTTGTTATGTGGCCATCTATTACATTACAAAGCAGATTCTCCTGACAATACTATTGTTATTTATTCCAGTTGTATACATTGGCGCAAAGAACGGTTTTTTTGTAGGTACATTGTTTTTTATTGTGACTTCACTTGCAACGTACTTGCTGGATGGAGAAGCGGCGCTATTGCTAGCGCTGATGGTATTGCCCTTTTTATGCATTATGGTGCCGGCGTTTTTGAAAAAACGGACGGCATGGACGGCGCTGATTGCAGCTTGCGCGGCAGCGGCAATATCGATAGGCATCTATTTGGGGTATTTATATATGGTTTCACAGGGTGAAGTCATGCAATACCTGCTTGATGCATTGCAAAATAAAATGAAAAGCAGCAATGAACTGGCGGCAATGCTATATAGCATGCTACAGGTCAATGAACTGGCGTACAGCACCTCGCTTTTGCAAGTATCCATAACAGAAATGCGCGCGTTTTTGCTGGAACCGACAATTTGGGCAGATGTGAAAAACATGGTGTACCAATTGGCGCCACAGCTTGCCATCAGCTATACGGTATATGGCGGGGTCATCGGCTTTTTTGGTGTGAGAGGGCTGCTAAAAGTAATGGGAAGTGAAGTGGTGCGTGTTCCTTCTGTGCGGCGGCTGGCAATTCCAAAAATACAAGGATATTATATGCTGGCAACAATGCTTTTGGCGTTTATGCCGGGGTTATTCGGCATTGCGTCTTTGGAGACAGCGGCAAATCTCATCTTATCTTTGTTTACCAGTATTTTTGCAATACAAGGGTTTTCCGTGGTATGCTTTTTTCTGGGGCTACGCATCAAAAGCACCGGCGGACAGGTTGTACTTGCGCTTTTGATTTATACATTTGTGCCTTCGCTGGTCCTTTTGGTTGGCATGCTGGAGCAGTTTGTACGCATTCGAGATCGATTTACCATCATTAAATTTCAGAAATAATCGTTAGGAGGAATATCATGAAAGTGATTTTACAAGAAGACATAAAGGGAAAAGGGAAAAAAGGCGAAGTGATTAACGTCAACGATGGATATGCCCGTAATTATTTATTTCCCCGAAATCTTGCCATAGAAGCCAATAAGCAAAACGTCAACAATGCAAACCTGACCAAACAAGCCGCTTCTCATAAAGCAGCACAAGCAAAAGAACAGGCACAGGCCCAAGCAAAAGAAATTGAAAAGAGCACTGTAACATTACAGGTAAAAGCAGGCGAAACAGGAAGGCTGTTTGGCGCTGTGACAACAGCAGAAATTGCCTCTGCGTTAAACGAAGCGCTAGGGCTTCAAGTAGATAAAAAGAAAATTGAAATTGGCGCGCCCATCAAAGAACTGGGTGCCCATGAAGTAACGGTAAAATTATATGCAGGTGTGCAGACGAAACTAAAGGTTATTGTAGAAGCGATTGCCTCTTAGGAGAAGTATGGCGGAAATTGTTGGAAGAGTACCGCCCCATAGCCAAGAAGCGGAGCAATCCATTTTAGGCGCAATGCTTCTTTCAGAAGATTGCGTATTGGCGGCGGTGGAAAAATTAAAAGAAGAAGATTTTTATACAACAGGGCATCGGCGGTTATGGCGGGTGATGGAAGACCTTGCCACATACCATAAGCCGGTGGATCTTGTCACGGTTTCCGGCGCATTAAATGAAGGTGGTTCGGTTTCTGCAGAAGAACTGGCGTATTTATCCGGCTTAACGGAGGCGGTGCCTTCGCTGCGGAATATTGATAGCTACATTGAAATTGTGGCGGAAAAATCGCGGCTGCGTAAACTGATTACTGCTACGGCAGAAATTGCAGATATGGCATACATGCAGGAGTTTCCTGCAAATGAGATCATCAATTCTGCGACAGACCTTATTTATAAAGTAGCAAATGATGGCGGCGAGCGTTCGCTGGTGCATGTGCGGCAAGCTTTGGTGGAAGGGTATGAAAGCATTGCAAAAGCGGCCAGCTCCAAAGATGGGCTCATGGGCGTGCCCACAGGATTTCCGTTGCTGGACAAAAAACTATCCGGCTTACAGCCTGCGCAACTCGTTGTTGTGGCAGCGCGCCCGGGTATGGGCAAAACTAGCTTTGCGCTTAACGTAATGGAGCATATGGCAGTCAAAGAAAGCAAGCCGGTTGCGCTTTTTTCGCTGGAAATGAGCCGCGAACAACTGGGCACACGGCTTTTATGCACAACAGCAGGCATTGATTCGCAAGACGCCAGAACGGGAAAGCTTTCTAGCCAACAGTTTATTCAAATTGCAGATGCCATGGAGCCACTGGAAAGCGCGCCCATTTATATTGATGACACAGCAGTGATTGGACCGGGCGAAATCATGGCAAAAACCCGCAGGCTAAAAAACCAAGTGGGCGAGCTTGGGCTAGTTGTAATTGACTATTTACAGCTGATGACAGCAGGCACGCGCGTAGAGAACCGACAACAAGAGATTTCTTCCATTACGCGGTTTTTGAAAGTGGCGGCGAAAGAATTAAATGTTCCTATTATGCTACTTTCACAGCTTTCAAGGGCAACGGAAAAACGGGAGAGCAAGCGCCCCATGCTTTCGGATTTGCGGGAATCAGGTGCCATTGAACAAGATGCAGATGTCGTGCTTTTCTTGCATCGCGAAGATTATTACGACCCCAATGCAGAGCCGGGCAAAGCCAATATTATCATTGCCAAGCAGCGCTCAGGCCCCACAGGAACAATCGATGTCCTTTGGCGCGGCGAACAAACCAAGTATCAAGAAATTGCTTTTATGGAAGAATAGAGATCGTGCGTGCGGTCTCTTTTTAGTAGAAGGTAGTAAATATGATCAAACTTATCGTTCCAAAACTAGAAGAACAAGAAAAAATAATTGCTGTCATGCTGCGCCTCTTGCAAGATGGTATGCGCGCAAGAGAAGCGGCAACCCTTTTAGAAGAAGGGCAGGTTTCGCTGGGGCGTTTTTTCAAAAAAAAAGCAGAAAAAGAAATGGATTTATTTGGCGGCGAGCAGATTACCATCGGTGGTTTAAAACGAGAAGAAGATTATCTTGCGCGTAGCATGAAGGCGCCGGTTTACGAGGATGAATCTTTTGCCATTTGGAACAAGCCAGCAGGGCTGCGCACTATTTCAAATGCACGAGATGGCCTCGCTACGGTATATTCTATCGCTACAGAATATATGCAAAAGATGCATGAATATGATGCAGATACATTGCGCGTACCATATATTTGCTACCGATTGGAAAAAGAAATTGGCGGGTTGGTCATTGTGGCAAAAAGCCAATGGCCTTTTGAGAATATGTTGTTGGCGCTAAAAGAGCGACGTGTGAAACGATTTGCAAAAGTGATTGTCACAGGAGAACCCCAAGAAGAAGCTGCGTTACAAGGTTATTTGTTGCTACAAAAGAAAACGCCGGCGCGTATTGTAAAAGAGCCTATGCGCGGGGCACGCCCTTGTGCGCTGCGCTATAAAACGCTGGAGAGAAAAGAAGCGTTGGCGCTGCTAGAAGTAGAACTTCTGACGGCATATCCGGGGCAAATGGTTTTACAACTTGCCGCAGCAGGGCTGCCTGTTTTGGGAGATACGGCAAACGGCAGCAAGAAAAATAACCGCGCATATCATGTATACAAAGAAGCCGTTTGGGCAGACCGCATTTTATTTGAAACCGGCCGAAGTAACTCACTGGAATATTTGAATGGAAAAAGTGTACAAGCAGAGACAGTTTATTTGCCCAAGATTGGCTTATGATTTTTCAGGCACTTGATATTCTTCCAAATTCCATTTTTCTATGAGTGAAGGAATTGTGCCGTCTTTGCGCAACGCAACAATGGCTTCATCAAAAAGCGCGGCAGCATCTTTGTTATCCCGCCAAAGAAACATACGATAAGGAACAGAAGCAATGGGCGTTTCCAGCTGCCGGAGTGCGGCGATGTAAGGAAGCGCTTTATATTTTGTGGTAATGAGCCCGCTGCTATGCCCTGTTTCCATGCTCTCAATGCCGTCCAGGTAAGAAGAACAGGGGCGTAGCGTCATTTCCAGGTCTAATGGTTCTAACGCCTGCGTGATGGTTTTTTGTTCGATTTCCGAAGTCATGACACAGATGGTTTTTTTGTGAAACTGTTGGATGCTGCTGGCAGTGGAAGTGGGCAATGTATAGAGATATAATCCATCAATAAAATACCCTTCGGTATAACTTAAGCCTTGGGTCTTTAATACGCCTTTTGTATACAACCCCAGCGCCACATCAATCTCGCCTGTTTTTAGCAAGTACGATGCTTCTTGGCTCGGAATCGAGACAAAATTAAGCGTGCTATCCGGATAGACATAAGAAATGATGGCGGTTGCCACATCTTTTTCAAAACCATTTATTGCATCGTTTTCTATTGTAGCAAAAGCTGTGGGCGCTACGACGCCTACTACGATTTCAGACTGGGTAAAAAAAGCTGTCTTTTGCGGCGGCACCCTTTTTTTGCCGAAAATTAAGCGAAACGCAAGAAAACAAAGCAAAAGAACAAGGAGCAGAATCCCCAGCAAGAGAAAAGTGCGTTTGTTGAGCCATTTGCGCAACGACTGATTTTGTGTTTGTTTGTATCTTCTAAATATATGCATGTTTTTTGAACGATTTCTTTTTTGATTATTGTATCACTTACGTAGCGAAAGACAAAAGAATAGTCTGTAAATTATATTATTTCCAGAACCCATGTGAAAAAAGTTTTTCATCTTATTCGTAATATCTATCGTAGCAACTCCGAATATGTTGCAAGTTCACAGTGTTCCATTTGAGGCGCCACATTGTTGAATAGCCACGCAAGACCTTCGGGCAAAAACCGCCGATACACTCTGCCGTTATGCCCGGATTGTGTAATATATAGCCTATGCTCATACCCGGCAAAGCGAAGCGCGCAGCCAACATCATAATTGCTGTTAAACGTATTTCCAAAATAAGAATCAGCATCATGTTTTCCGACGATGGAAAAGATTTTCAGGTTCTTTTTTTCGCAAGCACGAATCGCATAAGGCCAAACAATGCCGCTTCGAATATTTGCAAAAGTTGCACTTCCCATGCATACATTGCCGAAATACTCCGGCTTAAACCATGCTGTACTAAAAGCGGCGATGCCGGAAGAGCTCATACCGCAAATGGCATGATCCGCCGGGTCTGCAGAAATGTTATAGCCTGCCAAAGCGGCCGGCATAAATTCTTCTGTTAAAAACCGCGCGTTCCAATCACTTGTTGTATCATATTCAAAACTACGATTAACTTCGCCTTCTGAAAATCCATTGATTGGTTGCCCGGGACCCGGCACGCCAAACCCGGCAAAAAAGACAATAGAAACAGGAAGTTGGCCTTCTGCAATGAGGTTATCAAACAAGGTGATAAGCGAAGTGCCATTTTCCATTTCTGCAATAAAGAATGCACCGTCATATATTACAATCAGGTTGGCAGGCACGGTTTCTTTATATTGCGCAGGAATATAAACCCAATAATCATGGGTAGTCCCGGGATAAAACACGGAATCTTGCAGCGTACCAGAAACCACGCGTCCTTTTGGCGCGCCTTTCTCTGCAAAACATTCTGGAAATGGATATAGCGCATCGTTCATCTCTCTGCTCTTCGCATGATATGTTTTGAAATCTTCTGTGGGGCCTGTTATTGGTCTATCAAACACAGCGTGAAACAGATGATAGGTACTTTCGGGTATTTTTAGCTCGACATATTTTTCTACGGGTGCTTCAGTTGGTGGATTCAAGTGGATACGCGTTTTTTTCATGATAGATATCTCCTCTTAATATTACCCTGTTGGTTTTTTATGTATTTCATTCTTGGAAAAAGATAGAATGCGGCGTTGCGGTAGCGGTTTTTGCAAAAACCACTTGGGGTTGCAATGCTTTGTAAGCGACATTGGCTGCCGAAACCGAATCAAAATAACCCACACATGCGCTGCCGCTGCCCGTGAGAAATGCATAGTCTGCCATAGCTTTTAATTGTTGCAACAATGGAGCGATGGCAGGGTTTAATGTAGCGCAAGCGCGCAATAAACTGTTTTGACCATGTTGACGGCAAAGTAAGGCATCTCCTTTTTCGAGGCCTTCCATGAAGCGAAGCGTATCTCCCGTATCTCCGCCAATTTCATCATACAGCTGATAAGCATCTTTTGCGGCAATCGTGCCTGCGGGTTGCACAATTAAGTAAACACCTTTCAGATGATTTGCGGCAGGGGTTAATTGCTCGCCAATCCCTTCTGTGCGCATGCACCCGCCCTGCATCATAAAAGGAACATCTGCGCCAATGGAAAGCCCGATTTCTTGCAAAACATTCAGGGGAAAAGGGTTTTCGTAAAGGGTGTTAAGCGCTATGAGTAGCGCTGCTGCGTCTGCGCTGCTGCCTCCTAGCCCCGCGCCAAAAGGAATTCCTTTTTCGATTTGCACATGAACTCCATCTGTTACGCCAAGCGCAGCAAAAAAACGCTCTGCTGCAAGATGCGCAGTATTGCGTTCTTGTGCCACGCCTGGGCAGTTGATGATGATTTCCTGCGCAGGGACAACGATAAGCCTATCAAAAATAGAAACAGATTGCATAAAACCATCAAGCGTATGATAGCCATCCATTCTTGTACTTGTAATATGCAAATGCAAATTGATTTTTGCAGCAACTTTTAGCTGTAACATAACCTCTCCTTATAAACCGTAGTTTATTATAGCATGCGGCTTGTATTTGGCAAACGGTCGAAAAGTAAAAAGAAATATGCTAAAATGAAACGAAAGAAAAGAGGCATATATGATTATTGCAGATAAATTTGATGCATATACAGTATTAGACGCAGGAGAGGGCATGAAGTTGGAAGATTGGGGCGGGTATATTTTGGCGCGTCCGGATCCGCAAGTGATTTGGCAAAAACAAAAGCCTGCGCTCTGGGAAAAAGCAGATGCGACTTATCATAGAAGCAAGCAGGGCGGCGGCGAATGGTCTTATGCGAAAAAGTTACCGGAACGATGGCGCTTACAATATGAAGAATTATCGTTTTATGTGCGCCCCACCGGGTTTAAGCATACAGGATTGTTCCCCGAGCAAAGCGCCAACTGGGCGTTTATCAGAGAAAAAACAAAACCGGGCGATCGTATCTTAAACCTTTTTGCGTATACTGGCGGCGCCACGCTGGCAGCAGCATCAAAAGGAGGCGTTGTAACCCATGTGGATGCAGCAAAGAGCATGGTTTCATGGGCAAAAGAAAACGCAGAGCTCTCCGGGTTGCAAGATAAACCCATTCGCTATATTGTTGAAGATTGCCTCAAGTTTGTGTTGCGAGAGCAACGCCGCGGCAAGCAATATGAAGCCATTATCATGGATCCGCCCAGCTATGGGCGCGGTACAGGCGGCGAAGTGTGGCATCTTGAAGATGCCATTGAAACGCTGGTAAAAGAATGCGCAAAGCTTTTAAGCGATACACCGCGCTATTTCATCATCAACTCTTATACCACCGGGCTTAGCAGTGTGGTAACGGAAAATTTGTTACAAATTTATTTGGCAGAAAAACATCAAGGCACATTGCATGCAGATAATTTGGTGTTGCTGATAAAAGACAGTGCGCTTTATTTGCCTTGTGGCATCACTGCTAGGTGGTGGAAATGAGCCTTACTGTAATTTACGAAGACAATCATGTGTTGGTGGCAGAAAAACCGCATATGATTCCATCGCAAGGAGATGCATCCGGCGATGAGAGTATGGTTTTGCGCGTCAAAACTTACTTAAAAGAAACCTATAAGAAGCCGGGGAATATATATTTGGGGCTTTTGCATCGGCTGGACCGCCCGACGGGTGGGCTTATGCTTTTTGCAAAAACATCCAAAGCGGCAACGCGGCTTTCAAAAGAGATAAAAGAGCAGCGCGTTACAAAGAAATACTTGGCTGTGGTGCATGGAAGTCCTAAGAAAAAGGAGAAATTAGAAGACTATCTATATAAAGATAAAAAAGAAAATATAGTATATGTGTGTGATACAGAAAAAAAAGATGCCAAATATGCAGCCCTTACCTATGAAACATTAGCAAAAGGGGAAAACAAAAGCTTGCTTGACATAACTCTTGCAACCGGACGCTCGCATCAAATCCGTGTACAACTGAGCAGTAGAGGATTTCCCATTGTGGGCGATGTGAAATACGGAAAGGGAGAACGGACGGGCCTATTGCTATATGCATATCAGATTGGATTTTTACATCCTACGTTAAAGAAACAGATTTTAGTGACACACCTTCCATGCGCAACGGAGTTTGCGCCTTTTGCTGCAGAGATTGCTGCGTTGCAAGCAGAAAATCAGGAAATATGGATTGCAGAATAAGATATGAAAAAAAGATTGAAAAGCTAAGTAGATATGGTATAATATATGCTATATGGGAACCTTGGGAGCAAAGCAGAAACATGGAAAGCTTTCTTTACCTAGGTAAGCCAAACAAAAAGGAGGCAGTTTTATGAAGGTTAAAAACATCACAGAACCCAAGAAGTTCTTCGAAGTCTTGAGTCAAGCAAAAGGTACCGTGGAACTGGTAACATCTGAAGGCGACCGTTTGAATTTAAAATCCAAGCTGAGCCAATATATTGCGCTCACACAAATGTTCAAAGATGCAGAAATTGATGAAATTGAAATCATCGTATCTGAACCGGAAGATATGGGGCTTCTTTTAGATTATCTGATTCGTGGATAATTTATTGTAACAAAAACACAAAACGACCAGCGATGGTCGTTTTTTTGTTATACTTTTCTTTATGGGCAAGAATGTTATAATAAGAAAAAAGCGAAAAGGATTATCACTGTGCAAATAATTTATGGACCACGGTATCAAGCATTGCTGGCGCATTTATATAAGATGACAGAAGATGCTGCTGCAAAAAAAGAAAATTTGCTGATTCTTGTTCCGGCGCAAGCCAGTTTTATGATTGAGCGCGGTATCATTGAGGCTTCCGGCGAAGCAGGGTTTATTCATGTGGAAGTCAATAGTTTTGAAAAATTGGTGGAACGGTTGCTGGAGATGATAGGCGGACGCACCCTTGAAAAGCTGGATCAAATTGGTTTTGGTATGCTGGCCAAATTGGCGCTTATGGATTTGTCGGAAGAAGAGCTGCGTTTGGTACGAAAAGATGATCCTGTAATCCATGAAAAACTGGCGGCGCTGGTTTGGGCATTAAAGAGCGAGAACATTACGCCGCAGGATTTGCAAGAGCAGAGCTTACGGCTGGAAAATACACTGAGCGAAAAATTACGAGACATCGCAGATATTTACGCGGCGATGGAGACACACGCGCAAGATACTTGGTATACTACGCTTGATTTAGAGGCTTACATTGCAAAAAGATTTACGCAAGCAGCGTATATTAAAAAAAGACATGTGGTTTTGTTTGGATTTGATGTACTGCCGCGGCTGCGCATGGAGACCATTTGCCATTTGGCAACGGCAGCAAAGGAGATGACGCTTCTTGCAGAAGCGACAGAAGAAGATCCTGTATTCTCTGCAGCTTGGAACAACCTAGAACAACTGGCGCATCAAGTCAAAGAATACGGCTTGCCGGTAGAATTTACCCCTTGCAGAGAAATCAAAACAAGTCAAGAAATTGATTTTCTTTTTCAGAATTTCTATCGTTATCCTGCACAAACCTATGAAAAAACACCAAGCAATATATCTTTGACGAAAGCAAAAACGCGCCGGCAGGAGATAGAATATGTGGCGGAAAAAATACTGGAATATGCTTCTGAGCAGGCATATGCCCTGCATGATCTTGCGGTCATCACCGGCAATACCAGTGCATATGAACTAGAAATACGAGACATTTTTGGCGCGGCGCAAATCCCCTTCTTTATCGAAAGCAAACGAGCGCTTTCAAAAAGTTTATTCGCCCAATTTGTATTGCAACTATTGCGCATTGTGGCGGAAGAAAGCTGGAAGAGAGAAGATATTTTCTTGCTGTTGCGCAGTGGGTTTTGTTGTACATTGCAAGAGGCAGATGCACTCACTTGGTTTATGAAGGAGCGGGGCTTGCGCGGGTATACGATGAAAAGCCCGTTAAAAGGAGAAGATGTTGAAGCGTTAGAGGAGATTCGCGCGCGCATATTTTCGCCCATTTTAGAGCTGGCAGAAATAAAAGAGTTGCATGCGTTTATTGAAGCGCTTTATCTTTATTTTGCATCACTGGGAATCGAGCAAAAAATGATGCTGGATAGCATGGAGATGGAACGACTTTCTTTTGCAGCAGAAGCCAACTACCTGAAGCAGGTCTATCCGGCGGTAGAAGAGTTGTTTGCGCAGGTAAAACTGCTCAGAGAAATTTCAAAAAAAGAATTGGCGCAGGTAATGGAAGCGGGGTTTGCCGCAAAAGAAATTTCAATTATTCCGCCCAGAACAGATGAAGTGCTAATAGCAGACGCTGTGCATAGCATCATCGGTACAAAGAAAGTGATTTTTGTCATTGGTGCCAATGAAGGGATCTTGCCGCCGTTGGTGGAAGAAGCGGGGCTGATTACCATGCATGAAGTAGAAGCGTTGCGCCAAGAGATACCTGCCTTTCCCGATCGCATGCGGTTTGAAGATCAACGGCGCTATATGCACAAGAGTTTTACGCTGGGAGAACAACTATACATTACTTACAATGAAGAAGATGTTGCGCCTTCTTCTCTTATTTCTCGTGTGCGGCGTATTTTCCCGCTGCTAGAGGAAACAAACGCAGTGCATGTGATGTTGCGCGCCAAACAAGCAGCATTGCCTGCGTTGGCGCAGAGCTTGCAAGAGGAAATGCGCCGTAGCGCAGCGTTGACAGAAGAAAATGCGGCGCGCATCAGTATGTATGAAAAAGAAGCGCCGGAACTATTGGAGATGGTAAAAACATATGCGCGACATAACACAACACCAGAGCATATGCATCAAGAAACGGCCAAGCAGCTATACGGCGGCTTACAAACCAGCGTCTCCCGCATTGAATCTTACTATGAATGCCCTTATCAATATTTTGTAGCGCGTGGGTTGCGCCCGGTGGAGATTAAGGAATATGCAGAAAATCCGGCAGATGTGGGGACATATGTGCATGACTTAATGGATGGGTTTACAAAACGCATTTTGTCACAAGAAAAGGAATGGGCAACGCTGAGCGATGCCCAAATGCAAGAGACACTGGCGGAAGTGGCAGAAGAACTTATCCCGGCACATAATCAAGGCATTTTTGCGGAAGCGCGATATGCTTTTATGGAACAGCGTTTGAGAGAAGAAGCTGTATGGGCTGTAAAAAACATCAAATCACAACTGGAAACACAGCCGAATGTTAAAATTACGGCAACAGAAGCAGGATTTGAAAAAGAGATGTTGCGACTGCCCACACGCCACGGACAACTGGTGGTCAGCGGCAGAATTGATCGCATTGATACGCTGGAAGAGGAAGAAAAAACGCTGCTACGGGTGGTGGATTACAAAACCGGGCAGCAAGGGTTTGATTTAACTGAGGCAGTCATGGGCGTGGGGATACAACTTCTTGTATATCTTATGGCGGCGGAAAAGCTTTATGAAAACAAAGGAGAAACAGTACTTCCTGCAGGCGGGTTTTACTACGCCATTTCTTTGCCGTATGTGAAAGAAGGGAAAGAAAAAGAGAGGAGTAGGTATATGATGCGCGGGTTTGTAACATTGGAAGAAGCAGAAGGAGAAGCACTTTTGCCGCCACCCAGTGATGCGCGTATTATGAAATTGACAGGACAGGAAGTACAGAAGCTTTTGCAGCATGTACGCGCGTTAATGGTACAAGCGATGGAAGAAATATACGAGGGAAAAATATATCTGCGCCCCACATTTGACAGGGGTATGACACCATGCAGGTATTGCCCGTATCACGCCATTTGCATGTTTGATGAAGAAAGCGCAGCACCGGGATATCGATACATTACAAAAGTGGACAAAGAAACCTTTTTTGAGCAGGAGTCATGATGGCAGCGTTTGTATTAACAGAAAAACAAAAAGAAGCGATAGAAGCACGGGAAAAGAATATACTGGTTTCCGCAGCGGCGGGTTCCGGAAAAACCAGCGTGCTGGCCAAGCGCGTTGCGGCGCTGGTGGCAGAGGGCGCGGATGTGCGGCGTATGCTGGTTGTAACATTTACCAATGCGGCTGCGCTTGAAATGCGCTTGCGCATTAGAAGAGAATTAGAAGAGCATGCAGAGGAAACAGGGAAGTATGCCATGCGCGAGCAAGCAGAGGCTGTTAGCGCAGCAGATATCAATACCATTCATAATTTTGGCGCGAAGATGATTCGGGAGAATTTTTCCCTTTTAGGGTTATCGGCAGATGTTGCAGTATTGTCCGAAGAGCGGGGCACGCTGCTGCGCGCAGAAGTAATGGAAGCAGTCATTGCAGCGCTATATGCCGAACAAAACGAAGCATTTTTGCTACTACGCGATCGCTACGGCGGGCGGACAGATGACGGTCTTGTAGACGCGCTTTTTTCCATTTATCGCTTTGCAAAAAGTAGAGAAGAAGGCTTGCATTGGCTGCGAGAAGTACAAAAAAACGATGCAGAAAAATATATGCAGGTGGCGCAGGAAATTTGTGAAACCGAGCTGGTCAAATTAAAACAGGCCATGCAAGCCTGCCTTGCGCTGGAAGCACACTATGAAATAACAGAAAAGCAGCAAGAAAACAATTTGGAAGATTTGGAAATGGCAGAGACGCTCGCCGCGCTTTTCAAAACAGATGAAGATAAGTATGCCGTATTTTTGCAGAATGCGAAAGTGAAAAACATGGCGCGAAACGCGGCAGAAGAACCGATAAAAGAGCGCTTAAGTACGCAAAAAAAGGCAGGAAGAGAAACGCTAAAAAAACTAAAAGCATTCTTGCCTCAAACGATTTCAACGCGCATTGCAGAAGAGTTGCCGTATATGCATGACGTCATGGATACGATATATATGATACTAACCCGCTTTGAAGCGATGTACACCGCAGAAAAGAAAGCGGCAAGTGTCATTGATTTTGATGATATGGTGAGCATGCCACTGGAGTTATTGCAAAAAGAAGATATAAGGGCTGCCTATTCTGCCAGATACGATTATATTTTCATTGATGAATACCAAGATACCAACCCTGCGCAAGAAGCGATGCTTTTTGCAATTACGCCACGCGGAGGGCATTTTATGGTAGGCGATATGAAGCAGAGCATTTACCGTTTTCGTATGGCAGACCCCACGATTTTCAAAGAAAAAATGCTGCGTTTTGCAGCAGAGCCTGACGCACGCCTTGTCCACATGAACGAAAACTTCAGAAGTAGCCCGGCAGTGATTGATACGGTAAACCATAGCATGCGGCATTTGATGAGCGAGGCGTTGGGCGATATTGCTTATACGGAAAATGAAGCATTGCAAGCAAAGATAGATACACCAGGGGGCGTGGAGTTTTTACTCACAGCATATGAAAAGAAAAACGCCGAAGAGTATGATAAAAACAGGCAGGAAGCCCACACGATTGCCCAGCGTATTTTGGCGCTCTTGGAAGAACGAAAAGAAGATGGCAGCATAAATTATCACCCGGAAGATATTTGCGTGCTGTTACGCAACACGGCAGGAAATTTGCGGCTGATGGCAAGAGAGTTTGAGCGTTACGGCATTCCTGTGGAAGTGCCCATGCGGGAAGGCAATACGGAGCCGGAAATTGAGGTCTTTGTAAATTTGTTGCGCGTCATCAACGGGGCGTATTCTGATATTGCGCTTTTATCTGTCTTAAAAAGCCATATTGGTGGGTTTACAGAGCCGGAGCTGGCATGCATCCGCAATCATAGCGACAAAAAAATAACGTTTTGGGCGGCGCTTTTTCAATATGCCCAAGAAGAAAATGCATTGGGCGAAAAATGCGCTGCTATTTTGGCGCAGATCGAACTGCAGCGGACTTATATGCGCGGACTATTGCTGGAAGATTTGCTTTTACAAATTAAGCAAGAAACCAATTACGAAACATTTTTGGCAGCACAGGAAAATGGGAGTATGAAACGTGCACGGTTTCTGTTGTTTTTTTCTGCATGCATTGCTGCAGCAAAAGAGCAAAACACATTGCAAGGGTTGATTGGTTATTTGGATGCTGTAAAAGAACAAACAGGGAGCTATTATAAGCAGGAAAAAGGAGTAAACGAAGGCACAGTAAAACTCATGAGCATCCATAGCGCAAAAGGGCTAGAATTTCCTGTTGTTATCTTAGGGCGTATGCACACTAGATTCAGTACACAAGACCGACAAGGCGCTTTTTTATTACAGCAAACATTAGGGTTGGCGGCAGAAATAGTGGATGAAAAAAACCGCATCCAAAAGCCCACTTGTGTGCGAGAGTTGATGAAATATGTATTGGAAAGAGAATTAAAATCCGAAGAATTGCGCGTACTATATGTGGCGCTTACCCGCGCGAAAGAAAAGCTTATCTTTTCTGCGGCAACAGATGCGCCGGAGAAATTATTCTCTGCAGTTGCAGGGAAGGCAGAGGCAGAATTGTTTGAAATGAGCAGCATGAAGCGTTGGATGCTAGCGGCGCTTGGTACATTGCCTTGTATGACCGACTGGAGCGAAACAGAAAGCCCGATGGAGAGCAGCTTGCAAATTGAGCATTTGCTGGTGCGAGAAGACGGTGATGTATCGGCTCGTTTTGCAAAAACATATAAAACGCTGGAGGAAGTAATTGCCAGCGCAAAAGACGTAAGGGCGCCACGTTTTCTCCAGTATTTCAGCCAAGCGGCGCCAGCAAAAATTGGCGTTAGCGCATTACTGCCGGAAGATGATCTTGGCATTTCTATCCCTGCATATCAGCCAAAGCAAGATGGCGGTGCAGAACTGGGCAGTTTGATTCACTTGTTTTTGCAGCATATTGATTTGCAGGTAAATTCTTTACAGGACATTGAAGCAACAGCGACCGGCATGGTTGAGAAAAAATTATTGCGGCAGACAGAAGCAAGCCGCATTTTACGGTTTGCACCAGAACTATTGGCGTTTTTAGAGAGTGATTTGATTATGCGCGCCAAACAAGCCCAAACCCTATACCGAGAGCTGCCCTTTTCTCTGGCAGTTCCTGCCAATGAAATTGGGCTGGCGGAGACAACAGACCGCGTGTTGGTACAAGGGATTATGGATATGCTCTTTTTAGAAGAAGATGGGTTTGTTTTGGTGGATTACAAATCCAACATGACCACCGAAGCAGAAATGGAAAAACTGGCAGCGCATTATGAAAAACAATTGGAGTTATACCGCATGGCAATTTCAAAAATTACAAAAACGCCTGTCAAAGAAAGTTGGCTTTGGTTTGTCAGACTGGGCGAGAAGTTCAGAGTTTTTTAACAGTTTGTATTTGATGCGTTTGTTGTTTTGCAAACATGGGCATGGTATGATAAAAAATAGTTCTATAGCTAACAAACCGGAGGCGAAGATGGATATTTATTATTTGGACAATAGCGGTTTTGCAATGATTGAAAATGATACATTACTGCTTTTTGATGTTTACAACTTTACGGAAAAACCGGAGAAACAATTGTTTCAAGAAGGTTTTGTAGAAGAGAGAGAGCTTTCTACGTTTGCGCGCGTTTATGTCTTTGTAAGCCACATTCATGGAGATCATTTTAACGAAAAAATATTCCGTTTTGCGCAAGAAAATGAAAATACATTTTTTGTGTTGGAAAAAGATGTACCTGCGTCGGCCCAAATTTCGTATGTAAAGTTAAGCGAAAAGGATGTTTTTGCAGATGACTATTTGCGCGTTACAGCTTGGCCTTCTACGGACATCGGAGTGTCTTTTCAAGTTGAGTTTGCAGGCAAGACCATTTTCCATGCTGGAGATTTGAATTATTGGCATTGGCAAGAAGAAAGCACACAAGAGGAAATAAAAGAGGCCTATGAAATGTATATGGATGCCATAGAAATGATGCAAGGGAATTTATACGCGCCGGATGTTGCCTTTTTCCCGGTAGATCCGAGAATGGGCAGTGACATTGGCCGCGGAGCGCATATGTTTATAGAAGCGTTTCATCCAAAAGCGCTAATCCCGATGCATTTTTCCAATGATTTCGCATGTTTAAAAGCATTTCAAGAAGAGGTTGGTGGTAAAACCCATGTCTATTTGCCTACGCGGCGGGGCGACTTGATACAAATAAAGGAGCACAACAATTGAGTTTTTTTCAAAAAATAGGGCATTGGTTTCGGCGTATTATGGTGGGGCGATACGGCGTTGATCAACTAAATACATTTCTCATCATATTAAGTTTTTGTATAAGCTTATTTCCGTACTTGATTACAAACATTATTACTTACGTATTGCTAATCATTATCTTTTGGCGTATGTTTTCCAAAAAGATATACAAAAGACAAAAAGAAAACCTGGTGTTTTTACGGTTTTGGCTACCGGTGAAACGGTTTTTCAAAGATTTGTTTCGCAAGCAGCCGGATCGAAAAACGCATAAATACTATCGCTGCCCCAATTGTAAGCAGCGTGTGCGTGTGCCGCGCGGGAAAGGGAAGATATCCATTACCTGCCCCAAATGTAATACAAAATTCGTGAAAAAAACGTAAACACAGTTGAATTTGCGAGAAAACGCGCTATAATAAAGATATCATAGTAAGAAAAGGAGATTCAAAAATGGCGAAGATCACAAAAGATATGACAATCCAACAAGTATTGGATAAAGATATAAATGTTGCCCCTATTTTCTTTGAAATTGGGATGCACTGTGTTGGATGCCCGGCTTCTTCCGGCGAAACCATTGAAGAAGCTGCCATGGTACACGGCTATGAACCGGATGTACTGCTTGGCAAATTAAACGAATTCTTTGGAGAATAAAAGGAGGTAAGGATGCAAAAATATGTATGCACCATTTGTGGTTATGTATATGATCCTGCTGTAGACGATGAAGAACACGGTATTGCACCGGGAACTGCATTTGAAGATCTGCCAGAGGATTGGACTTGCCCGCTTTGTTTTGTAGAAAAGAGTTTATTTGAACCAGAAGCATAAATAAAAAACCGCCAAACGGCGGTTTTTTTGGACAGGAGAAAAACGATGAAAAAGAAACCTTTTCGCGTTGGCATGCGCATGATCAAATCTGCGATTGCGCTGGCTATTTGCGTAATCATTCGCTTACTGTTAAAAAGAGAAGGCACGCTTATTTTGACAACAGCGATTATTTGTATGTATCCTACGGTGGAAACGGCAGTGGAATCTGGTGTGGGGCGCGTACTGGCGACATGCATTGGAGCGCTCATCGGGTTTCTTGTTTTACTCCTTTATTTGATTTTACCCATTGGACCGACAGTATTACAGATTGTTGTCATGCCGCTGGGGGTAATACTGGCAATGCAATGTTGCGTACTGATTGACCGCGCTTCTTCTTCGGTGATTGCGGCGATTGTGGTCATTGCCATTGCCGTAGGCTATAGCGATAGCATTGGTGCGGCGGCAGTTTATTCTCTTACGCGCCTTTTGGATACAGTCATTGGGATTGTGGTCTCTATGGTTGTGAACATGACCATCAAGCCTTATCATGGAGAAGAGGAAGAATAAGTTTCTACATTATTATTAATATAATAAAAGAGAAGCCGCTTTTAGAAGTGGCTTCTCTTTTATTGTTATACCGTTTAGAATGATTATTACGATGCAACGACTTTTTGCTTGGCTTGATTTTGTGCTTTTAATGATTCGATGTTGCGCTGCATGCCCGGCAGGAGTGTGATGACCACGCAAATAATAATTTCCGGCAACATATAGGTACCATTATAGCCAAGAGAATAAAGAATAGGAGACATTCCTTCCGGTGCGTATTGCCCATAAAATACAAAGCCGGCAATAAACGAACATAGAAAACGAAGTACGCCGCCTAAGATAACACCGGGCACGATGCTTTTTTTGAAGAGCCCGGCTAATCCCAGTACACCAAACCCTAAAATGTAATCCAGCAAAAATTGAATGAGGTTTAGAAATTCAGCACCTTGTATGATTTGCAGCAAAGCATAAATAAAAGAAACCAGTAACCCCTTGCCTGTTCCATAGATATAGGCAAATAGCATCACGGGTAACATGCTGGCAGGTGTGATGGTTCCACCCATAGGCATTTCCCAAATCTTAATGTAAGAAAGGACAAAAGAAAGTGCGATGCATAACGCAGCAATGACAATCTCTTTTGTTTCCCAATTGGATTTTGTGGTTTGCTCAGATTGCCTACTATATATAATCAGTATCACAATCCCACCAATGAGGACAATGCCGCTTCCAATCAGAAGCCATAAGTTTGCATCTGCCAGATCTTCAAAAAAGGCAGAGAAGCCTCCCTTGCCTGTTATCATGAACGCGATGCAGCCGATGGCAACCACAATAAGAAGTACACCCATGACCTTGAGCCAAAATTTTGATTCTTGCTTTTTTTGTTCCATAAAAAAATCCTCCAATCACCACCGGAGGAAACTTCTTCTTTTTATCTTTACATATCAAATAAATATTTGATGATGAAACATGATAAAAAAGTTGCCGCTTCCCTACGAAAGTATTATCAATATCAGGTTCGAAGGGTACAATTCTCAGCCTCAAAGGCGCCCCCAGCGGATTTATTCGTTTTTACACTCCAAATTATACAGGCTTTTTGGGGTTTGTCAATTATATATTTTGCCGTTTTTTTGCTTGATTTTCATCCTTGAAAAAATAAAGCGAAAAAAGGGGAAAAAAGTAGTTGACATGGGTGGGTGTATTTGATAAGATAATAAAGCGCTCTTCGGGGAGACCGGGGAGAAGCACCTTGACAAGAGAATAAAGTATAGACAAAAAAAGCATCAAAAAAAGCTTAAGAAAAGAGCTTGGACGAACTTTAACGAAAAGAGTAAAACGACGAAAGTCGATAAAAGTTTTTCATTAAGAGTTTGATCCTGGCTCAGGACGAACGCTGGCGGCGTGCTTAACACATGCAAGTTGAACGAAGCTACCCGAGTGATTTTTTCGGAATGAACTCGGTTAAGACTTAGTAGCGGACGGGTGAGTAACGCGTGAGCAACCTGCCCATAAGAGGGGGACAACAGTTGGAAACGACTGCTAATACCGCATAAGACCACAATACCACATGGTAAAGGGGTCAAAGATTTATCGCTTATGGATGGGCTCGCGTCCCATTAGGTAGTTGGTAGGGTAAAGGCCTACCAAGCCGACGATGGGTAGCCGACCTGAGAGGGTGATCGGCCACACTGGAACTGAGACACGGTCCAGACTCCTACGGGAGGCAGCAGTGGGGAATATTGGGCAATGGGCGCAAGCCTGACCCAGCAACGCCGCGTGAGGGAAGAAGGTTTTTGGATTGTAAACCTCTGTCCTATGGGAAGAAAAAAATGACTGTACCATAGGAGGAAGCTCCGGCTAACTACGTGCCAGCAGCCGCGGTAATACGTAGGGAGCGAGCGTTGTCCGGAATTACTGGGCGTAAAGGGTGCGTAGGCGGCATATCAAGTCAGGAGTGAAATACCCGGGCTCAACCCGGGGGCTGCTTCTGAAACTGATGAGCTTGAGTTCGGGAGAGGAAAGTGGAATTCCTAGTGTAGCGGTGGAATGCGTAGATATTAGGAGGAACACCAGTGGCGAAGGCGACTTTCTGGACCGATACTGACGCTGAGGCACGAAAGCGTGGGGAGCAAACAGGATTAGATACCCTGGTAGTCCACGCTGTAAACGATGGATACTAGGTGTGGGGTTCGAGTGAATTCCGTGCCGGAGCAAACGCAATAAGTATCCCGCCTGGGGAGTACGGCCGCAAGGCTGAAACTCAAAGGAATTGACGGGGGCCCGCACAAGCAGCGGAGCATGTGGTTTAATTCGAAGCAACGCGAAGAACCTTACCAAGGCTTGACATCCCGGTGACGAGTGTAGAGATACATTTTTTCTTCGGAACACCGGTGACAGGTGGTGCATGGTTGTCGTCAGCTCGTGTCGTGAGATGTTGGGTTAAGTCCCGCAACGAGCGCAACCCTTATCATTAGTTGCCAGCATGTAAAGATGGGAACTCTAATGAGACTGCCGTGGATAACACGGAGGAAGGTGGGGACGATGTCAAATCATCATGCCCTTTATGTCTTGGGCTACACACGTGCTACAATGGTCGGTACAAAGGGCAGCGAAGCGGTAACGCCAAGCGAATCTCAAAAAGCCGATCCCAGTTCGGATTGTGGGCTGCAACCCGCCCACATGAAGTCGGAGTTGCTAGTAATCGCGGATCAGCATGCCGCGGTGAATGCGTTCCCGGGCCTTGTACACACCGCCCGTCACACCATGGAAGTTGGGGGCGCCCGAAGCCGATGACCTAACCGTAAGGAGGGAGTCGTCGAAGGTGAAACCAATGACTGGGGTGAAGTCGTAACAAGGTAGCCGTATCGGAAGGTGCGGCTGGATCACCTCCTTTCTAAGGTGTTAAAAGTGAGACCAAGCGAAGGTCTTAAGCAGAGATGCTCGTCTATACTTTCTTCGTCAGGGAAAATGCTAAAGTCCTTTTTGGGGGACAACAGCAACGTGTTTTACAGATGCTGAGCGTCCATTTGGATTTTGCATTTTTTATGGGCTCATAGCTCAGCTGGTTAGAGCACACGCCTGATAAGCGTGAGGCCGGTGGTTCGAGTCCACTTGAGCCCACCAGATAACGAAAGTTATCATTTTTTATAAGCACATTGAAAACTATATAATAAGCGAAAAACAAAAACAAAGAAGTAAGGCAAAAAGAAGCGAGAAACAAACTTTTTTATTGAAGAAAAAGGGTAAAAAGAAAACAATTTTACTGTAGATAAGAAAGCTGAGTAGAACGTTTCATCTTAGAAAAGACTGTGTAGAGATACATAGGACACGAAAGTGTATAAAAAGTACTTAGGTGTACAAAGCTGATCAAGCGAACAAGAGCGTAGGGTGAATGCCTAGGCATCAAGAGCCGAAGAAGGACGTGGTAAGCTGCGAAAAGCTATGGGGAGTTGCAAACAAGCTGTGATCCATAGATATCCGAATGGGGAAACCCGGCAGGCGGAAGGCCTGTCACTGCATACTGAATACATAGGTATGTAGAGGGAACCCGGTGAACTGAAACATCTTAGTAACCGGAGGAAAAGAAAGTAATAACGATTCTCTAAGTAGCGGCGAGCGAACGGGGAAGAGCCCAAACCAGCAGTCTACGGAGTGCTGGGGTTGCGGAGCGGCAACAAAGTGGAGTGAAAGCGAGTAGAAGATGGTTGGAAAGCCACACGATAGGGGTAATAGTCCCGTATACGAAGCGGAAGCGAAGCGAGCCGGATCCAGAGTACCACAGGACACGAGAAATCCGGTGGGAAGCAGGGGAGACCACTCTCCAAGGCTAAATACTACTTGATGACCGATAGCGGAATAGTACCGTGAGGGAAAGGTGAAAAGAACCCCGGGAGGGGAGTGAAAGAGAACCTGAAACCCTATGTTTACAAGCAGACGGAGCACTATTAGAGAGTGCGACGTTGTACTTATTGAAGAACGGGCCAGCGAGTTACGTTTATGCAGCGAGGTTAAGGTGTGAAGCACCGGAGCCGCAGGGAAACCGAGTCTGAATAGGGCGAAATAGTTGCATGAAGTAGACCCGAAACCGGGCGACCTATCCATGAGCAGGTTGAAGCGATGGTAAGACATCGTGGAGGACCGAACCTTTGCGCGTTGAAAAGCGTCGGGATGACTTGTGGATAGCGGAGAAATTCCAATCGAGCTCGGAGATAGCTGGTTCTCCTCGAAATAGCTTTAGGGCTAGCCTCACTTAAAGAAATGTACGGAGGTAGAGCACTGAATGGGCTAGGGGGCCACAAAGCTTACCAAACCTTATCAAACTCCGAATGCCGTACATGAATGAGTGGGAGTCAGACAGTGTGAGCTAAGTTTCATTGTCAAGAGGGAAAGAGCCCAGATCATCAGCTAAGGCCCCAAAGTGCAGGTTAAGTGGCAAAGGATGTGAGAGTGCTAAGACAACCAGGACGTTGGCTTAGAAGCAGCCATGCATTTAAAGAGTGCGTAACAGCTCACTGGTCGAGTGAACTTGCGCCGAAAATGTCCGGGGCTAAACCTGCCGCCGAAGCTATGGATTTACATTTTTAATGTAAGTGGTAGAGGAGCATCGTATACGGGCTGAAGCCGTACCGAAAGGAGCGGTGGACTGTATAGGAGAGAGAATGCTGGCATGAGTAACGAGAGAAGGGTGAGAATCCCTTCCATCGAAAGCCTAAGGTTTCCTGGGGAAGGCTCGTCCACCCAGGGTAAGTCGGGACCTAAGCCGAGGACTAGATGGTCGTAGGCGATGGACAACAGGTTGATATTCCTGTACCGGCATGTATTGTTTGAGAGAAGCAGTGACACAGGAGGATAGGTTGAGCGGGTTGATGGTAGAGCCCGTCCAAGCGTTAAGGCTGGGAGAATAGTGAAGTACGTTTTCCTTTAAGGCTGAGGCGTGATGGGGACAGAACATAAGTATGGAAGCAACTGAATTCACACTGGCGAGAAAAGCTGCTATTGAGATACATGGCGCCCGTACCGCAAACCGACACAGGTAGGCGAGGAGAGAATCCTAAGATGAGCGAGATAACCCTTGTTAAGGAACTCGGCAAAATGACTCCGTAACTTCGGGAGAAGGAGTGCCAACAGAGATGTTGGCCGCAGTGAAGAGGCCCAAGCGACTGTTTATCAAAAACACAGGTCTGTGCGAAATCGAGAGATGAAGTATACGGGCTGACGCCTGCCCAGTGCCGGAAGGTTAAGGGGAACTGTTAGCGTAAGCGAAGCAGAGAACTGAAGCCCCGGTGAACGGCGGCCGTAACTATAACGGTCCTAAGGTAGCGAAATTCCTTGTCGGGTAAGTTCCGACCCGCACGAATGGCGTAACGATTTGGGCGCTGTCTCAACAAGGGACTCGGTGAAATTGTAGTACTGGTAAAGATGCCAGTTACCCGCGACTAGACGGAAAGACCCCGTAGAGCTTTACTGTAGCTTGGTATTGGGTTTTGACATTAGATGTACAGGATAGGTGGGAGGCTAAGAAGCATGAACGTCAGTTTGTGTGGAGCCGCTGTTGGGATACCACTCTTCTAATGTTGGGATTCTAACGATATGCCGTAATCCGGGTATCGGACAGTGCCAGGTGGGCAGTTTGACTGGGGCGGTCGCCTCCGAAAGAGTAACGGAGGCGCCCAAAGGTCTCCTCAGCATGGTCGGAAATCATGTGTTAGAGTGTAAAGGCAAAAGGAGGCTTAACTGCGAGAGAGACATTTCGAGCAGGTACGAAAGTAGGGCTTAGTGATCCGGCGGTATCGAGTGGAAGAGCCGTCGCTAAACGGATAAAAGTTACCTCGGGGATAACAGGCTAATCTCCCCCAAGAGTCCACATCGACGGGGAGGTTTGGCACCTCGATGTCGGCTCGTCGCATCCTGGGGCTGAAGCAGGTCCCAAGGGTATGGCTGTTCGCCATTTAAAGCGGCACGCGAGCTGGGTTCAGAACGTCGTGAGACAGTTCGGTCCCTATCTATCGTGGGCGTAAGAAGTTTGAGAGGAGCTGTCCCTAGTACGAGAGGACCGGGATGGACGCACCGATGGTGTACCAGTTGTACTGCCAAGTGCATAGCTGGGTAGCTAAGTGCGGAAGGGATAAACGCTGAAAGCATCTAAGCGTGAAGCCCCCCTCAAGATGAGACTTCTCATTCCTTTAAGGAAGTAAGACCCCTTCAAGACTAGGAGGTTGATAGGTCAGAGGTGTAAGTGCAGTGATGTATTGAGCTGACTGATACTAATAGGTCGAGGGCTTGATCAAAGAGCAAGGCTTTACGGAAATGGAGTAAGTGAAGTAGTTTATTATATAGTTTTGAGTGTGCTTTAGAGCCACACCCTGCGAACACGAACTGAAGGTGAAGTGAGAGCAGCTGGTGTTGCCTACGCAAGGGTTGTCCAAGAAGGAAGTGATTGGGAACAACCTACTGCGAGCGCCACACCCTGTGACGAAGGAACGATGATTGCAGACAACTAAATACAGTGAAAAACACAGTAACATGTGTTAAAATTTCCGGTAACTGACACTCTAAGAGCATGAAATGCGATTAGTAAGTGGAAGGCTATGCAGAGCGAAAGCGATGCTGGCGATAGTGTGCGAAGCACGAAGACAAAAGGCACACGAATAACTAAATATGTGAAAAACACAGTAACATGTGTTAGATTTTCCGGTGGCGATAGCTAGAGGGATCCACCTGTTCCCATCCCGAACACAGAAGTTAAGCCTCTATACGTCGAAAGTACTTGGCTGGCAACGGCCTGGGAGGATAGATAGCTGCCGGTACTAATTTCCCTATAAATGGGGGATCCTTTGTTTGAAACTTAGGATCCTTCATTTTTTTATGCGGATTTTTATAGGTTGCCCAAATTCCTAGAAATCGTTATAATAAAATAGCATGTGTATGTCTTAACAATAGAAACGGAAATCATATGAAAAAAGGTTTGTTTATTACATTTGAAGGTGTGGATGGTTGTGGAAAATCCACGCAGATGCGCTTTTTGGCGGAACATTTGCAGAACAAGGGATATGAATGTGTTTTGACGCGAGAACCGGGTGGATGCAAAATTGCAGAAGAAATCCGCGCTATTTTACTGGATCCCGAAAACAAAGGAATGAACAGCAAAGCGGAAGTTTTGTTATTTGCAGCAGCACGTATTCAGCATATTGATGAGGTGATTTTGCCTGCACTAAGAGAAGGAAAAATCGTATTATGTGATCGTTACTTGGATTCCAACTTTGCATATCAGGGATATGGAAGAGAACTGGGAGAAGCTTATGTACTGCAAGCTAATGAATACGCCTTAACGCATGCGATGCCGGATGCCACTTTGTTTTTTGCATATCCACCGGAGAATGCTTTTGCGCGCATGAACGAAGCAAAAGAGATGGATCGCTTGGAGCAGGAGAATGCTGCATTTTTCAAACGTGTCTATGAAGGGTTTGTAAAAGTTGCAGAAGAAAACAAAGAGCGTATTATTTCGATTGATCCTTCGGGCAATAAATTTGAGACACAAGAAAAAGTACAGTACGAAATTATGAAACTTTTCCAGCGCAAAGGATTCTAAATGAATGCATATGATACAACACTGAAAAACTTATTTCATAGTGCAAAAAAGCCGTTTGGAGCATATCTCATCATTGCAAGGGGTGCAGAAGATGTTTCGCAGATCGGAGATGCTTTTTGCAAGCATTTGCTTTGCTTAGAAAATACAGCTTGTGATGCTTGCAGTGCTTGCATAAAGTTTGAACATAAAAATTTGGTAGATTATTTTGAAGTTGCCGAAGAAGAACAAATTCGCATTGATGTTGTCCGGCAAATTCCGGATTTTTTGCTGAATGCACCATATGAAAGCCGTGTGAAATGCATTCACATTAAAAATGCACAAGAACTGACAGAACAATCGCAAAACTATTTATTGAAATTAATTGAAGAAGCAGCAGCGCATACGATTTATGTACTTTCTACAAATCAAAAAGAGCGGGTTTTACCCACCATTCGTTCCCGTTGCGTAGAAGTCATGATAAAACCGTTACCGCGCAGAGAGCTAGAAGCGAAACTGGAAGAACGATTGCCGCAGAAGAAAGTAAAATTTGCAGCAGCTTGGGCAGAAGGCTCTTTTGCAGAAGCAGAAAAAATCGGTGCAGACGAAACATTGGCAGAGATTCGTGAAAATGCACTGGGGCTGGTCACAAAGCTGGCAATGCAGAAAAATCCCTCTTTGTTTTTAATGGAGGCAACTATTTTATCTGCAGAAAAACGCCTATTGGACATGCTCTTTGCCATGAGCAGCTTTTTGCGCGATGCATTGTTTTTTAAGCTGGGGCAAAAAGAATTTTTCATGAATGGAGACAAGGCAAAAGAAATTGCTAAAATTGCAACCGGTTTTACTTCTGTGGAGCTCCGTTGTATAATAGACATTGTGAACGCATATTATGAAAGAAAACAAAGGTTTCCGCAACTGAGAGAAGATCTTATGGTGCGCAACCTATTATTTGATATATTGGAGGTCAAACATGATAAAGGTCGTAGGGGTTCGGTTTCGAAAGACCTGTAAAATACACTTTTTCGATCCAAAAGAATTTGAATTTGCAGCAGGAGATGGTGCAATTGTGGAAACGGCGCGTGGCATAGAGTATGGAACAGTTGTCAGCGCCAACAGAGAAATAGAAGAAGATAAAGTGGTACAACCGCTCAAAGCTGTTATACGAAAAGCGACAGAGAAAGACCGGCGGAAACTGGAAGAGAACGAGCAAAAAGAAAAAGAAGCGCTCGCAATTTGCAAAGAAAAGGTTGCGAAGCATGGGCTGGATATGAAGCTCATTGGCGTAGAATATACGTTTGATGGAAGCAAAATTATCTTTTCCTTTACGGCGGAAGGTCGCGTTGATTTCCGTGAGTTGGTAAAAGACCTTGCTTCAGTATTCAAAACGCGGATTGAACTCCGTCAAGTAGGCGTGCGCGATGAAACAAAGCTGTTAGGAGGGCTAGGGCCTTGCGGGCGACCGACTTGCTGCTCCGTATTTTTATGTGATTTTCAGCCGGTATCCATTAAGATGGCAAAAGAGCAAAACCTATCGCTCTCACCGACGAAAATCAGTGGGCTTTGCGGTAGGCTCATGTGTTGCTTGAATTATGAACAAGAGTATTACGAAGAATTACGCGCACTGCTGCCGCGCATGGGAGAAGAAGTAGGTACGCCGGATGGGCGTGGGGTTGTGACAGATAGCAATGCCATAAAGCAGACAGTAAAAGTGAAAGTAGAAGTTTCTCCGGATGAATATGATTTGCGAGAATATCCCATCACAGAAATAAAAGCGCGCCGAAGAAATCGCAATAGAGATAGAGATGGCGGTGAAAGAAGACAGCGGCCCAGAAGAGAGAAAAAGAAGATAAATAAAACCATTGATTTTTGTAGGAAGCATGGTACAATAATGACATTCCACAAATTATTTATGGAGGTAGTAGTTATGGCATATAAAATTACAGAGGAGTGCATCGCTTGTGGTGCATGTTTGCCGGAATGCCCGGTTGAAGCAATTTCTGAAGGTGATCCCATTTATGTGATCAACGAAGAACTTTGCATTGATTGTGGGGCTTGCGCAGCAGTATGTCCGAACGATGCAATCGAAGGTTAAGGAGTACAGTAAAAAGCCCGCATAGACGGGCTTTTTTCTTTTTTTGAAAAGAGAGATAGGTGAAAGATAAAATAGAAGATTTGGGGTACGCCGAATTAAAGTTTATACAAAGAGAAGATGTTTTTAAGTTTGGGACAGATGCTGTTTTACTTGCTTCGTTTATTGAGCTACACGCAGGCGAACGCTTTGTAGAATTTGGAACAGGAAGCGGAATCATTCCTGTTTTGCTTTCAGGACGCGTCAAAACAGAGATGATTGGCATTGAAATTCAAGAAACAGCGGCGCTGCTGGCAAAAGAAAATATGGTGCTCAATGAGCTTTCTCATGTAAAAATCATAAAAGGCGATGTAAAAGAAGTTGCAGGTAAAATAGAAGGGCATATAGATGTAATTGCAACAAACCCACCGTATGACATGGTGGACGCAGGGCAGATGAGCAAAAAAGAACATATTCGGATTGCACGCCATGAAGTACAAATTACACTAGAAGAGATTATTTCCCAAGCAGCACGCTTGCTAAAAGACGGCGGACGATTTTACATGATTCATAAAGCGGAGCGTTTGGTGGATATTTGCAGTTATATGCGTCGATATAAGCTGGAACCGAAAATGTTACGCTTGGTGGCGAAAAAAGAAGGAGAAGCGCCAATCTTTTTGCTAATCAAAGGCGTAAAAAGCGCAGGAAAAGGCATAAAACTAGCGGCACCGCTTGTTTTGTATCATGCAGATGGCAGTTATACACCGGAATTAAGAGAGATTTATCATATGGAGGAAGCGTAAATGGGGAAGCTCTATGTTGTGGCAACACCAATTGGAAATCTGGGCGACATGACAGCACGCGCCATAAACGTTTTGACAGAAGTGGATTTTATTTTGGCAGAAGATACAAGGCATACGCGCCCGCTTCTGACACACTTCGGAATTCAAAACCACTTAATCAGTTTTCATGCGCATTCTTCTCAGGAAAAGGCAATACAGATTGTGGGGAGGCTTGTCGCCGGAGAAGATGCAGCGTTGGTGACAGATGCAGGAACACCGCTTATTTCTGATCCGGGAAGCATGTTGGTACAAGAAGCGATTGTGGCAGGTATTGAGATCGTTAGCATACCTGGTCCTAGCGCAGTCATTGCGGCGCTTAGCATTGCAGGCATAGATGCATCAAAATTCATATTTGAAGGATTTTTGCCCAAAGCAAAAGAAAAAAAGGCCGCGCTTGCAAGTATTTTGGAAAACACATATACAACCGTCATCTATGAAAGCCCACATCAGCTATTGAATACACTTACGCTGCTAAGCGAGCTTGCGCCAACGCGTATGTTGGCAGTTTGCAAAGAGCTGACAAAACGTTTTGAACATGTTTACCGCATGACCGCGAAGGAAGCTGTAGCAGCAGCGGATGCTTGGGAAATCAAAGGAGAGTATGTTCTTGTCATTGCAGCAAAGCAAGAGACAAAAAAAATGGCGGAGGAAGAAGAAGAGGTTCTTCGGGTTTTAGAGATTTTACAGAAAAACAATTTAAGTAAAAAAGATGCTGCCAGTATAACAGCAGAAATATTGGGACGTAAGAAAAACGAAGTATATCAAATTGCCATCAAAGAGGCATAAAAAAACCACGACACATTGTGCGTGGTCTTTTATTACAGAATGGTTTATTCTTCGTATTCTGCGGCCATTTTGTCAACACATTCTTTACAGACTAACTTGTTCTTGTAATGAATGATATCATCCATGCTATTGCAGAAGATACAGCTGGGCTGATATTTTTTCAGCATGATATACTGATCATCCACAAAAATCTCGATGGAATCTTTGCATTCAATTCCCATGATGCGCCGTAATTCTATTGGCAGTACAATGCGACCAAGAGAATCGACTGGTCTTACAATACCTGTTGATTTCATAAAATTCGTCTCCTTCTATTATTTAGAATATCTTAACTCTATTATAATACATTTGGGAGAAGATGGCAATAGGTATATATGAACTTTTTTTGTTTTCTATGAATATAATTGAAACAAGGGATAATCCAAAATAAAAAGTAATATACTGGATGCTTTGAAAACGGAAGATTTCTTGCAGAGCGAGGCAAAGTATAGTAAAATCCTTGTTAGAAAGTAAAAGAAGAAGGAAATGATTATGAGCAAACCAACCTATTATATTACAACGCCTATTTATTATCCCAGTGATAATTTGCACATAGGGCATACTTACTGTACAGTGGCAGCGGATGCGCTGGCGCGCTTCAAGCGGCAAACAGGATACGATGTCATGTTTCTCACGGGAACAGATGAGCATGGGCAGAAGATAGAAAAAATTGCGGCAGAAAAGGGCGTTGCGCCCAAAGCATATGTGGATGAAATTGTAGAAGGGATTCACGCGTTATGGGAACTTATGAATATTTCCCATGATGATTTTTTGCGCACCACAGAGCCGCGGCATACGGAAGTGGTACAAAAGATTTTTCAAAAACTATATGAACAAGGCGATATCTATAAAGGGCAATACGAAGGCTGGTACTGCACGCCTTGTGAATCATTTTGGCTGGATCGGCAACTGGAAGATGGCAACTGCCCTGACTGCGGCAGACCGGTGGAAAAAGCAAAAGAGGAGAGCTATTTTTTCCGTCTCTCCAAATATGCAGATCGCTTAATCAAACACATTGAAGAAAATCCTGAATTTATAGAACCGGCTTCCAGAAGAAATGAGATGCTGCAAAATTTCTTGCTGCCCGGGCTGGATGATCTTGCAGTCAGTAGAACTTCATTCAAATGGGGCATTCCGGTTACGTTTGATGAAGATCATGTTATTTACGTTTGGATTGATGCCCTCTCGAACTACATTACTGCGCTGGGGTATCTTAGCAACAACGATGAAAAATTCAAAAAATATTGGCCTGCAGATGTACATTTGGTGGGCAAGGAAATCATTCGCTTCCATACGATTATTTGGCCGATTATGCTCATGGCGCTTGATTTGCCGTTGCCCAAGAAAATTTTCGGGCATGGCTGGGTTATTTTAGAAGGCGGGAAAATGAGCAAATCCAAAGGGAATGTCATTGACCCTGTGGTTTTGGCGGAGCGTTATGGGGTAGATCCTTTGCGTTATTTCTTGCTGCGGGATATTCCGTTAGGGCAAGACAGTCTATTTTCCAACGAACTGCTCATTAACCGCATAAACGTTGATCTTGCCAATGATCTTGGGAACTTATTATCTCGAACGGTTTCCATGGTGGAGAAATATTTCGGAGGCACGATTCCCAGCATCGAAGTTTCGGTAGAAGAAGAGGATGCGCCGCTGCGGCATATGGCTGCGACACTTCCCGGAAAAGTGGAAGAAAAAATGGATGCATTGCAGCCTGCGGATGCGCTTGTTGCAATTTTCGAATATGTGGGTATTTTAAATAAATACATTGATGTTACCATGCCTTGGGTTTTGGCGCGGGATGAAGAAAACGTTGGACGCTTAGGGACAGTCATGTATCACCTCTGCGAGGGATTACGCATCATCGGCGTTTTACTGGAAAGCTTTATTCCTGAAACATCAGAAAAAATGCGCATACAATTAGGCATAGAGCAAAATGCTTATACCTGGGAAAGCATTGCGAATTATGGCGGCATCAAAGAAGGTACGACGATTAAGAAGGGCGAAGCCATTTTCCCGCGCATTGATCTGAAAAAAGAGTTGGAAGAGCTGGAAAAACTGAACGAGAAAAAAGAAGCGCCCCAAGCAGCAGAAAAAGCGGCGGAAATCAGTTATGAAGATTTTGCAAAATTGCAGTTTAAGACAGCAGAAGTCAAAAAAGCTGTAATTTTGGAAGGCAGCGATAAATTATTAAAACTGGAAGTTGCTTGCGGCGATGAGATAAGAACCATTGTTTCCGGCATTCGCCCGGCGTATACTGCAGAAGAAATGGTGGGTAAAAAAATCGTTATTGTTACCAATCTGAAGCCGGCCAAGATACGCGGCGTTTTATCTGAAGGAATGTTGCTTGCAGTGGGCGATAAAGAAGTAGAAGCGCTGATTACTACAGATAGACCGGTGGCACACGGAGAGCTTGTACGGTGAGCAAGCCCATCGATTCGCATGCACATATCTTAAGCGAGGCATTTGATGCGGACAGAGAACATCTGCTCCATGCGTTGGTAGAAGAAGTAAGTTTGTTCATTGAATGTGCTGCAGAAGAAAGTGATTTTACAAAAATTGATCAGTTGGTGCGCGCATATGATTATGTTTATGGCGCAGTGGGCATACACCCGGAAAGTGTTTCTGCTTGGCAATTGCATATTTTAGATGAAATGACGCGCCATTTGCAAGCAGAAAAAATCATTGCAATCGGTGAGATAGGGCTGGATTACTATTGGGAGCCGGAGCGGAAAAAAGAGCAGAAAAAAATGCTTGTAGCCCAGCTGGCCTTGGCAACAGAGCTAGGCTATCCGGTTATTTTGCACAACAGAGACGCGACAGAAGACCTTTTAGATATCATTGTAACGCAAAACGATGTGCGCGGCGTATTGCACTGTTTTACGCAAGGCGTGGACACCGCAAAAAAGGTTCTGGACTTAGGGCTTTATGTTGGCATTGGCGGCGTATTAACCTTTAAAAACGCCGGAGAACTTTTAGAAGCGGCAGAATATATTCCGTTAAATCGTATTTTACTGGAAACAGATAGCCCATACATGACGCCGGTTCCCAAAAGGGGGAAGCGGAATAACCCAGGGTATGTAAAATATGTGGCGGCAAAGCTGGCTGAAATCAAGAAAATTTCAGTAGAAGAAGTGATAGAACAAACAAACAAAAATGTAAAAGCATTATTTGGAGTAGAAAGCGTTTCTTAAGACGCTTTCTCTTTATGAGGCAGGGTATGGAACATTGGGATTTATATGATGCAACAGGGCGTTCGCTCCATAAAACTTGTCAGCGTGGTGATGTGATCCAGCAAGGAGAATATCATATTGCAGTGGGCATTTGGATTCGAAATAAAACAAACCAAATTCTGCTTACATTACGCGCGCCCACAAAACAGAGCCACCCCAATAAGTGGGAAAACCCGGGCGGTGCGGTTTTGGCAGGAGAAAGCAGCAAGCAAGGTGCCATGCGAGAACTGCGAGAAGAGACGGGGATTTGCGTCGGCAAAGATGCGTTAAAGCTGCTGGGGCGTACGGTACAAAAAACAGCACTTTTCGATACATATCTTTTACATTGGCATGGCGCACTATCTTCTTTGCAGTTGCAACCCGGCGAAACGGTGGATGCCAAATGGGTAAGAGAAGCAGAGATGGAGAAAGTTTTACAAGCAGAACAATTGGCATTGCCCATACATTTAAACTACAATCGTTATAAGGAAGAAATTTGGCATGGATAGAAAAAGAATGCTGCGCGAGATGTTGGAGATTGCGCTGGTAACAGCGCTTTTATGTATACTAAGCCCGATTGCACTCCCCATAGGCCCCGTACCCATTACGCTTGGTGTCTTTGCGGCATATTTGGCGGCGTTTATTTTGGGAAGCAAAAAAGCTATGATGAGTTATGCGCTTTACTTACTTCTTGGGATGGCGGGGTTGCCTGTATTTTCAGGATACACGGGCGGGATTGCAAAGTTGCTGGGACCAACCGGTGGGTATCTACTGGGCATGCTTTTTATGACAGGCATAACCGGTTTTTTTGTGGAACGTTATATCGGTAAAAAAAATAGCATGCTACTGCTTGGCATGCTACTGAGCGCTATTGTAAATTATATTTTTGGAACCACATGGCTGGCGTTGCAGACAAACCTGACATTGGCGCAAGCACTGATGGCAGGCGTTGTTCCTTTTTTGCCGGCAGATGGCGTAAAATTATGTTTGGCGTTTCTCGTAGGGCTGCCTTTGCACAAACAACTGCGGCGCGTCAAACAAAAAAACGTATGATTATTCCGGCTGCAGCAATGCCTTTGTAATGGCATGCCGCGCAGTGGATTCTCCCTGGTTGCTTTCAATGACAGTAACAACAAGGCGTTGTTCTTCCATATCTTGATACCAGGCGCAGATCCAAGCGATCTGCTTATTTTTATTATCACCCTTTAGCGCCGTGCCTGTCTTTGCGGCGATGGTAAGCCCGGGCGTCTGCAATGATTGGGCGGTTCCTGAAGCAACAACGTTTTTCAAGGAATAGGTTAAAATATCAATGGTATCTTTACGCATGGCGCCAATGACAAAATAAGATTGCTCAGCTTCAAAAACAGTTTCGTAAGTACCATCTTCTTTCGGCTCTTCAATTTTCCAAACAAGAATAGGATTTAGCATATTCCCGCCGTTTTGAAAAACAGTATACATGGAAGCGGCTTGAATGGGCGTAACCAGCTCATTTCCATGCCCGAAGGCCATATCGGAAAGCATTTTTCTGGTCATGGTTCCATCATCATTAAAATTGATTTCAGCATCGCGGTTTAATAGATTGGGCTTTGCGACGGGGAGATCAAAGGAAACCGCATTGCCATCCAGCCCGATGTGCGTCATATAATCCATAAACGCTTCTTCCCCCAACTGCAGCGCAACCCAAGAGAAGTAAATATTATCAGAAAAACGAATGGCGCGATCCAGATCAAGCGGTCCATCCGGTGTGGAAACGCGGGTAACCGGATCCCAGTACCATGTACCCGGCGGCGTCCATCTATCGTTGGAAACCGAGTAAGGGAAAACGGTATATTGGGTTACAATGCCGGATTCTAAGGCAGGCGTAACGCTAAAGGGTTTAATAATAGAACCCGGCGCATAGAGCCCGGTGGTTGCCCGATTAAATAGAGGAGAACCGTTTTCTTCTGAAATCAGAGACTGATAAACTTCATCGGAAACAGGAAAAGAAAAGATATTTGGATCAAACGTCGGCGCAGAAACCATCGCTTCCACAAACCCAGTTGTAGGGTTCATGACAATGCAAGCACCTGTTTCAAAAGACTGCAATTTTCCGGCCATTTGATAAGTAGCTTTTTGCTGCAAATAAGAATCTACCGTTAAAATAATATCGCAACCATTTTGTGGCGCCTCTTCATAAAGCGTAGAGACATACGCACCATCCGGCGCATATAAGTTGATGCGATAACCGCTTTTGGGCTGCAAATAGCGATCATATTCTTTTTCGATACCCGTTTTTCCGCAGACGAGCGCATCTGCATAGCCTTCTTTTTCCAGCGCCGCCAGTTCTTCTTCGCTGGGCGTAGAAGCATAGCCAATGACATGCGCATAAACATTTCCATAAGGGTAATAACGTTGTGGTGTGACAGAATCGGTATCAATGAAAACACCATCAATGGCAAGCAATTGATCGCGCAATGCTTCATCAATGCTACCTTTGGGAAGCACCTTTGCCATGGACGTACCATATTCATATGCTTTTGCCGACTCATATCGTTTGCGGATGTCCACAATTTCACTGTCCTTTGTAATGTCAAGCACGCTGCAAAGGGCATTGATGGAAGTATTGACATCAAGATCATCCCGCACTTCCAACATAACAGTATCAGAATAGTCAGTTGTTGCTACAACTTTTCGATCAGCGGTTAAAATATCACCGCGGTGTCCGGTAACTTTTACTTGAGCAATTTTACTGCCGGAAGCTTTGCTTTCATCCTCATAAATCCCCGGCGTAAAATCCGGCAGCATCAAATCATTTTGAAATGCGATTTGATAAGCACCATTTTCTTTTACAATAAAAAGCTCTAAGGGCGTTTCAATACGAAACGTATCTTCTTTTTCATAAACCATGGTAAAAGAAAATAGCAATTGCTCATTTTCCTCTACTTCAATGATCTTTGGTTCTTCTAAGGCGATATGCGTGATACCGAGTGTATTTTTAATGTATTCAAAGCTGCTGACAAAAACCTCTTCCGAAACAATATCGGCGCGAGGCCATAAATAGGAATAGGCTTTTTTAAAATCCATTTGCTCCATTTCGGCAGAAAACCGTTCGACCACATGGCTTGCCGTGGCGCGAGAACAAGCAGCGCATAAAAAAAGGAGCAATAGTAGGAGCAATATGGAAAAAAGAACAACGGTTCTTTGTTTTTTTGAGAAAAAAGATTGCATACTTTTCATAAAAACCATTATACAACGAAAGAAATAGAAAGGCAAAAAAATTAGAAAGTGGGGGATGATAAGCGAAAAGAATCGTTTTTTAGGAAAAATTTAGTAAAAAATAGCCGAAAATGGGTAATAATTTGACTTTTTGGTGGGGTGGGTATATACTAAAAAAGCTCACCGAAGCGCGTAAGTGCTTCAGAGGATATTGGGGTATGAAGAGAAAACGTAACGTAAAACCATTACAACTAAATAAAGCATTGGCTGCCGGTATTTTGTATACAGCAGAAAAACCTGTGATTACAGAAAAGGAATTGTCGCTGGGAGAGCAGCCGAAAAAATCAATTGGGAAACGCTTCGTAGAAAAGACTAGAGAAAAATTGGAGCGTCTTTTTTATCGGTGGATTTCTACGCAATATGATACAGATGGCCTTGTAAAAACAAAACGCATCCATGTTGCAACAGAGAATGTCCAGACCCATGTGGAAAAAGAAGAAAAGCATTTTTATGGTTGGTTTATTTTGGCGATATGCGTGGCGGTGTTTGTTGCCACGTTTGTTGTGCCGGCTGTATTTCGTATGGGGATTCACACATTTACCGTGAAAGATGGTGGCCGTACTCTGGTAGCAGAAACCAAGGCAAAAACGGTGGGTGAATTCTTAGAGGGCAATGGCATTGTGCTTGGCGCATATGACGTGATTGATGTGGCGCTGGAAAGCGAAATCAAAAACGATATGGAAGTTGTGATAAAACGCGCATTGCCGGTAACCATTCAAACAAATGGAGAATCCACAGAAGTTATGATGCTCACGGGGACAGTGGCGGAAGCCCTTGCCCGCGCCAATATAGAGATTGGCGAAAGAGATGAAACTTACCCTGCGCTGGATAGTTATGTGCGCGCGGGAACGGTAATCGATGTGGTGGAAGTCTTGGAAGAAACCATCATAGAAGATGAAGTTTTGCACTATAAAGAAATTACGAAGAAAGATAGCTCTCTTGCCAAAGGAAAAACGAAAACAGTAACTGCCGGCGTAAACGGCTTGGAACGGCATACAATACAGGTTATTTACAAGAATGGAACAGAAGTCAGCCGCACAGTTGTGAACACAGAAGTCATAAAAAGCCCGGTGGATGAAGTTGTGCATGTGGGGACATATGTACCGCCAGTTACCACACTGCCGACGCCTTCCACAGATTCGAGTAGTGGCAGCGGGACTGTATCAACTCCATCTACACCAGCACCGGTAGAAGATGTTGGGTTGGGCGAAATTGACGATAGCGGAAAGCTGACGAAAGTACCCAGTGTAAGCGAAATTCATGCTTCCGGCGATATTCATGAACATAAACAAGCGGCAGAGCCTGCTTCCAGCATTATCGCAAAAACGGTTGTCATAGACCATATTACAGCCTACAGCGGCGCAGGAAGCCCAACGGCGACAGGAACACACCCAAGAATTGGGACCATCGCGGCAGACCCAAAACGCTTCCCTTACGGGACAAAAGTTTATGTGCCCGGATATGGATATGGGCGGATTGAAGATACCGGCGGATTTAGAAATGAAAGCTATACGCTATTTGACCTCTTTATGCCAAATGAATCAGACTGCAAAGCATGGGGACGGAAGCGTAATATCAAAGTATACATTTTAAAAGACAGTTGATATAAGAGAAAGATCATAAAAGATAAGAGGCATACGTGAATCGTATGCCTTTTTTTTGTAAAAGAAAAGCCATTCTTATAAGAATGGCTTTTGTGTCTTTTCTTTGCGTGAGCCCAAAACTATTTTGCCATGGTGTAGATATGCTTGATATCTTCCAGACCTAATTTTTTGAATGTGCCCAGTTGAATGGCCCCATTGTTGCAAGCCTTTTCTGCCATTTCATGAATTTGATCTTCTGTAACATCAATATCCATCTCTGAAATAGAAGTAGGCATATCAATGCTACGATAGAAATCTTCCATGGCTTCAATGCCGCGCAGCGCAGTTCCTTCAATGTCATTATAATCCGCATAGACGCCAAGAACGTTTACGGCAAATTGCATGAAACGGAAAGGATTTTCCTTATAAACATATCTTGCCCAACTGCCCCAAAGCGCAGCCAAGCCAGCACCATGCGCCACATCGAAAATACCACCCAGCTCATGCTCCAATTTATGGGAAGCCCAATCGCCGCCATTGAGAGAACCGGCGCCGGTGAGCCCGTTGTGTGACAAGCTACTTGCCCACATGACTTCTGCCCGCGCATCGTAATCTTCCGGGTCTTGCATAGAAATGAGTGCATTACGCATGACGGTCTTCATCAACCCCTCTGCAATGATATCTGTAATCTGCATGGTAGGCTCTGAAGTAAAATAGCGTTCCATGGTATGCATTAAAATATCCACAGCGCCGCTTGCTGTTTGATAAGGCGGCAGAGTATACGTCAATTCCGGGTTCATAATTGCAAATTTGCAGCGCCCCCATTCGGTATTGACGCCTTTTTTATACCAACCATCTTCGTTGGTAATAACAGCAGAGTTGCTCATTTCACTACCTGCTGCAGCGATGGTCAAAACAGCACCAACCGGAAGTGCATTTTCTACAGTTGCTGCACCTGTGAAGAAATTCCAAACATCCTTTTCTGTAACAGCGCCATAAGCAATTGCTTTTGCGGAATCGATCGTGCTACCACCGCCAACGGCAAGCATAAAATCAACGCCCTCATTTTTTACCAGTTCAATGCCTTCATATACTTTAGAAAGCCGCGGGTTGGGAACAACGCCGCCCAAACTCACATATGCAATATTTTCTGCATCCAGTGAAGCATAGATACGATCCAGCAACCCGGAGCGAACCACACTGCCGCTACCATAATGCACCAATACTTTTTTGCATTTTTGTTCTTTGACCAGTTGCCCGATTTGTGCTTCTGCATTTTTCCCAAAGACAACTTTTGTAGGTGTGTTATAAATGAAATCTACCATACGTTTCTCCTTCTAATAATATTGTATCGCCTTTGACGGCGATGTTTTTTATAAGTATCTATAGTGTATCATACTTTCAAGATTGCTGCATAAAAAAAGCACACGCTCGTTGTGTGCTTTTTATCTTTCAATTAGCCAAGCCCTAATAGGAACCCCGCTTGATAAACGAGAAATGCCATGACCCAAGCGATGCCGATTTGAAACAAAATCGTAGCGAATGTGGCGCGCCGTGTTCCAAGCTCTTGGCGGATGGCGGAAATGGCTGCCACGCAAGGCGTATAGAGCAAAACGAAAACGAGAAAAGAAATGGCAGAAAGCGGTGAAAAAATACTTTGCAAAGCGGCGGGCAATGCTTCAAGAGAGCTATCCGTTAAAATTGAGAAGGTACTAACGACAGTTTCTTTTGCAGTAAGGCCGGGCAATAATGCGCTGGTGGCACGCCAGTTTCCGAACCCAAGCGGCTTAAATAAGGGGACGAGCAATGTGCCGATGGAGGCCAGCATACTATATTCTTTATTCTCTGCCACATAAAAACGGAAATCAAATTCTTGCAACACCCAAATGACAATAGAAGCCAGCAAGATGATGCCAAATGCTCGTGTGGCAAACTCTTTTGCATTTTCCCACATGCGCAATATAACGCTTTTTGCGGAGGGGATACGATATGCAGGTAGCTCCATAATAAAGGGAACAGGATTTCCTTTGAAAATAGTTTTTTTCATCAAAAATGCAGAAAAAACACCTGCTAAAATACCAAATACATAAAGCCCAATCATAACCAACGCGCGATGTTTTGGAAAAAACGCTGCTGCAAAAACAGAATAGATGGGCAATTTTGCATTACAAGACATGAAAGGCACAAGGATAATTGTCATTTTTCGATCTCGCTCACTGGGCAAGGTTCGCGTTGCCAGAATAGCGGGAACGGAACAGCCAAAGCCAAGTAGCATGGGCACAAACGAACGACCGGAAAGCCCCAGTTTGCGTAATGGTTTGTCCATAATAAAGGCGATGCGCGCCATATAACCGCTATCTTCCAAAATGGAGAGCAAGAAGAACAAAATAATAATGGTAGGCAAAAAGGAAAGGACACTTCCCACCCCTTCTACAAGCCCATCCATTACCAGCGAACGCAACAGGGGATGCACATCCACACGGACGAGCCACGTATTTAATAATTCCCCCAGCCAGGTGATGAGATCCGCAGCACCATCACTTAGAAAAGAGCCAAGCGGACCAAAGGTAATATAAAAAACAAGCGCCATAATGGCAATAAAAATAGGATATGCCCAAATGCGATGAGTAAGAATACCATCAATTTTGCGAGAGCGCAATTGTTCTTTTGATTGTTCGGGCTTGACGACGGTATCTCTTGCAATGGATTCAATAAAAGCATAGCGCATATCCGCCATGGCCGCTTCCCGATCTGTCCCTAGTTCAGATTCCATTTCTTTTACGATGTGATCTACAATATCCAGCTCGTTTTCATTGAGATGCAGCCGCTCTAACGTAGGGACATCGCCTTCCACCAGCTTGGTTGCAGCAAAACGAGAGGGAATCCCGGCCAAATCCGCATGATCTTCCACAAGATGCGCCAAAGAGTGAATGGCTTGATGCATCGGTCCGCTGCAAAAATCGATTCGCTTAGGCGCGGTTTTTTTGGTGGCAACAGTTTCCACAGCATCCACCAGCGCCGAAACTCCTTCGTTTTTTATGGCAGAAATGGGGATACAAGGAATGCCCAAATCTTCTTCCATTTTTTTCGTGTCAATGGAGCCATGGTTGGTACGAATTTCATCCATCATGTTAAGCGCCAATACCATGGGAATACCAAGCTCAATCAACTGTAACGTTAAATACAAATTACGTTCAATGTTGGTGGCATCTACAATATTGATGATGGCATCTGGCTTGGCATCCAACAGAAAATCTCTTGAGACCAACTCTTCCGGTGAATAAGGAGAAAGGGAATAAATGCCCGGCAAATCCACAATGGTCATATGCGGATGGTTTTTAATAATACCTTCTTTGCGTTCTACAGTAACACCCGGGAAATTGCCCACATGTTGATTGCTTCCCGTCAGCTGATTAAACAATGTTGTTTTTCCGGCGTTTTGATTTCCGGCGAGTGCAATAATCATGGTGTATGCGCCTCCAGTTCCACAGAAATGGCGCGCGCATCTTCCTTGCGTAATGTAAGCTCATATCCGCGCAACAATAAACCAATGGGATCGCCCAAAGGCGCTATTTTTTGTACATATACGGTTGTGCCGGGGGTCAAGCCCATATCCAGCAGATGCCTGCGCAGCGCACCGGTACCGCCCACTGCCTGAATGATGGCAGATTGGTGTAAAGGTAATTGATCAAGCGTCATAAATGCCTCCCGAATAAACAAAACAAATTCTTTATAATAAGCATACGCTTAGGGGAAGGAAGTTGTCAAGAAAACAGCTTAATTAAGATGCTTTTTCAGCAAAGAAGACACTGCAGCATGCATATCGCCAAGCATTTTTTCGGCTATCTTTTTTTCTTTATGATGACACAAAAGATAAACTTTTAACTTGGGTTCGGTGCCCGAAGGGCGGATGATTATTTTTCCGTTTTCCAAATCAAACTGCAATACATCTGACGGTGGCATCTCGCTATGCATCTCATCAATTGGTCCTATGGGAATTATGTAGTCAATCGTTTTTGTAACAGGATATTGATCAACAGACAACAGAGGCTCTGCGCGCAAGGCATCCATGGTTTTTTGCATTTTTGCTTGCCCCTCTGTGCCTTCCAATGTGAGAGAAATGGTATCTTCTAAATAATAACCATAAATTTGATACAATTTTTCCAGTACATCAAAAAGAGATAGTTTTTGCGCCGCGTAATATGCTGCAGCACTGACAAAAAGCGCGGCAGCAGCAGGGGCATCTTTATCTCGCACATCTGTACTGGCCAGATACCCATAGCTATCTTCAAAGCCAAAGAGAAAAGTAGCATTATTTTGCGCTTGTGCAAGGCGAATTTCATTTGCTACATACTTAAAACCGGTGAATACTTCACGGGTGGCGACATGATAGGCGGCAGCAATTTGATCTGCCAGAGGGGTGGTTACAATTGAGCGGGTAATAAACCCATCTTGCGGCAATGTATTTTGCGCCGCATAACGTTCCAGTAAGTATGCCAGTAAAATACAACCCAATTGATTGCCGGAAAGAATTTGAAACATACCATTTTTATTGCGCAATGCAACGCCAAGGCGATCTGCATCAGGATCTGTCGCGAGAATGATATCAATTTGATGAGCATTGGCAACTTCAATGGCAAGGGCAAAAGATGCAGGATCTTCCGGATTTGGCGCTGAGAGACCGGGGAATGCGCCATTTGGCGCTGCTTGTTCTTCCACCAAACGAACAGGCACATGAAGGTTGTTTAGCAGATGCAATATTGGCGCTTTTCCTGTTCCGTAAAGAGGGGTATACACAACCTCTACCGGCTTGCAAGAGAGATTACCGTTTACTTTATGCAGTAAGGTGGTAACAGAAGAAAAGTATGCTTCATCCAGCGCAGCCCCCACATAGGTAAGCAAGCCTTGCTGTAAAGCATCTTCCTCAGTAAGCGGCTCAAGTTGCAGATAATTGGCAATATGCTCTATAAAAGAGGTGATACGCATGGCCTCATCTTCCAACACTTGCCCACCATATTGATTGTATGCTTTATAGCCATTATAAGGGGCTTCATTATGGCTGGCGGTGATGACGATACCACCGGCACAGTTTAGCGCCAAAATGGAGAAAGAAAGCTGCGGTACGCTGCGCGCTCCATCATAAAGGTATACTTTAATATTGTTCTTTGCCAACATGAGCGCACATTCTTTTGCGAAAACGGCCGAGTTTGTGCGCGTATCATATGCAATGACAACGCCTCTATTGGCGCCATCAATGGAATGGATATATTCTGCATAGCCTTGTGTGGCGCGCCGTACCGTATAGATGTTCATGCGGTTGGTGCCAAGCCCCATCTTGCCACGCATGCCCGCCGTTCCAAAAGAAAGGTTTGCGCCAAAAGCATCTTCCAAAAGCGCAGTATCTTCTGCCAATGCGCTTAGCGCATCTTGTTCAAGCGGCAATGCCTTTTTCCAAAGAGTATATGTTTTTTGGTAACCCATAAAAACTCCTTTGTTTTATTGTAATGCTGCCAACGCAGCGCCATAAATACCAACGGTAGAAGAAGAAAAATGCGCCTGTTTGAAGACAACTTGCATATCAGCGCTATCGCCCTTTTTAAGCGAGAGGAATGTTTCTTCGATGCCGGCAAAAAGAGGGGCACCAATATTGGTCAACCCACCACCCAAAACAAAACAATTGTTATTGATGATCTTGTATATATTATAGTAAAGCGTTCCTAGTGCCCAGCTGATTTGCGTCAAAAAATCAATTGCCATCTCGTCTTCTGCAGCAAACGCAGCGGAAAGCGTTCTTCCGTTGATACCACCATATTCTGCTGCAAGGGTTTTCATCAAAGTTTCTTCCCCGGCAGCAATGCGCGCTTCAATTTGTTTTGGGAAATTAGCGCCACCGGCATACGCTTCTACACAACCATGATTGCCGCAGCCACAAAGAAGCCCACCGGGAACAATAATGGTATGCCCGATTTCACCTGCTGCAAAATAGCTGCCCCGCAATATTTTTCCGTTGCACAAAATGCCACCGCCAATGCCTGTGGAGACAGTGGAATAAACCATATCGGGATACCCTTGCCCGGCGCCCAAATGATACTCTGCAAGCGCTGCTGCATTGGCATCATTTTCAAGAACAATGTTTGCCTGATATTGTGTGGACAATTGCTCACACAACGGATAGTCGTTTAGAAAAGGCGCGTTGGGGGCAAACTGTACACGCATATGTTCTGTTTGTACAATGCCCGGGAAGCCGACGCCACCATGCGTAAACGTCGTTGCGCCGATGGAAGAGAGAAGTGCATCCAGTGCGGCTGTAAGTTCTGCGTAAAAAGCATCGCCGGTGATTTCTTTTTTGACCGGAAATTCTTGCTGCGCCAATAGTGTGCTGTTTTCATCAAACAATCCCAGCGCGACTTTTGTCCCACCAATGTCAATGCCTGCAATTAACATAAAATATTCCCTCCAAGCGATATCACTTTATTTTACATGAAAATTAAGAAAAACAAAAGGTTTGTATACTTGAAAAAATGAAAAGATACCAGTATAATAGGGGTATCATATGTGGGAGGCCAATTTGGTGAAGGAGAATAAAGAGACTATTTTCAATTTACCAAACCTTCTTGCATTGCTACGGCTGCTCTTGGTACCGGTAGTGGTAGGGCTCATCTTGAGTGATAAGATGGTTGCTGCGTTATCGGTTTTTTTGACAGCGTGTCTGACGGATATACTGGATGGCTTTATTGCAAGAAAATATGGGCTGATTACCAAGCTTGGGACATGGCTGGATCCGCTTGCGGATAAGCTAATGGCAATTTCGGTAATTGTATGTTTTACCTATAAAGGTATCCTTCCGCTGTTTGTAATGATTATTATCTTTACAAAAGAGATGCTGATGTTATTGGGTGGGCTCATCGCCGTACAAAAAGGCGCGGCAACACCTGCCAATATTTTTGGGAAAATCGCATCGTTTGTACTCAACGTAGCAATTGCAAGTGGGTTTCTATATCAATATTTATCGCCCTATTATTTGTGGGTGACATACGGCGCGCTGGTCTGCTCAATTATTGCATTTGTCCAGTATGCTGTGAAAAATAAAAGTTTGATTTTTGATAAAAAAGGCGAAGAAAAAGAGTAGTAAAAGCATTTGTTTTTTAGAGAGTTGTTGGGTGGTGCAAAACAACAAAAGAAATGTTTTGAAGTCGCTTTTGAGCCGGTTTTCTGAATAAGGTAAGAAAACCCGTCACACGCGTTAAGTGTTTCCGAATCATTCGGAATGAAGAGCCATGCATGTAATGTGTATGGAAAAAAGGTGGTACCGCGAAGCTTTCGTCCTTTCAGGATGGAAGCTTTTTTGATAGAAACGAATCGGAAAAGGAGAAAATAGATGAAACAAGAAAACAACATTGCCAAGGCATATGATCCAAAGTTGGTGGAAGATAAATTATATGCGCGCTGGTTGGAGCGTAAGTATTTTGCTGCGTTTCCCAACAAAGATAAACAGCCGTATACGATTATGATGCCTCCGCCAAACATCACAGGGCAGCTGCACATCGGGCATGGGCTAGATAATACGATGCAAGACATCATCATTCGCTTTAAGCGTATGCAGGGATATGAAGCCCTTTGGATGCCGGGGACAGATCACGCCAGCATTGCCACGGAAGTAAAAATTGTAGATGAAATGCGCGTGGAAGGGCTGACAAAAGAAGATGTAGGCAGAGAAGGCTTTCTGAAGCGGGCATGGAAATGGAAAGATGAATACGGCGGCAGAATTGTAGAACAGTTGAAAAAACTGGGGACTTCCTGCGACTGGGATCGAGAACGCTTTACCATGGACGAAGGTTGTACAGAAGCGGTTTTAGAAGTTTTTCTGCGCCTCTATGAAAAAGGACTGATTTATAAGGGTGATCGAATCATCAACTGGTGTCCGGTTTGTGGTACTGCGATTTCAGATGCAGAAGTGGACTATGAAGAGAAAGCTTCTCATCTCTGGCATATTCGTTATGATGCAGAAGACGGCAACGGTAGCGTGGTCGTTGCCACAACACGCCCAGAAACCATGCTGGGCGATACGGCAGTTGCAGTAAACCCAAAAGATGAGCGATATCAAGACCTCATTGGAAAAAACGTTATTTTACCATTGATGAACCGCCCAATCCCGGTTGTGGCAGATGAATATGTGGATATGGAATTTGGAACCGGCGCTGTTAAAATTACGCCGGCCCATGACCCAAATGATTTTGAAGTTGCCACAAGGCATGATTTGCCGATGATTCGCATCATGAACGACGAAGCGATTATCAATGAACTGGGCGGTGCATACGAAGGGATGGATCGCTATGCAGCCCGCGAAAAGATTGTTGCAGATTTAAAAGCACTGGGGCAGCTTGTGAAAATAGAAGAGTATGCGCATAATGTGGGCAGCTGTTACCGTTGCCATACAGTGATAGAACCGATTATTTCAAAACAGTGGTTTGTTTCCATGAAACCGCTGGCAGAACCGGCCATTGAAGCGGTAAAAAGCGGGAAAATTCAGTTTGTACCCGAGCGATATGCGAAAACATATTTGAATTGGATGGAAAACATTCGAGATTGGTGCATCTCCAGACAGCTTTGGTGGGGGCATCGTATTCCGGCGTATTATTGTGATGCATGCGGCGAGATGGTTGTAGCAAAAGAAATGCCGGAGCAATGCGCATGCGGATGTGGCAGTTTTCATCAAGATGAAGATGTATTGGATACATGGTTCTCTTCCGGGTTATGGCCGTTTAGTACGCTCGGATGGCCGGAAAAAACACCGGAGCTGGATTATTTTTACCCCACCAATGTACTTGTAACGGCATACGATATTATTTTCTTCTGGGTTGCCAGAATGATTTTCTTTGGTCTTGAAGTGATGGGAGAAATTCCGTTTGCTTATGTAAACATGCATGGCATCGTAAGAGATGAGCAAGGACGGAAAATGTCCAAATCTTTGGGAAATGGGGTAGATCCGCTAGAAGTCATTGACGCGTACGGCGCAGATGCATTCCGCTTTTCGCTGACAACAGGAACCAGCCCGGGCAATGATATGCGCTTTTCAGATACCAAAGTAAAAGCAGCAGGGAATTTTGCCAATAAGATTTGGAATGCTTCTAGGTTTGTTGCCATGAACTTGGAAGGAGAAGAAATAGAACAAGACATTGACCAGCTGGCGCTTGACATTGCAGACAAATGGATATTAACACGCTTAAGCAAAGTAACGGCAGAAGTTACCGAGAATTTGGAGAAATTTGAATTGGGGCTGGCTGCCGGAAAAATTTACGATTTCATTTGGAGCGAATATTGCGATTGGTATATTGAGATGTGTAAAGCGCGGTTATACGATGGCACGGCAGCGGAAAAGAAAACGGCGCTAAGTGTGTTGGTTTATGTTTTGGAACGTGCGCTCAAATTGCTGCATCCATTCATGCCCTTTATTACAGAAGAAGTATATGTGGAATTATTAAGCGCGGGAGAGAGCATCGTGGTTTCTCCATGGCCGGAAGTAAAAGCGGCGCATACATTTACAGAAGAAGAAGCGGCGCTGGAAGGGGTTATGGAATTAACACGCAGCGTTAGAAACTTGCGGGCAGAGCGGAATGTACCGCCATCTAAGCGGACAAAGCTTTATGTTATGACAGATGCGAAAGAAACCATTATGGCGGCGGAAGAATATTTAAAACGCTTGGCTTATGCAACAGAGGTTGAAATTTTGCCCCCAAATGCAGCGGAGCCGAAAAATACCATTTCTGCCGTAACGACAGCCGGGAGTGTTTATTTGCCGCTGGGAGAGCTGGTGGATATCGCAAAAGAACTGGAACGTCTCGCAAAAGAAAAGGAAAACCTACTGGGCGAAGTAAAGCGCGCAGAAGGAAAGCTGAACAATGCACGGTTTTTAGAAAAAGCACCGGCGCAAGTTGTGGAAGAAGAAAAGAAGAAGCTTCAAAAATATCAAGAGATGCTGGGCGCAATGGAATCCAGAATGGAAGCGATGCAAGCGTTACAGGAAGAAGGGCAGTAATATGGCAATGCGAGTTGTGCAAATAGCAGGGACAAAAGGAAAAGGTTCGGTTTCCACGTATCTTGCCAACATTGTTTCTGCGGCAGGCTATAAATGTGGATTGTTTGTTTCGCCTCATGTACAAAAAGAAGAGGAGCGGATTTCAATTGATGGGGCATATATTCCACAAAAAGATCTTGCGCGCCTGATGAAAGAGACAACAGAAAAGGGATATTACCGCAAATTTTTTCAAGTGGCGCAAGCTTGGTTTTCTGAAAACGAAGTGGATGTTGCTGTGATGGAAACGGGTATGGGCGGGCGCCTTGATCCTGTAACCAAACTAGAAGCTGCAGAGACGGTACTGACGCATATCGGAATGGACCATATGGAAGTCTTGGGCGATACCATTGAACAGATTACGCTGGAAAAGAGCATGACCATTCGCCCATCAGGATATGTGATTACCATGCCACAAGATGCGCGCGCCATGCGTATCATTGAAAGCACTTGCGATATGATGAACGCACGCCTTGTAAAAATACAGCCGGAAGAACTTGTGATTTATGAAGATGGAACGTTTGAATACCAAGAATACACCAATCTAAAAATTGAAGGCTTGGGTGGGCGGCAATATGTAAACGCAGTAACAGCTGTGGTTGCAGCGCGGGCATTGCATCATGTGGGTATATTTATCACCCATGATGATGTGCGGCGTGGATTGCTGGCCACAAACCTACCGGGACGGCAGCAGTATTTTGAAAAAGAGCAGTTGCTCATCGATGGTGCGCACAATGTTGATTCATTCATGTTTTTGGAAGAAACATTGCGTGAAAAATTTGCAGGACAGAAAAAGGTGTTTTTGATTGGTGCAATGGCGCAAAAAGACATTTCTTATCTAGAGAAAATCATTGTAGAAGAAAATGCGGTGGTATATGCAACGCAAGTAAAATACGATAAAATGCGCAGTGCAGAAGAACTGGTAGCATTGTTTGAAGGAAATGAGAACGTGGAAGCGCATGCTGTCTCAGATGTGAGGGAAGCTTTTGCAGCCGCATCCGCGCGCGCAAGCCAAGAAGAAGCGCTGCTTATTGTAACCGGCTCGCTCTATTTGGCAGGAGAAATATTAGATATTTTAGAAGCATAGAGGCAAACAAATAAAAAAACGTTCTCATTATGAGAACGTTTTTTGTTTGTCATTTTATTTTGATTTCGAAATGAGGAATATTTTTTCGGCAAACCCACCGTTTGTTTGATGTTTCAATGCCCGCGCTTCTTCTAATGCTTCAATAGAATGATCTGTTGCAGCGGCAAGCGCGTATACGACTTCCAAAATATCTGCAAGTTCTTCCAAAGAAGCATCCGCAAGATATTCCGCAACCTCCTCTTGCAACTTTTCTTTCAATGCAAGCAGGTAGGCTTCCGTTGATAATACTTTGGTGCAAGGTACATATCCTTCTGCCTCAATTATAGAAGGGATTTTATCGCGTACAAGTTTATGATATTCCATTGGCGCCCCCTAGTTTAACTGTTGCTTTTGTTCAGAAGTGTACCAACTGGAAATGAGCGAAATTGCTTCATCAATGGGCAAAGCAGGACTATAGAGATAACCTTGGAAGAAGTTGACGCCGAGTTCTTTTAACATATCCAGTTGCATTTGTGTTTCCACATATTCGGCGAGCACTGTAAAGCCAAGGGATTCGCTGAGGTAGATGATAGAAGCAATGATATCCCTTGAGCGTTCGTTTTCCAGCAAGCCTTTCACAAGAGAACCATCCAGCTTTACCATATCAAAATGATTGTTTTGCAGATACAGGAGCGAAGTATGCCCCATACCAAAATCATCAATGGCAAAGTTTTGTCCGATTTTATGCAATGCTTCAATTTTTTCAATGACTTCCGGCGTATGGCTTAATGCCGTTTGCTCGGTGACTTCAATCCAGAGCGTGCCTTTGGGAACCTGATAGGCAGCCAAATCCGAAGTAATATCCGGCATAAAACGATCATCGCTCAAATAGTCTGCTGTAACGTTAATGGAGATTTCAAACTTGGGGTTTAATGCAGTATGGAATTGTTTTAGAGCGCGGCAACCGGACTGCATGACAAAACGTTCGATTTCATATAAGAAGCCGGATTCCCTCGCAAGCGCAACCATAAGCGGCGGCGGAATAAAGCCTCCAAGATCATGCTTCCAACGCAGCAAGGCTTCTGCGCCAAAGCAATGGCCTTCGCGGTCTACCTGCGGCTGGAAGAAAAGTTGCAGCTTATCCGAATGCAATGCATGCTGCAAATCAGAAGCCAACATTTTGGCGACAGAGCCTAGATGATCCCGCCGTTCTAATAGATTGGTCTGCTTGCGCTCTTCTTCGTTTTCCAAAACAACATCCACAAGATCAGCAATATCCTGCGAAAGCTCAAAAACTTACCTGCGTTCATATAACCGAATGAATGGACGATAGATGAGTACACCGATGACAATGTTGACCAACTGTAAAAGCGCGCCCCAAATAGAACCAGTTGTCAGATAGCCGCTGAAAAATACAGGGGTCGTCCAGTTAATGCTATCATTTGTAATAAGCGGGACAAGCCCCAAAGAAAACGCAAGAAATGAAGTGATGGTAAATACAATCGGAACCAATACGAATGGCAAAAAGAAGATGGGGCTATAGACGACAGGCGTACCAAACAAAATAAATTCATTTACATTGAAAATAGTAGGAATGATGCCCAGTTGCGCCAAGTTACGAATGTTTTTTCTTTTTGCAAAAAGTAAAATGGCGATGATGAGACAGATCGTTGCACCAGCACCATCCATAAATACAAAATTATCAAAGAAGGTTTTGCTCAAAATTTCTGTAGGTGCTTTGCCGGCAGCAACAGCAGTTGCATTGGCAGCCACACCGCCCACGAACAATTGTTTTGCCACCTCATCTAACACATTTCCGCCGTGAATGCCGAAAAACCAGAAAAGCCCAACAAAAGTAACATATAAGATTCCGGTAAACAGTGTGGCATCCATGTTTTTGAAAAACTGTACCAACAGGTTGGAGAATAATTGTGGTAAGCTGGACAAATGAAAAATATTTACTAATATATAATTGGCGGTAGCGAACAAAAATAAGACAATACAGCCGGGAATTACATGCGCCACCACAGTATTGAAATCGTGATCAGACCCATCGGCATATGTTTTAGAATCGGAAAAAATTCTAAGCTCACGCAATTTGATAAATAGAGAACTGGAAACAATGGCGGTTAAAATTGCAGTAAACATACCAACAACGCCAAAACTGGTAGAAACAAATGCATCTGTTCCGAACCCGGACATAATACAAAACGAGCCCAGAGATAAGATTGGAATTGTAATAATGCTGGAAAGATGCGTGGTTTTTAGCTCTGCATAACTATAGCTGATGGTTAATAATATAATGATAGAAAGTAGATCAAAAGTACCGTTATAAATAAACAGCAATATGGTACGCAACGCACCACTTAAGAAGCCATTCAAAAAATCTTGAAAGACAGGGATGGGGAGATTGAGTAAGACAAGCACAAACGAACCAATCATCAACGTGGGGATTGTCATGACCAGGCCTTTTCGAATGGCTCTAAATACAGTGTTGTTTTGCACTACTTGCAAAGAATGTTGGAATTTTTTAGATATTCTTTGAAACATATTGCGCAACCTCTCCCAGATAATAACTTTATTATAGCATGAAACAAAAAGTTATGATACAAAAACGGACAAATAATCGTTAGCTATTTTTCTAGCTGTGAAAGCATTTGAAACAAGGGTTTGTTGTTTTCATATAACATACAAAACGCATGATAATATTTTTCATATGCCCAGTAGTTTTCTTCTATTGGCGCATAACTGGCTTGCCAAGAAGTGGCTTTCAAAACCCCTGTTTTTATATCAGAATATACCTTCGCCCCCACACCACCCAAAATTGCTGCGCCAAGCACAGCAGTATCGGTAGACGCGGGAACAGATAACGGCAAATGCATGATGCCAGAAAACATTTGCCGCCACAATGTGCTTTTGCTGCCACCACCGCAAAGAATGATTTGCGAAAAAGAAATATCCAGCAAAGGAAATTGGGCGAGGCAGATTTTGAGAGAGTAAGCAACGCCTTCCAACACTGCCCGCAGCAAATGTTCTTTGGTGTGGTGCAGCGAGAGCCCGAAAAAGACGCCGCGATCTTCCGGGCTATGTAAAGGCGGGCGTTCGCCAATGAGATAAGGCAAAAACAAAAGCTGCTCAGCACCAATGGGGATTTTTTCTGCTCGCTCATCCAGATAAGCATAAATGCTCATGCCCTTTTGCTCTGCAAGCATGCGCTCTTCTTGGCAGAACGTATCTGCAAACCAACGCAGCGAAAGCCCGGCAGAAAGCGTACTGTTTGTAAGCGTCCAGGCATCTTCTATGGCATGGCAAAAGGTATGAACGTTGCCCTGCATATCAATGACAGGCGCATCGCTATGCGTCAAAACAACACCGGACGTACCGATGGTGGTCATGCCTTGGCCTTGGGAAATAAGCCCACTCCCCAGCGCAGAAGCGGCGTTATCACCTGTGCCGATGACAACAGGCGTGCCCGCGGTAAGCCCTGTAACGCAGGCGGCTTCTTTTGAAACAACGCCGTTACAAGTTGCGGCAGGATATGCCGGCGGAAACAATGAAAAATCAAACCCAAGGGTTTTTATGATTTCTTTTGCCCAACAATGTTTTTTGATGTCAAACAAATTGGTGGCAGAAGCATCATTGTGAAAATTGCAACTTTAATTGCCCACCATTAATTACCAGTTATGTTTGTATTGTTCCCTTACTCTACCCAAAGGTGAGCGTAAAAAAATTAACTTTTCTCTATGCCGCCGCCATCATTTCATTTGCTGTCTTATAGCCATGAATTTTTCGGGGATAATTATTAACCCAGTCCTCTATTCGTTGTAATTCTTTAGCAGTCAGTTTCCCAATATCCGTACCCTTTGGAACAAACCGCCTGAGTATCCGATTGCCATTCTCGTTGCTTCCGCGCTCCCAGCTGCTGTATGGGTGGGCATAATAGACTTCACCACATCCGGCAGCCTTCTTGATTGCTTCGCTGTCTAGAAACTCACTGCCGTTGTCTGCTGTAATGGTCCTAATTACTGCAGAGAAATCACCTCCTACTCGCCGCCGCGCTCGTTTGATTGCCGCAATTACTTCTTTTTGTGTCTTATTCTTCACGAGCACATAAAGTGATTTTCTTGCCTTGCGCTCCACAAGCGTCAGTATGACTGGTTTCGTGCCCTGTTTACCAACAACCAAGTCGATCTCCCAGTGACCTGGTTCGCTCCGATCATCAGCCCCTTTGGGACGTTCTGTTATACTTTTACCGTTTCTGTTGTTTAGGGCAACAGTTCTTATTTTCTTGTAATCTCGCTTTTTAGCGCCATCCTTTTTGACCCACAGATCCTTATTTGTAACTTCACGAAAGATGCCCTTGTCGATATAGTTGTAGACCGTCTTGGTGCAGATTGTTGTCTTGTATGCCCAGCCTTTTGCTTTGAGCCTACCGATTATTACATCCGGTGACCATTTCTCGTTTTTAATTTTACTTTCGATGTGATCTGCTAGCTTCTGGTCGTTCCCTATTTTTAGCCCTCTGCCTTTATTCGCTGCCCACTCTTCGTGCACCGTTTGCGCCCTGTCTGCCTTATACACTAGTTCTACGATATACAGAGGTGCATATTTGTTGTTGGTGGGATTTATCCGCTTTTGTTCAACTAGGCCGGACTTCAGCTCTCGCTCAATAGTCCGTCTGTCTCGCTTGGGGCTTAGTGCATTTCCTATTTGTAAGGGAGTCAGTCCTTGTTCATACAGTGCCTCAATTTTATAGCGTTCTTTTTCAGAAATCTGTTTCCATTTTCGCTTGCCCATGTTATGCTTTTCTAGATCCATTCTGGTTCCCTCCAGTCGCTTTTGTTCATCAATTTAAGCATAACTGGTTTGACCGCAGAATGGGTCATTTTTTATTTGTTTGGGCAATTCATTTTACAACTTGCTGCAGAAGCATCATTGTAATCCGTTGCCATTTCTCCCGTGAGCAAATAGCGAATATAGTCTTTGGGCAGTAAAATATGCGCACATTTTTGATATACTTCAGGCAAATGATTTTTGACCCACAACAACTTGCCGGCAGTAAGCCCAATCATAGCAGGATTTCCTGTCACAGAAAGAAACGTATCGCGACCGATTTTTTCTGTCATTTCGCTGCATTCTGCCTCTGTTCGCCCATCACACCAAATGATGGTAGGCGAGAGGAGCGCGCCTGCGGCATCTAACATAACCAAGCCTTGCATTTGCCCCGTAAGACCAATGCCGGCGATATCGGTTGATGCAATATTTGCTTCAAATAATGCTTTTTTTATGGTATTTTTAACAGCTTGCCACCACAAAGCGGGATCCTGCTCCATATATCCCGGCGCAGGTTGAACGACAGGATACTCTGCAGAAGCAAGAGAGAGAAGCGCGCCTTCTTCTGTATAAATAGCTGTTTTGGTACTGGAAGTTCCAAGATCAATGCCCATTAAGTAATACATTTGTTGCCTCCCTTTGTAGTAGATTACTTGCGCTGTACGGTTTGCTATGATAAAGTCAATGGCGAGGTGATACTATGAAACAAAATAAATATGATGACAATACGTTCTTTGAAAAATATAGCCAAATGGAGCGCTCACAAAAAGGGCTGTCCGGCGCAGGAGAATGGCATGCATTAAAGCAAATTTTACCGAATTTTCAAAACAAACGCGTTTTAGATTTAGGGTGTGGCTTTGGCTGGCATTGCGCGTACGCGATGCAAGCAGGCGCTCTGGACGTTACAGGCGTAGATATTTCCGAAAAAATGTTGGAACGTGCAAAAAAAGAAACGGATCCACGTATTCATTATATCAAAAAACCGATTGAAGAGGTATCTTTTCCGGAAAATTCTTTTGATGTTGTATTAAGCTCTTTGGCGTTTCACTATGTGGCAGATTTCGAGAGTGTAGTGCAAAATGTGAAGAAGATGTTGTCAGAAGAAGGCGTGTTTGTTTTTTCAGTGGAACATCCGATTTTTACAGCAGAAGGAAAGCAAGATTGGTATTATGCAGAAACAGGAGAGATCGCGCATTGGCCGGTAGACAATTATTTTTTGGAAGGTATAAGAGAAGCGGTTTTCTTGGGCGAGCCTGTTACAAAATATCATAGAACATTGACGACATACCTTCAGACATTGCTTGCAAATGGGTTTGTGTTGACAAACGTTATTGAGCCCATGCCTGAAAAAGAGATGATGGACATTCCCGGAATGAAAGAAGAACTGCGGCGACCAATGATGCTGCTTGTGGGAGCAAAAAAGAAAGTTTAATCGATATATTGAATAGATATGCAAAGATCCGGCAGGAAATAAGCGAGAAATGGCGAACTATTGAGTAAGTGTTTTTGCGAAATAGAAGGAGGCGGAAATGAGGTTTTTAATTATTTCAGGAAATCCCCAAAAGGAAGGGCTTTGCCACTCGGTGATGGAAGCGATTGAAGCCGGCGCGAAAGCCGGCGGAGATGAAGTGCAGATTCTATATACAACCAATATAGAACGCTGTCGCGTTTGTGGCGATGGATGGGGAACTTGCCGGACGGAAGGGTATTGTGAGTTTGGAGAGCTTGATAGTTTTCACCATGCGGAAGAAGTGGTAAAAAATGCAGATCGCATTTGTATTTTAACGCCAGTGTATTGGTGGGACATGGCGGAAGGGCTAAAGAGTTTTCTGGATAAATTACGGCGCTGTGGGTTTGGGCAAGGCGGCGCATTAAAAGGAAAACAGGTTTTATTCGTAGCTTCTGCCGGGGGAACAGGAAATGGCGTACGTAATTGCTTGTTGCAATTTGAAAATTTCGGAAAGAATACAAAGGCGGAGATTTTTGACCTCATTGGCATCAATCGTTGGAACAACGATTATCAAAAGCAAGCCGCGCATGACGCAGCAAAAGCAATGGCAGAAGGCAGAAAAGCAGGAGAAACAATCTGAAAAATAAAAATGCTCGAAAGAGCATTTTTTTATTTAAGCAAACAAAAATGAATACAGCGTTAAAGCAGACATTTTTTTATTGAAAACATACGTTGCCTATTTTCCGGTCAAATGTTTTGCTTCGTGCAATTTCTTTTTGGGTACATAGATATAATATAGCTTTGTGGCACTTGCGTTTGTGCTGACGCTTCCTGCTCTGCGACTGGGGATTCCTCCACCAAACAAAGAAGAAGCGATGCCATCTAGCCCCATTGTTTTTACGCGATGCGGGATGTTGTGCGCATCCAAGATATCTCGAATATGATTCAAACGTTCCATTGTATTTGTAATGGCAAGCTCTTTATAACCAAACATCTTTTTTCCTCCTATGCTGGTGAAGCAGATAGGGCGTTTATTACAAATATATCACAAGTATATCGTACAATAGAATTATAGACATTGCAAGAGATACGGTTTAGCAAAAGAGCCTGCAGGCTCTTTTTTGTTTGACAACTTTGACACAAATTGGATGCAACTTTGACGCACGGGAATGGTAGGATAAAAACAACAAAGAAGAGAAAGGAAGTGCTGTTATGTTTCGTATTGCAACGGAATTCATCTGGGAAAAGCGGCGCACATCGTTTTTGTTTGCTGCCATCGTGGCAATTGCATTGGCGCTAATGCTCCTCATCATACCCCTTTTTGATACAATTATCACAAACCTAAATGCTGCCAATTTTAACCGCTATGGCACACAACACCTTACACTCTTTGACGTGAGCGAAGAAGAGGTGGAAGCATTGCTTGCAGATGCGCCACTGCAAGCAGAAGCGCAAGGCTGGCTTTATAATTACGGCAACTGGAACATTGCCAGTACAAAAAACACACTTACCATTGGTGCGTTTACTGAAGAGGCACTTACCATTGGGCAACTGGAAGTATTAGAAGGGCGTATGCCCAGAGCGGAAAATGAAATTGCCATTGAGCAAACAGCGCTATATCGTGTTTCAGAAACAGCGCACATTGGAACAACAGTGCGGCTGGAAAAAGAGGGGCTGCAAAAATCATATCGCGTTGTCGGCATTTTGGGGGATTACTCAAAACGCTGGAATACCCCTATGGGCAATTACAAAGCAGGGTACACTGATTTGCCGCAAGGAATCACAATACAAAATAGCGTAATGCAACAAACAGCAGTAGCAGATTGTCTTTTGGTGTTCGAGAAACATCCTTTTGAGAGCGATGGTTTTTTCAACTATATGTATGAAACAATACATGGGACACTAAATTACGCATACAACGAAAACGCCATGAATGGAGAATATTTAAATGTTGTGGCGCCGTTTGAGGCATTTCGAGATATGTTCATATTGGTACTACTGCTGGGCATTTGTATCACCATAGGTGCAACGTTAATTTATTATGTAACAAGCTACAAGCGAGCATACCATACGCTTTTCACATTGGGCGCCGAAGGAGAATACCCATTCTATTTATATCTGCTGCAAAATATCTGTATTATGTGTTTTGCCATACTGGGCGGAGCACTTCTAGCCATGCTTTTGGGGACTGTTGTAAGTATGTTCACCGGAGAAGTGAAGATTCAAATTTTCCATCGCAACAGCATGCTATGGCCGGTGCTTATGTTATTGGCGACATTTTTGCTTGCTTTATGCGCGTATCAATTTTTGATACGTCCTTTGCGCGGGCAATCCACTTCCAAAACCAAAGGAGCAAAGAAAGCAAGGCATATGCGCCTCCACCGAAGCTTCCTCTTTTCCTTATGGAAAACATTCATACGACAAAACACAAAGCGCATTGTCATTTCATTATTTATGATTGGATTGTTGGTGGCAGCGATTTCAGTTTCCATTCCATATGTGAAAGATTTGACGAGCCTAGGAACGGTTATGGATGAACCGGGCATGCCAGACTTTAGTGTACATGGAACAATGGGCGGCGGGTCTTACGGGCGGTTTGTATTGCCATACGCAGATCGTTATCGCGTTATGCCTGCAGCAGAAGTAATGGAAATAGAAGAGATAGAAGGCGTACAGCTTGTGCGCGCCAGCTATTATGCGCAAGATGCCGGGTTAATCATCGAACAAAAAACACCTTATTGGGAAGAAGTGACAAAACCAATGGTAAGTTATTTGGAAGATGGCACCATTGAAGAATATGAAGATCCAACTGCGGCATATCGCTTTGCAGGAGAACCAGGGGAAGATGTTCTTATTGCATGGAACGGAATCGGTAAAGTTGTTGCAACAGAAGCGGTTATGGAGTCTTTACAAGAAGCATATCCTGAGCTGGTGGGAATAGAATTAAAAGAAAATGAAGCCATTTGTTTCTTCCCAAAAACATGGGAAGGGGAAAAAGAGGAAGATCTTTATAACGCCGGCGATACATTGCGGTTTGGATATTTGTCTTATGAAGTATCCCAAACAGAAGCATATGATGATCCAAGTAAAATAACCTATCATGAAGCAACGTTAAATGCTGCTGCGGTGGTGCGCGTGCCGTTTTATCTCAAGGGAGAAGATTTGGAATATGGTTCGCCAGAATATGGCGATATTACGTTTTTGGTTTCTGCAGAAACAGTAGAAAATAACCCTATGTTTACAGGAATTCAAGAATTTGATGTTTATTTGGAAAAGGATATTGCGCCGGGCCCATATACAGAGGCGAAAGTGAAAACCATACAAACGGCTTTCACAATTCCTGATGCGCTGATTACCATTTGGGCAGATGAAGCGCTGCAAAACCAAATACTGGCTGAAGCCATACAATCTTCAATTACCATGCTTTTTGTGGTGTTTGGGCTGTTTGCTGTCATCAGCATTTATATGGTCATTTATTTGTCGCTTTTGCAAAGGCAAAAGTCACTGGCCATTTACCGCTCACTGGGGATGCGAAAGCACACATTGTTTTTTGCCATATATTTTGAGCTTTTATTTTATTGGGTGCTTGTCATGTTGTTGGCGTTTTTGCTATGCGTTCCCGCCAGCATGCATGTACACTTATGGTCAGCATTTTGGGACAAACAAATGCTGCAGCCGGTATTGCCCATTGTCGCAAAAATTGCGCTCATTGGAATTCCGCTATGTGCCATTATTGCATGGACGCTTTTGCGACGTGTTTATAAAAATAGCATCTATGCTGCCATTCGGCATGAGACTTAAAAAAGAAGTGCATTTGCACTTCTTTTTAAAATAAGCGGAACCAGTTTTTTTCAAAATCAATTTTTCCTTCTTTTTTCAAGGCGCCCAATGCGGAAGACATCGCGCTGCGATCAACGCCAAGGTAATCTGCCAGCGCTTGCCGCTGAAAAGGAATATAAAATGAACTACTCTTGGCAGCAATGGCCTGAAAAGAGAGATAAGCAAGTAGTTTTTCTTTTGTGGTGCGTTTGGATAAAATCTCCATTTTTTGTGTCAACAGGATATTTTTTTCTGCCAAAATGCGCAGCATATTCTCAATGAGTTGGCCATGAAATACACAAGCAGAAGGACAAATTGTGATAATCTTCTGATAATCAATAAACAAAACATCTGTTTTTTCCACAGCAAGAGCGCTAACAGGTGTTTTTTCCATTTCTGCACAAGCAAAAGCTTCTCCAAAAAGATCGGGCGGTGCGATGTGGGTCAAAATACTACGGTTTCCCCAGTAATCTTCTTGTATGATGTGTACATTACCCGTTAAAATAATTCCCACGGCAGAAAATGAAGTATGGGCAAGGAAGATATAAGTATCTTTTGCAAAAGACTTTACTTCTGCTGAAAGGAAAGAGAGCATTGAAGAAAGATCTTCTTTTTTGATGTTTTGAAACAACGGGTTGTTTTCCAGTAAATCGAAATAGTTTTCCATAATCTCATTTTTGTTGTAAATACAACATACTTTTTCTTTTTAGTATAGTATGCTTGTCATAGAAAAGCAAGCTTACAGGCTTTATAGAGGGATATAAACGCAATATAAAGCTTTGATATTGGATAGAAAAAAGACATCAAAAATGCACCAGGAAAAGAAGTAAAGAAGATTGCAGAAATGATAAGAACAAAAACAGATAAATGGAGGAATATAAAATGGAACGAAAAATTATAAAAATAGATGCAGAAAAATGTAATGGATGTGCGCTTTGTGCAGAAGCTTGCCATGAAGGTGCCATTGGTATGGTGGGCGGGAAAGCAACATTACTTCGTGATGATTATTGCGATGGGTTAGGCGACTGCTTGCCGGTCTGCCCTACAGGCGCAATTACATTTGAAACAAGAAAAGCCGCGGCGTTTGATAAGGCAGCAGTGGAAGAGAATCTACGAAAAAAGAGAAAAGCAGCGGTGGAGGGAGGTTGTCCCGGCATGCGCGCATTTTCCATCAACGCAACAGAAAAAGAAAATTCGGAAGAAGTTATGCCGGCGCAAAAGGCCAGCAGCGCATTGCAGCAATGGCCGGTGCAAATCAAACTGGTGCCGGTAATTGCGCCTTATTTTGAAAATGCCAATCTGTTGATTGCAGCAGATTGTACAGCGTTTTCCCATGGAGATTTTCATAATACGTTTATGCAGAACAAAATTACGTTAATTGGATGTCCTAAGCTGGACATGGAAGACTATGCAGATAAATTAACGGAAATTCTAATCAACAACAATATTAAAAGCCTTACAGTTGTACGAATGGAAGTGCCATGTTGCGGCGGTATTGTACAGGCGGTAAAAATAGCATTGCAGCGAAGCGGAAAAATGATTCCTTGGCAAATCAAAACCATCACAACAGACGGCAGATTGCTGGAAGAATAAAAGGAGAAATGAACATGAATGAAAAAATCAAAAATATTGCACATGAAAGCATCATGAATTTTGCAGAACAGGTAAACTATTTGCCGGGGCAAGTGGTATCTAAAACATTATCACAAAACGAGGATCACAGCCTTACCCTTTTTGCATTTGACAAAGGCGAAGAGATTAGCACGCATGCTTCTGAAGGAGATGCGCTTGTCATTGCTCTTGACGGAAAAGGGAAAGTTACGATTGCTGGCGAAGCGTATATGCTTTTGGCAGGAGAGAGCATTGTGATGCCTGCAACAAAACCACATGCTATTTATGCAGAAGAACCGTTTAAAATGTTTCTTGTTGTTATATTTTAAATAAAGAAAAGGAGTAATGAAAAAATGGATCATATGTTTTGTTTTCAATGCGAACAAACCGCAGGTGGCAGAGGCTGTACAGGGCGCGCCGGTGTATGCGGGAAGCAAGAAAGTACAGCCCATTTGCAAGATGCACTCACAGGTGCACTGATTGGGCTTGCCAATGCAGGAGGAGAAGGAATTCCTTCAAAAGAGGCAGTAGTGTATATGGTAGATGGATTGTTTACGACGGTAACTAACGTAAGCTTTGATGATGCATCGCTGCAAGCATTAACAAAAAAAATACAAGCAGAAAAGATAAAATGCCAGCAAGGCTGCCCGGATTATGATATGCGCAACCTTTGGGCGGCGGAAGAAGATATTCGTTCACTAAAATCACTTATTTTGTTTGGGATTCGCGGAATGGCGGCATATGCGCATCACGCGCGCGTACTAGGGTATCAGGAAACAGAAGTAGACCAATTTTTCTTTACAGCAATGCGCGCGATAGGAGATGAAACGCTGGGAATGGATGCACTTTTGCCGCTTGTTATGAAAACAGGAGAAGTCAATCTAAAGTGTATGGAGTTGTTGGATGAGGCAAATACAAAGACGTATGGAACCCCTATTCCCACATCAGTTCCGTTGCAAGTTGAAAAAGGTCCATTTATCGTCATCAGTGGACATGACTTGCATGATCTAAAATTGTTATTGGAACAAACAGAAGGAAAGGGCATCAACATATACACGCATGGAGAGATGCTGCCGGCGCATGCATATCCGGCGCTGAAAAAATATGCGCATTTGAAAGGCAATTTTGGAACGGCTTGGCAGAACCAACAAAAAGAATTTGAAAACATTCCTGCGCCGGTTTTGTTCACGACAAACTGTCTCATGCCGGTAAAAGAAAATTATGCGGACCGGATTTTTACAACAGCGGTTGTAGCATACCCTGGTATGATTCACATTGATGATAACAAAGATTTTACGCCGGTCATCGAAAAAGCCCTTGCGTTGGGCGGCTATCCAGAAGAAAAAGCAGGTAGTGGCATCAATGGTGGTGTGACAGTCACAACAGGCTTTTCTCACGGAACAGTCTTATCGGTTGCTGATACAGTGATTGAAGCTGTGAAAAAAGGAGATGTTTCACATTTCTTTTTGGTGGGTGGATGTGATGGCGCAAAACCGGGGCGCAATTATTTCACAGATTTTGAAAAAGAAACACCACAGGACAGCATCATTCTTACGCTGGCTTGCGGAAAATATCGGTTTAACGATTTGGATTTGGGCGAAATTGGCGGATTGCCGCGCATTATGGACATGGGGCAATGCAACGATGCATATAGTGCCATCAAAGTAGCAATTGCATTGGCAGAAGCATTTGATTGTAGCGTAAATGAACTGCCCCTTAGCTTAATATTATCTTGGTATGAGCAAAAGGCAGTTTGCATTTTACTTACACTTCTATATCTAGGGATTCAAAACATTTACTTGGGGCCAACTTTGCCTGCATTTATTTCGCCAAATATATTCGCTTTCTTGGTGGAACAATATCATGTTAGCCCAATCTCCACGCCAAAAGAAGATCTGGAAAAGATTTTAGGATAGCATAATAAGGTTATAATAAAGGCAATGCTGTTTAGGCATTGCCTTTTTTGCGCTCCAAATATTCTTTTAGCACAATTGCATGATTGATTTTCGAGTCCTTCGCGCCATAAAGGAGCGTTACCATATGATCTTTGGCAAGTGCTTTGAGCGTTTGTAATGGTTCTTGTTTGGCGGAATCATTTTGCAGCTCTTCCAGATATTTTTCGCGGAACACAGCAAAATTCTCAGCCTTATGCGCGAACCATATACGAAGCGCAGGGCTGGGCGCCACGTCTTTTAACCATAAATCCAGATGCGCGCGCTCTTTTGAAACGCCTCTTGGCCAAAGCCGATCCACCAAAACACGCTTTTCATCAGAGCTTTCCACTTCCGCATAAATGCGTTTGATTTGAAAAGGCATAACAATTCTCCTTGTAAGAAATTGGTATCTATAGTATAACTGCAATGCATGACGGCGTAAAGTGAGCAATTAAAAAAGTCAACAAATATTCCATAAAGGCGGAAAAATTCCACATAGGCGGAAAACGAGAAAACCGCATAGCAAAAGAAAAAACAAAAAGAATGCGATATCATCGCATTCTTCGGTTTGGCAGCGGAACTAGGATTCGAACCTAGACAATACGAGTCAGAGTCGTAGGTGCTACCGTTACACAATTCCGCTAGCAAAAAAAGACCCGGAAGTGTCGTCTGCCCGAATTTGTAACCCGCCTCTAGGCAGGTGGGTAATCTGCCAAAGCCTTCGTGCTTCTCGCGCGTAACGAGCTTGCATACCTAGCTTTATGGGACACGAAAACCCTTATACAAACTGTGGGTTTAAAATCTGAGCATAACTGGCACCCCAGGAATGGTGGGATTAATTGGGCTCGAACCAACGACCTCTACGATGTCAACGTAGCGCTCTAGCCTGCTGAGCTATAATCCCTTGTGTAGTCTTTATTATACATAATTCTTAAAAGATTTCAAGAAAATAATTTATGAATAGAGTATTGCCGCTGTAGAAATAATTCACTTGGAGGATTGTACGAAACCACAAGGTATGGTATTATAAAAAAAGGATTGAGACCATATTTAGGAGTATACGATGGAGACGAACCAAGGGAAAATTGCTGTACAGAAAATTACCATCTTATATTTTCTGCAAAAAGCGCAAATGCGCATTTTGGAAAAGCGGCTCATTGAAGCAACAGCCGAGCTGGAACTAATGGATTATTTTGATTTACAGACCAACCTACATGATATGCTGGAAAACCACCTTGTATTGCAGCAAGAAGCGGTCAATGGGAAATTTTTCTCGATCACTGAAGTAGGGGAGACAACGCTGGCATTTTTTGAAAAAGAGATGCTATATAGTGTGCGCACAAAAATAGAAACATATTGCGCAGAAAATGCACGAGAAATGCGGCTGGAATCAAATTTGCATGCCGAATATGTGCGCATTGCAGAGGCGCAATATCGGGTTATGTTGCGCATGATTGAAAATGATGTTGCGGTATTTGAGATGACATTTTTTGCTGCTTCACGCGAAGAGGCAGATCAATATGTAACCGCTTGGCGCAATAAAGCCATGGATGTGTATCGTATTATGTTTGAAACATTGCTGGAAGAAAAATAAAAGGATTTGAGATTTTAGATATGGGCAGACCCCCAAATTTGGTGGTCTGTTTTTTTGTTGGAGAAAAAAGTATGAGGAAGTATGAAACTGCAAAGATGTGTCGGTTTTGCGTGAAAGATACGGAATAGTTGTAAAAAAACAAGAAAGATGCAGGGATTTGAATCGATTGTCGATAATCATAACAATAAGATGAGTGAATATAGAGGTTGTATATGAATAAATTGGCGTTACAATTGATTTTCAACAAAAAGAAAAGCAGTTTATTTTTCATATGTATTATTGCACTTTCAATTGCACTGATGTTAAGTGCGATACCAGTATTTGGTGCAGTTATTGATGCAAGTAATGAAATATTAGGAAATCGTTATGGAACACATAATGTTATTCTTTTTAATATCTCCTCTGTGCAATACAGTAAAATTATTGAAGAAGAAATAGTAAAAGCGCACGGAATTATCTATAATTTTGGCAGCTGGGAAATTGATGGAACAGATAATTTTCTTACAGTAGGGCATCTTGATTATGATGCTCTTTCTATAGGAAAGCAAAAATTGCTGCAAGGACGTATGCCGCAAGCAGCGAATGAAATTGTTTTAGAGCAAAATGCCATGTATCGTTTTTCGGAAGAAGTCAATTTAAAAGATAGTATTCATTTCACATATAATGGGAAAGAGTATACCTTTCAGGTAGTCGGGATATTAAGCGGTTATACAAACAATTGGTATACGGGAGAGAATCAATTAAAGAGAGGCTATAATGATCTTCCCAATGCATTGGTGGATTACGAGATTTATAGTGATTTAGCGTTTGAGACGCATGCGTTAGTAGAATATATAGAGAGAAATGCATATTATGATTATCAGAAGAATCCGGAAATAAGATGGGCAGAGAATTATTTGTATACCATGAATGGCTATGAGGAGCAAATAAGACCGCTGGAGATGTTTCGTACAGTGTTTTTTCTTATAATATTAGTAGCTGTATTTTTGGTGTTCTGCGTTATGATACCGCTTTATTAAGGATATTCGCTTGGCGGATGTCCTTTTTCTTTTTGCCCTCTTACTTGTGCAAAAAGAAAGGTTCTGTTAAGATGGAAGAGGCTTTAGAGAGCCATTTGCAATTATTTTATTTATAGGACTTATACTTATTTATCGGAGGGAACAAACGTATGGACTTATTTGCAAAGATTGACAATTCACTTTTGGATGAAGTGAGAGAAGCGGGAATATACCCATATTTTCATATGCTGGAATCCAAGCAAGATGTGGAAGTGATGATGGAAGGAAAGCGGCGGATTATGCTGGGTTCCAACAACTATCTTGGTTTGACGACAAACCCGCGGGTTATGGAAGCGGCAGTAAAAGCCGTTGAAAAATATGGAACAGGATGTTCCGGCTCCAGATTTTTAAATGGTACGCTGGATTTGCATTTGCAGCTGGAAAGCGAACTGGCAGAGTTTATTGGAAAAGAAGCTTGTATGACGTTTTCCACAGGCTTTCAATCAAATTTAGGGATTATCAGCGCCATTGCCGGGCGGGGAGATTATATTATTTGCGACAAAGAGAATCATGCCAGTATTTATGACGGCTGTAGGCTTTCTTATGCAAAAATGCTGCGTTATCGCCATGATGATATGGAAGATTTAGAGCGGCAACTGAAAAAAGTACCGGAAAGCGCGGGAATTCTCATTATTACAGATGGCGTATTTTCCATGGGCGGCGATATTTGTAATCTGCCTGAAATTGTGCGGCTGGGCAAAATTTATGGCGCGCGGATTATGGTAGATGATGCGCATGCACTGGGCGTTATCGGTGAAGGCGGCAGAGGAACCGCTTCTTATTATGATATGTTAGAGGATGTGGATATTATCATGGGGACATTCAGCAAATCCCTCGCCAGCTTAGGTGGTTATATGGTGGCGCAAAAAGAAGTGATAGAATACGTCCGGCATTCTTCGCGGCCCTTTATCTTTAGCGCATCCATTCCGCCTTCCGCTTGTGCGGCAGCGCTTGAAGCATTGCGTGTATTAAAAGAAACACCTTCTCTTGTGACGCGACTTTCAGATCTTTCGGCATATATGAGAAAAGGTTTAAAAGAAAGAGGCATTGCAATCAGAGAAAGCGCAACGCCTATTATTCCAATTTATACGTATGAAACAATGGCAACGCTGGCTGTGGCCAAGCATTTGTTTGATGAAGGTGTGTATGTCAATACAGTTTTGCCGCCGGCAACGCCACAAGGCGAATGCCTGCTGCGGACGAGCTATATGGCGACACATACAGAAGCAATTTTGGATGAAGCCATGGAAATTATCGAAAAGGTATTGAAAGAAGATGGCGTACAAGGCTAAAACGGCGATTGTAACCGGTGCATCAAGCGGCATCGGAAAAGCCGTTGCACAAGCGCTTTTGGTAGAAGGCTATTATGTATATGGTTTTTCCAGAAAGCCGTATGATGCGGGCGATGTAAAACACATTTCTGTAGATGTTACCGATGGGCAGGCGCTTGCGCTGGCTTGTAAACGCGTGGCGCAGGAAAGCGGCGGCATTGATTTACTGATTGCCAACGCAGGATATGGCATTTCCGGCACGGCAGAGTATACAGAGGCGGCAGATGCGCGGCAGCAAATGGATGTGAACTTTTTTGGCTTTTTGTTTTCTGCGCAAGCGGTTCTACCATATATGCGGCAAACTGGCGGGAAAATCATTGCTGTCAGCTCTGTGGCGGCAGAATTCAGCATTCCGTTTCAATCTTTTTATTCTGCTTCTAAGGCGGCGGTAAACGCATTGGCGTTGGCATTGCAAACAGAAGTAAAGCCGTTTGGTGTTACAGTGAGCGTTGTGATGCCGGGAGATGTGGCCACAGGATTTACTGCGGCGCGCGAAAAATCTCTTGCTGGGCAGGCGGTATACGGAGCAGTTATGCAGCGTTCTGTGGCGAGAATGGAAAAAGATGAACAAAACGGGATGACGCCTGCGTATGTGGCGCAGAAAATTGTGACAGTGATTAAAAAGAAAAGACCAAAGCCCATATATACAGTGGGGCGACAATACAAATTATTCGTTCTATTGAATAAAGTTTTGCCCAAGCGATTGGTGCGTTATGCCATCGCAAAGATGTATGCAAAATAAAGAATCCGAAAGGATTCTTTTTCTTTCTTCCCGCAAGATTTTTTGATACAATAACGATAAGTAAAGTATTTGGAGGGGCATATGCGGAAATTATTAAAGCCGATTACAATCGCGGTAATTGGATCTGGTAGTACTTATTCGCCGGAAATTATACAAGGGCTGATTGCCAAAAAAGAGGAGCTGCGCATTGGGCGGATTGCGCTCATGGACATTGATGAACGGAAAAATGAAATCGTATCTGGCTTATCAAAGCGCATGCTGGAAGCAGCAGGTTTGTTTCCCGAAGTTGTAGTAACAAATGACCTGGATGAAGCGCTCATCGGCGCAAACTATGTGTTTACGCAAATTCGCGTGGGCATGCTCCCTGCGCGGGTGAAAGACGAAAAGATACCGCTACAATATGATCTGATTGGACAGGAGACAACAGGCATTGGCGGTTTTATGAAAGCGCTTAGAACAGTTCCTGTGATTATGGATATTGTGGAGCGTATGAAACTTTTGGCGCCGGATGCATGGCTGATTAATTTTACCAACCCTGCGGGCATTATTACAGAAGTTTTGCTGAATTATACGCAAGCGAAAACCATTGGGCTTTGTAATGTGCCGATTAATATGCTGGCAGCGGCAGAAGAGATGGTTGCACCAAACGGAGGTTTTTCTTATGATTTCCTGGGGCTGAACCATTTTTGCTGGTTGGTGGATGCGGCAGAAAACCATGAAAGCAAAATGAATATGCTTTTAGAAAATGGGAGCGCCAGCGCCATGGCAATTTCCAAAATGGAGATGGACGATGCTTTGGTAAAAATTGCAGGCGGGATTCCATGCAGCTATTTGAACTATTACTATTTTCAAGAAAAAATGCTGACGAAATTAAAAGCTGCGGAAAAAAGCCGCGGAGAAGAGTGTATGGAAATAGAAGAGGAATTACTTGCACTATACCAAGACGAAACCCTTGATTCTATGCCGGGAGCACTTTCTAAACGCGGCGGCGCCAGATATTCGGAAGCAGCAATCTCGCTATTAGATGCCATTGAAAATAACCGAGGCGAGTACCATGTCGCCAATGTGAAAAACAATGGCGCATTGCCGTTTATGGCAGAGGACGATATCATTGAAATCAAGTGCCATGTGAGCAAACAAGGCGCTGTGCCCGTGCCTATGCCTTCATTTGATAACCCGCACATCATTGGCATGATGCGCGCAGTGAAAACATACGAAAAATTGGCGGCCGAGGCGGCAGTCACAGGAGATTATGATACTGCTATAAAAGCACTTTTGGCGCACCCGCTGGTGGGCGATTATGATAAGTTAAAACCGGCGTTTGATGCGCTGCTTTTGGCGCACGAAGCGTATTTGCCGCAGTTTAAAGCACATTTTGAAACGGTGGCGCGTTGATGGCGCGTTATTTCATCGGCATGGATGGTGGTGCCAGTAAAACACATGTTGCACTATATGACCGACAAACAGGCATGATGGATTTGCTGAAAGCGCCGGGTAGCAATTATCAAATGCTCCCGCAAGGGTTACATACGTTTTACGAAATCATTGCCGCTGCGACAAAAGAAATTCTTTCACGCAATGATATAAACATTGAAGCAATTGCCGCGGCAGGGTTCGGCATGGCAGGAATGGATAGCCCGCGGCAGCACGATTTGCTATCGCAAGTATTTCGTAAAATTGGATATCAGCAGTTTTCTTTGGGCAATGATTCTGTTATGGGCATAAAAGGCTTTACCTTATCCGGCGTAGGCATAGCAGCGGTAAATGGCAGCGGCTTTTCTGTCATTGCCATGGACAAAGAGGGAGAAACGGTACAAACAGGCGGGCTGGGCCGCTACACAGGCGACAAAGGCGGCGGAGGCTATTATTTTGAAGAAGTTGTTGCTGCTGTATTTGAAGAACTTTATAAAGGGGGCAAACAGACTGCGCTTACAGCGCCGATGCTAGCACTTTTTCAAGCAACAGAACGCATTCGTTTTGTGGAGCAACTGGCACTGCTGTTAGACGATGCTGCAGCAAAAAAGAAGATGTATACGCCTGTTTCCATTCTGCTCCATGAAGCTGCGGAAGCGGGAGATGAAACGGCGCTTTCTATTTTAGAAAAAAGTGGGCAGACATATGCGCGGGCGATTTATCACGCCGCAAAAGGGCTACCTTCCCTTTTTCGACAAGCAGAAATTGAAGTCGGGTTGGTGGGTTCTAATTTTACAAAATGTGAAAGCCAAAAAGTGATTTCCACGATAAAAGAACAATTGGTCAAAACAGATAAGCAATTTCGGCTGCAAATTGCAGATGCACCGCCTGTTGCGGGCGGCGTTCTTTGGGCGATGGAAACGGCAGGCATTGAAGTAACAGCAGAGGAGAAATATGAAATCCGCAGAGCATTGGCAGAAAAATAAAGTTTTATATATTACAGACCTTGATGGAACGTTATTAAACGAAGAAATGCTTATTACAGAAGCATCAAGAGAAATGATCAATCAGGTGGCAGCGAATAAAGATGTCTATTTTTCAATTGCGACAGCGCGTAGCTTGCCCATTACGCATAACCTTCTGGCAGGGTTAAACGTAACTGCGCCCATTGTACTCATGAATGGTGCTTGCGTGTATGATCTTAAAAAGCAAGAATACTTATACATTCATGGATTTGAAATAGAAGAGAGCATAGCGGTTTTGGAAGCGTTTTTAGAAGAAGGCGTTTTGCCGCGCATCTATGCCTTTGAAGAAGAGCAGCTTCATCTTTACCATATGCCATTGGCAAAAGACAATGCATATAATCGGCGGGAAATTTTGATGGCGCAAGAGGACCCTTACTGGACGCTCATGGAAACAGAGAAGATGCATGACATTGCAGCAGAAAAGAAAGCGACATACATTGCAAGCATTCAAAAAGGAGCTGTTGCGGAGAAGATTTACGCAAAGCTCTTGGAAATTGAAGGCGTGCAGGCAGTGATGTACGCCAGCACATATGATGAAGATGCTTATTTTATTGATGTATTTCCCAAAAAAGCGGATAAGGCGGCGGGCGTAACTTTTTTGAAGGAACAATTGGGCGTAAAAACCGTTGTTGCATTTGGAGACAATCATAATGACAGCGCGATGTTTGCGGCGGCAGACAGAGCTTACGCAGTGGAAAACGCTATTCCCGCATTAAAAGCGTTGGCAACAGCAGTTGTAGGTGCTTTTAACGAAGAAGGGGTTGCAAAAGCCATGTTGCGGGATTACGAGACATATTATGTAAAATAAAAGAGCCGAAAGGCTCTTTTATTTTGTTAGAGCGTTTTGCAATGCTTCTTGCAGCAGCGTAGGATCTGCTTTTCCGCCAGTCATTCCCATTGCACGCCCCATGAGAGATTGAAACGCATTTGTTTTACCGCCCAGATAATCTTGAACGATTTTAGGGTTGGCGGCAATTATGCTTTCTGCAATTTCCTGCAGGTAAACATAATCTGTGATTTGCCACAAATCCTGTGCGGCAATGAAAGAAAGCGGATCCATATCCTTCTTCCATAAGGCATTCAATACTTGCTTGGCAGTATTGTAGTTTATTTTATTTTCTGCCAACAAATCGCTTAATGTTGCCAAACGCGCGGGCGCGAGAGGAATTTTTGTTTCTTCTGTAGGGAGTAACCGAAATACTTCTCCCAGTAGTAAATTTGCCAAAATGCGTGGCGCAGTTGTAAGCGCCGCGGCTGTTTCAAAAAAATCAGCAATTTCTTTTTCACTTACGATGATTTCTGCATCTGCAGAAGGCAAACCATATTGTTCTATGTAGCGCATTTTACGCGCATCAGGCAACACAGGAATGCTGCTTTTGATTTCATTGATTTTGCTTTCTGTAAGTACAATGGGCAAGAGATCAGGATCCGGGAAATAGCGATAATCATCTGCATTTTCTTTGCTGCGCATGGAAAGCGTTTTGCCTGTGTTTTGGTCAAAACGGCGTGTTTCTTGTATAATCTTTTCTCCGGCTTCCAAAAGATCCACTTGCCGCATAAATTCATAAGAAATGGCGCGAGAAACCGATTGGAAAGAGTTGAGATTTTTCATCTCTGTACGCGTTCCCAGCATCTCTGTATCTTTTTTGCGCACAGATAAGTTTACATCACAACGAAAAGAGCCTTCTTGCATTTTCCCATCGGATACGTTGCAATAGATTAAAATGGCGCGCAATTTCCGTAAATACGCTTCGGCCTCTTTTGCAGAACGTAAATCAGGCTCGGAAACAATTTCGATGAGCGGAACGCCGCAGCGATTATAATCCACAAGGGTATATCCGTCTGTTGTATGCAATAACTTTCCCGCATCTTCTTCAATATGAATGCGGGTAATACCGATTTTCTTTTCACCAGCTTCTGTTTCAATCTGCAGATACCCTGCTTCACACAACGGCAAATCATATTGGGAAATTTGATATGCCTTAGGTAAATCGGGATAGAAATAGTTTTTGCGATCCTGTTTTGCATAATTGGAAATACGACAATTTGTTGCCAACCCTGCTTTTACGGCAAGGGATACGACGGCTTCATTTAAGACAGGCAGCGTTCCCGGAAATCCCATGCAAACAGGGCAACATTGTGTGTTGGGCAGTGCACCAAAAGCAGTACTGCAACCGCAGTAGATTTTGGAATGTGTTTTTAACTCGGCATGGACTTCCAGGCCGATGACCATTTCATATGGTTCATATATGTTTTTTTTCATATGCTTCTCCTAGCGTATTTGTTCCACAAAATATGCAGCGCTATATAATGCGGCTTCGCTTTCCCGCGGCCCAATGAGCTGTAAGCCAATGGGAAGGTTTTCATGATCAAGGCCAACCGGAAAAGAAAGCGCAGGCAACCCTGCGATGTTGACCGGAACCGTATAAATATCTGCCAAATAGCATTCTAAAGGAGATTTTTTTTCGCCCAACGAGAAAGCAGTTGTGGGGAAAACGGGGGCCAAAATCATATCACAAGTACTAAAAATGGCATCAAAATCCTGTGCAACAAGCGTACGTGCTTGCAATGCTTTTTTATAATAAGCATCACAGTAACCAGCGCTCAACACGAAAGTTCCCAGCATAATCCGGCGTTTTACTTCAGCGCCAAACCCTTCGTTTCGAGAAGAGATGCGTAAAGATTCCATAGAATCAGCTTTTTTTGTTTGATGCCCATATTTGATGCCATCATAGCGCGCCAAGTTGGAAGAAGCTTCTGCGCTGGATAAGATGTAATAGGCAGCCAGCGCTTCTTCCAAATGCGGCAACGAAACTTCTTCAATGATAGCGCCGGCGCGTTCATATTGTTGCGCAGTTTTTTGCAAAGCGGCTTCTACTTCTGTTTGTAGCCCAGCGCCGAAAAATTCTTGTGGTAAGGCAATGCGCATGCCTGTAACATCTTTTCCAATCTCGCTGGTATAATCGGTTGTATGGCGCAGAAAAGAGGTGCTGTCCTTTTTGTCGTGTACCGCGATGGCATTTAAAACCAATGCAGAATCGGTAACCGTTCGTGTAATCGGACCAATCTGATCAAACGAAGAAGCAAACGCAACAAGCCCATGGCGAGAAACCAACCCATATGTTGGTTTCATACCCACGACGCCGCAAAAAGCGGCCGGCTGGCGCACAGAGCCGCCGGTATCTGATCCGAGGGAAAAGAGGGCTTCATTTGCAGCAACCACCGCTGCGCTGCCGCCGGAACTGCCGCCGGGAACTTTATCCAAATTATACGGGTTATGTGTCTTTTGAAAAAAAGAAGTTTCCGTAGAAGCGCCCATGGCGAATTCATCCATGTTCAATTTGCCCAGCAAAATGCTGTCGCTTAAAATGTTGCACACTGTGGCATCGTAAGGGGGCGTAAAATCCGCAAGCATTTTGGAGGCGCAAGTTGTGCGAACCCCCTTGGTGCAGATATTATCTTTTAGCGCCATGGGTATGCCCGCCAAAGCAGAAAGAGGCGTACCTGCTTGGCGCGCAGCATCTATTTCTACTGCTTTTTTTAGCGCGCTTTCAGCTGTTATGGTGAGAAAGGCTTTGACAGCAGGCTCTTTTTCATCAATTCTTTGCAAATATGCATTTACGACTTCAACAGCTGTGAGTTCCTTTTTGTCATACATTTTCTGCAACTGGGAAATGTTCATATCAATTATTTTCTGCATGTGATTCCTCATGATTCTATCACGCGTGGTGTGCGGATGTAGCCATCTTTTTGCTCCGGTGCATTTTCCAACAATGTTTTTCGTGGTGTGCTTTCCGCTACACAATCTTCACGAAACACATTTTGCATAGACGAAATATAAGCTGTTTCGGGCAGTGTGTTCATATCTGTTGCAGAAAGCTTTTCCGCCATCGTAAGAATATTTGCCAAATCTTCTGTCATGGCAGCTTCTTCTACAGCAGAAAAAGAGAGTTGCGCAAGAGTGGAAAGATGCGCCATATCGATTTTTTGTTGTTTTTGTTGAGTCGTCTGTTTTTCCATCATTGCCTCGCTTTCCAGTATGAGCGATAAAGCTTCTAATTGTTCTTTCTCTACTATACTCGGCGCGGCGGTCATTAAGCAAGCGGCTTCTTTTGTTTTGGGAAAAGCGATAACATCTCGCAAAGATTCAGCGCCGCATAAAAGCATGGCAAGGCGGTCAAATCCAAAGGCAAAGCCACCATGGGGTGGTGTACCATACCGCATGGCCTGAAGGAAGAAACCAAAGCGCGCTTCGGCTTCTTCTTTGCTAAAACCCAAAATAGAAAAGATTTTTTGTTGTAATGAAGTATCGTAAATGCGTAGGCTTCCGCTGCCCAACTCAATGCCATTTAAAACCACATCGTAAGCTTGCGCGCGAACACGAGAGGGGTCTGTATCAAGCAACGGAATATCTTCTTCATATGGCATAGTAAACGGATGATGCATAGCGTAAAATCTTTCTTCACTTTTGCGATATTCAAACTGTGGGAAATCGGTAATGAGTGCGAAGGAAAATTCTTCTGTACGCAAAGCGCGCAGATCGGCAATGTCGCACCGTAACTTTCCCAGTACATGACGCACAATATCAAGCGCATCGGCGCAAAAAAGGATAAAATCTCCCGGTTTTGCTTGTGTGATGCGAAAAACTTCTGCAAGCTCTGCTTCAGACAAATATTTGGTCAATATAGAGTTGACGCTGCCATCTTCCCGTAACAAGATCCAAGCCATACCTTTGGCACCATAAGAAATTGCATTTTCGGTAAGAAGATCAATTTCTGCGCGAGAAAGTGTATGCCCACCAGGGATACACAACGCGCGAATGGAACCGCCGGCAGTAAGAACCGTTTGGAAAACAGAAAAACGACTTTCTTGAAGCGCTTCGCTCACATCAACAATGGGAAGAGAAAAACGAAGATCAGGCTTATCTGTTCCGTAAGAATCCATGGATTCTTGCCAAGTAAGACGCGGGAATGGTGGTAACGAGACATTTAGAATGGAATGAAAGACATGTTTGAATAGAGATTCTAAAAAGGAAAGGATATCTTCCATAGAGACAAAAGAAAGCTCCATATCCACTTGCGTAAACTCAGGTTGTCGATCTGCGCGCAAATCTTCATCGCGAAAACAGCGCGCGAATTGATAGTAGCGATCAATGCCGCCAATCATCAGCAATTGCTTGAAAAGTTGTGGTGATTGAGGAAGCGCATAAAAAGAACCGGGATGTACGCGGCTGGGTACAAGATAATCCCGCGCACCTTCGGGCGTACTTTTGGCAAGCATAGGCGTTTCTACTTGTAAAAAACCTTCGGTATCTAGAAATTCTCCAATGGTACGCTGCAAAGTATGGCGCAATTTCAAATTTTCATACAAAGCAGAGTGGCGAATATCCAGATAGCGATATTGCATGCGCAAAGATTCACGCACCGACGCTCTACTGTTTAAAGGAAAGGGAACGGGCGCGGCAGCAGATAGGATTTCGATTTTTACTGCGCGTAACTCAATTGTGCCGGTTTTTAAGCTGGCGTTATAAGTTTCAACGCCACGCTCTTGTAAAACACCGCTCACAGAAAGCACGCTCTCGAGACGGATGCGTTCAACAGAATGAAACGTTTCCTCTTCGAGATTTGCTGCATCACAGACTACTTGAAGCATACCTTCTCGATCGCGCAGATCAAGGAAAACAACACCACCCATATCTCTTTTTGTGGCGACCCAACCCATGGCAGTAACAGAACGTCCCACATCTTCTTCTGTGAAGCAGCCGCAATACTTTGTCCGTTTCATATAAATACCTCCCTACATAAAAATAAAAACAAAAAACCTTCGCCCTACATAGGGCGAAGGTATATAAACTCCGCGGTACCACCTAACTTGGTTTGCAAAACAAACCCGCTTTCTTAATACTTGAATCAAAAGATTCGCATATCGTATGGCTATCACGCGCCATGCGCGGTTAGATCTACTAACAGAAGCGTTTGACCTAACAACTCAGAGATGTTCTTCTTTTTGAAATCTGCACCGGGATCACACCACTTCCCGACTCTCTTGGGCGACCAATCAAAAATACTCTTCTCATCAACGTCTTTTACAAATTAGATTGTATTTAGTATAGCGGGTTTTATTTGTTTGTCAAGAAGAGGCTTATAAAACCAATGGACGGTGTCGGTAAAATATGCTAAGATAAGCGTAAATTTTGGAGTGATATGATATTAGATAGATTGTTTGATGGAAAAAGAAAGGTAGCATTATGATCAGCTTTTTAAACGATTACAGCGAAGGGATGCACCCCGCTATTTTAGAACAATTAATCCAGACAAATTTTGAGCAGACGACAGGATACGGAGAAGATCCTTACTCTATTTCTGCTGCCACGCGAATCAAAGAAAAATTAACGGCGCCGGAAGCAGAAGTCTATTTCATATCCGGCGGGACACAGACCAACCTCATTTATATTTCACACATGTTGCGCCCATATGAAGCAGTGATTTCTGCAGATACAGGGCATATTTATACGCATGAAACAGGCGCCATTGAAAGCACAGGGCATAAAGTGTTCCCCATACGAACAAATGATGGAAAGATTACGCCGGCGCAGGTGAAAGAAATACTTGATTATCACGGCGGAGATGAGCATATGGTGGAACCTAAAATGGTCTACATTTCAAATCCGACAGAGCTTGGAACCATATATAAAAAAGAAGAGCTAGCAGCCCTATATACACTCTGCAAACAGAAGAATCTTTATTTTTATATAGATGGCGCGCGGTTGGCAGCTGCATTGACGGCAGTGGAAAATGATGTGGCGTTGAGCGATTATAAAAATCTATGCGATGCTTTTTACATTGGCGGAACAAAATGCGGCGCGCTTTTTGGCGAAGCGCTTGTTATGTTTCATAAAGCGCAGACAGATCATATGCGTTTTTCCATCAAGCAAAAAGGTGCCCTCCTGGCAAAGGGAAGAATGCTGGGGCTTCAGTTCGATACATTATTTCAAAACGATCTATATACCACACTAGGACAACACGCCAATGAAATGGCGTTAAAATTGCGGGATGGACTTGCGCGGCAAGGATATACTTTTTTGGTGGATTCGCCTACCAATCAACAATTTCCGATGTTTCCCAATCGATTGATAGAAGTTTTGGAAGAGAAATATCTTTTCAGTATATGGGAAAAAGGGGAACAGGAAAGCAGCATTCGTCTTGTTACGTCATGGGCAACAAAAAATGAAAATGTAGCAGGATTCCTGCGAGATATTGCAGAATATTCAAAATAGCACTAATTAAGAAATGTAACATGAACATAGCAAGGTGTAAAATTGTATAAATCTGTCTTGCTGTATGTGAGAAAATATAGCTGCGTATGAAAATATGGCAGCTTATTATAATCGCTAATGGAGGTTTGAGAATGGAAGGAAACAAGGGAACAATGGTCTGTAAAAGCTGTGGAGCAGAACTGACAGAAGGGAAAAACTTCTGCCCAAGCTGTGGGGCACAGCAAAATGAACCAGAAGCACAAAACATTCAGCAAAGCGCACCGACAGAAAAAGCTTGCGCAGCGTGTGGCAGCATGATGGGTGCGGTGCAACAATTTTGCCCGGTATGTGGTACAGCGGCATCTGCTGACGTACCCCAACAAGCAAAAAAGAAAACAAATAAAAAAATTATTTGGGCGATCGCTGCCGTAGGCGTTATTATTCTTGCGGTTGTCTTATTTTTTGTCATTCGAGGGGTGCCGGTGGATAGCGTTCGGCTCAACAAGACTTCTGTCACGCTAAAGGTGGGAGAAAAAGTGGAGTTGGAATATACAATTTCGCCTGAAAATGCAAAAAATCAAGAAGTATCATGGTCTACTTCCAACAATGATGTGGTGGAAATTACAGACGGGACCATCCTTGGCTTAGAAGAGGGCTCTTGCGTTGTTACTGTAAAATCATCCAATGGGAAAACCGCAGAATGTGATGTGATTATTGAACCAGCAGGTCCGGATTTTGCAGAAATCGCAGAAACGTTGGGGAACCCCAGTTTTCTTGTGGTCGCTTCAGATGGCAGCTAGATGTCGCTTGATACCAACCCCAGTGATATTGATGATTATGTAGACTATGAAGCGTATTTATCCATTGTTACAATCAATGAACTGCTTGGCTTGCCCGAATCTGTCTTTACAAAGATGGGAGAGACACGCTCCATTGATGGCCGCGTGCAAGAAGAGTTTGATGATGTAAAGGTCAGCTGGACTTATCATCCGGACAAAGGACTGGAAGTAATGTATGAAGCCAAATAGGAGATAATAAAAAACCGCTTTACGATTTGTAAAGCGGTTTTATTTTGCCTAATAAGGAAAGGGCAGTAACTCTTTTGCCGGTATTTTTCGCAAACCATTTTCTGTTGCGATGATGACATTACAGTTGGGCGCATATGTGAGCAACATTTGCCGACAATTGCCACAAGGAGAAATGACTTCTTCGCCTTTTTCGCCACGTACTGCAACAATTTCTGTAAATTCTCGCTCGCCTTCTGTTAACGCTTGCCCCATGGCGATGATTTCTGCGCAAGTGCCATGTAAATCATATACATTGATGCCGGTATAGATTTTTCCGTTTTTGCAACGTACAGCGCCGCCCACGGTATGCAAGCGATTTATGCCATCATAATTTTTTACAATGGCATCTGCCGCATATTGGAGCAATTCATGATCCTGCCCGCTGAGCATTTCCATAGATTAATGCTTTTTTGGCATTGCATTGTTGCTCATACCATGTACATCATGCGCAGCTTCCATCAGCGTCTCTACAACAGTTGGATGGGGATGAATGGTATCAGAAATATCATCAATGCTGCCACCTTTTTGCATAACCACAGCAATTTCACCAATCATATCTGTTGCTCTTGGCGCGAAAAGTTGTGCGCCCAAGAGTTTTCCGGTTGTCTTTTGTGCAATCAGTTTAATGATGCCGCTGTTTTCGCCCATGACCATGGCTTTTCCGTTGCCGGCAACATTGAAAGTGCCGGTCAGCACATCATATCCTGCTTCTTTTGCGCCATCTTCTGTCAGCCCAATGTATGCAATTTCAGGTGAAGTATAGATGCAAGCGGGAACAACATTATAATTCATTGTAGCCGTTTTGCCTGCACAATTGGCAGCAGCGACCATACCTTGCGCTGTTGCAACATGCGCCAATTGAATTTTTCCTGTTATATCTCCAATGGCATAGATATTTGCAATGTTTGTTTGCAAGCAATCATCCACTTGTACGAACCCACGGTTCATTTCAATGCCCAGTTCTTCTAAACCGATGTTGGCCGTTCTGGGGCTTCTGCCCACGCTGACGATACAAGCAGCACCTTCAGCAATTTGCTCCTTGCCATCCAGTTCATAAAACACTTTGACAGGGCTGCCACCTTCGATTTTGGTAACCCGCGCAGAAGTTACAACATTTACGCCTTTGCGCTTTAGGTCACGAATCAACGGCGTTGTAACGCTATCTTCTACCCCTGGCAAAATACTGGGGAGCATTTCTAAAACGGTAACCGGCTTATCCAGCGCAGCAAAGAGTGTTGCGAATTCCATCCCGATGACGCCACCGCCAATGATGACAAAACTATCCGGGCATTCTGTCATTGCCAGAACCTCATCGCTGGTCAACACATTTTCCCCTTCCAAACCGGGAATGGGCGGGCGCGCCGGCGCAGAACCGGTCGCTAAAATAATGTTATCTGCTGTAACATCTTTCTCACCGATTGTAATTGTATTTTTATCTTTGACTGTACCGAATCCCTCAATGACTTCTACGCCATGGGCTTTTTCCAACATGCCAATACCGCCTCTCAAACGTGCAACAATGGCATCTTTGTTGGCTGCAATGGCAGCATAATCATAAGAAACTTCTCCAATGTTTACGCCAAACCCTGCGGCATGCTTTGCATTTTCATATACTTCTGCGCTATGCAAAAGCGCTTTTGTTGGAATACAACCTCTGTTTAAGCAGGTTCCTCCAAGCTCTGCTGCTTCAATCAGCGCGACTTTTAAACCATACTGTGCGCAGCGGATGGCGGTTTCATATCCACCCGGCCCGGCACCCAAAATTGCAACATCAAATTGATTTGCCATACGAATACTCCTTTAAACATTATAATAAGACCATATTGGCCTAGATTACAAAACTCAGTAGCTTTATGTTAGGGCATAGAAGGGGGTTTGTCAATAAAAATGAAGCGAGAAAAGGAGAAAAGAAGGGTATTGCTATGCACAATTGCCATTGACAATTGTGGCATGAAAAGATACAATTTATTATGCGTCGAGATATGCCTTTCTTGCATAAAAGATATGGTATAAACCGAACAAATAAATGTATTAACATTTTAAATATGGAGGTATTATGGCAAACGTTGTAATCATGCCAAAGATCGGCATTACGGTTACCGAATGTATTTTGACCACTTGGTACAAAAATGTCGGAGACAAGGTAGAAAAAGGAGATCCGCTCTTTGCTTATGAGACGGATAAAACAGCAATTGATGAAGTTTCAGAATTTGAAGGTGTGCTCTTAGATCGCTTCTATGAAGAAGGCGATGTGGTAGAAGTTTTGCAAGAAGTATGTGTGATTGGCGCGGAAGGCGAAACTTATGAGCGCGCAAGCGCAACAGCACCGGCAGCGGAAGCTGCACCAAAAGAAGAAGCAGTAAAAGCAGCGCCTGCAGCCACAGCAGCACCGGCAGCAAGCACGCAAGCAGCGCCTGCGGGGAACAGCGGCGCACCTGTTTCTCCAAGAGCAAAAACAGTTGCAAAGCGCCTTGGCGTGGAAGACTTTTCAAGTATTGCACCTACCGGCCCTGAAGGTAGAATTGTTGCGAAAGATGTTGAATTTGCAGCAGCAAATGGCGTGGGAACAAGCCCTGTTGCAGGCGCGACGGCGCTGGTTCCGGTGGATGCCGGTTCCATTTTGGCATACAGAGAAGAAAATCTTTCTACGGTTAGAAAAGCCATTGCGCGCGCGATGAGTACATCTCTTAGCACCATTCCACAATTGACATTAAACAGCAGTTTTGATGCAACTTCTATTTTGGCATTGCGTCAAAAATTTAAGAACGCAACATTCACAGAAGAGTTTAAAGGAATTACGCTAAACGATATGATCGTACATGCAGTATCAAAAGTTTTACCGGATTTCCCTGAACTCAATGCACATCTTGTTGATGATAAAATGCGTTATTTTGAGCATGTAAACGTGGGCGTAGCAGTGGATACAGAACGAGGGCTGCTGGTTCCTGCCATTACTATGGCGGAAACGCGTTCATTGCTAGAAATTTCACAGGAATTGAAGGCTGTTGCTGAAGCGGCGAAAACAGGAAATATCAGCCCGGATTTATTAAACTCCGGTACATTTGCTGTTTCTAATCTTGGGACATTTGGCATTGAAAGCTTTACACCTGTCATCAACCCGCCGCAAACAGGAATTCTTGGCGTAGACGGCGTTACATATCGCTTAAAAGCAGATGGAAGCTCATATCCTGCGATGGGGCTTTCGCTCACATTTGACCACCGCGCCATTGACGGCGCACCGGCAGCAAGGTTCTTACAAGCATTAGGTCGTTATCTTGAAAACTTTGAACTAATGCAAATGAAATAGTTTATATTTTAAGGAAAGGAATATACTATGCCTAAATCAATTTATGTAGATCCCAATGAACTTAGAAAACCGGGCAAAATCAAAATGCACGACATTCCGGTGAATCAATATAATAAGAGCGTTGCGGATGAAAAAGAAAATTATACAAAAGAAGATTTTCTTCGAATTTATGAAGATATGTTTTCCATTCGTACGTTTGAACTTATGTTGCTGGACATTAAGCAAAAAGGTTCTTATGCAGGAGTAGAATACACATATCCGGGCCCGGCGCATTTATCCATTGGCCAGGAGGCAGTTGCCGTTGGGCAATCTTATTTACTGGACATTAACGATTTCACATTTGGCAGCCATAGAAGCCATCACGAGATCATTGCAAAAGGGCTTTCCGCGATTCATAAGCTTTCAGAAGAAGCGCTTCTTGATATCATGGAAAACTTCTTGGGGGGGGATTTGTATCGCCTCGTCAGAGAAAAACGCCCCAATGAGGATGTAAAAGAGTTGGCAAAAGATTTCTTCTTCTACGGCGCGATGGCAGAAATTTTCGCGCGGGAAGCGGGGTTCTTGCGCGGGCTGGGCGGTTCTATGCATGCATTCTTCCAACCCTTTGGGATTTACCCCAACAATGCGATTGTGGGTGGTTCCGGGCCGATTGCAGCAGGTGCAGGCTTGTACAAAAAAGTAAACCAAAAAGATGGTGTTGTCATTGCCAACTTAGGAGACGGTTCTCTTGGTTGTGGCCCTGTATGGGAAGGCATTAACTTTGCTGCCATGGATCAATATAGAACCCTTTGGGAAGCGCCTTTCAACAAAGGTGGCTTGCCGGTTATCTTTAACTTCTCCACAAACAGTTATGGCATGGGAGGGCAAACCACAGGCGAAACCATGGGCTATGAAATGATTGCTCGTTTTGGCGCAGGGGTATCGCCCACACAATTACATGTTGAACGTGTTGATGGGTTTAACCCGCTGGCAGTAATCGATGCATATCGCCGTAAACTGCCACTGGCAAAAGAAGACGGTCCTGTGATGCTGGATATGGTAACATATCGCTTCAGCGGACACTCTCCTTCTGACGTAAACGCATACCGCGAACAAGAAGAAATTGATGCATGGATGGCGCAAGATGCCATTCCGGCATATGCAAAAGCGCTCATCGAAGCTGGCGTATGTACAGCAGAAGAAATTGAAGCCATTGATAAAGCAGTTACAGATAGAAACGAAGCAATTTTCATGCTGGCACATGATGTGGAAGTAACGCCATATTATGATTTGGATGAAAATCCGGCATTTATTGAAGACCTTATGTTTTCAAATGAGTATGTGGAAAAAATGGAAGATCGCGCGCCGGATGTTTTGGCGCCAATCGAAGAAAATCCACGCGTGAAACAACTGCAAAGCCGTTTCCGTTATGCTTACGATGAAAATGGGAAAGAAATTTCTAAAATCCGTCTTTATAGCGTTAGAGATGGGATTTTCGAAGCGATTTTAGATAAATTCTATGTAGACCCGACGCTGGTGCTTTACGGCGAAGATGTTGCGTATTGGGGCGGTGCCTTTGCTGTTACCAGAAACATGATGGATTCTGTGCCCAATCACCGTATTTTCAACTCACCCATTTCCGAAGCAGCAATCGTAGGCAGCGCAGTTGGCTATGGTATGTGCGGCGGGCGCGTAATTGTAGAACTCATGTATGGTGATTTCTTAGGGCGCGCAGGAGATGAAGTATTTAATCAGCTTTCCAAATGGCAGGCGATGAGTGGCGGCGTATTAAAGATGCCGGTTGTGGTTCGCGTTTCCAATGGTGCAAAATACGGCGCACAACACTCACAAGACTGGACCAGCATGTGTGCGCATGTACCGGGCCTAAAAGTTGTTTACCCGGTAACGCCATATGATGCAAAGGGCATGATGAACACTGCACTGGCAGGGACAGACCCGGTTATTTTCTTTGAAAGCCAAAACAACTATGATATGGGCGAGCGCTTTGTGGAAAACGGAGTACCGGAAGGCTATTATGAAGTACCGTTTGGCGAGCCGGCAATCAGAAAGCATGGGGATGATGTAACAATTCTAACCATTGGCCCGGCATTGTATCGCGCGCTGGATGCAGCAAAGATTTTGGAAGAACAATACGGCATAAGCGCAGAAGTCATTGATGCGCGCAGCGTTGTACCGTTCAACTATGAAATGGTTGCAAAATCAGTCGAAAAAACGGGCAAAATCATTCTGGTCAGTGAAGCAGTACAAAGAGGTAATATCTTAAATGATATCGCAGTCAACTTATCACAACTTTGTTTTGATTATCTTGATGCAGCGCCATATGTACTGGGTTCACAAAACTGGGTAACCCCTTCTGCAGAATACGAAAGCTATTATTTTGTACAGCCGGATGATATTGTAGATGCAATTCATGAAAAATTATTGCCATTGGCAAATAGAGAGCCTAACCCGGCTTTCCGCAAAGCAGAGCTTTTGAGAAAAGCGAAAAAAGGCGTATAATTCCTTTTATAGAAAAAGCACAGCGCAACATGCGTTGTGCTTTTTTCTTTACGGAAAAGAAAAAGTGAAATATAATAAAAGAAAGAAGAAAGGATGAGGTGGTATGGATTACGAACAAAAAGCAAAAGAACTATTTGAAAATGGATATAATTGTGCGCAGGCAGTAATTGGCGCATTTGCAGAGCCATTAGGCGCTTCTTTCTCGCAGATGATGGCACTTTCCGCGCCCTTTGGCGGCGGGCTAGGGAAACGGCGGGAGGTTTGCGGCGCAGTAAGCGGGATGCTCATGGCGTATGGCTTATACAGCGGCGGTTATGAAATTGGAAACGATGAAGATAAGGCAGCGCTTTATGAAAAGACAAGAACATTACTGGAAAAGTTTGAAGAAACGTTTGGGAGTATTGTTTGTAAAACATTGCTGGAATTAAATACGCCTGAGCAAAATATGGCGCCTGAAAAAAGGACGCCGGCGTATTATGAAAAGCGCCCATGCGCCGATTTTGTGGCAGGTGCAGCGCGTATTCTGGCAGAAGAAATGAAGTGATGCAAAAAAGGAGAGGCATATGCAAAGGTTACGGGGGAAACTGGCAGGTGTTGATCATTACTATTATAAGTTAAGCTTTATTGAATTTTTCGCCAACTGTGCGCTCATGGCGTATTTGAGTTATCTTACGGTGTATTTGCAAAGCGTTGGTGTCTCCAAAGAAGAGATTGGAATCATCAATGGGCTCAATACGATGTTTGGCGCCATTGGTTCTATGTCTTGCGGGGTGCTGAGCGATAAATGGCGCTCCATCAAAAAAGTGTACGTGGCATGTTTGTTACCTGCAATTTTTTTATACAGTATTGTTCCACTGGTGGGGCAGATTTCTGTGAGCGCATTGTTTGTTTTGTTGCCACTGGGCGCAATGTTTCGCATGCCGCCTTCCATGGGGCTAACGGACAATATGGTCATGCAAATCGCAGAAAAACGGCGCTTGGTTTTTGGCAGCATTCGTATGTGGGGCACCATTGGCTATGCGCTCATGGGCTTTTTGCTGACAGAACTTTCGAAACATCTGGGCATTACAATCAGTTTTTATGCGTATGCGGCTGTGGCGTTGATTGCTGTATTGGCAACAGTGCTTTTTGTAAAAGAAGCAGATGTGGTTGAAAAAAGCGATACGCCGCATAAAAGCATTCCGCTAAAAGAGATGGGCTTTTCAAAATTATTTCGCAATTACTATTTCATGGCGTATCTCATATATAGCTGTTTCGCTTCTTTTTGTACTTCCACCGGTTTTGGCATTTTGCCTTATTTGGTAGAAGATTTGCAAATATCAGTGGACCACATGGCAACAGTGCTTTCACTACAATCTGTTTTGGAAATTCCACTTCTTTACCTAACGAAAAAGTTGCAGACAAAATGGTCTTTGCCCACGCTAATCACCTTTCATGGTGTATTGCATAGCCTGCGGTTACTATTATTAAGCCAAGTGGGTAGCTTTTTACCATTGGCGCTCGTTAGTATGCTGCAAGGCCTTGCGGGAGGGATAGAATTTGGCTCGGGCGCCAATTATATTTATTACCTCTCTCCGGAAAAGCTAAAGGCGACAGCATATATGCTAAAAGGCGTGGCGGGTTCCATCTCAGGTGTGGCCGCAAATTTTTTGAGTGGATATTTGGTGGTTTCCATTGGAAGCAGGAAATTATTTTTTCTCATAGGCATCATTATGACAGCAACCACAGCGTTTTTTATACTCAGTACTTACCTAGGGGAGCGGGTATTTGGGCAAACATTACCGGCGTCAGTGAAGCGGTTAAAAGTAAAATAGTATTATAGTACTATATGAAAATGATTCGTGCAGGGGAGAACGATCTTGAAAAAGGCTTTTATAAAAGCCTTTTTTTGCTTGCGTTCTTTTCTGAAGATTGATATGATGGTGCACAGTTGCTTCGAGGTTAGGAGGAAGAATGGAACAAACAACAAACAAAATTGCAAAAGAATTTAACTTTTGGTCGTTGGCGCGGTTTGCGTTTCCGACGCTGGTCATGTCATTATTCATGTCTATTTTCAAGACCATTGATGATGGGCTCTTTGTATCAAATTATGTAGGGAAAGATGCACTTTCTGCCATCAATATCGTTTGGCCGTTGACGATGATTGTATTTGGCGTAGGGATGATGTTGGCGACAGGGTGTAGCGCTGTGGCAGCCATCAAAATCGGGAACGGTCGCCCGGAAGAAGCGAAAAGTGATTTTACGGCGATGACGCTGTTTGGCATTGTTTTTGGATGTATCATAGCGGCCATTGGGCTTTTATTTCGCGATCCATTGCTCCATCTTTTTGGCGCGACGGAAATGCTCATGGAAGATTGTAAAACATACGCAACCATCATCTTTTTGGCGATGCCAATTTCTATGATCACGCCAATTTTTGGTTTTTTCTATGTGACGGCAGGCAAGCCGACGATGGGATTGGTGAGCGCGATTTTAAACGGAACAATGAATATCGTTTTTGACTATATTTTTATTGTGCAGCTGCAAATGGGCGTGGTAGGCGCAGCGCTGGCTACAGTATTGGGGGACCTTTCTATTTGCATATTAGGGCTTGTTTTTTACTGGAACAAGAAGCATGAGATTCACTTTGCAAAACCCACGAAAAAATGGATTCCGCTTCTGGGTCGTGTTTCCGGTGCCGGTGTTGCACAGTTTGCAAATCATGTTGCTATGGGCGTTTCAGCATTTATCAGTAATCTTGTCATGCTAAGAATCGTTGGCGAAGACGGAATTGCAGCATATGCAATTTTAGGGTATTTACAGTAGATGCTGGTTTCCGCGTTCATTGGGTACGCGGATGGTGTTTCACCGGTCATTAGCTATAATTACGGCAGCAAAAACCAAAAACAGCTAAAGCGCGTCATTAAAGATAGCGCAATATTTATTCTGGTGCTTTCGGTTTGTATGGTGGTGTTATGCATTGTCTGCGCAGAGCCGCTCATCAGTATATATACCTCTAAAACAAAAGAGCCGGAGCTATTTGGCATGGTGCTGGATGGCATGCGCATTTATCCGATTTCCTTTTTGTTTTCCGGAATTAGCATTTTTGCAACGCGCATGTTTTCTGCACTGGCAAACGGAAAGCTATCGACAACGATTTCCTTTGTCCGTAACTTTTTGTTTATCACCATTGGGTTTTTGACATTGCCGCAACTTTTTGGGTTGACAGGCGTATGGTTGGTACAGCCGGTGGCGGAGTTCTTTAGTTTGCTGGTGGCATTGGCATGTATGTATAGCCAGAGAAATGTATATGGATATGGAACAGTAAAAAATGCATATGAATATTAAAAAAGAGCAGCTTAGCTGCTCTTTTTTTATGGACGAAATGTAACATCAATGCTCCCATTGCTGGTTTTGGCGGTCAACAGATATGCGCCGGATTCTTTTTTTGTGGGAAGAGAATTTTTCCCGTTTGCTGTTTTGCTTTCGATTTTATAATCATCCATGCTGGCAGAAATATTCCCTTTGATGGCACCGTTTGATGTTTTAAGTTCAATCAACAGGGCAAAGATATTTTGAATTTCAATGCCGCTATTGGAAGTCGAACAAGAAATTTCTCCTGCCGTGCTGTCAGAAAGTTCTATTCTCCCATTGCTGGTTTGCAAAGAAAGTGTTTCTACAATGGAAAGTTGCGAAGATGTGATAATCCCATTGCTGGTGGTTTGTGAAAATGCGTTGGCGCGAATGTTTTGGGTAGTAACCTTGCCGTTGGAGGTATGCCCTTCGTATGCGCCAGTGACTGCAAGATCTGTAAGTTCTATTTTTCCGTTATTTGTTTTGAGCGAGAGATGCTCAATATGAAAAAGTTCTTGCACAGAGATGCTGCCGTTGTTTGTTTTGATTGTCAGCGAACCGGCATAACGTTCAGGCAACTCTATGGTGACCGAAAGGTCTTTCGGAAGAGAAAAGAATTGGAAAAGGTTTTTGATGGACCATTTATATGTGCGTTGCATGGAAAAACGCCCATCGGTTTCTTCGACTTGAAACATATCAGAATCACTTTCATAATATGTGATGCGCATTTCTTCGCCGGCGATAGGTAAAACCGTAATGGAAGCGTTAACGTCTGTAAAAATGATTTCCGTATAGGCGTTACTCATGCGCGGCAAATGTTTTTCTTCATACGATTCAGTAAGGGAAAGACGGTCAAAGGCAAAGCCACCGCCGATCATACCAACGAGAAAGAGTAAGACACCGATTGTTAAAAGAACGGCTGCGATGATAAGGAAAACTCTACTTGTTTTCATAGTTGTGTGCCCCCTTTGCGAGAAAACAATGTTTTTATTTTACGAAACAAAAAGAGCGCGCCATTAGGAGCG
>JBMNLE010000007.1:0-38020 GCA_050952565.1 Christensenellaceae bacterium
GAATATCAACGACTATGCCGAATTTTTCAGGAATTATAAATCCCTATCTGACCGCTCCCAAGGCGGTCTTCTTTTTGTTTCATAAATTAAATTTCGTATAAACTTTATCGAGTAATTCTATTAGCTCTTCTTGTGACGTGTCAATTCTTCCGTTTACCCAACTTTCAATCACGCCTAGTACGCCTGATGTAATAAAAAGTGCTTCCACTTTTGCAAACAATGGATCCTCGCCCGGGCGTACTTCAGTTAGTTTATTCTCCACAATACGCCTCGTAAAATAATCTCGTATCACATACTGTTGATCATAATAATGCTTAGGCCTTGGCCGGTAAAGGTTTTCAAAATAGTTGCGAAACCGGGCGATATAATCCAATTTTGTCTTGGTGAATTTGCGGATATCCTCAATCGTCTCTTCTTCAAATTCTCGATCAAAATCTTGATTCCATTTGGCATAAATCTGGTCATATAAGTCATAAACATCTTCAAAATGAGAGTAAAATGTACTACGCCCCACATTCGCGCGTTCGATGATTTCTGAAACCGTAATTTTCTCCATCGGTTTTTCATCCATCAACCCCTCAAAAACCTTTAGAATTGCTCTTCTGGTACGCTCCACACGCCGATCGCTCATATAACCACCCCCTTAGCATTATCATAAACAGTGGTAAGGTAAATTGCAAGATAAGGTGTTTTTGTTTCACCTCATTATTCCAAATTGTTATGATTGTCGTATACGTCTTGTACACTGAGATTGCTGGCATCCAAAACATATGCCAGCACGCAATCGCAAACCATTGCCATCAAATGATAAAAAGAACCTTTGCTAAAATATTCTTCTACGCTTTCTTCGGGAGAATCCTGAGAAGGGATCTCAACATTAATATCTGCCAATTTACCGATGGTGGAATTTGTATTTGCAGAAATAAGCGCCAATTTCGCGCCATGGGTTTTACATTGTTCTGCAATGAGTACCATGGTTTTCGTCTCTCCTGAGCCAGAACCTATAATCAGCAAATCGTCAGGCTGAATGGCAGGTGTCGCGTTATCACCTACCACATAACTTTTTAACCCTGCTTGCGCGCAATTCATCGCCATGATTTTTATATAATTTCCTGCTCTGCCAAACCCTGCAACATAAATACGCTCAGCTTGTAAAATTGCATCGGTTAATGCATCCAGCTCTTCTTGTGATAGCGCTGCCAAGCGTTCCATATTGCATCGCCCCGTGTCTTTTCTCAGTCGTACTCTATCCATTTTCTTCTCCTCTTGTTGCATTTATATTTTGTGAAAGGAGCGCAAGCGTTACGCTCCTTTTCTTTTATCGTTATTGCTCTTTATATTCAATACCCATAGATTTTACATATTCTTTTACTTCTTCGGAATTCAAATTTTCTCTTGTTACGTTTTGATACGGCACTTCTATCATAACCGGCGCATCACCTGTTTCTAATTCGCCGTTTATGACATCTAGCAATGTGTAAAACCCTAAGTATCCCATTAAAAAGGGGTTTTGTCCGCATGTTCCATAAAACGCTTCCGTATTGCTAAACAAACCATATCCCACTGCAGAAAAATCAAAACCCACTATTTGTACTTCGCCTTTTATCTGCCCTTTTAGTTCGCTCAGCGCCGCGACAACTTCATTGGTAAACGCTTCTGCTGTCGTTAAAAACAAAATGTCTTTTTCCGGGTTCACCGTCAATGTATCTTGAATGTACTGCATGGAAGAGCCTTCCGGGTTTTGCCCCCACCACCATACACCATACTCGTTGTCGGTTACGAGATTTTCCATATCCGGTGCGTTTTCTTCGATATATTCAATGGCATAAAGCGATCTGTTCGCCCAATTTGCGTTGGTGATATCAATGCCCAGCGGCACATAGTATCCTTTCCCGTTCATTGCCGCAACGCCCATTTTCCCGCATTCTGTTCCCATTTTCGCCGTATCTGCCATTACTTCTGCTTTGACTGCCGGCGAAGTAGAGTTGAGGGTGTTGTCAATGACAACAATGGACATACTATCATCTGTAAATGTATCTGTAATATACGTTCCAATGGAATCTGCGTTTACAGGCCCTAACACAATTCCATCTGCCTTTTCTATAATCGCTTGGTTGATCTGCTCTTGCTGCAAAGTAATATCCGTATAATTTGCCGGTGCGATAATATATCCATCATGTCCTTGTGCCCTTAATTCTTCAATGGCCTTTTTTCCGCCATTGTAGACCACGCCCCAAAAATCACCTGTGATTTCTGAATAAAGCCCTGCAAGATAATAACCTTCCTTTTCGTCAGCAGACACAGAAGGGCTTCCTGTTGGCGCAACTGATTTATCCTCACTTGGACTTTGGCTTTCATTTTTATCGCCTCCACAAGCAACAGCAAGCATCAAAACGAGTAAAAGCGCCAGAGCAACTGATAAAGTCTTTTTCATTTTTGTTCTTCCTCCTCAAATTCTTTTACCACCCTTTCAGAATCTGCGCGCACTTTTCCTCTTGGTGATACATTAATCTCAGTATATTGAGGAAATATGTTTTTTCCATAATCAGTTTTTTCGTTTTTGTTCAGTTTTGAACAAATCCATAAAAATTGTACGGAAACAAAGGCTTTTTCGCGTTGACATCGCCATGTGGCACATGCTATTTTGCAATCAAAGAACTGCAAAAGGAGGAAAGAAAAATGGGTTTATTGGAAAAATTAAGTGAGCTGGGCGTCCTTGCTACATTTGATGAAATTGGGTTTGGCGCAGAACATGTTTTTGGTGGTTTAACAAAAGAAACAGAAGCGCAGTATCTTCGCTATGAATGGATTAACCTTCCCGGGCTTGGGGTACATGCCATCCCACCGGCAGATTTGCTAGAAGCAGGCTATCCTTGGGAGGAATGGTATACTTGGCCGCCGGAGCAACCCCAAGAGCATCATATTCTGTTTTTGAAGAAAACAGATTTGTGTAATGATACTTATGACTGCGCCGCAGACAATATGGATTATCCTGCTTCTGTTCGTGGAAGGTTTTGGTATCTTTATAATGATGAAGATCTTCGATTATTATATGCAAGATAGTTTTCAATAAAAATTTGATACAAAGGAGAATGAAAATGGAGCAATATATTTTGGCCCATGATTTTGGAACCAGCGGTGATAAAGCGTCTCTTTTTACAACAGAAGGTGTATTTATAGGTTCGGTTACCGTCAATTATGATACGCATTATAGCAATGGTACTTGGGCAGATCAAAACCCGGAAGATTGGTGGAATGCTTTTTGTAAAAGCAATAAAGAGCTGTTAAAAAGCGTGGACGCCACTGCCGTCCTTGGTGTTGTGTTCAGTGGGCATTACCCAGGCTGTATTCCTGTGGGAGAAGATGGGGTTGCCTTAAACAATGCAATCATCTGGCAAGATGCCCGTGCAGAAAAAGAAGCAAAAGAAATCAGCGAAAAGACACGGGATTCGGATTGTGGCTGGCGGATTGATGGAACGCTCGTCGCCGCCAGTACCATTGCCACGTTACTTTGGTTGCGTAACAATAAACCAACGGTGTATCAGAAAATTCATAAAGTTCTTATCTGCCCCAACGATTATATTATAGAAAAATTGACCGGGAAATATGTGGTAGAACGCAGCATTGCAGATACTTCTGGTTTTTATGACCGTAACACCGGTGAATGGTCTTCTTATATGGTCGAGGCGGCAGAAATCGATCCTGCCATCCTCCCTGTTATTCATGAACCTACTGATATTATCGGTATTGTACCCGCAAATTTAACAGCAGAAACAGGGCTTTCTGAAACCACAAAAGTCATTTGTGGAACCAGTGATGGTATGTGCGGGAATTTGGGCGCAGGATGCCTTGATCCGGGAGATGCTTATATCAGCGGTGGCTCTTCTGCTTGGGTGCAAGTTATATTTAACAAAGCAGATGTGGAAGAAGGCGAAGGATATGATGGCGTTTTGCCCGGAACTGTTGGGCTGGGCGATTCCATGCAGGCAGCAGGTTCTTCTTTTAGTTGGATGAAAAATGAACTTTGTGCAGTAGAGCAATATCGCGCAGAAGCAGAAGGAAAAGATGTTTATGATCTCATCAATGAAACCATCGCAACTTCTCCCGCTGGCGCCAAAGGTGTTATGTTTTTGCCTCATATGATGGGCGAACGTGCACCCAGATGGAATCCAAAGGCAAAAGGTTCTTTTGTCGGGCTTTCCCTTGAAACAAAGCGCGCTGATATGATACGCGCAGTCGCTGAAGGAATTGCATTCAACTTAAACGTCATTTTGCGCAGTGCGCGAAAGTATGGTGAAGTGCCGCGCTTGATTATGGTTGGCGGTTTGGCCAAAGGCAAAGAAGTACGGCAGATTTTTGCGGATATTATGAATGCTGAAATCATTATGCTGGATCATATGGATGATTTGACCTCCATGGGCGCGGCTGTTATTGGCGGCATGGCACTTGGTATTTATGAAGATGTTTATGCCATTCGCCAATTCCATAAAATCATTGACGTGCGTAAGCCAAATGCCGAAACTCGTGCCGTCTATGAAAAGATGGAAGTGTTGTATGATAAAATGTATTTCGCGCAAGAACCGCTTTTTGAAGCGTGGGCAAATTTATAGCGGTGTAATTCTATATCAGTATCAAATAAAAAGACACTTAAGTGTCTTTTTATTTGTCATGTTGCCGGCACCTTCTTGCTCATATATTTGCTTTATAGGGTAGAATGCTCCTATCTGAACAAACAGAGTCGTCTCTTCTATCAAATTATATTTTCAAGTTTGTATCTCTTCTTTCCTTTTGTTATGATAAAGAAAAACATGGAGAACTATATGGATATCAAAACATATCAAGAAAGCGCTGCGTATATTACAGAAAAAAGCAATGACTTCTGCCCTGAAATACTGCTCATACTGGGTTCTGGGCTTGGATTTTTGGGCGATCAAGTCATAGAAAAAACGGTCATTTCTTATCAAGAAATCCCCCACTGCCCCGTTTCAACTGCACCGGGACATAATGGCGCGCTTATTTTGGGAAAATTACAAGGAAAAAATGTTGCTGTCATGCAAGGGCGCGTGCATTTTTATGAAGGGTATACTTTAGAAGAAGTTGCATTTCTCGTACGCGTTGTTCATTTATTGGGCGCAGAAAAAATGATTGTTACCAATGCTTGTGGTGCTGTCAATGAATTATATAACGTGGGGGATTTGCTGCTACTTTCTGATTTTATCAAATTTACAGATACTTCCCCTTTAACAGGCAAAAATGTAGATGCATTGGGGTCGCGCTTTCCGGATATGAGCCATGTATTTTCCCCGGGTTTACGCAATACTGCAAAAAGTATTGCAGCAGAAATGTCTCTCTCCTTGCAAGAAGGCGTATACTTTTATTTCACAGGTCCACAATACGAAACGCCTGCTGAGATTCGTGCCGTGCGCATGCTTGGCGCTGATGCAGTGGGCATGTCAACTGTTCCTGAATGCATTGCTGCAAGGCATGCGGGTATGGAGATTTTGGGCGTTTCTCTCGTTACAAACATGGCTGCAGGTGTGTTAAACCAAACGTTAAGTGAAGCTGAGGTTTTAAAAAGCGCTGCGCAGGCAAAACCATATTTCTCAGCGTTTATCCTTCGTTGTTTAGATAAAATGTAGCATAAATAAAAAAGACCATACTTTAGAGTATGGTCTTTTTTATGATACAAGTCATGATGTATGCGCATGCATCCACTCAACAAATGCATCTGCAACAACTTGCAAAAATTCTTTTGTTCCTTCGTTTACAATATCACCTGTTTCATCCATCAACGCCGCCACATTTGCCAAATATACTTCCGGCTGCTGCATGATATACATATCAAGATATGTGGTTACTTCCCGCAAACTACGGCAAACTCCAAACCCGCCAATCGCCCCCGGTGAGGCTGCTATAATAGTGCCCGTTTTCTTTGCCCATATATTGCTTCCTGCCGGGCGCGAGCCAATATCCAGTGCATTTTTCAAAACAGCAGGAATGGAGCGATTGTATTCCGGTGTCACAAATAAAAATCCATCTTGCTTTTTTACTGTTTCACGAAACACTTGCCAAGAGGCTGGCGGTATAGCAAGATCATCAAAATCCTGTACATATAACGGTAATTCCCCTATTGGAATAATGGTTATATCAAAAGCCTCTTCCAGAAAGCCTATCATGTATTGCTCTATTTTTTTGCTATACGCTTCTTCTCGCAAGCTGCCAACCAAAACACCAATTTTTATCTTTTCGCTCATTTATTTTCTCTTTCTCAAATGTATTCCCAAACGCTTTGTCTAATCGTTGCGTCGGCTTCCGCCGTTAAGCAAGCGCAGTAAATACAAGAATAGATTTACGAAATCAAGATATAACTGCAATGCTGAAATAATAGAAGCTTTGCTGCGCATCGCTTGGTCTCCGGAAGTCATATAATAGTAAGCCTTTATTTTTTGCGTATCATACGCGGTATAGCCTAGAAAAATCGCAACCCCTGCCAACGAAATCAAAAATTCCACTGCTGAAAGATCTAAGAATAAGCCCAAAACTCCCATAATCAATAGCCCAAAGAGCCCGAACAAGAGAACCTTCCCCCAGCCGGATAAATCTTGTTTTGTAAAATAACCCCAAGCTGCCATAATTCCAAAAGTTACTGCCGTTACGCCAAAAATCAAAAGCGCATATGTTACATCGTACGTTAAAAACACAGAAGCAAAGGTTACACCATTTAACACTGCGTATAAAATAAACATAAAATACGCAACACCTGTGGACATTTTCTTTAGCAATGCTGAAAGGGCAAAAACGACTACAAGTTCCGCGATGATGACCCCCAGCCAAATGAACGGATTCGTTTCAAGTATCGCCATAAAAAGACCGGAAAACGCTAAATAAGCACCGATGCCAAACGTAATCCCAAGCCCAATAAACATCCAAAAATAAGTTTTAGCGGTATAAGATGAAAGGGTCTCTTCTCTTACAGCAAATTCATTATTCCTATATTCCATGAAAAAACCTCCCTTTGGCATATTGTAGCATACTTGATATCCATACTCAAACACTACTTTCTAACAGTCTAACATCACCTGTTTTGTGGATAACTCCCGCTTTTTATGTATTTTTTGTAAATAATAAATCTCCTTTGGAACTTTTCTTAAAAACCCTTTGACAGAGCTGTTTTTGCTGGATCTACTAACATAGATTAGTATTTATATTATTTTATAAATATAAGGAGAAACCTCTTATGAAAAAGCAAACTCGTTTTCTTGGTTTACTGCTGGTTATTTTACTTCTCGTAAGCCTTGTTCCGTTAAGCGCAAAGGCAGACAATGCAGATTTATATGCATATTTTCAACCACATGCAAAAGTGGCAGAGGCTGTCGCAGCAAAATTAGGTATTAATGCAGGTGATCCTGTTCCAAACAACATTGATGCACTATTGGCAGGCATTACTGAAATTGATTTGTCCGGCTGTGAGATTGTTGATTTACGCAACATTGGTTCGCGCCTTTCTGGCTTGACATCACTTAATTTGTCTTCAAATAGTATTCACGGTGTTTTAGATTATGGCGATGGGAACTTCGTTCCCGCTCTAGCGCCGCTTGCAAACTTAACACAATTACAAACACTAAATCTCTCCGAGAATAGATCCCTTACTTCTTGGGCAGATCAAGGAATGGAAGGAAGTCGTGTTCCCGCTTCAACATTGGCACCGCTTTCCTCGTTAACCAATTTAACATCGCTCAATCTATTCAATACACAGATTAGCCAAGGTGGGCTGGATGACTTGCCAAATAGTTTAACAACGCTTGACATTAGCTTGAATGCTGTTGGTGATAATGGTATTTTAGCACTTTCTCATTTGACAAATCTGACAGATTTTCGCGCATCAGATGTACAATGCGGTTCTGATGCAATGGATGTTATTGCGAGTTGGCCAAATCTTGTTCGTTTAAATGTCGCTGGAAACCCCATCAGTTCTCCAGGCGTACAAAAAATTGCTGAAACAGCACCAAATTCTCTTATTTCTCTGGACATTCGAGGCACCAGTTCTACTGATCAATCAGCTGCCTATTTGAAAACTTCCGGTTTGAAATTTGAAGAATTATGTGTTACAAACAATGATTTTTCAGTTACAGGGCTAAAAGATATACAAGCCTCTATGGCCGAAGGGTTTGTTCCGCTCGCCGATCCAGTACGACAAGAGGGTGTTTCTGCAACGGCTACAAAAAATATACTTCTTGGTGAGACCTACTCCCTTGACCTTTCTGATATATTCTATTCTATACTCCCCAACCCCGATGATACAGACGCCAAACCTGCTTATTGTGTATCTCTTAATGGGGCTACACCGATTATGTTTACAGATCCTGTTTATAGTTATAAACCCACACAAACTGGAACTTATGTGTTGGTCTTTACTGCAGGGCTAGATGATATCGAATCTTGGCAATCTTCAGATTCTTCAGATGCTTACACCGTCACATTAAACGTAACAGAAGAAGATGTTTCTCCTAGCCCTAGCCCAAGTCCTTCGGAGACACCCTCTCCTTCGCCTTCGGGTAGCGAAAGCCCCAGCGCAACGGATAACGGCACAGGGACACCTGCAACAGGTGATAACGCAAACATGATGCTTTATATTGCCATTATTGCAGCCATTGTTTTACTTGGTGCTGTTTCTATTATTGCAGTAAAGAAAAAAGAAAATAGATAAAACCACTTAATAAAAAGACCATACAATTGTATGGTCTTTTTATATTTTCGATATAACTGATTTTTCTTATTTTATATATTCCTTGACTTTTCTTTTTACGCTAGACTAACGTTAGATAGATATAAGGAGTATTTTTATATGAAAAAGCAACTGCTTGCCCTATTGCTTGCCTTTCTTTTTGCGCTATTTCTAATCGGGAGTTGTACGACGACAGCAACGCCCCTCCCGTCAGAAAGCGAAATCCCTTCTGCTTCTCCCAGTGAAACGCCCAGCGAATCTCCTGCGCCCAGTAATCCTTCAATAGAGGATACACCTATGCCCGGCAGCGAAGAAGCAGGCTGGCTCTACCCTGCTTTTAGTCTCTATACAATGCATATTCCCATTGATGCGCCACTCATACTCATATCACCCAATGGAACACAAATTGAAAATTATTCTGCGGAAAAAGAAGGTGTACGCGTGATAACCAGCCATGCTGAGGTTTCTGATTACGAGCGAGAATATCTCTCTGTCGCCTCTTTTGTCGAATACTGGGAAAGTTCTCATTCTGATTTTGACAAAAGCACCACAACACCGTTAACCGAAACATTGCCAAATGGGCTTTTGTGTTCTTGGTATCTTACCGAAGCTTCAGAAAGTACATTGCTCTTTTTTGAAATCACCAGCGATTATTTCGGCTATGTGACTGCTGTTTCTGTAAATAAAAAGGTGGGCATCTCCCAAGAAGAAATCAAAAACATCATTTATACCTTCCAAATTTCTGAAAACTATGAGATATTACTTGCTTCACGCATCGGCATCGCCAACGAAGAAATGGGCGGTTATTATACAAACGATCTCCAATATTATATTCCGCTGGGGGCTTTAGATGATTGGTATCCATATAGCGAAGATCCTACGGTTTATAAAAAAGAAAGTGTTCTCGGCATTCACTATGATAGCAGCTTAATGCTCATTGAATCACTTCGCTACATGGGTGTTCCAAAAGGAGAAGAGATTACATTCTTGCAAGAAGTCTATTTTGCCGAAATGGAAACAGAAAATCCTAATTTTGATACGATTACGTTTGGCGAACCGAAAAGCGTTTTCTTTGAAGGGTTAGGGCAAGAAGTGGTGCTTGTGGAGGCAGAATCAGATGCAATTTCCATGCGTTATGTGGTAACGCAACTAAAGGGCTATACTTACGTGACAACGTTCATGTGGGTCAAGCAAGAAGATGCGCGTTTCCGCCCTATTATAGAAAACGCCATGCAAAGGATGACCCTCTCCTTTTCTTCTACAGAACATGCTCTTTTCATCAATCAATATATGAGCACAATTAAAAAAAGCGCATAATGCGCTTTTTTTATGCTTCTTTCTTTTCCACAATCGGCATCCATACATACGAGATAAAATCCTCTTTTGTATTATCACCGGGCCCATAAACTTCAATGTCCGGTGCATTGCCGTACTCATATCCTGAAGTGGGCAACCATTCGGTAACAATCCGTTTTTGTAACGCCTGAATCGCTGTTGGCATGGGACCAACACACTTGAAAATGGCCCATTTGCTTGCAGGAACTTCATAAGAAACCATGCCTTCCAGTGGTGCCTTTGTGCTTGAAACTGCAATATAATAGTCTACCTCTTGTGTATTAAACCAATCTCCATCTGATACGCCTAGGAGACCTTCCACCGGTCCATCCATCAAGCTTGCCAGTTTCATCACATTCCCGTTCATCGCATTTTCAGACCAAAACGTTGGGATTTCTTTGTAACACCGATCCTCTTCCATGGTGCTTCTTAGTTGGTAGCCAATGATTTGAAATGCTTCTCTTTCTTCGATACGATATTCCATTGCCGTAACTCCTTTGATTGAAATTTGAAAAGAGATGGGCGGATAAGCCTGAAAAGATACACCTTCTTCTTTTGCCTGCGAGGGCGATAAACCATGCATCGCTTTGAAAGCGCGCGCAAAAGATGCCGGAGAATCATACCCACACATGAGCGCAACATCAATGATTTTTTCATTTGATTGTTGTAAGGCAAAAGCAGCTAACGTTAAGCGTCGGCGCCGCAAATATTCTCCCAAATTTACGCCTGCCATATAAGAGAACACACGCGTAAAATGATATGCGGAACATCCCGCGATGTGTGCCACTTCGCGCATATCAATCTCCTCCGTCAAATGTGCTTCAATATAGGAAAGCGCTTCGTTCATCTTTGTCATCCAATCCATACCTTACTCCTTTCAAATTCATTTTAACGGGCATGCATGCATCTGTCTGTGCAGTGCATGCAAAAAAATGCATGATACTATCTGTTATGTATCTTACGCGAAAGCATACTAATGTGCAATAAAAAGACGAGATGTTACGTTCTCGTCTTTTCATAAAGAGATATTTTTTTAGGAGATTTATGAAAGCGCTTCTGCTGCTTTTTCTCGCAGGTTACATTTCATATGATATTTCTGTTATCTCTTCTACAATGGTCACTTTAACCTTTGGTTCTTTTTTATCAAATGCCTTTACAAGCAAGATCCCTGCGGCAAACGCAAATATGCTTTCATAAAGTGGTGTCAAAATGATATAAGCGAACAAAACAGAGTTTGGCAACAAAAGAACACCAATGCTTTTGGAAAGAGAAAGCACGAGCAGTATTCCCGCATACAGAAAATATATTTTCTTTACTGCAATAAAGCCTTTTTTCAGGTCAAGCAACTGGTGTAATACAAATACGCCGCCTGCAACGAGAGCAAAGAACGCTGTGGCAAAATTCAGAAGCACCAGCCTTTTTTCAATTCCCGTATAAGCCATGCTTATTTGTGCGTCCGTCGTCACATCAACATATAGCAACAATACGCCCAGCCCTAAAACCAAAATCAAAAATAAAACAAATTGCCACCAACGCATAAAAGCCTCCCTATTGTTTACTTTATACGCATAGCATACCATTTTATAGAAATCTCGTAAAGTATTTCTCGATACGATGTTCAAGAAAAGAATATATTCTGTTATACTGTTTCTATGGAAAATCATTTTACTTCCGATTGGTGGAACAAAAAGCAAAAACGATTGCGCGAAATCATCAAAAAAAGAGAGTCTTTCCCTGAGGCAATCGCGCTTATCAAAGCGCTGCATGGGCATACGCATACACAAGCTGTTTATCCTACACAAAAAGACAGCGCGCTTTGTGCATTGCTCCATGATTTTTCGCCTCCCCTAAAAGCAATTATGCCCAAAAAAAGTGATGTTACCATCGCGTGGAACCTTTGGCATATAACGCGCATTGAAGATATCGTTACAAGCATCTTGATTTTGGAACAATCTTCTTTGCTGACTACGGAAATAATGCAAGCGCTGGAAATTCCTTTTTATGATACGGGAAATGCGTGGAATGACGCTGAAATTATACTGTTCAGTGATAAAGTAAATTTTGAAGCGCTGATTGACTACCGAAATAACGTCGGTTTGCGCACCAAAGAAATGCTTGGAACCCTTTCTTTTGAAATGCTTTCCCGCAAGGTTTCTCCCGTTGCGCTTGCACATGTATTGCAAGAGGGTGGTGTGACTTCGGCGGAAGATTCTATTTGGCTGCTTGACTTTTGGGGCAAGAAAGATATTGCAGGGCTCCTCCTCATGCCGATTACACGCCACCAACGCGGACATCTATATGATGCGCTTCGTTTAAAAGAGCAAATTCCAAAGCAAAAATATATTTATCTGCAGCCAGAACGATAATATATCAACACTCTTTTTGTACAATATCACTTATCCTCTCGAAAAATCTTGATTTTTGCTTCAAAACCTTTGATTTTTCATCCATTCTCCCCTACAATAGAGATAATAATTTGGGGAGGCAATGATGCAAACAAGAAACAATGCCGTTCTCGCGTGGGTAAAAAAGAAAGTAGAAGAAGAATTTTCGGAAGATATTCATCTACTTGTTGTTTACGGCTCTTATTATATGGGCAATATGAGCGCGCTTTCTGATGTGGATTTTTATTTTGTGCCCAAAACAAGGCGTGGGCTAATGTTGGCGCAGACGTTTATTATCGAAGGCGTTGGCTATGATCTTTTCCCGCTTTCTTGGGGGCAGTTGGAGCGTATTTCAAATTTGGAGCAGCCGCTCACCCCTTTGTTGTTAAATAGTAAAATCGTTTATCAACTGGATGAGGAAAGCGGTTCTGTTTTTCATACTTTACAACATAATACACAGAAAAATTTGGAGGATGAACTATTTCGGCATATGCAAGCGCTTTCGCTATTATCAGCAGCTTACTTATATTTTGAAAAATTAGAAGATGCAAAAACGTTGGGCGAAAAGCGTTATTTTGCAGGAGAAATATTGTTACGACTGAGCGATGCAGTTGCCTATCAAAATGGTACATATTTTATTTATGGCATGAAAAAACATAAAGAGGAACTCTCCTCGCTCCCTACTTTGCCGGAAGATTTCCTTTCATATTATGATAGAATTATTTTCGCAACAGATGCTGTCGCGTTGACCGATTCTGTGCAACAATTGTTAGCGACAACCAGTCTCTTTTTTGGCAACCCCAACCTTTCAGGAGAGGCTTTCCCAAAGGAGCAAGCAAAAGAAGAAAATGCTTTTGTGGATTTTGTATTTTTGGCAGCATTATATGGTGAAATCATCTCTACATTCAATAAAATCTATGTTGCTTGTGAAGAAAAAAACGCAATTCTCGCTTTCTTTTCCGCCATCTCATTGCAAAATGTATTAAATGAAGAATTCCCCATGCTTTCGATTTCTCTCCTTGAAACGTTTGATGGTGCGAATTTGGTAGGTCTATATGGCGCAGCAAAGCGCGCAGAAGCTTCACTGGTTACTTATATTGAAAATGGGGGTGGCGAAATTCTTCGTTATCCTACGCTTTCAGATTTTTTCACAGCGCAAGAAGCAAAAAATTTGCATATATAAAATAAAGAAAATGCAGGACGTACCTGCATTTTTTTTTATCATTTTTTTGTTGTTTTATTACTCAAAAATTTTATTGTAAACTTCTTTTCCTTCTTTATCGATAAATTTCACAACAATCTTTGCGCCCTCTACACCCTTTTCCTTTAATTGCGCCAATCGATCTGTGAAAACGCTCTCCGCATCTCCTATTTTTCCTTCAATTACCTTTGCTTCATCCAGCGCGCCGCTTTCCACCTCTTTGAATTCATATACAATGGTTTTTTCGCCCTCATGGAAAACTTCAAGCGCCGCTTTTCCTTTCACCTCTAAGTCTGCTTCAATTTCAGAGGCTTCTTCTTTGATAAGCGTAACCACATCTTTTACAAGCTCTTTTGCATCTGCCGCAATTTCTTCTGTTTTTTTGCATCCAGTTATTATGGCAAAAAGCAGCAAAACCACAAAAATCAGCGCAACATTTCTTCTTTGTTTCATCTTGTACTCCTCCTATTATTTTCTCTTTTCAGATATGAAGAATTCCACAAAAGAGATTACTTTAAAAGCAAAAGGACAGCATTTTTATAGTGTTGCCCTTTTCTTTCATTATTTTTCCATGCGCTTCTTTAAGTAGAGCGTCACACTTGCCATCGCCAAAAGCGTACTCAGCGCCAGCACTAGGTAAAGCATCGTTTTCGCACCGTCCCCTGTCTGCCAAGGTTTTCCTGTTCCTTCTTCGCCGCTCGCCGCATCTTTATAAGCAAGCGCGTATAAGGAGAATTTATCTGCGCTAAACGTTGCGCTGGTTATGCCGCTTGCTGTCGTATGCCGCGCTGCCTCTTCCCCATGCAAACTTAGCACAACAAAGGTTCTATCGTTCTTCTGCAAGTTGCGCGGCACTTCAAGGATGAGTTCCACCGGCTTATTGAGCGTTGTAACAGGAATCTCTGTCCGTTCGCCGCTCTTTTCAATGACTTTAATGATCGTAATATCAAACGTCATCCCCAGCGTTTCTCCCTTTTGCAAATGCTCTTTTAGCGCTGTTTCTTCCGCAGTGGTTGCTGTGCGCGGCGCAATAATTACTTTGATGGTAATGACTGCTTCCCCATTTACCAGCATTTCTTTTTCAGCATCTGTCAGTGTGTTATCGCTAAGTGCTGTTTCGTCTTTCACGGAAACATCCGGCGCGCCCGGTTTGATTTCAACTTCCACTTCTGCCGTGTCTTTGCCCGGTTCATCTTTTTGCACTTCCACTGTGGCAATCGCACTCACCGCAGCCATTGTTGCGCCGTAAACATTTTCGTTGGTAACGATGACATAATAATACATTGTACCTACGTCAGCTGTACTTGGCGTATATTCTTTATCTGTAGCACCGGAAATTGCTGTCCCGCCGGAAGTGCTGTTAGCAGCATTGCGATACCACTGATAACTTAACCTTCCGCCATCACTTACCGCTGCCGTAACGCTTAGTAGCACTGTTTCTTCCGGTTCATAGACACCGCCTGCCGGCTCTTTTGTAATCGCCGGCATTTGTGGCCCGGTTACGCTTACGCTGCCCACTGTACTTGTCGCTGTTACCGTTGTGGTCTCAATGGCAAGTTCATTGGTGTTTGTTACAATCACATAATAGTACTTAATTCCTGCTGTATGCGTGGGGGCTGTATAGCTTTCGTTTATAGCGCCGGAAATTGCTGTTCCGCCAGTAACACTGTTCACTGTGTTTTCATACCATTGATAGCTTAGCACGCCGCCTGCATCTGTTACAGTCGCTTCCACTTCCAAAAAAACATTTGGCTCGTTTTGCAATGCCTGCAAAGAAGGTAATGCCGCCGCAATATTAGGCGTTTCTGCTGCTTTTGGCCCTACACGCAGCGTAAAGCCTTGCAATACATCTACATCATTGTTGGAAACGACTATGCCAAACGTATACTGCCCGCTGTCAACTGTATCTTCCACTGTAATCAGCCCATCCGTATCAATTGTCGCACCTGTGGGCGGCAATTCTGACGCATCAAAGTCATATGAAACATCAGAATATACTGTCTCGTTCGTTTCTACTTGGAAGCTACCTGTTGTTCCAAATTCCACTGCATAAGTATCTGTTGAAGTAATTGCGAAATCAGTTACATTTATTTCCGCTGCCGTGCTTGTTACAGATGCTGTTGTACTTCCAATCGCTTCGGGAATTGTATTTGTAACAACAACCGTGTAGCGATGCGTTCCTGCTGTCGAGATATCCGGCGTATAAGTCGCTTCATCCGCGCCGGAAATGATAACACCATCCTGATACCATTGATAACTTAACGTTCCTCCATCGCTTACTTGATTTGCTGTTACTGTAAGCGCGTTTGGCGTATCCCCAGTTACATAATCTTCTCCTTGTGGCTGCACCGCAATGACAGGCGTTTCTGCCGTACCAGGCAATACGTTTAGCGTGAATGTTTGTACTGCTTCTTCGCCATCATTGCTTGCAACAATGCCAAATGTATACGCACCTTTTGCAACTGTATCTGCAATGGTAATCTCTCCGGTGGCAGCATTGATGGATACGCCTGCGGGCGGCGTATTTAACAAATCAAACGTGTACGTAACCGTCGAATATACTGTTTCGTTTGTTGTTACGGTAAATGTCCCTTCGGTTCCTAACGCAGCCGTTGTCGTATCATCTGAAGTGATGTCGAATGTTGTTACCGCAATTGTCGCGATGGCACTCGTCGCCGTAGCAGGCAAAATCGCATTGCTGCTGGTATTGGTAACAACAACATGATATTCCGTTTCCCCTACTGTAGTGATATCCGGCGTATATGTGGCTTCGTCTGCATTCAAAATTTCTACGTCATCTGCATACCACTGATAGCTTAAGCTTCCACCATCGCTTACTGCGCTCGCTGTCACTGTAAGCGCAATTGGCGTATCTCCTGTTACATAATCTTCGCTTTGCGGTTCTAGCGTAATCACAGGCGTTTCTGCAACTGCATGTTTTACAAAAAGCGTAAAGGTTTGATCCGTGTCACCATCTTCATTGCTTGCCGTAATGGTAAAGGTATAACTATCTACTGCAAGCGTTGCGCCAATGCTTAATGCTCCTGTATCTTCATCAATGCTCACACCCACCGGCACCGTTCCGCTCAGCGCATAAGCAATGGGGACGGTCCCTGTTGCGATGACATCAAACGTTGCTGCTGTTCCGTAAGTCGCAGTATATGTGTTGCTTGATGTAAACACCGGCGGCATGGCGTCTCTTACAGAAATCGTAACAATATCGCTATCTACTATTGCTTCTGTTTCCGTTGTTGCATTGCTGTTTGTATTGGTTACTCTTACAAAGTAGTAGAAATCTCCTTCCACGTTTGTAGGCGGCACATAGCTAGCGCTTGTTGCGCTGCCAATTTCTACAGCACCCTCATAGCTGCTCTCCGAAACCGCCGTATACCATTGATAGCTCAAAACCCCTCCATCGTTTAACGACGCAACTGCAACTTCCATGGCCTCTGCTGTGTCTCCTACCTTATAGGTTGCCCCTTCCGGTTGTGTTGTGATTATAGGCGTGTCTGCATCCGTTACCGTTACCGTAAGCGTAAAGCTTTGCGTTACCGTTACACCATGATACGTTGCAGTAATACCAAAAGTATGCGTCCCTCCTTGTACTGTATCTGCAATGTCTAGGGAGTCATCATTGACTGTAACGCCCTCGGGTGCATTCGTTAAGCTATAAGTAACATCGCCCGCAATCCATGCATTGGTAGAAAGGCTAAGGCTATCTGCTGTTTTGTAATCGATTGTTAATGCATCATCAGAATCAAATGCCAGTGTAACAACTTCGATTTCTGCTACAGCAGACTGTTCTTCTGTTGTTCTATCTTCTGCATTTTCATTTGTGTTGGCGACGATTACGTAATAATATGCCGTTTCTCCCATACCTGTATCCGGTGAATAGGTTGAATTTGTTGCGCCACCGATTGGCACTCCATCTTTATACCATTGATAGCTCAAACTCCCGCCATCACTCGGTGTCTCTACGCTAACGCTTAACGCCACAGGCGATTCTCCTACTACATACCAAGCATCAGCGGGCTCTACTGTAATCACCGGCGTTTCTGCGGCGCGACGAATTACATACAGCGTAAAGGTCTGCGTGTCTTCGCCATCTTCATTGGCCGCAATGATATCAAAGATGTGTTCTCCCTCAGCTGTCGTCGCCGCAATGGTTATAATGCCTGTATCAGCGGCAATGCTAATGCCTGTAGGCGCGCCATCAAGAGAGAAGGTTATTCCTGCGCCATCTGCTGCTACTGTAAAGCTACCTGCTTCTTCGTAATACACTTGTGTGCTGTCATTCGAAGTGATTTCAGGAATATCCAGCGCGTTTACCGTGATGGCAGCTACAGCGCTTGTGGCAGTTGCTGTTTGTTCTTCTGCCGCAACATTGGTATTGGTGACAACAACATAGTAATAGTTTGTTCCAATTGTGCTTGGCGGTGTATAACTGGTTGCTGTCTCCCCTTGTATCTCTGTTCCGTCGGAAGTACTGTTCGATGTATTGCTATACCATTGGTAGCTCAGTACTCCGCCATCTTCCACGTTTGCTGCCACCGTCAACGCAATAATTTCATCATTTTCTTTATACGTTTCGCTTTCGGGGTCTGTTATTATCGTCGGCATCTCCGCATTGTCCAGATAAACAACAATCGTAAAGTCTTGTGAAGCTGTTTCTTCGTTATAAGCTGCGGTAATTTCAAAAGAATAGCTACCCAACTCAAGCGTTCCCGGAACAGTTAAAATGCCGCTGGTCGCGTGAATTGATACCCCTGCCGGTTCCTCACCGTCCAGCGCATAAGTTACGCTTGCTGTTGCATTTGTTTCTACGCCAAAGCTTCCACTTGTTCCCCATAAGAAACGTTCAGTATCATCACTCATAATGGCAAACGTCGTTACTGTAATTGTAATAGGATCACTGGTAATGGAGGCCGTAGGCGTAATCGCGCCTGCATTTGTATTGGTTACTTCTACTGTATATTCTATTTCCCCTGCAGCTGCGATGCTAGGCGTATACGTTGCGCCAACTGCGCCGTCTATTGCTTCGCCATCCTTATACCATTGGTAGCTAAGCGTTCCATTATCTGTTACGCTGGCTTCCACTTCTAGCGCTGTAGGCGTATCTCCCGTAATATAATCAGCATCGCCGGAAATCGTATCAATTGTAGGCACTTCTGCTTGTAGATAATCACATACAGCGTGAAGTTTTGTGTTGTATCGCCATCATCATTTGATGCTGTAATGACAAAAGAATATGTACCGCGCGCCACGCTCGCCGCTACGGTTAAAACACCTGTTGTTTCGTTTATGGATACACCGGTCGGTGCTGCACCATCCAGTACATAAGTAATAGGCGTAACCGTGCTGGTCGCCGTTACATCGTATGTGCTTTCTATACCCACCGGAACACGCGTATTGGCAGTAGAAGTAAAGGTTGGTCGATCAAGCGCATCTACCACAATTGTAACAATATTACTATCTATCGCTACTTCTGTTGTACCCGACGCAGCACTATTGGTATTTAAAACTTTCACAAAATAATAATATTCACCTATCGTGCTTGTATCCGGTACATAAGAAGCAGTTAACTCACCACCAATGGGCGTAGCGCCATCATAGCTACTTGCCGAAATTGCCGCATACCATCGATAGCTGAGTGTTCCACCATCATTCACACTGGCAACAACGCTTATGGCATCTGCATCTTCCCCTACTTTATAAGTATCTCCCGTTGGTTGCGTTACAATCGTTGGTACTCCTGCATTTGCAACTTCTACAAAAAGTGTAAGGTTTTGCGTGGCTTCTACGCCGTTATGATCTGCGGTTACAACAAAAGAATGTTCTCCACCTTGTGTCGTTGCAGCAGCAGTAACCACCCCGCTTGTTTCGTTTATCGTAACACCTGCCGGAACTGTTCCTGAAAGCGAGAACGTAACATCAGACGCCGCATTTGTTGTCACGTCAAATGTACTGCTAACACCATAATCCACCATTTGCGTACTGCTAGAAGTAATATTGAATGCAGCTACGCCAATCGTTACCGTTGCGCTGGTTTCTGTCACTTCTGGAGTAATTGCATAATTGTTGGTGTTTTTTATGATGACATAATATGTCGCCGAACCTACTGCAGTAATATCAGGCGTATGGGACGCTCCCGTCGCTCCTGCAAGCAGCTCCCCATCTTTATACCATTGATAAGTTAATATTCCACCATCCGTTACACCTGCAACAACGCTAAGTGCTGCTACTGTATCCCCTCTCACATACGAAGCACTGGCAGGTTCGGTTGTAATCGTCGGCACTTCCGCGCTTTCCGGGCGCATATATAATGTAAATGTTTGATTCGTTGCGCCATCTTCATTGGTTGCAGTAATGGTAAATGTATAATCCCCAGCTGCTAGGCTTGCCGGAATGGTAAGCGTGCCTGTATCAGCGTGAATCGTCACGTCTGTTGGCACGGTTCCGCTTAACGCATAAGTAATGGGCGCAATTTCACTGGTTGCCGTTACGGGGAATGTTGTTTCTGTTCCCACCGGCGCCGTTGTATGATCGTCAGATGTAAAAGTGGGCGCTGACAACGCACGCACAGTAATCGTTATCGTATCGCTTTCTGCGCTGGCCGTTTGCGTTCCCGTTGCATGGTTATTTGCATTGGTAACCACTGCAAAATATTCAAAAGTACCTACCGCATCTGTAGGTGGTGTAAATGTCTGCCCCGAGCCTATTTGTGTATTGCTTTCTTCAGTTACAATATACCATTCATAAGAAAGCGTACCGCCATCATTGATTTCTGCAGCTACACGCAGCGCTGTCGCTGTATCACCAACTTTATAATTTGCACCAACCGGTTGCGTTACAATGTTTGGTTCCTCTGCGTTCGTTACTGTTATGGTTAGCGTAAAGCTTTGTGTCGCTTCTTCGCCATTATGGTTTGCAGTAATGGTAAACGTATGCGTCCCGCCTTGCGTTGTTGCAGCAATGGCTATTTCTCCATCAGTATTAATACTAACGCCTGTGGGCGCGCCGGAAAGAGAATAGCTAACCATTCCGTTTGTGGCGTTTGTGGTTACATCAAATGTACCTGCTACTCCATATGCAACAGAGGTACTGGCAGTTGAAGTAATTGCAAACGCTTCAACAGTTATTGTTGCTGTTGTGCTTGTTGCCGATGCAGACGCTACTGCGTCTTCACTGGTATTGGTTACAATAACATAATATGTTTCGCTGCCTGCTACGCTAATGTCCGGTAGATATGTTGCACTTGTTGCGCCAGAAATTGGCGCATCATCTTTGTCATACCATTGATAGCTTAACGTGCCATCATCGCTTACCCCGGCAACTACGCTGAGTGCCGCCGCTGTATCTCCCGTTACATACTCTCCGTCTGCCGGTTGCGTTGTAATGGTAGGTGTTTCCGTTGTCGCCCGCTTTACTGTAAGCGTAAACGTTTGCGTTGCATCAGGTTCTACGCCATTTGCAACCGTGATTGTAAAGGTATATACACCAACAGGAATGCCTGCGGCAAAGGCCATGAGCCCCGAATCTTCATCAAGCGAAAAACCGCTTGGAGGCACTGCGCCGCTCGTCGTATAACTTGGCGCGGTATAACCAAACCCATCGGCCAAAACTTGAAACGTTCCGCCGTCTTCTGAAACAATGCTTGTATAGTTATCAGAAGTAATCGTTGGTGCTGTTGCTTGGCGCACTTCAATGCTTGCTGCGTTGCTTATTGCTGTAGATGTTGCACCTTCTTTTGCGTTTGTTACTTCCGCATAATAGTATGTTGTTCCAATCTCGCTGATATCCGGCGTATACGTTTCGCTTGTTGCGCCGTCTATTGCCGTTCCACCTGTTGTGCTATCTTCTGTATTGCTAAACCACTGAAAGCTTAATGCACCGCCATCGCTTACTGTTGCTGCAACTTCCAGCGCCGCCGCAGTTGCGCCTGTGGCATAAACCGCGCTTGCAGGATGCGTTGTAATGGTTGGTGTTACTGCACTCCCAGGTTCAATGACATGCAACGTAAAGCTTTGCGTAGCACCGTCTCCATACGAACCACTTGCGTGAATTGTAAACGAATACTCATCAACGGCCAATGAAGTCGTGTTGATGCTCATAGCACCTGTATCAGAAGCAATGCTGACGCCTGTTGGTTCACCGGATAAGCTGTATGTAAACGGAGTTGACCCAGACGTAACAACTTGGAATGTCTCGGTTTGCCCTTTATAAACGCTTACAGAATCAGGGGAAATAATCGCCGCCGGTGCTTGCCCGATTGTGATGGTAACTTGTCGCGTCAGTGTATAAGAAGGCGCGCTTCCTTCTGCATCTCCAAACTGAAAGGTAATTGTAAGAGTATCTGTATACACACCTTGTGGGAGATCTAAAGCGGGCTTTATTACAATATCATCGTCATAACCAGGAGATATGTTTCCCGGTATTGAAGCAACTTGGAAATCTGTTCCCTCAAAGGTTGCTGAAATATTTGTGATAATTTCATGCATGAGCGATACATTGCTAAGATTAAATGCTTTTGATACAACATCGCTTCCTGTATATCCTTCTGCCAACGAATCAAATGTAATTCCGCCCACTGGCGTTAAATAGACCCCCGTAGGATCTTCTCTTACTGCATATACTGAAACGGGCCCTGCAATCAGGAACACCATAATAAACGCCAGTAACATTGCGCTAAAGGTCCTTAGTTTTTTATTCATACAATCCTCCTAAAGATATGTGGCATTTCATTTCATGAAAACAAGTATCATAAAGCTAAAATCCCCCTATAATACTATAAATACAGTATACTTCGTATAGAAAAAATTGTAAACAAGAATGTTTATACACTTTTTTGCTTTTGTTCCCTTTCTAAAGGGCTTTTATATACATATTGTGAGCAATCGCAACAAAAAAAGCAACCACACTTATTCAGTGTAATTGCTTTATGGATTGTGTACGCATTTCTAAAATACTTCTTCTGTTTCCCCTTGCAACGTTTCCAAAAACGCAGGTGGCGCTTCCGCAAATCTCAAACTCTCATATACGCCAACCGCCAGGTGCGCCTTCAAATATGGCAATGCTTCTTGCAAGCCATTTTTACGGCATCCAATTTCTGCATTTGTCAAAAACGCAAAGCCAAAATCCGTATATAGTTTAATGGCAGCAAGCGAAGAAGGATGTGTATGTAAATAGATTGGATTATCGCTTTCTTCCAACGTAGATAGAATATGCGTTAATAATGCGCGCCCAACCCCCTTTCTTTCGTATTCTTTTTTGACTTTCAACCAATGGATGGTATAAAACTGCTCGTATGATTTCCATGTAAAGCAAGTTCCAATGGGTATATCCGCTTCATTACAGACAAAGATGCATCTCTTAAAAAACCTTTCTTTCTTCGGTGCATAAACCCGCAGATAATAAGCTTTTACAAAATCATAATGCGCCTCATCTTCAATATTGAGGCGAATCCATGCATCTAGCTCATCCTCCCTTGGATGTCTAAAAAAGTAGCCTGCAGGCAACGCGCCAAAAGCTGCCGTATTTATCTTTTCGCACATCATGAACAAATCAAGCGCCGGAATTTCCCTCATCTTCCCTCCTCATATGCTAAGTAAACTTTCCCCTTGGTAAAATACTTCATGCGTGGTATATGTATAGCCACCATATTCGTCATATGCATCATATTCTTGCCGCGTCATGGAAACACCGGCAAAGGGCATATTACGTTCCAGCAAACCTGCTGTTTCTACAAAAAGCATGGCATGCAACTCTCGATGCGTAGGAATTGTAATGGCATGCCCAAAATCTTTGCCCAAAGCTTCTTGTTCTGTCGCTATGAGCGCATGCTCCAGCGCCAATTTTTTCATGGCATATACTGCGCCAATGTTATGATATGCTTCTGTTGCTTTTAATAAAATATCTTTCCGCTTCATCGCCGCAACAATCGCTTTTTGCAAGACGCCCTCTGATCCTTCCAAAAGCAAATCATAAAGCATTTCTTCTTTTTGTATGCCCTCAATTGCTGCAACACGCGCACTGTAATATGCCGGCTTTTTCCATGCATGAAAAATCGTGCGCAATGCGTCATTGTCTGTAACGCGCCGTGCTAAGGCAAGCACAACTGTAGGATCTTCGTATTCTTCTTTTTTTAAGGCGTGTACCAAGCAAACGAGCAATGCTTGTTCTTTTATTTTTTCAATTGCTGCAACGCGCGCGCGGGGATGATACCCTTTTTCTACAACCTCATAGAGCAATGCATCGTCTTTTATCTTCTGCACTGCAACTTGCGCCGCACTTTCGCTTTCTCGCGCATCTTTTTTTGCAAGCAACAAAAGATGCGCTTGATCGTTTATTTTCCGCGCAGCAGGCTCCAATATGCCTGCATGATCGCTCCTGCTTGCAACCTCCCAAATGATTTCTTCGTTTTGCAAATTGGCGATAACAGCGCGGCGTATTTTCATATCTTCATCTTCAATGCCAATTTGCCGTAAAACCATTTCATCTGTCGCGCCCACCAGCGCCTTTTCGCGCTCCTTACTGCCGGGCGTGGAGAAAAGCGCTAGGTAAGATGCCTTAAGCCCATTATCCATAAGCCCATTTGCCGCAGTTTTTTTGACAGTCGTATCCATATCCTTGTTTATTATTTCCATCAAGAAATCTTGGTTGCGTATCTTTTCTACAGCCTTTTTTCGAATCCCTGCATATTCATTTTGCCTTGCGAGTTCCATGAGCAGCGTTTCATCTGTTAGGCTTGCAAATGCGCGGTCATTGATCCAACCGGAAACATCGCCTCTTCCGGCAAGCTGCGCTAGAAGTTGCTGGTCATTTAGCTTTTCTGCCAATAAAAGCTGTAAGCTATCATGCTTCACTTGCCGCGAAAGTTTTGTTAATGTTACACCGTCGCTAATCTTTTCCATGGCCGCTGTTGCAACTTCTGGAACAGGGTCAGTTAGCGCCAGCTGAAATAAAATCTCTTGGTCATTTAGTTTTTCAACTGCGCTTAATCTCTTTTTCCATTTTTTATGCTGCCATTTTGGTTGAAACAATGCCATAGCGTACCTCCTCGCTGTTATGCGTACTGTTATTGTTCCTCTTTCGGCTTATATGCTTTTGTATCTTCTCTAAGTTCTTGCTTTGTGGGCGGCTCAAAACTTTCATACCACTCTTCTAAGTGCTCCTTTGGGAAGATGATTGTTTCGTTTGCTCCGGCAGCATTTCGCTTTTCTAATCGGTGGAGCAGCGTTTCTATTGAAACATCCATATAGTGAAACGCTGCGCTTGCGCCAATCTTTTTTGCCTTTGCGCGAAACATATCTCGCTCCACTTTCGACCAAAACCCAAAATCTAAAATCACATCAACACCCAGTGCAATCATGCGTACCGCCACATCCCACATAATCGCTTCAATGCGATCGTGATAAAGGCTATGTTGTATATTTTCTGCTTCGCTGAAACCGTATAAGTTATTGTCAAAAATACGAATTTGCCAATCGTCCGGCGATAAAAGCAACGCCTTTTCACTTTTTTCTAACTTTTTCGCAAAGGTCGTTTTTCCGCTGCAAGGCAGTCCCACAATAAAATGAATTGTCGCCATCACTTTTCTCCTAACAACACTTTCACCCATTTTTCAGGTAAAACATAGTAGGTTTCTTTCATATTCTCTCCCGCAGAAATCGCATACGGGCGATGATTGAATGTAATTACATACCACATGACAACAAGGCGATCATCTGTTTCCATCGCGCTATATATGCGGCTATTACCTATCGCGCCTTCTACATAAGCGGCATCACTTTCAATCAACTCTATAATTTCAGCTTCTGTCAACGGTTTTATCGCTTGGAGCTCTTGCAAAAAAGCTTCAACATTCTCTTCTCCTTTTATCCCTCTTCTATTTTTCCAATTAACTAATGTAAGCGGTTGAAAAACAAATTGCATCGCATTTTCTATTTTGATTTCCAAATCAGGACAATCAACTCTTCTATAATACTCGCCCCATTCACTATCTGCAGGTTGATAATATAAAACACTTTTTTTATAAGCATCATCTTTGTAATAGTAGAAACCCGTTTGTAATTCATTATACGCCAAAGCTTCATCGCCACTCAATTTTGCATAGAATACTTTCTCTCCTTCATAAGACATAAATCCACTGAACGCAAGCGGCATATATTCTATACCGTCTGGCGCAATTACGATGCCTTGCCCATTTCGTTTTCTACGAAAATTTCCTTTTTCATGGCATCCTGCCATTGTAATCAAAAAAAAACAGTGCACTAAATAGGAAAATATATCGTCTACATTTATTCATCTTTTAGTTCCTACTTTCTTTTCCAACTACATCTCTCATTCCTCGCCAATCTCAAGATTTCCTGCCGGTGCTTCTAGGCTTACGATATTCCAACTGATGTGATATTTATCAGTCAACCCTGCATGAAATAAGCTATAGAAGGTTTCTGTTGGTGGTAATGTGATTTTTATTGCTTCTTCCGCCAATGCCGAAAAAATAGCCTCTGCTTCTTTTTTTGAAACAACACTTACGGTTAGCTTTACTTGATTCCCCTTTTCAATCGGCTCCTCTATTTCATCTGCAAACCAAAAAGGTGTGTCTGCAATCTTCATTTCTGCATGCAAAACCCACTGTGCTAAACCTTCTGGTAGGTCTTCTCTGCCTTCTGGAACGTATGCTCCATAGCTTTGCATCATTGTTACTTTTGTATCAAAGACAGTTTCATAAAACAAAAGCGCCGCACGACATTCTCCTGCAAATGTAATATAAGGTGTTACCATGATTCTGCTCCTCTCTTTCTTTCAATATAGCACAACTAGAAAATGAAGTCGAACGTATTCCTGTCCGAAAAATGTATCGTCTTACTTCAAGAATTTTGCTTCTCTTTCATAATGCAAAGGTCTTTTCTCTATGCTATAATAATTATATAAGCAGTAGCCTTACAACAAAACAACTTCGCAAAGGATTTACTCTGATGGAGCTGGTTATTGTCATTGCTATTTTAGCGATATTGGCTGCTATTTTGGTGCCTTCTGTGATTTGGCTATATTGACCGTGCAAACGAAACCGTTGCATTTACAGAAGCAAGAACTGTATATACTGTATTGCAATCAACCGTAACCGATGCTTATATAAACGGCATTACAATCAATAAATATATTATAATAGATAGTAAAACACAGGATTATCGGTATCGGTTGGTGCTGGTATCAGATCGAAATGGTGGTGCTGTTGCACAACGTTTGGTTGAACTTTCCGGCTTGACTGCAGAAGAAGCAACCTCCGGCGAACGATTAAAATGGATTAAAATTGTAGATGAATCTGTGGTCATAGAATTTGTATATGTGGCGAAAAATGGATTGCGCATTCGCTACGTCAATGGTTCTTTTACAAGAGAATATCCCCCTATTATTGGGTTTGTCACGCTATAAAGTAAAATAAAAAAAGCTGTCATATACGACACCCTTTTTTATTTCTCTTTCTTCTTTAAAGGAAGCAGAATCAAAACTCTATAGGGCGCCCCTTCTGCAAGGGCGATATGCTCTTCTAGCCCCGGATGCCGCGCAACATCATACTCCCACATGAACTCCGCATCATTTAGCATCTGCTCCGCTTTTTGCCACCCAAAACTAGGATCCCCTTCATATTGGCTGATAACAGCATAAATCCCTCCCGGCAAGTTCATTTCAAAGAACGGCTCAACTATTTTCACATCCTCCGGAACTGTCGCACAATATCCAAACCCATAGTAACCCGGATTCTCTTCTGTTGGATATGGGTCCACATTAAATCCAAAAAGGCGCATGGTTCCTTCTAACTTATTTTCCTTCATAAAGTTCAAAATTGGTGTTCTTGCCGCCTCCTCTGGTTCAATTCCTTCATACGTATAAGCGATTGTACGCATGGGCGACATTTTGATAAACATCACATCGCCATATTTACTTTTCATTTGTTCCATTCCTAATCCTCCTTGTACTTTTGCAATGCTGTTCCTCTTGCGCGATAACGATTCAAGTGGTATTGGCAATCCTATCTCTTCTAGAGAAACCAAACGAAAGTTTTCTTTTTCCGCAACCAGCGTTTGCAGGCTTTTAATTGCCTCTTTTCGCAGCGTGACATCAGCTTCTATATTCTCTAGTTTGTCGAGTTGCTTTTGCAGTACAGCATGTAGGCTTTCTGCTGTTCTTGCTTTTAGTACAACTCCAATATCTTTTATGGGCAAATCCAACCGCCGCAGAAAATCTGTGATGCGAATACAAAACATCGCATCACCATCATACATGCGCCTACCAGAAGCAGGATCACGCCGACTTTTAAAAAGCCCTGCTGCTTCCCAATACCGAAGTGTCCGGCTAGTGATATTTAGTTCTGTTGTAACAACATGAATTGGTTGCGACTGTTCCATTAAATACCTTTCCTCCACATTTTTAAAGGCTTTCATGCATAGTATAACAGTTGACCTCGCGTCAACCGCAAGGGGTTTTGGGAAATAACTTCTATTTCCCAATTCCTCTTTACTTTTTTAATCTATTCTACATGCCCAAAATACGCGATAAAATGCCAAAGATATTTGAAATTTTGAAACAAATCAAATTCACTTGCAATGCACTCCCAGACCTTTGAGTTTAATATGCTATCTTGCGCCGCGCACCCTAAGATATAAGCATCCAGCATTCGCTCTTTGTTTGGAAATCGCGCCATTATTTCTTCCGCAACAGGTCTTGCCAGCGGCCCACGCCAAACATCATCAATTTTATCTATACTATATGTTCTTTTTGGGATATCATGTAGTGCAATATCATATCGTTCCGATAAACGTTTCGATAACGCATCTATCTCTGTACCGTGATATGCGCCGTCAATATAAAAACTTTCAATATCCTCCAAAAGAGATATTTCGCCGTGTATATGCGCTTCAATACAATCATCAAGGTTTCTGCCTAAAATCTCTATTTTGTCTTTTTGCAAGGACAATATATATTGTACTGCACTTTTTAGTGTAAACCCTTTCTTATTGAGAAGCCTGCCTTCTTGCGCCACCTCTTCTAAAAGCGCGCGCAATACGCCATAGAAATGCTCTTCTGTTCCTATTACCTCCGGCGCAGTGGAGCTATCGCCAAATGCAAAAGTACAACGCTTTATTACATGTGGCTTTACTGTAAAAAAGCACGCCCCAAACCTTGCCGATGCACCATCAGTATAATTATGTATATTAAGCGCACCATATTTAGGGCGCGCAGCAAGATTTTTTTCACGCTTATGGTATGCGCCGTAAAACAAAGCTTTTTCCCATAAATCCCGATCTCCTCCCGGTTGTGCTGTACGCGCACCATTGCTGGTTCCCGTTTTATATTGGTTTTCATACATACCCTCAACAAGAAGGTTTTCAATAATTAGTTTTCCTGTATTGTCAAACCGATCAGGATGAAAGTTAATCGTGACATCACAAGCATATAGAAGTTGATTTTTCAGTTGTACAATATCTACTGCAATGTTTTCTGCTGCGAGCAGCCGCTCTATTGCGCGTATGTCGTCTGTTTCCGTTTTCTTCGCGTTCTTGTCAACTGCTTCTACTGCAAAATGTATCATCTTTCTTCTCCTATTACAGGTTATACATATTTCTTTACAAAAAAAGGCTGATGCACTTTTGTATCAGCCTTTCTATTTCTATTGTGTCTCTCAAGTATTTTTAATCTTGATCCTTGTCCTTTTTGCGCTTTGCGAAGAAATAAAAAATTGCCACACCACCCAGCGCCAATACTGCAAACACCAAAACAACAATCCATAACAGCGTATTTGAAGAGTCTCCTGTATACGCAACGCTCGCCGCCTGTGCTGCACTCGGCAAAAACAAGCAAAACCCACAAATAACCATCATTACTTTTGCTAAAAAAGAGTACAATTTATTCATAAACAATCCTCTCCTTCTGGTCAATCTTGCTGCAACTGCACAAAAACATTTATACATCTATTCTTAATGATAGTATAGTACAAAATACATCAATTGTCTATTTCCATGGCTTTCTTCGCTTACTCTGCTTTGTCCCAGTTGTTATTTGCTTGCATTTGCAGACAGCCTTACAGTAAATACAACCAACCCCTCTTGCCCGGACACTGTAATTTTCCCTTGATGCGCTTCTACAATGGATTTTGCAATAGCAAGCCCCAATCCATACCCACCGGTTTCACGCGCGCGCGAGATATCCCTTCGATAAAAACGATCAAAAATCTTTTCTCGCTCTGCTTCCGGGATATGAGTGCCGGTATTGGAAACAGCAAAAATAATTTCGCTATCCCTTTTTTGCAGCATTACATTTATATCTCCATTCTCATCAGAATATTTAATTGCATTGTCCAGCAAAATAGCCGTCAGTTGCTTCATTTTTGCAGCATCTCCCAGATACATAATATCCGCTTCTATTTGATAGTGAAGGCTTTTTCCTGCCTCAAAGGCCGTGCTTTCAAATTCAAGTGTTGTGTTTTCTACTGTTTTGCTGAGTGAAAAATACTCCGTATGAAGCATATTCTTTTCATCATCTGCTTTTGCCAGCGTTAATAAATCTGAAATCAACAAATTCATGCGCACCATTTGTCCTTTGAGCGCCGTAATTCTCTCATTGCTACCAATTTCGTTTTCTAAAACATCTATATTCGCGCCCATAATCGTATGCGGCGTTTTTAATTCATGGCTGGCATCGGAGACAAACCGCTGCTGCTTTTGAAACGCCACTTCCACCGGCTTTACCGCCCATTTAGAAAAAAGCAGCGAAAAGAACAAAAGTAGAATAAATGTTCCTGCTGCTACATAAAGAGAAAGTTGCAATAACTCTTCCAGCATACGTATCTCCACATTCCGTTCTGCAAAAACAGCAATTTTTCCATAAGATTTTTCTACAATCAAGTACTGAAATCCATCCATCGTACTCTTTGTCTTCTCATTTGCAAAAGCTTTTTCTGCCACTGCAAGCACATCTTCTTCTGTATAATCGAACATCCGCTCAAAATTAACTTCAAGCACTGTTCCTGCTCCATCAACTTTCACATAAAAAAGACGCATGCCTTGCATCCGTTCAGGCTGTGGAAAATCCTCCATTGGCATCATCTCTTTTTTCCCCATTTCTTCTTCGGGTGGCAACATAAGTCCATCTTGCTCTGCCACCATGGAAAGCAAGTCCGCTGTCTGTTTCTCGCTGCTGGTTTGCATGAATATATTTATCGTTAAAAATACGATGACAAAGACAATCACGAGCACAGCCATGCTAATGGCAATTAGTTTGAGCTGTAATTTTTTAATCATTGGCCGCCTCCAAAAAATAACCTACACCACGCGCGGCACGCACTTGCATATCCGCTTCAATGGCACCAAGCTTCTTTCGAATGAATGAGATGTAGACTTCTATGGCATTATATTCTGCCTCCGTATCAAATCCCCATATTTTTTCGATAAATCGTTCTTTCGGGATAATCTGCGTGCTGTTTTGCATGAGTAATTCCAGTATCTGGTATTCTTTTGCGCTAAGTTTCACCGTATTCCCCCTATGCCTTAACACATGGGTGTCGCGATTTAAAATTGTATTTTGAAAAGTTAGTTCGTCTCCAATATATTCCCCTTTGCGCCGTGTGAGCGCCCGAATTTGCGCAACCAATTCTCCCGTAGAAAAAGGCTTTGTCAAGTAATCATCGGCTCCTTGTTCCAAGCCAATGATTTTGTCTTCAATTTCAGATTTTGCGGTCAACAACAAAACCGGCGTTGCAATGCCTGCTTTTCGCAATGCGCGCAACAAAGAAAGTCCATCCTGCCCCGGCAGCATAACATCTAAAATAATCACATCATAAACGCCGGTTTTTGCATATTCTTCGCCAGCAATGCCATCAAAAACCGCATCCACTTCATATTCTTTTTGTTTTAGCAGTGTCGTGAGAATTTCGGATAATTGCCGTTCATCCTCTACAAGCAACAGTTTCATAATATGCTCTCTTTCTTAAGTTTCAGTATAGCATAAAACCTTGAAGAAACATTGAAAGAAATTTCAATCTTTTTTCAAGGAATCTCTTTTATGATACGAGCAAATAGAAAGGAGGTGATTTCATGCAAGGAAGGCATGAATATAAACATAGCCTGAATTTCATGGATTATACCATATTAAAAAGTAGATTGTCTGCCACATTATCACGTGACAGAAACGTCAATGAAAAAGGAGAATACGCCATTCGCAGCCTTTATTTTGACACACCCGGCGACAAAGCATTGCGCGAAAAAATAGATGGTGTGGATCGACGAGAAAAATTCCGCATTCGTCGCTACAGCAGCGATGCAACTCTCCTGCGTATCGAAAAAAAAGCAAAATTGCGCGGGCGATGCTATAAAAGTGATGTCGTGGTAACAAAAGAAGAGGTGAATGCCATTTTGGCCGGCGAAATCGCTTTTATGGCGAGTGATAGTCGCCCTTTGCTCACAGAGTTATATAGTAAAATGCGCGGGCAACTATTACAACCCAAAACCATCGTTGACTATATTCGCGAGCCGTTTATTTATCCTGCAGGCAATGTGCGGATTACGCTGGATCGTGATATCCGCACCGGTCTTTTCTCGCAGAATTTTTTCTGCGATACGCTTCCTACCATTCCGGTAGGAGATGAAATTGTATTATTGGAAGTGAAGTATGATGCATTTCTTCCCGATTTTGTTATAAAGTTACTGCAGCTTGGTAATCGACGCGCAGCAGCATGTTCTAAATATGCGCTTTCGCGCATGTATGATTAATTATTTTATCCAACTGAAAGGAAACAATTATGAGTTTTAGCGATATTTTTAAATCAAATTTTCTGGAAAACATTACAAGCGTCTCTATTTTTGATATGGTGCTGGCGATTCTACTCGTATTTTGTATTGGTGTCTATATCTTCATTGTTTATAAAAAAACATTCAAAGGTGTCATGTATTCTGCCAGCTTTGGGGTAACGCTTATTGCGCTTACAATGATTTCTACAATGGTCATCTTAGCCGTTACCAGTAACGTTGTTCTCTCTCTTGGTATGGTCGGCGCGCTTTCCATTGTCCGTTTTCGTACTGCCATCAAAGAACCTCTTGATATCGCCTTTTTATTCTGGTCTATTGCCGCAGGCATCATTCTTGCTGCAGGCATGATATTGCTTGCTGTATTTGGTAGCTTGGTAACGGGAATTATGTTACTTCTTTTTGTCAACAAAAAACCCTATGACAACCCTTATATTTTGGTTGTTACTTGCGCAGATGAAATCGCCGAAGTAGAAGCAAACGACTTTTTGGCCCCTCTTGTAGGAAAATGCGTAATCAAAAGTAAAGTTGTCTCTGAGGGCGCTGTGGAACTCAACTATGAAATCCGCCTAAAAACACCGGATACTACTTTTGTCAACACACTTCTTGCAAAAGAAGGGATTTCTAATGTGGTTCTCGTTAGCTATAACGGCGAGTACATGGGGTAGGCTATGAGTAAACATAAATATACAACTGCTGTTTGTATTACTGTTGTCGTACTAATGCTGGCTATTACCGTATGCTTTGCCATGGGAGAAAGTTTGGGGCTTGTGGCAGGGCATGTAGACCCGCCTTATGCAACAAGCCTTTTCTCTACAGATAAAGTGCATTCGCTTGAAATTATTGTAGATGAGACAGACTGGGATGATATGCTTACAAACGCCACCAGCAAAGAATACATTACGTGCCATGTAGTCATTGATGGCAACTCCGTTAAAAATGTAGCCATTCGTACCAAAGGAAACTCTTCTCTCTCTTCTATTGCTACTTCCGAAAGTGATCGCTATAGCTTTAAAATAGAATTTGATCATTATGATAGCTCCAAAACCTATCAGGGGCTAGATAAATTGGCACTAAACAATATTGCGCAAGATAATACCTATTTGAAAGATTACGTCAGCTATCAAATGATGAATGCGTTTGGTGCAGATGCGCCTTTGTCCAGTTTTATTTACATTACGGTAAATGGTGAAGATTGGGGGCTATATCTTGCTGTCGAAGGCATCGAAGAGGCTTTTGCTTCTCGTAGTTACGGCTCTGATTCTGGGCAAATATATAAACCGGATAGTATGGATATGAATATGGGCAGCAACCTGCAAATGGAAGATGATGCCGGGGAACGTCCTACCATGCCTGAAAATATGCCCTCGGAAGATGGCGAAATGCCCTCCTTACCGGAAGGGTTTACACCGGGGGAAATGCCAGAAGATATGTTTTCTGCACGCGAGGAAGATGATTCTTCTGCGGCGGAAAACACCAATGGCTTTCAAGGCGGTGGTTTTGGCGGTGGCATGGGGCGCAGTAACAGCAGTGATGTTGCGCTGATTTATACAGATGATAACCATGAAAGTTATTCCAATATTTTTGACAACGCAAAGTCTGACCCGACAGATGCAGATAAGGATAGGCTTATTGCTTCTATTAAACAGATAAACGAAGGTACAGATCTTGAAGAAGTTGTCAATATTGATGAGGTCCTTCGGTATTTTGTCGTACACAATTATCTGCTTAACTTTGATAGCTATACTGGAAGCATGGTACATAATTATTATCTGTATGAAGAAGATGGTGTTGTTTCCATGATTGCTTGGGATTACAATTTAGCATTTGGCGCATTTAGCATGGGAACTGCAACAAGCAGCAGCACTGATACTGCAACGGCGCTGGTCAATTACCCCATTGATACACCCACTTCCGGTGCTTCTATGGAAGACCGCCCTCTCTTAAATCAATTGCTTTCAAATGAAACATATTTGGAAGAATATCATACGCTTTTTGCGGATTTCATGGAAAGTTATTTTGATAGTGGAGCATTTGTTGAAATGATTGATGAAGCAATTACGTTAATCTCACCGTATGTTGAAAAAGATCCTTCTGCGTTTTGTACTTATGAAGAGTTTCTGGAAGCCTCGACAACATTAAAAGAATTCTGTTTACTCCGCGCCGAAAGCATCAAAGGGCAACTCTCGGGTACCATCGGCAGTACAGATAAGACACAGCAAGATACAGCAGCCAATGCTTTTATTGATGCTTCACAGATAGACATTGATGTGATGGGCTCTAACATGCGAGGCTTTGGTGGTGGTCGACAAGTAAGAAGCACTTCTTCTGAAAAAGAAGAAGATATTTCTAGCAGTAATGGTGCCGAAAATGCCGATGTCTTGTCTATGCAAAACACAATGACTTCTACAACTGATATTCCATTGTTGGCAGAAACAATCGAAGAATTTATCATTGCCCCCGTAGAAGACGAGTCAACGGCATCCTCTACCGCCGCTGAAATACCCTCTGGTTTGCCGGAGGACATGTCCGACTTTACAGCGCCGGAGCAGGGTGAAGGAGGTGCGTTCCCGCAAGGAGGTTTTGGCGATTGGAGTGATCCTGATTCTGAAACCAATACAGAAGAAGGCATGTCCGATACAGCAGCGCAAGATAACGCAACTGAAAACAATGCTAATCGTGGCGGTACAAGACAAAATGCGGTAGACGCTTCTACAGCTCAGTCTAGTAGTACAGCGCTTAGCACTACCGGCATGCAGTATCTCTTCCTTGGCCTTTCATTTCTTCTAATCTGTAGCGGAATATGCTTCGCCGCAAAATTCAAACGTTGGTAGGAAAATACCCTTTCAGAAAAAAATCACCCTTTCGGGTGATTTTTTACGCTTCTCTTTCTTTATCCAAGTAGCGATGCAACACGCTTAACAGCTCATCCGGTGAAAATGGTTTCGCAATATGCTTGTTCATCCCCGCTTCTAAGCAAAGCCGTTCATCTTCTTTGAACGCGTTTGCTGTCATTGCAACAATCGGAATTTCTTCTGCTTTTTCCGTTCCCAACAATCGAATGCGTCTTGTGGCTTCTAATCCATCCATCACAGGCATTTGAATGTCCATCAAAATAAGATCATATGCTTCGCCTTTTTCTTTGAAAAGATCAACTGCTTCTTTTCCGTTTTCTGCAGATTCGATTGTGATTTCGGTTTCTTCCAACATGCCTTCTACAATGACACGGTTGATTTCGACATCTTCCACCAATAATATTCTTTTATCATGCCAATCAATATCTTCTACTAGCTTGCTTTCTTCTTGCGCGTTAAAATCATAATGCATCAACTCGGCAATGGTATTAAAGAGTGATGAAGGAAGCACTGGTTTGGGCAAGAAATTGGTAACGCCGGAAGCCCTCGCTTCTTTTTCAATATCGCCCCAATCTGCCACAGAGATGAGTACAACAACCGTTTCGCCGCCTGAAATTCGCTCAATTTCTTCTGCAACTTTATTGCCTTTCATGCCCGGCATGTTCCAGTCAATAAAGACCATGTTGTACATGCTGCATTCTGCCATGCTTTTTTCCATCAATGCAACTGCTTCTTTTCCGTTGGTCGCCGTATCACAATCCACCGAAAAGCCGGTGAGGATTTTTTCAAAATATTCCAGTACATCCTCTTGATCATCTACGACCAGCACGCGCAGCCCTGCAATGCTCTTCGCACTCTCCCTTGTCATGGGTAGTTTTTCACCCAGCGCAACTTCAATTTCAAAAAGGAAGGTGGTCCCATTCCCCTCTTCGCTTTCAACCCAAATTTGCCCACCCATGAGATCGATGATTTTTTTGCAAATGGCAAGTCCTAGGCCCGTTCCACCATATTCTCTTGTAATACTGCCGTCTGCCTGTTCAAAAGATTGAAAAAGTCGCTTTTGCGCTTCTTCGCTGATGCCAATGCCGGTATCAATCACCTCGCCATGAATCCGCACTTTCCCGGCTTCACTTCCGGGGTATTGATCAATCTTTAGCGTGATCTGCCCTTCTTCCGGCGTAAACTTATTCGCGTTGTTCAAAAGATTAATGAGTACTTGTGAAAGCCGCAGCTCATCGCTATCCACATATCTGGTAAAAACACCATTGGTCTCAAAGAAAAGATTCTGGCTTTTTTCTTCCAGTTTCACATGCACTACATTAAAGACATTCTCTAACATTTTATCAAAATCAAAGGGTGTGTTTGTAATTTCAAATTTATCTGCATCAATTTTTGACATATCCAAAACATCATTGATAATTGCGAGCAGCTGCCGCGAAGATGCATCTACTTTACTGAGATAATCTTTTATTTTTTCAAGATCATCTGTTTTATGCGCTAAAGCTGTCATGCCGATGATTGCGTTCATTGGCGTTCTTATTTCATGGCTCATACGCGATAAAAATTCTGTTTTTGCTTTGGTGCTGGCAAGCGCTTCTTCTCTTGCTTGGTTGAGCTTTCCAAAGGTTTCGTTTCTGGAAATTGAAGAAGCCAGCGGCAAACCGTTTGCATTCATAACTTGCGCTTCCAGCTGCGTAAACATTCTATCTTCCTCGCTTGTGGCGAAGCCTATACCGCCCCAAAACACACCATGCAAATAAAACGGAATGAGCATAACTGATTTTGCGCCCAAAACGCCCGGCGCCTGCTGAATGGTCTCTTCCAAATCACTTAGTTGCGCACAAATGTAATGGTTTTCTGCCATACGCACTTGCCAATTCGGAAAAAAATCATCATAAAAAAGATATTCTTCTTCATTATTCACATTGAAAACAGCCGAACCATCTCTTGTCCACTCTGCGCGGAAAAAGCAAGCCTCTTTGTTGTCCACCGTTTTATTCCGCCAAACGAATGCGCGTTCAGCTTGCACGCTTTCTCCCAATATCTGCAAGGAAAGGCGCAAAACTGTTTCATAGTCATGATAAACATCTCCAATGAGCAGGGCTGTTGCTGCATTCCCTGCACGGAGCAAGCGGTTCTCTTCCGCGTAACTACCCTCTTCTGTTAAGTTGCTGAGGCGTTTTACTTCTGCTTCCATATCTCGTGCTTTTTGTTCCGCTTGCTTCAGCATACTAAGATCAAAAGCAAGCCCTGCTAGCCGCACAGGCTTACCGTTCTCATCTTTTTCATAGACAACAGCCGCTTCGCTTACCCATACAATGCTGCCATCTCTTCTATTCATGCGGTATTCTATATGATATTGGGAAATACCGCCTCGAATCAGCGCGTTCACATTCTCTTCCACTTTCGGAAGATCATCTTTATAAATCATTAAATTTCGGGTGCTACCGCGATGCGGCACTTCCCCTAGCTCATAGCCGGTCAGCTGCGCAATGGAACGGTTTAATCGAATTTCATCCGAAGGCAAATGCCAGTTCCATAAGCCAACTTCCGCCGTCTCCGCCAGTACACTCAGCGCATCTGCCGATAAACCTGTTATATTTTTATCGAAATAAGTAAATCTGGTTTCCATAAACCCCTCTGTTTTTGCGATAGATTTCATTTCTCTATCTATTATTATATACAGTTTCAAGAAGAAAGCAATTATACAAAAATAAAGA
>JBMNLE010000008.1:0-172062 GCA_050952565.1 Christensenellaceae bacterium
ATTACCGTTATATGTACAGGATTTTGATGATCTTGCTATACCGCCAGCCTCTTGGCAAGTGTTTCGTGAAACAGTAAAAAAGCAAGATGGATTTTTATTTGTGACACCGGAATACAATCGCTCCATTCCTGCTGTTTTGAAAAATGCACTGGATATTGGCTCGCGCCCGGCAGGAAGCAATATATGGGCAAAGAAAACGGGCACTATTATAGCAGCCTCACCGGGGGCGATTGGCGGGTTTGGAGTTTGCCGTAGTTTGCGGGAAGTAACCACATATCTTGATATGTATATCATGCAGCAGCCGGAAGTATATTTGGCAAATGTGGCGGCGTTGATGGATGAAACAGGTGATATTGTAAACGAAGGAACAAAAGAATTTTTGCAAGTTGTTGCAGATGCATTTGTTGAGTGGATGCATGCGCATACATCATGACTTGTATCATAAAAAAGACCATACTCTAAAGTATGGTCTTTTTTATTTATGCTACATTTTATCTAAACAACGAAGGATAAACGCTGAGAAATATGGTTTTGCCTGCGCAGCGCTTTTTAAAACCTCAGCTTCACTTAACGTTTGGTTTAACACACCTGCAGCCATGTTTGTAACGAGAGAAACGCCCAAAATCTCCATACCCGCATGCCTTGCAGCAATGCATTCAGGAACAGTTGACATGCCCACTGCATCAGCGCCAAGCATGCGCACGGCACGAATCTCAGCAGGCGTTTCGTATTGTGGACCTGTGAAATAAAAGTATACGCCTTCTTGCAAGGAGAGAGACATTTCTGCTGCAATACTTTTTGCAGTATTGCGTAAACCCGGGGAAAATACATGGCTCATATCCGGAAAGCGCGACCCCAATGCATCTACATTTTTGCCTGTTAAAGGGGAAGTATCTGTAAATTTGATAAAATCAGAAAGTAGCAGCAAATCCCCCACGTTATATAATTCATTGACAGCACCACAAGCATTGGTAACAATCATTTTTTCTGCGCCCAATAAATGAACAACGCGTACGAGAAATGCAACTTCTTCTAAAGTATACCCTTCATAAAAATGCACGCGCCCTTGCATGACAGCAACATTTTTTCCTTGTAATTTTCCCAAAATAAGCGCGCCATTATGTCCCGGTGCAGTTGAAACGGGGCAGTGGGGGATTTCTTGATAAGAAATGACCGTTTTTTCTATGACTTGATCGCCCAAAAATCCAAGCCCAGAACCCAGTATGAGCAGTATTTCAGGGCAGAAGTCATTGCTTTTTTCTGTAATATACGCAGCGCTTTCTTGATATGTTTTGATATCCATATAGTTCTCCATGTTTTTCTTTATCATAACAAAAGGAAAGAAGAGATACAAACTTGAAAATATAATTTGATAGAAGAGACGACTCTGTTTGTTCAGATAGGAGCATTCTACCCTATAAAGCAAATATATGAGCAAGAAGGTGCCGGCAACATGACAAATAAAAAGACACTTAAGTGTCTTTTTATTTGATACTGATATAGAATTACACCGCTATAAATTTGCCCACGCTTCAAAAAGCGGTTCTTGCGCGAAATACATTTTATCATACAACACTTCCATCTTTTCATAGACGGCACGAGTTTCGGCATTTGGCTTACGCACGTCAATGATTTTATGGAATTGGCGAATGGCATAAACATCTTCATAAATACCAAGTGCCATGCCGCCAATAACAGCCGCGCCCATGGAGGTCAAATCATCCATATGATCCAGCATAATGATTTCAGCATTCATAATATCCGCAAAAATCTGCCGTACTTCTTTGCCTTTGGCCAAACCGCCAACCATAATCAAGCGCGGCACTTCACCATACTTTCGCGCACTGCGCAAAATGACGTTTAAGTTGAATGCAATTCCTTCAGCGACTGCGCGTATCATATCAGCGCGCTTTGTTTCAAGGGAAAGCCCGACAAAAGAACCTTTTGCCTTTGGATTCCATCTGGGTGCACGTTCGCCCATCATATGAGGCAAAAACATAACACCTTTGGCGCCAGCGGGAGAAGTTGCGATGGTTTCATTGATGAGATCATAAACATCTTTTCCTTCTGCTTCTGCGCGATATTGCTCTACTGCACAAAGTTCATTTTTCATCCAACTAAAAGAAGAACCTGCTGCCTGCATGGAATCGCCCAGCCCAACAGTTCCGGGCAAAACGCCATCATATCCTTCGCCTTCTTCCACATCTGCTTTGTTAAATATAACTTGCACCCAAGCAGAAGAGCCACCGCTGATATAAGCATCTCCCGGATCAAGGCATCCTGCGCCCAAATTCCCGCACATACCATCACTGGTTCCACAAATGACTTTTGTGGTTTCAGAAAGCCCTGTTTCTGCTGTTAAATTTGCGGGTACAATACCGATAATATCAGTAGGTTCATGAATAACAGGGAGGATGGCAGGATCGATTTCTGCCGCCTCGACCATATAAGAAGACCATTCACCGGTGTTACGGTCATAAAAACCAGAAGTATCTGCAATGCTGCGTTCTACCACATATTTCCCGGTCAATTTTTCTATAATATAATCGTTGGGGCAGATAAGAACTTTATGAATTTTCTGATACACCGTTGGTTTATTGTTACGCAACCAAAGTAACGTGGCAATGGTACTGGCGGCGACGAGCGTTCCATCAATCCGCCAGCCACAATCCGAATCCCGTGTCTTTTCGCTGATTTCTTTTGCTTCTTTTTCTGCACGGGCATCTTGCCAGATGATTGCATTGTTTAAGGCAACCCCATCTTCTCCCACAGGAATACAGCCTGGGTAATGCCCACTGAACACAACACCAAGGACGGCAGTGGCGTCCACGCTTTTTAACAGCTCTTTATTGCTTTTACAAAAAGCATTCCACCAATCTTCCGGGTTTTGATCTGCCCAAGTACCATTGCTATAATGCGTATCATAATTGACGGTAACCGAACCTATAAATACACCTTCTGTTGTAAAAAGAGACGCTTTATCACCGCTGGTTCCAAAATCATGGGCCAAAATATATTGCTCCATTTTCATTCTCCTTTGTATCAAATTTTTATTGAAAACTATCTTGCATATAATAATCGAAGATCTTCATCATTATAAAGATACCAAAACCTTCCACGAACAGAAGCAGGATAATCCATATTGTCTGCGGCGCAGTCATAAGTATCATTACACAAATCTGTTTTCTTCAAAAACAGAATATGATGCTCTTGGGGTTGCTCCGGCGGCCAAGTATACCATTCCTCCCAAGGATAGCCTGCTTCTAGCAAATCTGCCGGTGGGATGGCATGTACCCCAAGCCCGGGAAGGTTAATCCATTCATAGCGAAGATACTGCGCTTCTGTTTCTTTTGTTAAACCACCAAAAACATGTTCTGCGCCAAACCCAATTTCATCAAATGTAGCAAGGACGCCCAGCTCACTTAATTTTTCCAATAAACCCATTTTTCTTTCCTCCTTTTGCAGTTCTTTGATTGCAAAATAGCATGTGCCACATGGCGATGTCAACGCGAAAAAGCCTTTGTTTCCGTACAATTTTTATGGATTTGTTCAAAACTGAACAAAAACGAAAAAACTGATTATGGAAAAAACATATTTCCTCAATATACTGAGATTAATGTATCACCAAGAGGAAAAGTGCGCGCAGATTCTGAAAGGGTGGTAAAAGAATTTGAGGAGGAAGAACAAAAATGAAAAAGACTTTATCAGTTGCTCTGGCGCTTTTACTCGTTTTGATGCTTGCTGTTGCTTGTGGAGGCGATAAAAATGAAAGCCAAAGTCCAAGTGAGGATAAATCAGTTGCGCCAACAGGAAGCCCTTCTGTGTCTGCTGACGAAAAGGAAGGTTATTATCTTGCAGGGCTTTATTCAGAAATCACAGGTGATTTTTGGGGCGTGGTCTACAATGGCGGAAAAAAGGCCATTGAAGAATTAAGGGCACAAGGACATGATGGATATATTATCGCACCGGCAAATTATACGGATATTACTTTGCAGCAAGAGCAGATCAACCAAGCGATTATAGAAAAGGCAGATGGAATTGTGTTAGGGCCTGTAAACGCAGATTCCATTGGAACGTATATTACAGATACATTTACAGATGATAGTATGTCCATTGTTGTCATTGACAACACCCTCAACTCTACTTCGCCGGCAGTCAAAGCAGAAGTAATGGCAGATACGGCGAAAATGGGAACAGAATGCGGGAAAATGGGCGTTGCGGCAATGAACGGGAAAGGATACTATGTGCCGCTGGGCATTGATATCACCAACGCAAATTGGGCGAACAGATCGCTTTATGCCATTGAATATATCGAAGAAAACGCACCGGATATGGAAAATCTCGTAACCGACAACGAGTATGGTGTATGGTGGTGGGGGCAAAACCCGGAAGGCTCTTCCATGCAGTACATTCAAGATACATTGACGGTGAACCCGGAAAAAGACATTTTGTTTTTAACGACAGCAGAAGCGTTTACCAATGAAGTTGTCGCGGCGCTGAGCGAACTAAAAGGGCAGATAAAAGGCGAAGTACAAATAGTGGGTTTTGATTTTTCTGCAGTGGGATATGGTTTGTTTAGCAATACGGAAGCGTTTTATGGAACATGCGGACAAAACCCCTTTTTAATGGGATACTTAGGGTTTTACACATTGCTAGATGTCATAAACGGCGAATTAGAAACAGGTGATGCGCCGGTTATGATAGAAGTGCCGTATCAAAACGTAACAAGAGAAAATTTGAATTCCGAAGAAGTAAAAGAATATGTAAAATCTATGGGTATTGAATATAAAGAGCAATAACGATAAAAGAAAAGGAGCGTAACGCTTGCGCTCCTTTCACAAAATATAAATGCAACAAGAGGAGAAGAAAATGGATAGAGTACGACTGAGAAAAGACACGGGGCGATGCAATATGGAACGCTTGGCAGCGCTATCACAAGAAGAGCTGGATGCATTAACCGATGCAATTTTACAAGCTGAGCGTATTTATGTTGCAGGGTTTGGCAGAGCAGGAAATTATATAAAAATCATGGCGATGAATTGCGCGCAAGCAGGGTTAAAAAGTTATGTGGTAGGTGATAACGCGACACCTGCCATTCAGCCTGACGATTTGCTGATTATAGGTTCTGGCTCAGGAGAGACGAAAACCATGGTACTCATTGCAGAACAATGTAAAACCCATGGCGCGAAATTGGCGCTTATTTCTGCAAATACAAATTCCACCATCGGTAAATTGGCAGATATTAATGTTGAGATCCCTTCTCAGGATTCTCCCGAAGAAAGCGTAGAAGAATATTTTAGCAAAGGTTCTTTTTATCATTTGATGGCAATGGTTTGCGATTGCGTGCTGGCATATGTTTTGGATGCCAGCAATCTCAGTGTACAAGACGTATACGACAATCATAACAATTTGGAATAATGAGGTGAAACAAAAACACCTTATCTTGCAATTTACCTTACCACTGTTTATGATAATGCTAAGGGGGTGGTTATATGAGCGATCGGCGTGTGGAGCGTACCAGAAGAGCAATTCTAAAGGTTTTTGAGGGGTTGATGGATGAAAAACCGATGGAGAAAATTACGGTTTCAGAAATCATCGAACGCGCGAATGTGGGGCGTAGTACATTTTACTCTCATTTTGAAGATGTTTATGACTTATATGACCAGATTTATGCCAAATGGAATCAAGATTTTGATCGAGAATTTGAAGAAGAGACGATTGAGGATATCCGCAAATTCACCAAGACAAAATTGGATTATATCGCCCGGTTTCGCAACTATTTTGAAAACCTTTACCGGCCAAGGCCTAAGCATTATTATGATCAACAGTATGTGATACGAGATTATTTTACGAGGCGTATTGTGGAGAATAAACTAACTGAAGTACGCCCGGGCGAGGATCCATTGTTTGCAAAAGTGGAAGCACTTTTTATTACATCAGGCGTACTAGGCGTGATTGAAAGTTGGGTAAACGGAAGAATTGACACGTCACAAGAAGAGCTAATAGAATTACTCGATAAAGTTTATACGAAATTTAATTTATGAAACAAAAAGAAGACCGCCTTGGGAGCGGTCAGATAGGGATTTATAATTCCTGAAAAATTCGGCATAGTCGTTGATATTCGGCTATGCCGTTTTTTCGTTTAGTTTGGTAAGTCGATAGCGCCAATGCAGTTATAGAAAATTTGAATCCGCTGGGTTCTGCGGCCATCTACTTTTTCAGCCTTGAATACAATAATTTTGTCAATGAATTCTCGGATAATCTCTGCATCCAATTCTGTGATTTCTGTGTATTTTTTAACCAGTGCCAAAAAGCGGTCGGTATTGAGGGACTGTTCATTTGCTGTATCAATGGTATGCTTTAATTTGGTTATCCTTTCTTCCAGAGCCTTCTGCTCGGCTTCATATTCAGCCGACATCTTGTAAAAACGCTCTTCGGGAATTTTGCCCATCACATTGTCCTCATATAGCTTTCGAATGATTTTGTCTATGTCAGCAAAGCGAGTCTGTGCTTGTTCGTACTCCTTTTGACTTTGGCGGAGTTCTTTGGCAAGTTCCTTTTCTGAATTATTCATAACTATACGGATGAATTCCTGTTCATGGTCTTTGGCAAAGGAGGTTACACGCCTTAAGTCTTCTAACAAAAGCTGTTCCACTACAACATTGCGTATCTGATGTGAACTGCACATACCCTTTTTCTTGCGGTAAGTAGCACAAACGAAATATTCCTTATCGTGTGTCCATCCCTTGCCTCTAACCTGATACAGCTTTGCCCCACAGTCGGCACAAAACATCATGCCAGAAAGCATTCCCATTTCACCTAATCGTGATGGTCTTCGCTTGCCATCTCTGATTTTCTGCACTGTTTCCCAAGTGCCCTCATCAATAATTGCTTCATGGGTATTTTTGAAAACCAGCCAATCTTCTGGATTGTTCATTATCTTGACTTTGCTCTTATATGACTTTTTAGAAGTCTTGAAATTTACCGTGTGACCTAAATATTCCACTTTAGCCAGAATGTCTGCTACGGCCCGAGCCGACCAAGCATATGGGTTTTCTGGTGGTCTTGCTGGAGTGTTAATACCCATTTTGCGAAGATGAACCGTAGGTGTATCAATGCATCGTTTTTCAAGTTGCTTTGCTATCTGCGTGGGTCCAAAGCCAGCCATGCACAGTCGGAAAATATCTCTGACCACTTCGGCGGCTTTCTCATCTATTATCCAGTGCAACTTATCTTCAGGGTCTTTAATATAACCGTAAGGTGGATTGGTGCAGAGTGGCTTACCGGATTGTCCTTTGGATTTGAACACAGCACGGATTTTCTTGCTAGTATCCTTAGCGTACCATTCATTAATAATGTTAAGAAACGGTGTAAAGTCACTGTCTGCTTGGTTTGCACTATCAATACCGTTGTTAATAGCAATAAATCGTACATCTGCTTCAGGAAACATAATCTCGGTATAATATCCTACCTTAAGGTAATCCCTGCCGAATCGGGACATATCCTTAATGATAATCGTTCCGATTCTACCGGACTCTACATCTGCAATCATACGGTTAAAGTCTGGTCTATCAAAAGTTGTACCGCTGACCCCATCATCCACATAAAATTCGATGTTACGAAAACCGTTGTCCTCAGCATATTTCTTTAGAATTGCCTTCTGGTTTACTATACTGTTGCTGTCCCCTGCAAGCTCATCATCACGGGAAAGCCTGCAGTAAAGAGCAGTAATTTTCGCTTCTTCAAATGCTAATGTTGATTTACGTATAGTGCTAAATGTTGACTGTCTATTCATTTTTCTCCTCCATTTCCGACAGTCTTCAAGCGGTTTAGCACTATGTATATTACCGTACTACCTTGAAGAAGTCGAGTTGATTTCCGTGGGTTTATATGAACTATCAGATAACTTTGAAAGGCTTTTTGCGTTGACTGTAATCAGTCGTTTCAGCTTGGAATATGCACTTTCCTTTGCTGAATCACTTACTCGTGATTCCACCACATAGACTGTACCTCCGATATCGAATTTGGTTGTGCGGCTGTTACTTTGATTTTCCATATCGTGACCTCCTGTCCGATGTTTTGAAGGAACTGGCACTGAGCAGAATTGATGACTCAGTGCCTAATCCATTATTTAAGCTTTTATTTGTAATATCTTCAGAGCATCTGGTTGAATCAACTTCCCATCCAATCTCTCGTAAGCAGAAAATCCGATTTGCCCCTGCAATGCATATAACTCACTTAATTTTTTTATCGTTATTGGCTGACGCTCAATCAGCCAGTAGTATGATAAATCTCCAAATACAATGCTTTTTGCTCCTGCTGATACTGTAGGCATATATGGAGAGGTAACTACAGGCTTTCCGAAGATGGTGTTATCTGAAGAATTCCACAGATAACTGCCGCTTGTATCTTTAAGGGTTCTAAGAAGCATAGCTGTATTATCGTGCATGATAAACACAGCGTTATTTCGGTATTCAGCTTTTAATGAAAAATACAGAGAGATGATCTCATCAAACGAGATGGTAGCACTATCTGCTGTAGTTACATCTGCGTCTGCTGTAAGGATACCTGTTGGCTGAGTTGTGCCATTTCCATTAAGCAATGCATTTTCCTCAGCCTTGCCAAAACGCTTCGCAAAATCACCCATCAGATATTTTTCAAGATTAAAGTTCATATCAGTGACGAATGAGCGGTTTAGCTTGACAAGAGATGCCAGCTTGTATGATTTCACCAGAAACTGTGTAAATGTATCGGCACTTTCAGGGATTGGATCTCCGTCTTCAATCCAATCTGCTGTACCCGTTGAGGATACCGCTTGAATTTTACCTTCTGCAGAAGATAGATTGATAACAGTAGCAAATCTGCGGAATATATTCTCCTTTGCCAAAGCAGTGTTAAAGCCTTCTCTGAACTCATCTGGTGCGACATAGGCTCCTGCATTATCAAAGCCCTCGCTTAGATTTTGATTATTTTCTTCTTTTCCTTTCATAACATTCCAAAACGCTCTATTATAAGTTGTTGATGTTGCCATAATCGTTTACCTCCTAAATTTTATTAAATGTGGGGTATATACCCCGTTTGAAACCGCGTTTTTTTACGCGTTGCCCCACGCCCGTTGTCCAGATGAAAAGGTGTGGAGATTTTACCTCCCCTAGGGGTAGGTATTAACACATGGAGTTGTATCCAGTGTTTTCAGTGGTTTTAAGCTTTGTAGCAAGATGTAGCAGGTAAAAACTAAACTCTCTATACGAAAGCGATTTTTTATATAACCTGTTTTTCTTGCTACAAGCTGCTACACTGTGTTTAAATAAGAAAAAATTCTTCTTCTGTCAGCTTATATCCGATAAGCATTGTGGTCATTCCACCACCAGAACGTGGTCGTTTCCGTTCTACACGGGCGATAGCTGTTAATGCTTGTTTGAAGTTTCTTGCATTCTCCGAATAACATCCATTGGCACTACACCAACGCTGATACCGGGCATACACTTCTGATGTTCGAACCTCACTGTTGGGGCTTTCCTCCAAGGCATCCTCGAAAAATAATGCTATTTTGTCGCTGTCACGCTTATAAGCCTCCGTTGCTGTCTTAACGGAATCAGGTAAAGTCAAGCCTTCCTTTTTTAACAGCTGATAGCCTTCAATTAGCCAGTTGAGGATAGCACTCTGATTCTTCGGTTTGGCAAATTCGCGTTTTAAGTTTTTATCCTGCTCGCTTTCATCAAAGTGTCGTTCAAAAGGGATAATCACCACTCTGCCACTGGAAAACAGCGTCATATCCGTAATAACGGGCAGATAATTGGTGTTGATATACAGCTTAAACTTTGGTGAAAAGTCAAAAGAATTCTCATGTAGAAACCTTGCGTTGATGGTGTCACCACCCGTCATGCTTTTTACCTGTGCAGCATTTAGGACAAGTCCTCTGCTAGGTTCGGAGATATTCACAAAGCGTACTCCTGCAAGCCGGGCAATATCTTCACTTGGACTTGAACTGTTATTGTTCTTTTTCAGACTGATAGTCTCTGGCCTTGCGGTACAGCCATAACTGCCTAATACCTTAAGAATGCTCTCGCATAGCGTACCTTTTCCGTTTCGAGTTGTAGCACCATAGAGAACAAACAGGCATTCATACCGAGTGTCTCCGCTGATACTGTAGCCAAAGGCTTTTTGGAGGAATTTTGCCTTTTCCTCATCTCCGCTCATAATCTCATGAATAAATCTATCCCATCGCTCGCTTTTTGCTTCTGGGTCATACTTAACACCAGATATCTTTGTGAGTCTGTCCTCGCTGTTGTGGGGACGAAAATCCATAGACATTAAAAACAATGTTCCATTGGCACAGTTGAGCACCTGCGGGTCTTGGTCAAATTCAGCCATTGATATGGGATATACGCTCTGTGCATCCTTAAGCACCGTTTCCCTGTATCTTCTTGACTGCCACTTTCGGCAATAGTCAATGTATGCTTTTCTTTGATGTTCATCCTGAATAGTCAAAGCATAGGTTAGCAGTTGGTTAGCCAATGATTTACACATTTCCATCACTTTTAGATTACCGACATCAGGAATCCAAATGCCATTCTCATAGCAAAACCACATTTTCCTTTCAGGAACATAGCGGGCTAAAGATTTATAATAATCAGCAAACAGCCTGCTTGCCCCAATATCCGTCCAAGGGTAGCGATCGTTACTCTCAGGCTTAAAGCCAGTAAGAGAACATTCACCAAAATCCTCTGTAGCTGATGAACGCTTGCCACCTGGTTTATATATTTCAGTAGCATTTGCGATAGCTTTTTCTATGGTTATTATTCCATAAGTACTGCCAGACTGTGGTCTATTCCATTTATCTCGCATTAAGCCGCTTTTTCGGAAAAGTCTGTCCATCTGTTCAATATCTCTGCCACACCAAAATGCCAGCATACCGCAAAGTGCCAAATCAGCTTCACTGGCAGAAGCATAACCAGATGTATCTCCCTGCCATAATGCTTTGAACCTTTCTCTGTTTGCCGATTTTAAAGCCTTCTCAATAACAGACTTGTCAGACAAATAGGATTGACTTTCTGCATCCAGAATTTGCTTCACAGGGGTAGGACGCAACATATACTTGTCTAGTATCATCTGTAATTCATACGATTTCTCCGCTATATCACCATCTGCAATCATATTTCCCGTTACGGTAACAAATCGGTTTGTTGCTCCAGCCACATAGACCTCAACTCCCAGCTTTCTGTTGTTGATATAGTATTTTGTTTTGTCGAAGTCATAGCCTGTGGCCTTAAAGAAAATATGCAACCCTTTCTCAGATGGACTGTGTTCCATATAGCAACCACTAAAAGCCTCTACAACATTTTGGGCAACAGGCTTAAGCTTACCGCTGCTATCAAAGCAATCATCTAAGTCGATAACACAAATGTCATTACCTACCAAAAATCCGATACCATCATAATTACTTACAGCAGCTACCACCGAACTAAAATCTTTAAATGTACCACGTTGATTTGGTATTGCCCTTTTTCCTGTTACTGGGTTATAGGGAACTTTGGTTTTTCTACCACTTCGCTCTTCATATTTCCAACAGCAAAACTGTGGCTTACTTTTGAGTATCTGTGGCAAGTTATCATATTGTGGTTTCAGTTATTTCACCTCCTTGCCTGTTAAAAATGACCCGAAACGCTACTGTTCCAGAGGGTTTGCCTTGTTTGACACAACCTCGTTATCTTTCAAGGATTACGCTCGGAATTATCGTCATGGCATATTCTGCTTGAAGTATCTCTTGCATTTCGGGGTATTCAGTTGTCAAGGATCAGTGAGAGAAAAACTATGCTTTTATTGGGGGATTATTTTTCCTCTCACCTTATAGCCTTGGTAGAACACATTAGTTGAGGATTTTAGAAAAATATTTTCCATCCTCATTCATAAGCGAAGAATTCTATTGATTCGAACCCCTTAAAATACAAAAACAGCCTGTCTATTTTCCAGAAAAGACGGCTGTAATGCTTATGCTTTTGCTCAAATTTGAGCTAAAGCGATATTAAGTTTAAGGAGGCTGAATGCTGTAGTTTTGGATTTTTCAATTAGAGTTTCCGACTTTTTTGTCTAAAAGTATTTATTTGAATAAAGTAAAAAAGAAAGACATATACAACTATCATTATTTTTGTTAACATTGTAAAATTACTTCACAAACACAGAATTATCATGTTATTTTTGAAGAAAATGTGCTATAATGGAAAAAACATATATAAAGAGGTGACCAAGATGACCGTTAGCTATAAAAAGCTTTGGAAATTGTTGATAGACCGCGATATGAAGAAGAAAGATTTGCAAGCTGCTGCGGGAATAAGTCCATCGTCAATTTCAAAGCTTTCTAAAAACGAATATGTCAGTATGGACGTTCTTGTAAAGGTTTGTACGGCACTTGGCGTTGATTTTAAAGATATCATGGAATTAGTGCCTAATATGGTTGAAGAAAGGGAGTAGAGTTATGGAAAATAACAGAAAAGAACAGGAACGGGCGGAATTACACCGCACGATATGGAATATGGCAAATGATCTAAGAGGCAGTGTAGATGGATGGGACTTTAAGCAATATGTTCTAGGTATGCTGTTTTACCGCTACATATCTGAAAATATTACCGCCTATATTAACGCCGGAGAATGGGAAGCTGGCAATACGGAATTTGATTATGCCAAGCTATCCGACGAAGAAGCAGAACAGGCACGAGAGGATTTGGTTAAGACAAAAGGCTTTTTTATTTTACCCAGCGAGCTTTTTGAAAATGTCCGAGCTCGTGCAAAGGACGATGAAAACTTAAATGAAACACTGGAACAGATTTTCAGTAATATAGAAGCATCTGCGCAAGGAACAGAGAGTGAAGATAATTTCAAAGGTCTGTTTGATGATATTGATGTTAACAGCAATAAGCTAGGTAACACTGTAGTAAAGCGTAATGAAAAGCTGGTTAAGCTAATGAATTCTGTTGGAGAAATGAAGCTGGGAGATTACAAAGATAATACCATTGATGCATTTGGTGATGCCTATGAATTCCTGATGGGTATGTATGCCTCCAATGCTGGAAAGAGCGGTGGTGAATACTATACGCCACAAGAGGTTTCTGAACTCCTTACCCACCTAACATTAGTAGGAAAAACTGAAGTCAACAAGGTATATGACCCCGCTTGCGGTTCTGGATCTTTACTCTTAAAGTTTGCAAAAATCTTAGGAAAAGAAAATGTACGTCAAGGGTTTTTCGGTCAGGAAATCAACATTACAACCTACAACCTGTGCCGAATCAATATGTTCCTGCACGATATTGATTATGACAAATTTGATATTGCCCTTGGCGACACTCTAACAGATCCGCAACATTGGGATGATGAGCCCTTTGAAGCCATTGTATCTAATCCTCCATACTCTATTAAATGGAAGGGCGACAATGATCCTATTTTGATTAACGATCCCCGTTTTTCTCCAGCGGGAGTATTGGCTCCTAAGTCTAAGGCAGACCTTGCTTTTATTATGCATAGTCTCTCTTGGCTTGCAACAAACGGAACAGCGGCTATCGTTTGTTTCCCCGGTGTAATGTACCGCGGAGGCGCTGAAAAGAAAATCAGGCAGTACCTGATTGATAATAACTATATCGACTGTATCATTCAGTTACCGGATAACTTGTTTTATGGTACCAGCATTGCTACCTGCATTATGGTGCTGAAGAAGTCTAAATCAGAAAATAGCACCTTATTTATCGATGCATCAAAGGAATTTGTCAAGGTTACGAATAACAACAAACTAACACAGGAAAATATTGAGACCATTCTTAACGCATTCAAAGATAGAAAAGATATTGAGCATTTTGCTAGGCTTGTGCCAAACAGTGAAATAGCTGAACAAGATTATAACCTGTCTGTTTCAACATATGTGGAACAAGAGGATACGAGAGAAAAGATTGATATTGTTGCCCTCAATGCTGAGATAGAAAAGATTGTGGCGAGAGAGCAGGTTTTGAGGGAAGAAATAGATAAGATTATTGCGGAAATTGAGGTGGGCAAATGAGTAAGTTAGATGAATTGATTGCTGAACTTTGTCCAGATGGAGTGGAGTTTGTAACAGTGGAAGAAATTTGTGACATTACACGTGGGAGAGTAATGTCCAAAAATTATCTAAGAGAAAATACTGGTGCTTATCCCGTTTATTCATCACAAACAGCAAATAACGGCATTTTTGGCTACATAAATACTTTTGACTATGACTGCGAATCGGTAACATGGACAACAGATGGAGCAAACGCTGGTTCTGTTTTTTATCATATTAACGAAAAATTTAGTATAACAAATGTTTGTGGATTATTAAGGGTTAAAAATAATGAACTGGTAAGTACTAAGTTTCTATTTTATGTTTTGCAAGTATATGCAAAAAAATATGTTAATGATGGTATGGGTAACCCAAAATTGATGAGCAACGTCATGGCAAGGATTTCTGTTCCCCTTCCCCCTCTAGCTGTTCAGCAGGAAATTGTCCGTATTCTGGACAATTTCACAGAGCTTACAGCAGAGCTTACAGCAGAGCTTACAGCAAGAAGAAAACAGTATGAGTATTATAGGGATTTGTTGTTGACGTTTGGTGATGAGGCAGAGTGGAAGACTTTAGGAGAAGTTTGCGAAAAAATAGCATCCGGAAAAAACAAGTCCAGAAACGACAGTGGGGAATTTCCAGTGTATGGTTCAACTGGCATTATTGCCTATTCAGATTCCTACGCATATAATGAGGAGTTACTGCTGGTTGCGAGAGTTGGGGCTAACGCAGGATTCGTTCATAAAGCAAAAGGGCAATATGATGTCTCAGATAATACGCTAATTGTAAAACCAAAAAAAAGTTATAACCTATCATTTGCTTACTATCAGTTATTAAACATGAAGTTAAATAATTTAGCTGTTGGAGGTGGCCAACCTCTAATTACCGCTGGAAAACTGAAACAAGTTAAAATTCCGGTTCCTCCCCTCGATGAACAGGAGCGCATTGCCGCCATCCTCAATCGTTTCGATGCTCTCTGCAACGACTTAACCAGCGGCATTCCGGCCGAAATCGAAGCACGGCAAAAGCAATATGAATATTACAGAGATAAACTGTTATCTTTCAAGGAGGTGACGGCATGAGTATATACAACATCGTTGCCAGTACTGATGAAGCAACGGTTGTTGCCGAATACGCAGCTGAATATAATGTCCGTCCTGAAAAGTATCAGAGCGAGGCAGAACTTGAGCGGGAGTTTATCAGGCAACTAACTTCCCAAGGATATGAATATATTTCAGTACACAATGAAGCTTCATTGATAGAAAATCTCCGAAAACAACTTGAAGTGCTTAATGATTTTACATTTACTGATAGCGAATGGGATAGATTTTTCACAGAATGTATTGCCAATACAAATGAAGGAATTGTTGAAAAAACCAGAAAAATTCAGGATGACCATATCCAGATTCTAAAACGTGAAGATGGAACAACAAAGAACATATACCTTTTGGATAAGAAGAATATCCATAACAATCGCTTGCAAGTTATTAATCAATACGAAGAAGCAGGTGGCAAGCATGAAACCCGATATGATGTAACAATCCTTGTAAATGGACTTCCCCTTGTTCATGTGGAGTTAAAGCGTCGCGGTGTTGCTATCCGTGAAGCCTTCAACCAGATAAAACGATACCAGCGTGACAGCTTTTGGGCGGCTTCTGGTTTATTTGAGTATGTACAAATATTCGTAATCTCCAATGGCACCCATACAAAGTATTATAGTAACACCACAAGAAATGCTCATATCAAGGAGCAAAGCAGCAGTGAACGTCGAAGAAGTAAAAAAACAAGCAACAGCTTTGAGTTTACCAGCTTTTGGGCAGATGCAAATAACAAAATTATTCCTGATCTTGTGGACTTTACTAAAACATTTTTTGCCAAACATACCCTCTTAAATATACTAACAAAATATTGTATCTTTACATCTGAAGATCTGCTCCTTGTAATGCGTCCTTATCAAATAGCTGCTGCAGAACGTATCTTATCACGTATTGTAGTATCAACCAACTACAAGAAGATGGGCACAACTGCAGCTGGAGGATATATTTGGCATACAACAGGCTCTGGTAAGACATTGACCAGTTTTAAGACAGCCCAATTAGCTTCTGCCTTGCCTTACATAGACAAGGTACTGTTTGTTGTTGACCGTAAAGACCTAGACTATCAGACTATGAAGGAATATGACCGTTTTGAAAAGGGGGCAGCTAACGGTAATACGTCCACAAGAGTTCTTCAAAGACAATTGGAGGACAGGGATGAAAAAGGAAATCCTCATGAATACAAAATCATTGTAACCACGATTCAGAAGCTGGATATATTCATCCGTAAAAATAAACAGCATGATATTTATAAGAAACATGTGGTACTGATTTTTGATGAGTGCCACCGTTCCCAATTTGGCGAAATGCATCAAGCTATCACGAAGAGTTTTAAGAACTACCATATCTTCGGCTTTACGGGAACTCCGATTTTTGCTGCCAATGCTAGTTCAGGAGGTAACCCACTGCTTCGCACAACCGAGCAGGCTTTTGGAGAAAAACTGCATACTTATACCATTGTGGATGCCATCAATGATGGGAATGTTCTGCCTTTTAGAATAGATTTTATCAATACCATTAAGATGCCTGATTACGTTAATGATAAAAAAGTCTATAGCATAGATAGAGAAAAAGCCTTAGCAGATCCACAGCGAATCAGTGAAATTGTTTCTTACGTTCTTGAACACTTTGATCAGAAGACAAAGCGCAATAGTTATTACACATTCTCTGCGAAATGGGAAGAAGCAGATAAGCACAACCCTAAAAAGATGATAGAAAAGCGTGAAACAAGGCGAGTTGCCGGTTTCAACTCCATATTTGCTGCTGCATCCATCCCAATGGCAATCAGATACTATAATGAGTTTAAGAAGCAGATAGCGGAAAAGAACCGTAACCTTACCATTGCAACTATTTTCAGTTTTAGTGCCAATGAGGAGGAGCCAGATGGATTGCTTCCTGAAGAGGATTTTAATATGGAAAACCTTGACCAGAGCTCTAGAGATTTTCTTGAGGCGGCTATCCGGGATTACAATGGGACATTTAACACAAATTACGATACTTCCTCGGATAAGTTCCAGAATTATTATAAAGACCTCTCTCTTCGTGTAAAGAATCGGGAGATTGATATATTGATTGTTGTTAATATGTTTCTTACAGGCTTTGATGCAACAACCCTGAATACGCTATGGGTAGATAAAAACCTGAGACAGCATGGACTGATTCAGGCTTTTTCAAGAACTAACCGCATCTTAAACAGCGTTAAGACCTATGGTAATATCGTTTGTTTCCGAGATTTGAAAGAAGAAACAGACAAAGCTATTGCACTATTCGGCAATAAGGATGCTGGCGGTATTGTACTGTTAAAAACATACGAAGAATACTATAACGGCTATGATGATAAAGGTGAATATAAGCCAGGCTATGCAGAACTGATTACAACTCTTACAACACAGTATCCCCTTGGCCAACCTATTATCGGAGAAGAAGCAGAAAAAGAATTTATCAGGTTATATGGAGCAATACTTCGACTCAGAAATATTCTTACTTCCTTCGATGACTTTGAAGGAAACGAGATTTTATCTGAAAGGGATTTTCAGGACTATCAGAGCATTTATATTGACCTGTATCAGGAATATAGAAAAGGTACTGATGGTGACAAAGAAACTATCAATGATGACATAGTTTTTGAGATTGAACTGGTCAAGCAGATAGAGGTAAATATTGACTACATCCTTATGCTTGTAGCTAAATATCAACAATCCAACTGCAAGGATAAAACCATTCTTACGACCATTGATAAGGCTATCAATTCGAGTATTGAACTTCGAAGTAAGAAAGAACTTATCGAGCGTTTTATTGAGCAAGTCAATGTATCGACCAAAGTGGATGAGGATTGGCGTAAATTCCTCCATGAGCGTAAGGAAGCGGATATTACAGCAATTATAGAAGAAGAAAGATTAAAGCCTGAAGAAACCCGCCGTTTCATCGACAATGCTTTCCGAGATGGGATACTTAAAACGACCGGTACAGCTATTGATAAAATCATGCCACCTGTATCTCGCTTTGGCGGAGGCAGAGCCGCGAAAAAGCAAGGAATTATCGAAAAACTGATGTATTTCTTTGAGAAGTATTTAGGGTTGGTGTAGCAAATAATCAATACAGCAGATTAAATAAATTGATAGGTTACTATAGAATAAATATTGTGAGGTGAAATGATTGGATAAAAAGCAAAAATCTCCATTTGAGCTATTAAGAAATAAGGCTATTCTAGCTATTTTAGACGGTGATTCTCAATTTGGAGAAATAGATGATGTAGAGATTTCAATGCCTTATTTAAGTGGCCCGACTATAGTAGAAATTTCCCAATTATTTGGACTGTCTGAAACATACGGATGGAATGGAGGAGCATTAAGTAGATGGAATTACTTAGATAACCTTCTTAAGCATGGAATTGAGACTAACCGAATTAATGATATTCTTTCCTATCTATTTTCAAAACAGCAATTTACAGATAAACTTAAAGGGAAAACACCAGATCAGATTGAAGAGATCTATAATTATATCGTTAAGACAGTAATAGAACAGATTAATGGAATACTTAATTTTGGTGGCAATAAACTTACTATCATCAATCAAAGATTTCATATTATTCCAATAAATTCTACGATTAAAGTAACTACTCCTCAAGTAAAAAATATTGATCGAGAATACATTAAAGATATTTCTGAGAGGGCAATGCTTGATGTGGTAAATGGAAGTTATGACAGTGCAATCACTAAATCTAGAACATTATTAGAAGAAGTATTTTGTTATGTTATCGAAAACAAGAATGAAACGCCAACAGACAGTGGAGACATAGGTAGGCTTTATAAGCAAGTAAAAGGGTTATACAATATGCACACAGATAAAAACCTTGATAGACGAATCAATACACTACTTTCAGGTTTGGAAAAAATCGTTTCATCTATTGCTGAGATGAGAAACAATAATAGTGATGCGCATGGTGTTGGAAGTCAAAGAATTAGTATATCTGAGCATCATGCTAGACTTCTTGTAAATTCTGCAATGACTATGGCTGAATTTATACTTTCAGTGGGAAATAATACAAAATAATAAAGAGACCAGCCACATCAAGCCATTAAGTTTAAATGTGACTGGTCTTTTACTTTTGCCCCGCTTGAAGCTGTTCAGTTAAGTTTTTCTTCAATCCCTAAGTGAACGCTTCTTTGGTTGCCCATTTTGCGAAATGTATGGCAGGATAAAAGGAGAACATGGAAAGCGCAATCAAAATAAACGCAGCCCCCAAGAGCCATATACCAATAAAAGGTTCAGAAGGAAAAGACAATAAGGTGATAATCAGTACACCAATGCCGCTAAGCGCCAAAGAAACCACAATAGCAAAAAATGAAATAATAAACGCCCAAATGACGATATAACAAGACAAAAGAATGACAACACCACTGATGAAAAAAGCAAAAACAAACGGAGACGCAAGGACGAGCAACGTATAGAAAAGAATTTTATTTTCGCGCCAAGGAGAAGATTTCTTCTCCTGCGGTGGGAATTCTGCCAGAATCTCTTGCGCAATGAGGGGAATCGCCCCGAGGCTTTCTGTTGCAGCCGCTTCAGACATTCCCTCTTCCATGCGATCCAGTAAAATTTCATGATAATAAGAAAGACTTTTTTCTCTTTCCTCTTTGGGCAAGGCAGCAAGCGCTGCTTCCAGTGTTGTCAAAAATTCTGAGATGGTCATTGGGCTTCTCCTTTGATAAAAGCATAGACATGCATAAGATCTTTCCATTCTTCCAAAAAGAGGGCAATGCGTTGATGCCCCGATGTCGTAATTCTATAATATTTCCGCAGGCGGTTATTATGCTCCACGGAATAAGCTTCCACAGAGCCATTTTGCTCCAAGCGTTTTAGAATGGGGTAGAGGGTGGATTCGGCAATTGCCAAATAAGGAGAGATATCTTTAATTAACTTGTAGCCATAAGAATCTTCTTTTGCCAATGCTGCAAGCACACAGACTTCTAAGACGCCGCGTTTTAATTGTGCATTCATGAGACAACCCTCCTCTTTTGTTTTCAGAACAATAATACTATATGATACATAGTATTATGTGTCAAGAGGTAAAATAAAAAAGAAGCCCGCGGGCTTCTTTTACATTACGATTTATTCCTCTATTTCTTCTTCAAACGCTTCTTCTACAAACAAGAGGGGATCTTCTAAAAGCACAGGCGCTTCTCCCGCATCAATTTCTTCGACTTTTTGCAACCGCTGTATGATGCGCCGCGAACTCCCTGAAGCGCGATCCAGATTTTTTGTCGCGGCGGAAAGGCTTTTTTGCGTGGCTTCCAAATTTTTCTGAAAGACGCCGAAAGAAGATTTGATGGCGCCAAGCAATGCCATAATTTCGGTTGCGCGTTTTTCAATGGCAATGGTGCGGAAACCGATTTGTATGCTGTTTAAAAGTGCTGCCAGTGTGGAAGGGCCAGCCAGTAGTATTTTATAATCTCGCTGCAATGAAAAAGCGAGGTCTTCTGCTGCAAGCGCAGCATACATGCCTTCAGAAGGAACGAATAAAATGGCGTAATCTGTTGTTGCCGGCGGCGCCACATATTTTTTTTGAATGTCTTTTGCCTGTTCTGTTACAGTGCGCAGGAGAATGGTCTTTGCAGAAGAAATGGCAGCAGTATCACCATTTTTTTCCGCATCCAGCAGTGTCTGATAGCGGTCCATGGGGAATTTTGCATCAATGGGTAAATAGACGGAATCACCCTCTTGCCCCGGCAGTTTAATGGCAAAATCCACCCGTTCTCTGCCTTGCGTTACGGCGAACTGTGCCTCGTATTGGGAAGGCGCCAAAATATCTTCTAAAATTGCGCCCAGTTGTACTTCGCCCCAAGTACCGCGGTTTTTCACGTTGGTTAACACATTGCGTAGGCTGGTGATGTCTGAAGCCATGGTTTTCATTTCGCCCATGCTACGAAACACCTGCTCTAGCTGAGTGCTGACAGATTTAAAGGAGTTATCAAGCCCTGCAGCCAAAGTTTCAGACAACTCCTTATCTACAGTTTTTCGGATTTGTTCCATGCTTTTTTCGTTTTCCGCGCGCATTCCCTCTAAGCGGCGATCCAGTGTACTGCGCATACTTTCCAGATTCGCTGCCGTATTCTCTGCGATACGGGATAAGTTTTCTGTGGAAATACGATTTAATGTATCAAATTGTGTTACAACTTCTTGCCGCAGGTTGGAGCCGCTTGCGGCACTCTCTTGCCGCACAGAGCGCAACTCTTCCCGCAAAAAAGAAGCATGATCTGCAGGCTTGCGGGACAATAAAATAACCAGCAGAATCAAGCAAATCAAAAGCAAAACAACACCAACAATAATTAAAACTGTATTCATACACATTCTCCTTAAGATGCTTCTTAGTATATCATCATGTGATAAAAGACTCAATTTTGTAACAAGGAAAATGATTACTTTTCTTAAAAATAAGGTATAATGTAAAAGATATGAATGAAGCAGTGATTGAGATGACAAAAAAGCATATGATATCAGTGGTGGTGCCTTGCTATAACGAAGCAGAGGCATTGCCATACTTTTTTGCTGCCATGGAAGAAGTGATGGAAGGGTTTTCTTCTGCGCGATGGGAGCTTATTTTTATTGACGACGGCTCCAAAGATGAATCGTTACATATCATAAAGGAATATGCATCCATGCATGCCTATGCGCGCTATGCTGCTTTCTCCAGAAATTTTGGGAAAGAGGCAGCGATGTATGCGGGGCTTAAGCTGGCCACGGGGGATTATGTGGTCATCATGGATGCGGATTTACAAGACCCCCCAGTACTATTAAAAGAGATGTATAATCTTTTACAAACAGGCGAATATGATTGCGTGGCAACGCGGCGGGTAACTCGCAAAGGAGAGCCTCCCATTCGTTCTTTTTTTGCCCGTATGTTTTACCGGCTGATGCGGAAGATTTCCAAGATTGAAATGGTGGATGGTGCAAGAGATTTCCGCATGATGACGAGAATTATGGTGGATGCGGTTTTGTCTATGGAAGAAAAGAACCGTTTCTCAAAAGGATTGTTTGCGTGGGTTGGATTTCGGACAAAATGGCTGGAATATGAAAACGTTGCCCGTGTGGCAGGAGAGACAAAATGGTCCTTTTGGAAGTTACTCATGTATTCCTTCAATGGCATTTTTGGTTTTTCTACCATGCCGTTACAGATTGCCTCTGTATTTGGCCTTTTCTTTTGCGCATTGGCAATTATTATGATTTTCATTGTGGTGGGCAAAACAATATTGTTTGGAGATCCGGTCAGTGGATGGCCTTCGCTGATGTCTGTGATTTTGTTAATCGGCGGCATACAACTTTTTAGCATTGGTATATTAGGGCAGTATTTGGCGAAAACCTTCATAGAAACGAAAAATCGCCCGCTCTACATCATTCGCGAAGCGGGAGGCGAGATAGAAAATGATGAAGAAGAATAACGCGGCAGCTTGCTATCTCTTTGGTGCCGGCGAAACGAGGGAACTAATATGGATGCCAGGAGAAAAAGATTATGTGATTGCAGTGGACGGCGGATATGAAACGGCATGCGCGAAAAACATCTCTGTTGATCTTGTCATAGGTGATTTTGATTCTCTGGAAATGACGCCAGTGCATGAAAATATCATAACATTGGAGACCGCAAAAGATGATACTGATATGCTTGCGGCACTGCGAGAAGGCCTTGCGCTGGGGCATCAAACTTTTTATCTCTATGGTGGTATGGGTGGGCGGATTGACCATACGCTTGCCAATATACAATGCCTGGCATTTTTGGCGGCGCAAAACGCGAGGGGGTATCTCATTGGGGAAGACTACATATTAACTGTTTTTACGAATGACAGCGTTTTTTTTTCGGCCGAAGAGAAGGGAAATATTTCTGTTTTTTGCTACGGCGAAAAGGCAGAGGGCGTTTTTATAAAAGGATTGGCATATACATTAGAAGGGGCGACGTTAGAGAATACTTTTCCCATTGGCGTGAGCAATGCCTTTATAGGGCAGAAGAGCGTCGTTGGCGTAGAAGACGGAACCTTGCTCGTTGCATGGCAGTATAAATAATGGTATAATATTTTGTTGTTTGAAAACGGCTATAATTTGCGTTGAGACAACATGTTTTTGTAAATAAGCAGAAATGCTTTGATATAGTTTTTGGAGTTTTATATGTTTGGGATGATGAATAAGACCGAGCGCGTTGTGGACAAGGAGACAATGCGGATGTTGACGCACGAAAAGAAAAAGACAAAAAGAATCAAAAAAATAGAAACAGGACCCCCGGGCGGGAAACAGAAATTTTCGCTGCGATATAAGATTGGCGCAGCATTGTTCTTTTTTGGGTTTTTGTTTGTTGCCATATCCATTTGGGCGCAAGGCTCTTTTGGGAAGGTGCCTTTTGAGCAAGTTGTGTTCCACTTAAAAATGCCCATGGAAGGAACCAGCGGGCAATCGATTTTGGATTTTATTGTGAAATGTTTGCCCATTCCTATTTTACTAACAGTCGGGCTTTCGTTGCTTGTTGCCACACCATTTGGAAAACCCAAAGTTTGGGAAGTATCGGTTTTGAAAAAAACGTTTACGCTAAGAGCTTTTCCTCAGCCTTGGTTACGTAAATGGTTTGTATGGATTGCGCTTGTTATATTTGTTGCATGCGCTGTGTTTATGAATTATCAGTTAGACATCACCGGTTACATACAAAACCAAATGACAAGTTCCACATTGTTTGAGGAATATTATGTGAACCCGCGAGATGTTACGCTGGTTTTCCCAGAAGAAAAAAGAAACCTGATTTATATCTTTCTAGAATCTATGGAAAACACTTATATGTCAGAGGAACTTGGCGGCGCACAAAGCGAGGATTTGATTCCAGAGCTGTCACAACTAGCATTGGAAAACACCAGTTTTTCCAGCACAGAAGCACTGGGAGGCGTAAGAGATTTGCCGGGCATTCAATGGACGATTGCAGGTATGGTTTCGCAAACGGCAGGTATACCGTTAAAAGCGCCGCTAAATGTTTCGTTGGGGCGAAATGAATACGGTAAGTTGGATGATTTTTTGCCGGGCGCATATTCATTGGGTGAAATCTTGGAAGATCAAGGCTACAATCAAATGGTTATGGTAGGCTCAAAGCTCAGCTTTGCAGGTAGAGACAAATATTTTTCACAGCATGGGAACTACATGTTGTGGGATTACTATACAGCAATTGAAGAAGGAAAAATAAGAGACGGTTATGACATTGGCTGGTGGGGCTTTGAAGATGCCAAGCTATTTGAATATGCCAAAGAAGAACTAACTGAATTGGCAAGCGAAAAAGAACCATTTAACTTTACAATGCTCACAGTAGATACCCATTACCCTGATGGTTACCGCTGCCAAGTTTGCGGGAGAAGCCATAGAGGACAATATGCGGATGTAATCTCTTGCTCCAGTAGACAGGTAGGCGCTTTTGTAGAATGGATCAAAGAGCAAGATTTTTATGAGAATACGACGATTATCATTACAGGCGACCACAATAGTATGGATCAGAACTTCTTTACAAAGTTACCGAGAGACTATGTGCGAACCAATTATAATGTAATCATCAATGCGCCCATAAGCGCGCATAATATGAAAAACCGTGCAATCGGAAACTTTGATTGATACCCCACAACGCTGGCGGCGCTGGGCGTGAGAATTGAAGGAGAGCGGTTAGGGTTAGGAACAAATTTATACTCCAATCGACAAACGTTGATGGAAGAACTGGGTTATGAATATCTGGAAAAAGAGCTGCTGATGAACTCAAAATATTATAACAATCAGTTGCTTTATGGGGGATGAGGAAGGTAGAAGGTTATGACAATGTTTTTTTGTTTATTTTTTCCTGCGCTGATGTCGGTGGGAATTCTTGGAATGTTACAAAAGAAAAAGTTTGATGTGCAAGGGTTTTTGACCAGCTATGCATCATTTGTTGTACTCATTAATTTTTTGGTGATGGTAGTATTGGCATATGTGTTTGGAAATCAAGCGGAAATACTGACGAGCTATGCATTTACGAATGGATTTATTGTAAAGTTTTTGGCGTGTGCAAGCGTTTTTGCAGTGATATTACCGTTTGTATTTGAATTTTTCCGAAAGAATACCAATATATCACTGGAAGTTGTTCCGTTAGAAGAGGGCGACGCGCTATCAACAACGAAAAGAAAAACAAGAGAAGAAGAACGTAAAGAAAAATTGTTAGAAGATAGCAAAGAACAAATATAATCTAAAGTTATAAATGCAATTAAATATGGAATACGATATATCGTATTAAGTGTTATCGGAAACGGCATAACGTAAAATCAGCGTGTAATTATTAAAGAATAGAACGTGAAGAGAGAACAAAAGATGGGGAAAGAAAAGAGGGGAGAAATAAGCATAATTTATATGTGTAAAATAATGGTGAAAATATGCTGAGTATACAAGAGGATCGCCAGAAGAATAAAAAATATAAATTTTTTATTGCAGCATTGGTATTGTTTTTAGGATTCGTTTTACTTTTTGCAGCGATATGGAGCAAACGGACTTTTGGAAATGTTCCCTTTGAACAGGTGCTGTTTCATTTGAGAGTTCCTATTGAAGGAACAAATAAAAACACAATTTTTTCGTTTTTGTTTTTCTGTATACCACTGGCTTTTTTTGGAACTACAATATTTTTAAGTATGACAAAGAGATGGTTTGTAACAACATCAAACTTAGTAATAAGAATAAAACAAAAAACGATAGCATTGAGATTTTCTTTTTTGCGTGTGATAAGAAGATTTGTATTACTTTTTTCCATATTAGTTTTTATTGTATGTACTGTAATGGCAGCAATAATTGTTAAGCTTCCAGACTACCTAAAAACACAAAGTGTTAACTCGAATTTGTTTGAAGATTACTATGTAGATCCTAGAAATGTAAAGTTAAATTTTCCGCAAGAGAAGAGAAATTTGATATATATCTTTGTTGAGTCCATGGAAGGAAGCTATGTATCGATAGATAGCGGAGGAGGGAAACCGATAAATTTAATTCCAGAGCTTACAACATTGGCTGAAAATAATGTAAATTTTTCTTCTTCAGAAAAAATGGGCGGAATGTATTATGAACAGCCGGGAATGAACTGGACAATTGCGGGAATGGTGGCCCAGACATCGGGCATCCCCCTAAAATCACCTGTAAATGTAAACATTGATGGGAATGATTATGGGAAATACAGTGAATTTTTAAAAGGTGCATATTCCATTGGTGAGATACTCGAAAATGAGGGTTATAATCAAATGATAATGGTTGGTTCAAAAATGGAGTTTGCGGGAAGAGACAAATATTTCTCACAACATGGAAATTACACGCTTTGGGATTATAATACGGCAATAGTGCAAGGGAAAATTGAAAAAGGTTATGATATTGGCTGGTGGGGTTTTGAGGATGTAAAGCTATTTGAATATGCCAAAGAAGAAATCACAAATCTTGCACAAAAAAAAGAGCCATTTAACTTTACGATGCTCACAGTAGATACGCATGCACCAGACGGATATGTTTGTGATTTGTGTGAAGAGGTATGCGAAAATCAATATGCCAATGTAATTGCATGTGCCAGCAAACAAGTAGATCAATTTGTGGAATGGATACAATTGCAATCATTTTATGAAGATACAACAATTGTAATAATTGGCGATCATCAGACGATGCAGCAAAATTTTTTTGAAGATGATTCTAAAACGTATGAAAGAAATATCTATAATGTGTTTATTAATAGCGCAGTAAGCCCTAAAAAAATGAAAGGAAGATCTTTTACAAGTGTAGATATTTTTCCCTCAACATTGGCAGCGTTAGGCGTGAAAATTGAAGGAAATCAGCTAGGGTTAGGAGTAAACTTGTTTTCGGAAAAGGAAACATTACCAGAAGTCATGGGAATGAATTATTTCTTGGACCAACTGAAATTGAACTCAAAATACTATAACAATCAGCTGCTTTATGGGGGATGAGGAAAAACTTTTATAAAAACAGCGCAAAATAGCGCTGTTTTCTTTTACGAAAAATTTTTGGTATAATACATGAACCATAGTCATAAAAAGGAGCTGCAAATGGAGATTATAATACGACCAACCATCGTGGAAGATGCAAAGGGTATAAATGCGCTAAGAAGAATGCCGGGCGTATTTGAAAATATTATGGGAATTCCCTCCGAACGCATGCAAAGAAACGTTGATTTTATTATAAATATGCCGAAACATACACATATGTTTTCTGCAGTTGTGCAAGATGAAACAGGGCTGGAAATGGTCGTAGGTACCATTAGTTTGCATGTGGAAAGCAATCCGCGCAGAAGGCATGTAGGCGCCATCGGCATGATGGTACACAAGGATTATCAGAACAAAGGCATTGGCACAAAGCTGATGGAAGCGGCACTTGATATTGCAGATAACTGGTTAAAGCTCTTACGCGTTGAATTAACCGTATTTGCAGATAACGCTGCAGCCATTCATTTATACGAGAAGTTTGGCTTTGTAACAGAAGGAAAAAACGTAATGGCGGCCATTCGCAATGGGAAGTATGAAGACTTGTATATGATGGCACGCATTGTAGAAGCAGAATAGCAAAACACTTGAAAGGATCTAGGATAATTAGGCATATATGATTTGGATATTAGGCAGTATAGGGCTCATTGGCGCAATTTTCTTTTTTCGCTGGCAGAACAACGATATTGTTGTTTCAGAATATGAACATGAAAACGATAAGATTCCGGGCGCATTTGATGGATATAGGATTGTACATTTATCGGATTTACACAATAAACGGTTTTCCAAAGGGCAACTGAAGCTTTTACAGGCTGTACGCAGAGCGAAGCCACACATGATTGTTATTACGGGAGATCTCATTGATAAAAGGCGCCCGGGATTAAGCGCTGCGACGGAGTTGATTCGTGGCTTGATGCGCTATGCACCGGTGTATTTTGTGCCGGGCAATCATGAGAAAACCAGCAGAGAATATAAGGCATTAAAAGCCATCCTGATGGATGCCGGCGTGGTGGTATTGGAAAATCGCGTGGCCATATTAGAACAAGATGAAGAGACGATAAACCTACTGGGCATGAAAGATTTCTTTTTTTATCGCACCAAGCGCGGGAAAGCGGCAGACAAAGAATCTTATTATAAAAGACTGCTGCGCGTGGCGCCAAACGCAGATGCAGGATTTTGCATTCTGCTTGCCCATCGACCGGAATTGATTGATATTTATGAGCGAGCCGGCGCGGATTTGGTTTTTTCCGGTCATGCCCATGGCGGGCAAGTACGCCTGCCTGTTATTGGCGGTCTCTTTGCGCCGGGGCAAGGACTGTTTCCCAGATATACAAGCGGGCTAAACCCCTATCGCAGTGCCATGCTTGTGGTGAGCAGAGGGTTGGGCAATAGCAGTTTTCCATTGCGCTGCTTCAACCGACCGGAAGTGATTGTACTGACACTAAAAAATGGCACACAAAAGAGAGATGCATATGAAACGGATTTTTCTTGAAACAGAAAGGCTCATTTTAAGAGACCCTAAAATGAACGACTTAGAAGCACATCATGCATTGCTGTCAAACGAGAAAGTGATGCGATTTTTGCCTGATATCAAAACGACAACAAGGAAAGAATCGGAAGACAATTTACGGCAAGCAATTGCCGCTGTGCAAGAAACGCCGCGTCAATTCTATTTTTTAGTGATGGAAGAAAAAGAGACAGGCACTTATGTGGGGCAGGTAGGATATACAGTCGCAGCAGAAACGCCTCTAGGGAAATTGGTACACATGGGTTATTTCATACAAGAAATGTTTTGGGGAAAAGGGTATATGACAGAAGCAGTGAAATGCCTTTTGGCATTTGCTTTTTTGGAAGATGATGTCATACGTGTTTCCACAGGATGTTTGAAAGAAAACATTGCTTCTGCGCGGGTTATGGAAAAATGCGGCATGATAAAAGAAGCGGATCGTAAGAAGTTTTCATGGCATGAGGGGGCGTTAAAAGACCGCTTGGAATACCGCTTGCTAAAAGAAGAATGGGAGAAGATATAGAACGTTTGCAAAATAGCATTATAGTGCTCTTTAGGAGAGGCTCCGCATCGTACGAGCGAAATATGAACATTTTTGCAACAATTATATCTTTTTTAATAATAAGATGTTTTCTGGGGTATACTTTATAAACGAGCGAATTTTCAGAGACACAAGGCAGGGAATTCCCTGTCTTTTTATGATTTGCTTTTAAAAGGCAATATGTTTTTTGGCATAGATAAAAAGAAATGAATCAATCATGTGGGAGTGACGACAAATGTTGGAATTACAAAACATCAAAAAAACATACCGAGTGAGCGACATTGAAACAAAGGCGCTTGATGGTATTAGCATTGCATTTCGCGAAAAAGAGTTTGTCGCGATTTTGGGTACCAGTGGTTCAGGGAAAACAACGTTTTTAAATATCATTGGTGGGCTGGATCGTTATGACGCAGGGGAGATGATCATCAAGGGGAAGAAGACGCATGATTTCAAAGATAGGGATTGGGATGCGTATCGAAATAATTCCATCGGCTTCGTCTTTCAATCATACAACTTGATTCCCCACCTTTCCATTGTTGCCAATGTGGAACTAAGCATGACGCTTTCAGGTGTTTCGGCAGCGGAAAAAAAGCAACGTGCACTGCAGGTTTTAGAAGATGTGGGGCTAAAGGACCATTTGCATAAAAAACCAACACAGCTTTCCGGTGGACAAATGCAGCGGGTTGCCATTGCAAGAGCGCTGGTGAATGCCCCGGAAATTTTATTATGCGATGAACCTACAGGCGCGTTAGATACCACCACCAGCAAACAGATTATGGACCTCATCAAAGAAGTGGCCAAAGACAGGCTTGTTATCGTCGTAACCCATAACCCGGAAATTGCAAATCGTTACGCAGATCGTATTGTAAAATTTCAAGACGGTAAAATCATTTCAGATACAAACCCTTATGTTTCCCAAGCAAAACATGAAAATTTTAGTCTGAAAAAAACCAGTATGAATTTATGGACGGCGCTGAAATTATACTTTAACAACATTCGCACCAAAAAGGGACGCACATTCTTAACTTCATTGGCCTCCAGCATTGGGATTATTGGCATTGCAGTTATTTTAAGCCTTTCCACAGGGTTTCAAAAGTAAATTGATCAGTTTCAAAGCGATGCCATGGCGGAATTTCCCATTCTTATTTCCCAAAGCGCAATGGAATTGGATGAAGATACAATGCGCGATATGATGGCAGAAATGCAAAGTGATGAAGAAGATTATGTGGAGTCAGATGAAGTATATCTTTATAACGCAGAAGAATCTCGCATCATGCATACAAACGTGATTACAGAAGAGTATCTGGAATATTTGGAGGAGATGGACCCGGCGGTGCGCAGCAACATAGGCTATATGCGCGTGGTGGGGATGAATTTGTTGCGTGAAGTAGACGGCAAGGTGATACCGGTTTCGGTTAGCAGCGACAGTAGTACTTCTTCCGGCAGTACCAATATATCAAGCATGCGCAACATTGGCATCTCTTCTTATCCCATGGAGCAAGAAGAGGGGGAGTTGCCATATCTAGAAAGCAAATACGATCTTTTGGCGGGTAACTATCCCAAAAACAGCAAAGAAATTGTGCTGGTGGTGGATGAGCGAAATCGCGTAGATAGAAGCGTCATTACGCAACTTGGGTTTGATGTGACAAATGAAGAGAGCATTACATTTGATACACTGGTGGGCACAGAATTAAAACTCATTCCCAACAATGCGTATTACCAGAAAACAGAATTTGGAACGTATTTGCCGGGAGAAGATTACGCGGCAATGTACGAAGAAGAAGGCGCAATCACAATTACCATTACAGCAGTGGTGCGGCAAAAAGAGAGCGTCAGCATTGGTATGTTGGCCAGCGGTATTGCTTATAGTGATACATTGGTGGAAGAAATCATTGCCCGCGAAAAAGATTCTGATATTGTAAAAGCACAAGAGGCGGTTGATTTTGATATTTTTACCACAGAAGCCATTTCGGCAGAAGAAAAAAATGCGCGGCTTATGTATTTTGGTGGCATAGATCAGCCTGTGATGATCATGGCGTATCCAAAAGATTTTGAAAGCAAAGATAAAATTGTAGAATATTTAGATGATTATAACAAAGGCAAAGAGAAAGAAGATACTGTGCTGTATACGGACCTTGCCAGCAGCATATCGCAAATGACCAATGGCATTATGGATGGGATAACAATTGTGCTCATTGCGTTTGCAGCAATTTCGCTTGTGGTCAGCATGATTATGATCTGCATTATCACCTATACCTCTGTTTTAGAACGTACAAAAGAGATTGGTATATTAAAGGCGCTGGGCGCGAGAAAGAAAGACATTACCCGCGTATTTGATGCGGAGACATTGATTTTAGGTGTATTTTCGGGGCTGTTGGGCGTTGTAATTGCAGGGCTTTTAACGCTTCCCATCAATGCGCTTTTGCTGCGATTGACAGGGCTTGCAGGCGTAGCGACGCTACGCATTGACCATGCGCTTATCTTAGTACTAATCAGTACTGTGCTTACAGTTTTGGGCGGGCATATTCCCGCGCGTATGGCATCCAAAAGAGATGCAGTAGAAGCATTGCGCAGCGAATAAAAAAAGTAGTAAAAAAGAGATGGCAGAGGGTGCTATCTCTTTTTTTGTTGGGGCGATTGACAGTACCAAAGAGATATGATACAGTTTGCATGTAAATAAAAAAGGAGGAGAAAAAGATGAAAACCAGCAAAAGAGGTAAAACATTAAAATAAACGGGCAAAGAAGTAAGAATGCATTTTGTGTATTTGTAGCTTTGCCGTAAGAAGCCTTTTTTGCGTACATTTTTATTTTGTTTTGTAGTTCCGTAGGTGCCAAAATTGTGTGCTTCTGCGGTATTTTTTTGCCCGAAACGTACAAGTATTTTGGAGGCAATATGCATAAGACACAGAACAAAAGATGGAAAAAGTTTTTTTCCTTTTATAAACCTTATCGACTATTATTTATTACAGACATATTAAGCGCGTTGATTGCGACCATCGCTTCGCTTCTCATTCCCTTATGCACCAAATATATTACGGGAAATCTCGTCGAAGCCGGCGGCGTAGATGCGCAGGGAGAAATTTTGAGGATGGGCGGTCTGTTACTTTTGCTCATCGTTGTGCGCACTGTTTTTACGCTTTACTATGACCATATGGGGCATGTGATGGGCGCAAAAATGGAACGAGATATGCGCTATGAATTATTTTCTCATATCATGCGGCTCCCCACCTCGTTTTTTGATGGAGAGAAAACAGGCGGATTGTTATCCCGCATCAATACAGATTTGCTCAATCTAGCAGAGCTTTATCACCATGGACCGGAGGATTTGATTCTTTATTTGCTTCGTTTCATCGGCGCATTTATCATTCTCTTTTTACTCAATGCAAAGCTTGCTGCAGTGGCATCCATATTTGTATTTATCATGCTGGGGTATGCGCTCATTTTTCATGGGAGATTGAAGCGCGCATACAAGGACAGTTATGAGCGCATTGAAGAAGTGAGCGCGCAAACGGAAGATAGCCTGCAGGGCATTCGCGTAACAAAATCCTTTGCAAGAGAAAAAGAAGAATCAAAAAAATTTGCAGCAGTGAATGAAAGCTATTTTAAAAGCCGTGCAAACATCTATAAAAACGAAGCATATTATTACACAGGCTTGACGGATTTCTTGGCACCACTGATTACTGCGGCGGTGGTTGTGTTTGGCGCATTGGCCATTTTACAAAACAACCTGGAAGCAGGCACACTTTTGGCGTTTATATTATACGCCAGCTATCTTGTGGAGCCGATTCCGCGCATCGCACAAATTGTACAACTTTATCAAAATGGACTTGCGGCATTTCATCGGTTTATGGATATTATTGAAATTCCTATGGAGCCGGAAGCGGGGATTGTCTTACAAGAAAGCCCACAGGGTGAAATTTCTTTTACACAAGTTAGCTTTCGATACAGCGTAGAAGAACCGTATGTACTGAAGGATCTATCGCTTCATGTAAAAGCCGGCGAGCAAGTTGCGGTTGTAGGAACATCTGGTGTAGGGAAAACCACGCTCTGCTCGCTCATTCCTCGCTTTTATGAAATTGAAAGCGGTAAAATCACGCTGGATGGCGTTGACACAAAAGAAATTGCGCTACACTCTTTGCGCGAGCAAATCGGCATTGTTTTACAAGAAGTATATCTTTTTAGCGGTACAGTTCTAGAAAACATTGGGTTTGCCAAACCAAGCGCAACAAAAGAAGAAATTATTTTGGCAGCAAAGCGCGCCAACGCGCATGATTTTATCATGCGACTCCCAAAGGGATACGATACTGATATTGGGCAGCGGGGGATACGCCTTTCCGGTGGGCAGCGGCAACGCTTGAGCATTGCAAGAGTATTTTTGAAAAATCCACCAATTCTCATTTTTGATGAAGCAACAAGCGCGCTGGACAATAAAAGCGAGCAAGTTGTACAAGCGGCGCTTTATGCCTTGGCGAAAAACAGGACCACATTTATCATTGCGCATCGCTTGTCTACCATCAGAAATGCTTCTCGCATCTTAGTATTGGGTGAAAGCGGTATTGAAGAAGACGGCACGCATGAAACGCTTTTGCGCAAAGGCGGTATTTACGCAAAGCTTTATACGTTAGGAGATATGACAGAAGAAGCAGGAATTTAAGCAAGAAGAGAGAACTGTTTTAAGAAGAGTAAGAAAGGAGCGGGCAATGAGAGAAATTACATTACACCCAGTGGCGTACCAAGAGAAATCTGTGTTACGGCAATTGCTTGAGCTATACCAATATGATTTTTCCGAGTTTACAGGAGAAGAGATTGGGCCGCATGGGTTTTATGAATATGCTTACCTGGATCATTACTGGACAGAAGAAGATCGATACCCTTATTTTATAAAGGTGAATGGCGCCTTGGCAGGGTTTGCTTTGGTAAACGCCTATACAATGCATATCAAAAAAGGGCATGCTGTTGCTGAATTCTTTATCATGCGAAAATATAGAAGAGGTGGCGTAGGGCGACAGGCGGCAGCCCTTTTGTTTGATACGCAGCGGGGGATGTGGGAAGTGAATGTCAAGGCCAGCAATTTGGTGGCGCAAAAGTTTTGGAATGCCATCATTACAGCATATACAGCAGGAGATTTTGGAGAGCATACATTGATGATGGGCGATGCGCCGGGGCAAGGGTTTCATTTTTACGCAAAAGAAGAATAAGGAGGCAGGCATGACAAAAGTATTTGCACATAGAGGTGCATCAGCATATGCGCCGGAAAATACGCTGGAAGCATTTGCAGTTGCCATTGACATGAAAGCGGACGGCATTGAGCTGGATGTACACATGACAAAAGACGGCATTATCGTTGTATGCCATGATGATTCCATTGACCGCACCAGCGATGGGAAGGGTTTTATTGGAGAGATGACGTTGCGAGAATTGCGCGCTTATAATTTTCATGGAAAATTTGTGGGGCGGCGTTTTGAAATCCCTACGCTCCAAGATGTTTTAGCATTGATGCAGAATGCGGAGATGCAGGTAAACGTTGAACTAAAGCATGGGCCAATGCCGTATCCCAATTATGAAGAAGCAGTATTAGAAGAAGTGGCGCGCGCAAACATGGAAGCGCAAGTGTTTTATTCTTCCTTTGATCATTATGCACTGGCGCGGCTAAAAGAGCTGGATGCGCAGGCACGCACAGGGCTTCTTTATAGCGCAGGGTTAGTGGAGCCTTGGAAGTATGCAAAAGAGCAAGGCGCATTTGCGTTGCACCCCAAATATAAATTGGTACGAGATGCCGCTTATATAAGCGAAGCGCATGCAGCGGGGATTCTCGTAAATGTTTGGACAGTGGATAGTAAAAAAGAGATTTTGGCGCAAGCACGGCTTGGGGTAGATGGTATTATTACCAACAAGCCGGATGTGGCAAAAGCCGTATTGGAAGAAATTGAAGGAGCGTATATATGACAAGAGAAGAAGCATTTTCATTACTAGAGCAATATGTAAAAACCGAAGCCAACATACGCCATGCGCTGGCAGTAGAAGGGGTTATGCGTTATTTTGCAGAAAAAGCAGGGGAAGACCCTGAGGTTTGGGGCATTGTTGGCTTGCTGCATGATATTGATTATGAAAAATACCCGGAAGCGCATTGTAAAAAGGCAGAAGAAATTTTAGAAAACGCAGGATTAGAAGCAGAGTATATTCGCGCGGTTTGCAGCCATGGATATGGGCTTTGCAGCGACATTGAACCGCTTTCTAAGATGGAGCAAACACTTTATACCATTGACGAGCTAACAGGGCTCATCTATGCAGCAGCTTTGATGCGCCCTTCTAAAAGCGTTATGGATTTGGAACTGAAATCATTGAAGAAAAAATACAAAGACAAACGCTTTGCAGCAGGGGTCGATCGAAGCATCATAGAAGATGGCGCTAGCAGACTAGAGATGCCGCTAGATGAAGTGTTACAAGAGACGATACTGGGTATGCGCACCGTGGCGGATGCCATCGGGCTTGCATAGATGTTATCGCATTTGCCAAAAGAAATTGAAGCACTGTTAAAAGAAGATACGGTGGAAAAAGACGCCATGGGAAGATCAAAGGCAGGTGTGTTTTTCCTTTCTTCTATATATGGTCCTGCTGTATTAAAGATAGAAAAAGAATCAGCAGAAAGCTTACGAGAATACACTATGCTCTCTTGGCTATACGAAAAAGGGTTGGCGCCAAAAGTGTACCGGCGGGTTGTGGAAAATGAAGTAAGTTATTTACTGATGGCAAGATTACAGGGTAAGATGGCAGCAGAGATGGAAAACCTGCAAGCGCCGGAAAAAACAGCCCGGTTTTTGGCAGAAGGGATTAAAATGCTTGCAGCACTTCCCGCCAGAGAATGCCCAGTTTCTTACCCGCTTGCAGCAAAGCTGGAAGCAGCACGCGAACGGGTTGCGCAAGGTTTGGTGAACATGGCAGATTGGGAAGCGGAGACGGAGTTTACTTCTCCTGCGACGCTACTGGCATATTTAGAAGCAAATAAACCGGAAGAAACGTTATCTGTTACCCATGGAGATTATTGCTTGCCCAATGTGTTTTTTGCAGAAGAAAAAGTAACAGGGTTTGTAGATCTCGGGCGAGCGGGCTTGGCGGATGTTTGGCAGGACATTGCAGTATGCGTACGCTCTTTGCGGCATAATTTTCTTGAAAAAGCACCATTGGAATCTTTTTTTGCGGCGCTTGCCATGAAGCCCAACCGGGAAAAAATCAATTACTATATATTATTGGATGAGTTATTTTGATGAGAGAGATAAGAGAAACGATTGGCGCATTCTCGCTGACGCTGGAAACAGAAAATACGCTTTTTTCACCGGGGCAGATTGACCTTGGTACAAGATATATGCTGGAAGAAGCAACGCTAAAGTCAGGTATGCGCGTACTGGACTTGGGGTGCGGCTATGGCGCGGCTGGGATATATGCCGCCAAAATTGTAGGCGCGCAAAACGTTGTGATGGCAGATGTGGATGAGATTGCAGTGCACTTGGCAAAGCAAAATGCCGTAAAAAATGATGTTGCAGGCATAGAGATATATTGCAGCGATGGATTTCGGGATATGCCGCAACAAATCTTTGATGTGATCTTGTCAAACCCGCCTTATCATACAGATTTTTCTGTCGCCAAACATTTCATTGAAGCGGGATTTTCATACCTTGCAGTGGGCGGGCGTTTTTATATGGTAACGCGGCGCTTAGAATGGTATCGCAATAAACTAAAAGCGGTATTTGGCGGCGTGCGTGTTACAGAAAAAGAAGGGTATTACATTTTTACAGCAGAAAAGCGGCATGAAAAGCCATTTCCAAAAGAAGCGAAAAGCAAGCCTACCTTATCGAAAAAATTGCAGCGCAAAGCAGAAAAAAGGAGCAAGCTATGATATATATGCGCCCATTTGAAACAGCAGATGCACCGATGGTTGCGGAGATCATTCGGCGCAATTTACAGGAAATCAACAAAAAAGATTATACCGCAGAACAAATAGAACGGTGGGTTTCTTTTTTCACAAGCGAACAGCTCATTTTGTTGGCGCAAGAAAGAGATATTTATGTCATTTTAGAAGGCAATGCTCTGGCAGGCACAGCAAGCGTCACAAAAAAAATAGAAGAAGATACTGCTTATATCCTCACTGTCTTTGTTTTACCTGAACTGCAGCAAAAAGGCTTGGGGCGCGCGCTTATGGCCATGGTAGAAGATAAAGCTCGGCGTAATGGCGCGCGCTATGTAAAAGTTCCCGCCAGCAAGACGGCGCGAAAGTTTTATGAAATACTGGGATACACTTACCTTGATACGGCAGAAACGCCGGATGAAGATGGTAACTATATGATGCAAAAGGAGTTAGGGCTACATGGATGCGAAAGCTGTAAAAGCGGCGCTTGTAACACATGCGAAGCGGCAAATTGCCATTGATTTTGCTTGTCAACCGGAAGATTTTGATGGGCCGCAAAACAAAGTTGTTGTATACCGGCAGCATGAAAAGCGGCGGCGGTTTGGAAAAGACGCAGCAGAAGCCTTTAAAATAGCATGTTTTGGCGGTGCAGCAGTTTTGACGGCGCCGTCAAAACTGAAAATTCCTTTGCAGAAGCTGGTAACAGACAAACAAGGCATTTGGCTTTTTGAATTTTCTAACCTGATGGCGCTTGATAAAGTGTTGCAAAAAGAGGGTTTTTCTTACGGTGCCTCTCATATTTCTTATTTGCCCAATCCCGCATGGCAGCCCAACGAGAGAATAGAGGGAAAAGCATTGCGTTGGTTTGAACAAGCAGAGATTGAAGAAACGCTTTTTCAAATCAAAGGATTGGAAAATGCGCTGGGGTATGGGAAAACAGCAGATAGACCGGATGTTCTGGCGGTGGCGGCATACGATGGCACGCAAATCATGGGCGTTGCCGGCGCCAGCAGAGACACAAATGAAATGTGGCAAATTGGAATTGATGTATTTCCTGCGTATCGTGCCCGCAGACTGGGCGCGGGGCTGGTTTTGGCGTTAAAAGAAGAGATTATAAAGCGCGGCGCCATTCCATATTACAGTACCAGTATGTCTAACCTTTATTCGCAAAACATTGCATACAACACCGGTTTCTTTCCCGCCTGGGTAGAGGGATATGGAGAAAAAGATGCTAAATAGTATTATTTTTGAAACATATAAGGGCGGGTATGGATACGAATCAGAAGATTATGAAGCAGTACGCCGTTTTTTGCAGCGCATCAATCGGGAAATACCTGTGACGACCAATTTTCTTTGGGGCAGATGGGAATGGATGCATGCCTTGCCGCATATGGACAAGGAAAGAACAAATACCATTGGCATTTGGAAACTGGCAGAAAAGATTATTGGGCTGGCAACTTATGAAGATGATGTTGGTGAAGTTTTCTTGCTGTTTGATCCGATGGTGCAAGCAGCGTATCAGTTAAGAAAGATGATGGTACAGCATGTAAAAGAAAACATGCGTGTTCACGGCGATGTACCTAAAATAATGATTGCAGATACAGATGCGTCGTTGCAAGAGATTGCAAAGCAAGCAGGTTTTGTTGCGACGACAAAAAAACAGCATGTGGCAGCCATTGCAATAGATGAAACAGAAGAAGTGTTGCTGCCGGAAGGGTTTTTGTTGCAAACACTTGCAGAAGAATGTGATCTCGCAAAGTGGAATGCGCTTTTGTATCGCGGGTTTAACAATGGGCAGATTCCGCCACAAAATGATAAAATTTTGGCAGAGCGCAAGAGAAGCATATATACGCCCAACGCAGATTTATCGCTGGATACGCTTGTTGTTGCCCCAAACGGCACTTATGCAGCGTTTTGCGGTATTTGGTATGAGCCGGGAGAACAGGTTGCGCTCATTGAACCGGTATGCACAGATCCACTATACAGGCAACTTGGATGCGGGAAAGCAGCGGTGCTTTCTGCTATAAAACGCGCAGGAGAAAAGGGGGCGCAATATGCCTATGTGGGGTCAGCGCAACTCTTTTATTATAAGATTGGATTTGCACCTGTTTACAGTGAAACGTTTTGGGAATATGAAGAAAAGTGAGGTATTTTTTATGAAGATACGACCGGAAACAACCAAAGATTATAGCGAGATTACAGCGCTACACTATGAAGCATTTATTGCATGGCAAGAAAAGCATTATAAAGCAGAAGCCATGATGCCGGCAATATTGCGGCAAAACCCACTATATGATTCTATGCTTGCGCCGGTGGCGGAAGAAGATGGGAAAATTGTGGGGCACGCTTTTTATTCCCCTTTTCAAGCGAGCTTGATGGGTGATGCAGCCAAGTGTGCATTTTTGGCACCAATAGGCGTAGACATTCATGCACAAAAAAGTGGGGTCGGCAAAGCGCTTTTATTGCATGCGCATGAGATATTAAAAGAAAAAGAATTTGATTTTGGGATTCTCTGCGGGCATCCATCTTATTACCCCAAATTTGGCTATGAGACAGGTATGTTTGCGCAGGGCGGAACAATGGTTTCTCCTACAGTCAAAAACGAAATATCTCCACTGGAAGAAGCACCAATTCGCGCAGCAGATTTGCAAGAAGTAAAAGCATTATGGAAGAAAGCACACGAAAAGGATATTTTGCAGGTATACCCGGGAGATACGCTTAGTTGCTGGATTAGCTATTACCCAACAGTTTATTCCAGCATGCTAAAAGAAAACGGCGTGAACGTCGCATATGTTCGCTACAAAGATGCAGGGGATAAAATAATCATCAATGAATTGCTATTAACAGAAGCGGCAGAAAAAGAAGCCGTTTTGGCGCATTTCGCAGCAAAAGGAAAAGAAATTGTACTTCCCATGTGGGCAATAAAAGCAAAGCGTTGGCTGCCTGCAAGCTGGCAGGTAAAAGAGGAAAGCGTAGATGCGGCGGAAGCGTTTATGATTATGCCACTATCCGATATGGCGCGCGAATATGTTTTCCAAATCAAAAGCGGTGCCAGAAGAGCTCCCATTGTTGCGTTTCCTTCGTTCATGGAGATTGATGCGTGAGTAAATATTTGTTTCAAGAAAAAATTGAAAATTGGGATGATTGGGGAGATGTTTTTCAATCCATTGCTGTATTTACACCGCTCATCAAACATATTTTTGAGAAACATAATCTTGCAAAAAGCATATCTATTTCTCATTTGACGCCGGGAACAAACGCTGTTTTTGCGGTGAATGAAACATATGTTATTAAAATTTTTGCGCCCAAAGAAAGTGGCATTGGAGATGCAGGTAGCCCCAAAAGAGAAATGATGGCGCAGGCATATGCCGAAGCGCAAGGGATTCTAACGCCTAAAACATTGGCAAAAGGAATGATAAAAGATAAATATGATTTCTTTTATGCAATAACAGAGCGGCTTACAGGGCAGGAATTTCACCTGGCGATGCAACAAATGACAAACAAAGAAAAGAGGCAATATGGCGCAGAAATTCGCAAGATAACAGATGCGCTGCATCATGAAAAAAGCCAAGCAGTAATTCCGCGCATTGATTTGCTGGCGCAGACGTTAGGGAATCAGCGCTGGAGAGAAATATCGCCATTACTGGCGGCAGAATTAAAAGCACTGGCGGAAACATTGGATCTCACAGCAGGCGTTTTGAACCATGGAGATTTGAATGAAGATAATATTCTGGTTTCTCCCACAGGCGCGCTCTATGTCATTGACTTTGGAGATGCAGTGATTGCACCGGCATATTATGAATTGCCGCCAATTGTTTTTGAATTGTTCCGCGAAGATAAAACACTGATCGCTGCTTTTCTTGGAAAAGACGATAGGCAGTTGTTCTTTGAAAATTTAACATGCGGGTTGGCGCTACATGATTTTGGAGGAGATATCATTGCCCAGTTTTGTAAACGAAACGGGATAGATGCGATGTCCATACAAAACATTGAACTGCTAAAAGAAAAAATAGAAGCGGTACTATTTTAAAAGGAGAGGGGATTAAGATGAATACTGATTTGATGGCATATGTGGAGGATAATCTAGGCGGCGTACTGGAATTAATCAAAGAATTATGCAAAATTCCGGCACCGACCCATCAAGAGAAAGCGCGGGCAGAATATTGCGCGGCATGGATGGAAGGCGCGGGATATGAAAACGCGCATGTGGATGCAGCGTACAATGCGGTTTGTTCCATTGGCGTAGAAGCAGATAACGAAGTGGTTTTGCTGATTGCCCATACTGATACGGTTTTTCCCGACCTTGAACCGCTGCCCATGTATGAAGAAAACGGAAAACTATATTGCCCCGGTGTAGGAGATAACACAGGGCATGTGGCAATGCTATTATACGCTGCGAAATATTTCTTGCAAAAAGGGATGACGCCGCCGTATGGGGTTGTGTTTTCTGCCAATTCCTGCGAAGAAGGCGGCGGCAATAAGGGGATACGGCAATTGATGGAGACCTATAAAGGGCGCGTGCGAGAAGTGATCTCCATTGATGGCAATTATGATTTTATTTATGACAACACACTTGCATCGGCCATGATGGAAATAACGGCAAAAACCGAAGGCGGGCATGCGTATAATTTCTTTGGCAACCGAAGCGCAGTGCATGTGCTTTCCTCTTTTGTGACGGAGTTATACAAATTAAAGTTAAAAGAGGGCATGAGCTATAATGTGGGTGTTTTTGAAGGTGGCAAGCAAGTAAACGCCATTCCGGAAGAAGCGACAATCAAAATGGAATACCGCGCTGCCAATAACGAGGATTTGGATTTTATTTATGAGAAAATAATGGAGATTGTAGAAATGCACAAGCCTATGGCAGAATCGCTCAGCGTAGAAAAGGTAAAAGAAACGCGCATTGCCGGAAAGGTTGATTTAGAGAAGCAGCGGGCAGTGGCGCAAAAAGTAAAGCAAGTTGTTTGGGATGTATTTGGAGAGGAACCAAAATATAGAGGCGCTATGACGGATTGTGTTGTGCCGCTCGCCATGGGAGTGCCGGCTGTATGTTTTGGGACATACAGCGGGGGAGGCGCCCATAGCCGCGGAGAATGGCTTGATCTTGACAGCATTCCAAAAGCATTTGAAATTGTCATGAAATTTATTGCCACTTATTTTGAGGGACAACCATGGAAATTGTAAATATGATAACACTCAGTGAAGCACAAAAAATAGAAGCGGCGCAGATTTTGGTAGAAGAATTGCCCATGGGTTGGGCAACACTGGAAGAAGCGCAAGCAGAAATCAAAAAACGCCTGATTCCTGAAAATACATTGTTGGCAGCAGTAGAAGAAGGTATTGTACTGGGGTGGGGCGGTATTTTGCCCCAATATAGCGGAAATGTAATGGAATTACATCCTTTAGCGGTGCGGCGGGATGTGCAGAAAAAAGGCATTGGCAGGAGAATTGTCGCTGCGCTGGAAGATGCGGCGCGAACGCAAGGCGCGCTCACCATGTGGCTGGGAGCAGATGATGAAGCAGAGCCAACGGAAACTTCTTTTGGAAATGTGGATTTATATGATGATTTTCCGCGCCAGCTGAAAAACTTTCAAGCAGGAACACACCAAACAGGATTTTATCAAAAAATTGGGTATCAAATCATGGGCGTTTTGCCGGATGCCAATGGAAGAGGAAAGCCGGATATATATATGGCGAAGCGATTGTAGTTGACATGAAAAAAGAAATAATTGAAACAGTTACGCATGATTTTGCACCGGTTTGGGACAAGGCTTCGCGCGTACTCATTTTAGGAACAATCCCTTCTCCCGCGTCAAGGGAGCAGGGATTTTATTATGGACATCCGCGCAATCGTTTTTGGCGTGTGATCAGCAGCGTTTTTAAGGCAGAAATGCCAAGCAGCATCGCAGAGAAAAAAGTTTTTTTGCATACGCATCACATTGCACTTTTTGATGTTTTGCAATTCTGCGAAATCACCGGTGCATCGGACAGCAGCATCAAAAATCCGGTTCCGAATGATCTTTCGCATATATTAGAGCAGTCAGAAATTCGGGCGATTTTCACCACAGGAAGAAAAGCCTATACGTTATACGAGCGCCTCCTGCGCAAGCAAACAAAGCAGCCCGCCATTTATCTGCCATCTACAAGCCCTGCCAATGCAGCATACAGCGAAGAAAAACTTATTGCAGCCTATCAAAAAATATGGCATTATGTAACGGATGAAAAAATTTAGAGCGGTAAAAGAATTGCCTACCTTAGTAACAGAACGGTTGTTGTTACGGGCATGGCGCGAGGAAGATTGCCTCGATTTATATGAATATGCAAAAAATCCGTTGGTGGGGCCCAGCGCAGGGTGGTTGCCGCATAAATCTATGGAAGAAAGCCTTACAACCATTCGGCGCTATAACCGCAACCGTAGAGAATGCGATACTTGGGCGATTGTGTTGCAAGAAGAGATGCGCGCCATAGGAAGCATTGGCTTGCACAAAAGAAGCCCGCTTCCCACCAAAAAAGATGAGGTTGTGCGCGAACTGGGGTATGTATTAAATCCTGCTTACTGGGGCCATGGTTACATGCCAGAAGCGGCGGAAAAAATCATTGCGCATGCTTTTTATGAAGATGATGTGGATGTGCTTTGGTGCGCCCATTATGATTTTAATACCAATTCAAAACGAGTGATTGAAAAGACAGGGTTTTCTTATAAATTTGGGCGAGATGAAATTCGCTACCAGGTAGATGGGAAACGTTTCTGGTCTTTGTTTTATAGCTTGAAAAAAGAGGACTACTTGGAAAAGAAAAAAGGCTAGAAAAGGAAGGGTTGTTTTTTATGTGGTGGCTATGGTTTTCAATTATGACAGTGTTGCTCTGGGGCACTTCAGATGTTATTTTCAAAAGCGTTTCGGAAGAAAAAGGAGAAGCAACCTTACTTGCCTATAACGGCATTGTTTTAGGCGTTGCAGCGCTGCTTTATATGGTCATTGGCGGGTTTTCCATTACGATAGAAGCCTTTTTGCAGTATATCCCCATTGCGCTTATTTATATTTCATCTATGTTTTGTTATTATCGAGCGATTTCAAAAGTACAACTTTCCATTGCATCGCCCATTGCAAATTCCTCTTGCGCAATTACCAGTATCATGGCAACGTTTATTTTGGGGCAACGGATTGAAGCCATAAAATGGGTTGCCATTGGCGTGATTCTTTTTGCAATCATTACGCTTTCCATCGTAGCGGCAAAGAACGAAGAGGAAGGAAAAAAGAAGAATTCTCTGGGTGGCATTCTTTGGGCGTTGGCATATTTTGTACTGGATGGTGTAGGCTCTTTTATGGATGACTATACGCTGAAAAATGCGCTCAGTGAAGGAGAGGTTTTGATTTCTTACGGCATTATTTATATGATCATCGGCATCGGCGCGCTTTTCATCGCGCTTAAGCAAAAGCGCTTTGCTTGGGATACAAAAACGTTTGTGGGGAGTGTTATCGAAACGGCGGGGCAGTTTACTTATATTTATGCCTTTGCATTTGGGGAATCGGTCATTGCTTCGCCTTTTATTGCATCTTTTTCTGTGGTCTCGGTATTATTATCTCGGATTTTCTTGAAAGAAAAGCTTCCACTTTGGGCATATGGCATCATTGGGCTTATGGTTGCGGCGATGATTGTATTATCGTTATAATATGGAATCAAAAAAAGACGGATTGCCTTTGGGCAGTCCGTTTTTTTGATTATGCAGCGGAAATATTGGGTATATAACGAGTAGAAAGAAAAGAGGTAATTATGGAGCTAAAAAACCTAGAAACGCCGGCGTTGCTTGTGGATATGGAAAAAATGAAAGACAACATGCGGGTTATGCAGAATATTATGTCACATTCCAGCGCACAGCTACGGCCACATTATAAAACACACAAAACACCTGCCATTGCAAAAGTGCAAATAGAATGGGGCGCGAAGGGGATTACTGCCGCAAAATTATCTGAAGCAGAAGATTTGGCGGAAGCAGGCATAGAAGATATTCTCATTGCCAATCAAATTGTACAGCCTACTAAAATAAAGCGCCTTGCGCAGCTAGCGTTGCGTAGCAAGATCACAGTTTGCGCGGATAACGTTGCAAATGTAAAAAGCATTGCTGCGGCAGCAAAAGAAGCGGGCAGTCAGGTTTATTGCTATGTGGAATACGATGTGGGCATGAACCGCTGCGGCGCTTATAGTTTTGAAGAAGTTTATGTTTTGGCAAGAGAGATAGAGGAAAGCGAAAACCTTATCTTTGCCGGCATACAAGCTTACGCCGGGCAAATTGCCCATGCCACAAAAAGTGAGCGAGAAGCAGAAGTGTTGCAAAATGAAATGCGGATCAAAGAATTGTTGAAATATCTTGAAATGCGCGGAATTGCAGTAAAAGAAGTCAGCGGTGGTAGTACAGGGACGGCAGAATTCAAAGCAGCCCATGGCGTTTATACCGAAATTCAGGCAGGGAGCTATCTTTTTTTGGATACTTCTTATGGTGCATTGGCAACGCCATTTCACAATGCACTGTATGTGGCGACGACAGTCATCAGCAAACATGCCCATGGTATTATTACAGATGCCGGGCTAAAATCCATTGCCACAGACCAAGGACCTATTCTTTGCAAAGATTATAAAGGGCGCGTAGTTACACTGCACGAAGAACATGGCGCCATTGCATGGGAGAATGCACCTTTGCAGATTGGAGATATGCTGCTGCTTATTTCGGGGCATTGCTGTACTACAGTGAATTTGCATGACAGATTATATGTGCTGGAAAAAGAGGAAATTACAGAGATATTGCCTGTTACCAGTAGAGGGAAGTCCATTTAGAGCAGGGCAAATAAGATCGTTATAAATGTGAACAAATTGTGAAAAAAAAGGATTGTTTTCTGTAAATGCTCCATGCTATAATATGGTTGGTTTGAAATCATATAAAGGAGAACAGTTATGTTTAAACTGAAGGAGAACAACACAAAAGTTTCTACCGAAGTTTTGGCTGGGTTGACGACGTTTTTCGCAATGGCGTACATTATTTTTGTAAATCCCAGCATTCTTGTAAAAACGGGAATGCCCTGGGGCGGTGTATTCTTGGCAACGATTTTTGCCAGCATTGTCGGTACAATGATTATGGCGCTTGTGGCAAATGTACCGTATGCAGTTGCACCGGGCATGGGGCTCAACACTTTGTTTTTGAATCTTTGCTTGTATAGCGGGTTTGTATGGCAAGAAGCGCTGGCCATGGTTTTTATCTGTGGTATTATCAATATTTTAATTACCGTAACCAAACTGCGCAAATACATCATCAAATCCATTCCACTTAGCTTACAGCATGCCATTGGCGGCGGGATTGGTATTTTCATCGCGTATATTGGGCTTAAAAACGCCAATTTGGTTGCATTTTTTGATGGCGGGGCAGCGCAAGGCATCGCTACGTTTAACAGCCCAGGCGTTATTTTAACGGTCATTGGGCTTATGCTTACCGTTGTACTCATGGTACTAAAAGTGAAAGGCGCTATTTTCATTGGGATTATTGTGACAACACTCATTGGGATTCCTATGGGTGTGGTAGACCCTTCTTCTGCAAGCATCTCCTTTGACAGCATTGGCACTAGCTTCCAAGAATTGGGCTCGATTTTTGGGAAGGCTTTTGGCAATCCGGGCATTGGCTCCCTTTTTAGTGATGCCTCAAAAATTCCGTTTGTCATCATGACCATATTTAGCTTAAGCCTTGCAGATACCTTTGATACCATTGGCACATTCATCGGGACCGGCAGAAGAACAGGCATTTTTGATGCGGCAGATGAATTGGTTTTAGAAAGCTCTCCTGGCTTCAAATCCAAAATGGACAAAGCGCTCTTTGCAGATTCTATTGCATCTTCCATTGGCGCGGTTCTTGGAACATCCAACACAACAACTTATGTGGAAAGCTCCGCGGGGATTGCAGTGGGCGGCAGAACAGGGCTCACCAGCGTAGTGGTTTCTGTTTGTATGCTACTTTGCATTATACTTTCTCCGGTGGCAGGGCTTGTTCCGGCAGAAGCAACAGCACCGGCGCTGATTATTGTAGGCGTTTTGATGGCAGCATCTTTTGCGGAAATCAAATGGGAAGATTTTGAAGAAGCTTTGCCTGCGTTTTTTACGGCAGTGTTTATGGGATTTTTCTACAGCATTACAGAAGGGATTGCCGTTGGGTTTATTTTCTTTACGCTCATTAAGCTGGTAAAAGGAAAGTTCAAAGAGTTACATCCCATTTTACTTTGCGCGACAGTGCTTTTCTTGCTAAACTATATTTTACAGGCCATTGGATAAATAAAACATGAAGCGCCAAAGGAATTCCTTTGGCGCTTTTTTATTTTGACAGCATAAACAAAAGGCGCTATAATGAGCTGATTTAGGAGTGGCCATGAAGAAAAAAAGAAATGGAAACAGTTTAGCATTGTTACTGGCTGCGCTAATATGGGGCAGCTCTTTTGTTGTTGTAAAAGATGTGGTGGACATTTTTCCGCCCAATTTATTGATGGCAATTCGCTTTTTGGTGGCGGGCGTTATTTTATTGTTTTTTACATATAATCGCTTAATGCCGCTGGATAAAAAAACAGTGCTGGGTGGTGCCCTAATGGGTGTTTTATATTTCTTTGCATATATGTTGCAGACCATTGGGATTACAGATACAACCCCCGGGAAAAATGCATTTCTGACAGCGGCTTATTGTGTTATGGTGCCTTTTATTTTCTGGATGGTGGATAAAAAAAGACCGGATGGATATAGCATTGGCGCAGCGGTAATTTGTATTATTGGCATTGGGCTGATTTCGCTGGATGGCGGGCTTAGTATGCGCATGGGCGATGCGCTCTCGCTGGCTTGCGGTATTTTTTATGCGCTACACATTGTTGCCGTTTCCAAATTGGGGCAAAAATATGATGTGCTATCGCTTACGACAATACAGTTTGCCGTAGCGGGGGTATTATCCCTCGTAACAAGCTTACTTTTAGAAACAATGCCCACGCAAATAACCACCGGCAGCTTACTGGGGTTGGCACATTTGATTATCATGCCCACATTGGTGGGTTCGGTTTTACAAAACGTAGGACAACGCAACGTAACGCCTGCGGCAGCATCCATTTTACTCAGTTTAGAATCGGTTTTTGGTGTTCTCTTTTCGGTATTGTTTTATCATGAGCCATTGAATGGGAAATTGATTATGGGGTTTGTACTTGTATTATTTGCAGTTATCTTATCTGAAACAAAATTTGCATTTTTGAAAAAAGCAAAAGTATCAGAAGTTGAAGAGAAATAGATGCAATGAAAAGAAAAAAGCCTGCATCATTTTTGATGCAGGCTTTTTTTATTTTTCTTTTTGTCCGTAATATGCATTTTCGCCGTGTTTGCGCAGAAAATGTTTGTCCAAAAGCGCTTGTTGCATGGGCGGGATATCGGGAGAAGCCATTTCATTATGCCAAGCCATGAATGCAACTTCTTCCAATACAACAGCGTTATGCACAGCAGTATCTGCATCTTTTCCCCATGTAAAAGGACCATGCGATGCCACGAGCACACCCGGCATAGCGCGAGGATCTAACGCGGCAAAGCGCTCAACGATGACATTGCCCGTTTCCCATTCATATGCGCCTGCAATTTCTGCTTCTGTCATAAGGCGCGTGCAAGGAATGGTACCATAAAAATAATCAGCATGGGTTGTGCCCAGCGGAGGGATTTCTCGCTGCGCCTGCGCATAAATGGTTGCCCAACGGCTATGGGTATGGGCAATGCCTCCAATTTCCGGAAAGGCTTGATATAAGCGCAAATGTGTGGGTGTATCTGAAGAGGGGTTGAGCGCGCCTTCTACAACTTCACCGGAAGAAAGATTTAATACAACCATATCTGCAGGGCACAACACATCGTACGCCACGCCACTGGGCTTGATGACCATCAGATTTTCTTTTCGATCTACGCCGCTCACATTGCCCCAAGTAAAGGTAATCAGCCCATGGGCTTGCAGCGCCATATTGGCAGCATAGACTTCATTTTTCAGCTGTTCTAACATAATACCTCTATTTTAATTTCCAGATGAGATCTGAAAGCAATAATTCTTGCTCCAGCTTCACAGGGCAAGTGTCTTTATTGATATGAACAAATTCAATATCCATCATACGGGCAAAATCACGCATCATATCCACGCTGACATCATAACTAAGCACTGCATGATGTGCACCACCTGCCAAAATCCAAGCTTTTGCGCCGGTTTTCAGATCCGGCTCCGGCTTCCACATGACCCGCGCCACCGGCAAATTGGGCATGGATAACGGTGGTTTTACGCAGACGATATCTTGTACAATTAGGCGCAAGCGCCCGCCCATGTCAACGAGGCTCGCGACGATAGCAGGCCCTTCTTTTCCTTCGAAGACAAGGCGCGCAGGCGGTTCGCGATCGCCTATTCCAAGCGCATGGACTTCTATTTTTGGCTTACCTGCCGCAATGGAAGGGCAAACTTCCAGCATATGTGCGCCCAAGCTTAACTCATTTCCCGGCGTTAAATCATAAGTATAATCTTCCATAAAAGAAGTTCCGCCAGACATACCTTTGCTCATTTCTTTTAGAATATATGTCATGCCGGCAACCTTCCAATCACCCTCTCCGCCATAACCATATCCTTCTGCCATGAGGTGTTGTGTGGCGAGGCCGGGCAATTGACGCATACCATATAAGTTTTGGAATGTATTGCTGAATGCACAACAACCCTCTTCCTTTAGGAGCTTTCGCATGGCAATTTCTTCTTTTGCTTGGTAGCGGATGGTTTCAATATCATCTGTAGCGATTTCATACTGTGCTTCATAAGAGGCCATAAGCGCATCCACCTCAGCAGACGTAACCGCTTCCATGTATTCTACCAGTTGCCCCACAGGCCAAGTATTGACTTCCCAGCCTAATTTGATTTGCGCTTCAACTTTATCGCCTTCGGTTACTGCAACATCGCGCATGTTATCACCAAACCGCATGATGCGTAGGTTTTTACTGACGGCAACACCAATGGCAGCGCGCATCCAATCTGCAATTTCTTTTTGTACAGCAGCATCTTCATAATACCCCACAACAATTTTTCGCGGTATGCGCAGGCGCGCGGCAATAAAGCCATGCTCGCGATCCCCATGGGCGCTTTGATGCAAGTTCATATAATCCATATCAATTTCTTCATTTGGAATGGCCCGATTAAACTGAGTATGAAGATGCAGATATGGCTTTTGCAATAAGGAAAGCCCGTTGATCCAAAGCTTTGAAGGCGAGAAAGTATGCATCCAAGTAATTACGCCAGCGCAATCCGCCGCATAATTTGCTTCCCGCATGATGTTTGTAATTTCTTCTGAAGTCTTCATGGTATCTTTTAATACCAGCGGGTAAGGCAATATACCTGAAGCGTTTAGGGCATCTACAATTGCTTGGCTGTTTTTTGCCACTTGCCGTAAAGTTTCCTCCCCGTAGAGAAATTGCGAGCCGGTAATAAACCAAAATTGGTGTTTCATCATATTACTCCTTTGTTTGTTTTGCTTTGATTCTTTTTAAGCGTTTCATCACATCATTCTCACCACAACCGAAATAATCATGCAATGTTTTATATTCTTCATACAGTTCATGATAAATAAGATGATTTTTCGCATTTGGCAAGTAGACAAGCTCTTGTGGCTTTGCCATTTGCTGCGCTGCATCAAATACGCTATCATAGCCACCGTTTTCTTGCCCGGCCGCAACAGCTGCAAAAATGGCGCTGCCCAAGGCAGGCCCTTGCGCGGCACCGGCAATATGCACCGGCATATTTAACACATCTGCATAGACTTGCATCATAAAAGGATTCTTTTGGCTGATGCCGCCGCTGGCATAAAAAGCATTTACGGCGATGCCATGCGCCCGATAATTTTCAATGAGTACGCGCGTACCAAAGGCGGTTGCTTCTATAAGCGCCCGATAGATTTCTTCCGGTTTTGTTTGTAACGTCATGCCCAGCAGAAGCCCTGTCAGATCCACATCCACCAGAACACTCCTATTTCCATTCCACCAATCCAGCGCCAAAAGACCACTTTCGCCGGGCTGTAGCAAACTTGCCTGCTCTGTAAGATACTCATGCAAGGATAAGCCTTGCTTTTTGGCCACTTGTGCGTAAGCCGTCGGCGTGCAATTTTCCACGACCCAGGCAAAATGATCGCCCACGCAAGATTGCCCTGCTTCACACCCATAAAAACTGGGCAAAACACCATCTGCAACAACGCCACAAATACCGGGTACTTGTACTTCTTTTGTATCAATCATAATGTGGCAAGTAGAGGTACCGATGATGGCAAGCATGTTGCCGGGCTCTACAATGCCCACAGCAGGAACGCAGACATGCGCGTCAACATTGCCTACGGCAACAGCGATACCTGCTGGCAAACCCAACTTTGCCGCCATCTTTTCTGTCAAAGTACCGGCGCATGCACCCAGAGATATGACATCTTCACCGATTTTTTCAGCAATGACATCTTCCAAACGTGGATCCAGCGCGGCAAAAAATTCTTTTGAAGGGAAACCGGTGGTCTTATTGAACATTTTTTTGTAGCCGGCAGTGCAACTGTTTTGTGTGCGGAGGCCTGTTAGCTGCCAAACAATCCAATCAGCAGCCTCTACAAAGCCATCCATTGCCGCATAAATTTCCGGCGCTTCATCAAGGATCTGCCAAAGTTTTGGGAAAACCCATTCGCTGGAGATTTTGCCGCCGTAATTTTGTAGCCAAGCTTCGCCTCTCTTTGTTGCGATTTCGTTTAACTTATTTGCTTTGTCTTGTGCGGCGTGATGCTTCCAGAGCTTTACATAGGCATGTGGTTCATTCTGATAGGCTTCTAAGAAACAAAGCGGCGTACCGTCTTCCAGAACAGGCAAGGGCGTAGAAGCAGTAAAATCCGTGCCGATGCCGATGACTTCTGTGGGCAAAACACCACTTTCCTTTAGCAGAGCAGGAATGGTATGATAAAGTACTTCAAGATAATCCTGCGGATGCTGCAATGCCCAATCATGCCCCAACTTAATGCCGCTGGGGAGCGTTTCATCCATTACAGCATGCGGATATTCGTATGTGCTGCTGCAAATTTCTTTTCCATTGGAAACATCGACAAGTACAGCTCTACCGCTTAATGTTCCAAAATCGATTCCAATTGTATAATATGCCATAAGCAGCCTTACTCCTTATATGCAACAACAGAAATTTCCACTGCGCCGCCGCGGGGCAGTGCGGAAATTTCGATGGCAGCTCGCGCAGGATAGTTGCCTTCGGTAAAATACGAGGCATAAACTTCATTTATCTCTGCAAAATCATCCATGCTAATTAAATATACGGTAGTGCTGATGATATCATCCATCGTATAACCGGCCTCTTCTACAATGGCTTTTACGTTATCTAACGCCCGCGCAGTTTGCGTGGCAACGCTATCATCTAGAAGCGTACCGGAGCCGGGATCCAGCGCCAATTGCCCCGAAACATATAAGAAAGCACCCGCTTTTACTGCCTGAGAATAAGGCCCGATTGCAGCAGGTGCATGTTGTGTGTGAATTATTTTTTTCATAAGAAAACCTCCTTTTTTGTAAACGTATCATAAAACAGAAAGGGTGTCAATTTTCCCGTGAAAAGGCTGGAAAGATAAGACGCGTTGGCATATAATAAGAGAAAAGATTTGATTTTAAGGAGGATGAAATGGAACAAGTTATCACGAAAGGCATAGAGCCGGCAGCGGTTTTAGGATATTTTGAAGCCATTAGCGCCATTCCGCGCGGCTCAGGCAATGAAGAGGGCATTGCAAACTTTTTAGAGAGCTTTGCAAAGGAAAGAGGGTTTTTCGTTGTACGAGATGCGTTGCATAATGTATTCATCAGAAAAGACGCTTCTCCCGGCCATGAAGATGCACCTGCGCTTTTGTTGCAAGGACATACGGATATTGTTTGCGAGAAAAATGCGGATGTGGCGCATGATTTTCTGACAGACCCCATTCCATTATATGTGGATGGGAATTGGCTAACGGCAAAAGGAACAACGCTGGGCTCGGATAACGGGATTGCTGTTGCATACATGCTGGCAGCGCTGGATGACGATGCGTTATTACATCCTACGCTGGAATGCTTGTTTACCACGCAAGAAGAAGTAGGCCTTGACGGCGCGCAGTTCTTTGATGCCAGCGTTGTAACGGCAAAAACAATGGTAAACTTAGATTGCGGCCCGGAGGGGACCAGCGTGGTCAGCTGCGCCGGCGGTATGCGCATTGATATGAGCCTCCGGTTGGCGCAAGTACCATTTAGCGGAAATGCAATGCGTCTTTTTGTAACAGGACTTGTCGGCGGGCATAGCGGTGGGCAAATTGATAAATATCTTGGAAATGCCAATCGTATTATGGGGCGGATTCTTTCTAAAGTGAAAGATGTAAGCATCATCTCTATGACAGGCGGCAGCAAAGATAACGCCATTCCAAGAGAATGTGAAGCGATTGTTGCAGCGCCGGACCTGAAACAGGCAATGGATGCGGTAGAAGAGATGACCAGCATCATAAAAGAAGAACTGGGGCCGGACGATCATGATTTTTCAGTGTCACTCGAAATGGTCGAAGCGCCGAAAACCATGGGTTCTGTGGCGGATAGTAAAAAAGTATGGCAACTGCTTTGCGTAGCCCCAAATGGTGTTATTAAAATGAGCCATGCAATTAGTGGGCTTGTAGATGCTTCATCCAATATGGGCGTTGTTGTAACAGAAGGAGATCAGATTACAGTTTCCTTTTCACCCCGCGCCAGCAGAGAGAGCTTAAACGACGAAACGGAGGCACGGCTGCATATTTTGGCAGAAATTTTAGGCTTTACGGTAAAAACGCGTTCCAGATATCCCGGTTGGGCGTTTGATGAAGAATCTCGTATTCGTGAAATTGTGGGCGAAGTGTATCAGGAGATGACGGGCGAAGAGATGCAAACCCGTGCAGTACATGGCGGCCTTGAATGTGGTATTTTGAAGAGCAAAATCCCGGGGCTTGATGTGGTTGCCATTGGGCCGGATGCAGAAGGCGCCCATAGCCCGGATGAACGACTAAACTTGCCTTCGGCAAACAGAACTTGGTTGTTCTTACGCAATGTCATTACGCGCATGGCAAATGAAAAATAAAGAGAAATAAAAACCACGGCATATGCCGTGGTTTTTTGTTTTATCTTGTATATCTAAAATAATCTTCATAAGCTGCTGTACCAGCCGCCAAGACAGAAGCGGTTTTGTGAAACGGCAACGGATGCTTTTCCATATCCGTAATCATGCCGCCGGCTTCCTGTAAAATGAGCGCTGCTGCAGCATAATCCCAAGGAGAGAGAATATGCTCAAAGAATAGGCCCGTACGCCCACACGCCACATAACAGATGTCTAAAGCAGCAGAGCCACTGCGGCGTAGGTCTTGACAATAAGGGAAAAGCGCTTGCAACGTTGCAAAGGTTTTATCTGCAAAGGTATCGCGGTAATATGGCGCTGTGCCAAAAGCAAGAAGCGTTTCGGGCAAAGATTTTTTTGTGGCAAAGATTTTCGTTTCATTGAGGTATGCTCCCTCGCCTTGTTGGGCAGAAAAAAGATCTTTGTTATAGGGGTTATATACAACACCGATAAAAACCTCTCCTTCTTTTAGAAGTGCCACAGAGATACTGCTCATTTGATAATCATGGATGAAGTTGGTGGTGCCGTCAATGGGATCAATGATAAAGCTATAGCCGCTATAAACTTCTTCTTTGGAAACGCCGGCATCTTCCTCTTCGCCGATGAATTTTGCCTCGGGCAGAATTTTTGCCAGTTGTTCAAACAAATAGTTTTGCACTGCCACATCATATTCGGTAAACAGATTGTAGTCGCCGGATTTTTCATGTTGTGCCTCTTCTATTTTTGTGGCTTGTAACATGATTTCGCCGGCATCTTTGACAACAGCGATGATTTCATTTTTTAGATTCATAACAATTCCTCATTTGATTTGGTTTTCATTTTCCATACCCATTATAATGAGCAAAATAGATTTGTGCAATCAAAAAGGCGCTGCTATGCAGCGCCTTTTCTTAATAATTTTGCTTTGCTAATTTGAAAAACTTTCGTAACGTGCCAATTTTTCTTCAATGAGCGCGCGGTCATAAGTACCTTTTTCCATAAAATCGATGGTCATTTCATAGCTAGGGACACCGGCGCGACCACCAATTGCAGTACACTTAATCGCAGCAACTGCATTTGCAAACTGGGCGCTTTCATCCGGTGCCATGCCTTTTGCAATGGCGAAGAGATAAGCGCCATGATAAACATCTCCTGCGCCCACAGTATCGACCACTGCAACCTTGTAACCGGGCGCGACATAATAACCGCCTTCCCATTTTACGACAGAACCTTTATCGCCTAGCGTGAAAACCACAATGCTTGGCCTCATGGCACGAACTTTTTCTAAATTTTCTTCGTAAGCCTCGCTTTCTCCAAACAATACGCCATAATAAAATTCCGACCCGATAAAAATATCGATTTTCGGCAACATGTTTTGCGTATCTTCTGAATAGCCATCTCCATCAAATGCAACGAGGCCGCCTGCTTCATGTATAATATCCGCTAGTTTATGGCTTACTGCATCTGCGCGCTCCAAATGCAGAATATCGTGTGAAGCGACAAAAGCTTCATCAATATCCTCCAGCGTATAGCTTCTGGAAGTGGTGGGGCGGCTTAAAATATTTCTGCCATGGGTTTGAAGATCAGATAAGACCACGGAGAACGCATTGTTGCCATCTTGTATCATGCGCGAAGTATCCACGTTATAATAAGCAAAATCATGCAACAAAAAATCTCCATAACTATCAGCGCCAATCATACCAATCATGGAAGAAATACCCCCGAGTTGCCCAACGGCCGTCAAAGCAGAAGAGACTTTCCCGCCACCTTGCCACGTTGAGACGGTAGTATTGATGTCAAGGGTGGATAAGTAAGAGTGTAATAAGATAAGTAAATAAAGGCTTTCCGTGGTTTGAGGTCTGGTTCTAAGCCGGAAGGATAATCACGGTTCTTTGCTTTGAGGGAAGTTATCCAAGATTGATGAAATTAAAAAGCCATAAGACAATACTGTTATTGATTTGGTGAGTTGATAAGATAGTTGGGAAAATAATAGTGAGTTGATTAGATTGCTGGCAAAGTTTCTTCGTAACATTGAACTGCTTACTATTCTAAATATTTATCAAATCGGGATTTTTAATACTTGAAAAAACAATGCCTTTATTGTATAATACAAACACCTGATGGAGGTGTAATTATGCACGGAGGATATAGAGAGGGATCTGGCAGGAAAAATGATAAAGATAAAAAACAACCTGTAACAATATATTTAAATAGTAATGATAGAGAACTTATAGAAAATTTACCGCTGCCCGATTGTAATAGTTTCTCGCAAAAGTGCAGAAGATTACTTGAAATGGGGATAGAAAAATTGGAATCAGAACTTAAAACAGACACAAATGAAGTAACATTTATCGATTTATTCAGTGGTTTAGGCGGAATTCGCATAGGATTTGAACAGGCACTTAAAGAATTAGGGCTAAAAGGTAAATGTGTTTTTTCGAGTGATATCAAACCTGCGGCAATAAAAGCATACGAATTTAACTTCGGTGAGAATCCTGAATGTGATATAACAAAAATTAATCCATCTAACTTGCCAAATTTTGACTTCTTATTAGCAGGCTTTCCTTGTCAAGCTTTTTCGCAAGCGGGTCTAGGGTTAGGTTTTCAAGATACAAGAGGAACACTTTTTTTTGATATTGCTAAAATTTTGTTATCAAAAAAACCCACTGGATTTGTTTTAGAAAATGTTGAGGGACTTGTTAACCATGATAAAGGAAAAACATATAAGATAATACGTACTACTCTAGAAGATATGGGCTATAATATCCAAGCTCAAGTATTAAATGGCAAGGATTTTGGACTCGCACAATCTAGAAATAGAATTTATATTATCGGACTAAAAGGGCATAAGGTAAAAGAATTGTCTGGATTCAGTAAGAAAACATCGGTATTAAGGGATGTTATAGACAAATCAACACCGCCAATAGATACAAAATTTACCAGAAAGCTATTATCTCACTACAAAATAGATGAGGTATATGGAAAAGCAATAAAAGACAAACGTGGTGGCAATAACAATATTCATAGTTGGGATATTGGTTTAAAAGGCGATGTTTCTAGTGATCAAAAAGAGCTTCTAGAATTGTTATTAAAACAGAGGCGGAATAAGAAATGGGCAGATGAGATTGGAATAAAGTGGATGGATGGGATGCCATTAACGGCAGACATGATTTTTTCATTCTATTCTCACCCTAAGTTACAATCGTTGCTAGATGACTTAGTTATGAAGGGATACCTCACCTATGAACACCCAAAACAATTAATTAACAATAGACGAGTGCCTGATGCCACATTAGACAAAGGGTATAATATTGTTACGGGCAAGCTATCCTTTGAATTCACTAAAATACTTTGTCCAGATAGTGTTACACCAACAATCGTTGCAACGGATGTTCACAAAATGGCAGTTCCAGTTAATGGTGGAATACGTTCTTTAACGATTAATGAGGGATTAAAATTATTTGGTTTCCCAAGTAATTATAAGCTTAATTTTTTGAAAGAAAGTGAAGCTTTTGATTTGTTAGGAAATACAGTTTGTGTTCCCGTAATAAAGGCAGTATCTGAGAAATTGATAGAATCATACCTTGAATCTATCAAAAATATTGAAAAAAAAGAAGCGGCACTCAAATAAGAGTGGCACTTCTTTTTTTAATAAGAAAGTACTCTATCGAGCCATTCATCTGGACTAAACGGTATAACAGCATTCGGGAAAAGCTCAAAAGTGTTTTTAACAGCGTATATAAATTCAGTTCTGTCAGCAAAACTTCTACTTGCATTACGGGAGAAGTTAAATGGACGCATAGCGTATGGTTGACCACGCTTTACTTGCAGACCAATTGGATAATTTCTTGAAGGAGATGTAATTTGCCATATGTGTTTCAGGTATACTTTTTCAACGACAAACCCTTGTGAAAATCCATCATCCATAGGTCTATATCCTAAAATGAAATAGGAAGCATCTAGTTTGCCCGGACTTTCGTAAGTTGTAGCTAAAAAACTTGAGAAGTTTGCTATATCAAAAGCTGGTGAATTATTATAATTCCAAGCTTTAACCTCAACATCATAGCTAACATTTTCAAAGTTGGCCACAAAATCTGGAAATGACTGAGTGTTATCACCAGGCCTAATATCAACACCTAAATGCTCAAACCAATTAGGTAGCCACTCCTGTAAGCAATTACCTATAACATCATTTCCTGAATACACATGGCTTCTATTCGCAAAATTAATTGTTATAGTTCCGTGTTGCCCTTCGAGCCTATCTTGAGTTATTCGAAATAGTTCTTCAATATTAGTAATCATCGTAAATTCCTCCATATACTTATATTATTCTTTTATCGTCTCCATTATATCTTCAAGCTTGCAATCAAGTGCTTCACATATTTTAAGTAGAATATCTGTAGTGATATTCTCACCTTTACCAAGCTTTGCTATAGATGCAGAGCTTATACCGGTGGCATTCTTCAAATCTTGTTTATTCATATTTTTATCAATTAGCATTTTCCAGAGTTTGTTGTAGCTAATTCTGAGCATTTTTCTATCTCCTTTATTGGACTTCCATCCTAATTGCTATATACATCATGTAAAAATCCATAACGACTTACTTTGTACTTACTTATATATTTGTCCTGTGTAAATTCTATAACTTTAGCACCACTAGCCTCATAATCTAATTCTGGAAGGTCTTTTGTGTTTTCCACAACTATCATCTGTCCTTCGGCTTGATTGTCAATAAAGTATTGGAATAGGGCAGTTCTCATGCTTGTAGGAGCATTATCATCAACACCTTGATCCAAACCGAGTAATGGTGTATCTACCACAAAAATTCCTGGCTTATGTACAGCATCTGCGTGTAAATACTGTCTAAAAGTTAACCCTATAATGGTATTGATAAAAGCCCAGTAACCCTTACCATGACTATCTTCTTTTGCATAGCCATTTATTTCTAAATCAAACGTTCCCATGTTGAAATGAGCCGTATTCAAATTCTCGTATTTGCAGTCAACTAGAATTGAATATGCTATTTCATCTATACGTGTATTAAAATCGACAGGGAAGTGTTCTTTTGGTTTAAACTTAGGGTTATCCGAATCATCACTTTCTTGCTTTTGTAATTCAACAATCCATTCTTGTGAAACGCTTTGCAGTACACTTGACTCTTGTTGTAATTGTATATAAGAACGATATTGTTGTATTCCTTCTCTTAGTTTATTAGATTGAGGAGTAAGTTCAGTTTCGATTAATTTATCTATCCCCGATCTTTGACTTTCAAGATAATCGATTTTTTCACGAACTTCATGTAATGATGAAACGACATCTTCTTCACTTTCAGACAAGCCCTGTAATTGTGTAATTATGCGATTCAGTTCAGCTCTTGATGCTTTAATGTATGATTTTCTCTCTGCTGGTTGCATATTACCATCACAAAAAGGACATTTTTTATTTTTATCAACAGAGTGTAGATGTACCTCTCCATCTACAATAAATGACAATCTTTTTATATCAGCTGTATATTGGCTTCGTAGCGATTGAAAGTGAGAATAAGTAACTTGGTTTTCTGCTTCTTTTTCCTTTAAATCTAATAAAGTACCTAGTAAATCCTTACTTTCTTCTGTAGCAGCTGCAATAGCAGCTTCAGTTTCAGAGAGATTATCAATTAGCTTTTGCATTTCATCTTCCACATCTAAATCGCTATAAGTAGACAATGCTTTTTGTAGCTCTTCTCTTTTTTTAGACATCTGAGAAATTCTACCGTTTACAAATTGGCGAACAGCATCTTTTTTAGCTTTGCTGATTTCATCCTTGTCGTGTTCCTCCATATCTGGGAATTCATTTCCTGTGAGAAGATATAGAAGAGATGCAAAAAAATAAGGATTCTGAGTAGGCGATGAAGGTAAAAGTACCGATTTTGGATTTTCAATTTCTTGTTCTTTTAACCAAAACAATCCCATAAGAGTTTTCCATGAGAGGCGTTGTCTAGCAAAATCTTGATTTTTTATTATCATTGGCAGTTTTTTAATGCCAATCAATTTAAGCCAAAGTTCATTTAAAACAGGATTTTTATTCCCGTTACTCTTATATTTAACGTCATAGTCACCACCATCAATTGAGTTAATTTTGCTGACCACGTTTACTATATTCTTTCCAACCATCCGAGAGAGATGAATAGTGCCTTCTGGTGCGTTAATATCTAGGCTGACGCTATCATATCCTGTTTGTTCTTTTTCAAAAGGCTTTTCAATTACACCCATAGCAAACTGGATGCATTTTAATACGCAGGTCTTTCCGGAATCGGAAACTCCACAAATGATATTTAATCCTTTATCAAAAGTTACAATAGCAGGGGACTTCCCAGTGCCGGTTGCTGTGACTTTAGAAATATAAAACGCCATACAGGTTACTCCTTCCTTAACGATTTAGACGCTTCTCTACTAATCAAATTAAGAAGTTCTTTTTCGTTTTTCGAATCCATATAAATAATAACTTTGTGTGCATACAATCTATATTCATTGGCATAATCAGAAGCTAGGGAATTGCTTAAGGCAAGTCCACGTTCTGTAATAGAATAAATAAAGCCATCATTTGAATAAGAAACCCTAACCAAGTTTTCTAAAACAAGCTGTTTAATAGCTTGTTGTGATAATGATCTTCTCGCAGAAAACTCAGAAAAACTAAATTCATTATCACCATGAAGATTGCTATTTGATAATCCAAATTCTTTTGAGTAATTTGAAATAAAATCCGCTGTTACCAACTTATCAATTGTAAACTTATTATTTTTAGACAATGATAAGACAAGTAGTAATCTCATTGAAATTTCAAATTCAGTATTGAAAACTTTATCATTCATCTTCATCCACCCAGCGCATGCAACCGTCATTCACCAATAGATGACAGGTTCCTTTCTTTTCTTTTGGGCCTACAAGATTTTGAATATTACCAATAGCTGATGTGGTAGAGCAATCTACAACCTTCTTCATTACGGCTAATAGCCTTTTGTACCCATCATCGTAATCATCCCATAAAGTATCTTTAATATAATCGTGTGTTTCAGATTTCCATTTCTTTGAATGTTCATTACCTTTAGATATAGATTCTCGAATAAAGCGGTCAATACGCAATGCACTATAATAATTAATTCGTTGATCAGAGAAGTTCCTTTTATATTTTGTAGGTAGCGAGTCTAAATCAGCTTTTGTCAAATCACCAGACTTAATAGCCTCTGCATAAGCCGCAAGCAACTCATGAACATATTTTTCTTCTTCAGGAGCAATATCTTGTGGAGGCTCAATCTCCTTGGGAATAGATATTTCAACAGTACCGATATGTAATTTTCCATCTGATTGGTCATAATAAATAGTTTGTGGAGGCAAAGATGTCAATTTAGAAGTGGAGGTTGAATTATTAGAAACATTGATGCTAGAAGATTCTCTACCCTCATAAATGTCATCTAGGATTTGAAGAAATAAATCAGCACAAGCATATCCAAAAACTTCGTCGGAATTGAAATTAGGAATCACTGTTTTGATTTCTTCCTCTATAGCCATCTGATTATGATCGTTTAATTTACTTATGTAGTTTGCAAATTTATCTGTATCTTTTCGACTAATCACTTTTTGCACGTTTCTCTTACTTAATGGGAGAGTTCCTTTAAAAAAACGATCCAAAGAATCCGGTGCAAGGTAATCGAATGGATTGTATTTATTTTTCGCAGATAGTTCTATTTCTTCAGACGATTGAGGGTCTCTCATAATATTGTCAAAAAGCGACAGAAAAAATTCATATGGTTTATATGACGTGTCACTATGTTTATAAAGTATATTCGCAAATTCACTAAAGCGCATTATCCGGCACCTCCAACTATATTTCCGAATCTTTCCGAACCTCTCCGAGTCCTTCCTTAATGGAGGGGCTTTTTTTTATACAATTTTATTAGTAATTGAGTGGTGTTGAGTTGAAATGTAGGTAAAAAATATCGCTTACATTATATCACAAGAAATTACACATTACCAGAGGATAAATTCACAAATGTAAATATTTTATCGTTCTAGTTGAATTTATCTTCAAAAAATGAAAGGAGGTGTCAGAATGGCAAAGCGTAATTCAAAGCAAACATCTAAAAGAGTTGCATCAAAAGCAAGCAAAATTCTTAACGATGGACGTTACAGCAAGAAAGCCAAATCGGTTGCTGGCAGTGCTTTAAGTCAAACAAGACCAAGCAAGAAAAAGTAATTTTCAGAACAAATGATAGGTAGAGACAGATTTGAATAATCAGCCTACTTATCCTCCCTTAGGGAGTAATCCACCGGAGCGGTTATCGCTCAATAAAATCAATCTCAAAGTCCTAGTGCGCATACGGACGGCGGGATGCATAAGAGTTCAGAACACAGTAATAAAGACTGTGTTTGAAATGAAGATGCACCCACCGTTATTTCGTGTGCCTTTTTTAGGACAAGCGGAGTCTGTGGTCATCTTCACTGCAGGCTCTTTTTGTATTCCGCCGCCCAATGGCTAGGCGGAAAGGAATACTTTATGAAGATTCGAGTTTTATATGAAGACAACATCAAAAACGGTCACAAGAACTACACCACAATTGAAATTCCAGATGGAGATTACAGCGTCATGCTGGATATTGACTATGAGCAACGTCTTGCAGAAGCAAAACCTGAAAAGAAGGAAGAAGTGAAACGCTGTGAGACTCTACAGGAAATGTTCGACCTCATGAACAACAAGGAATACAACCATTGGCGTCGCTACCATAGGCATCTTGGTAATCCCAAGACACCTTATCGAAAAGATGATGAGGTTGAAATAGATGTCATGGATACTTTCGCTGATAACTCTCAGGAGATTGAACGCATCCAAGAAAGTGAACGTGAAGAAGTTTACCAATGGATACGTAAGGCTCTTGGTAAAAAGCAAGATTGGGCAGATATGTTTATCGCGGTTCGTATGGAAGGTATGTCGATTCGAGAATATGCCAGTTCCATCGGTGTAAGTGAAAACAACATTACTCAGAAATTAAAGCGAGCCACAAAGAAATTACAAGAAGAATATGAAAACCGTCAGATTTGACCTTCTCCCAAGGCTACTAGGTAGGAGGTCAAGACCTCCAAAAAAACACAAGGAGGTAATTCGAATGGAATTACAAGTTTACAAAAATGCAGAGTTCGGCTCCGTACGTACTACAACGATTGGCGGTCAACCTTATTTTGTTGGCAAGGATGTAGCAAGCATTCTTGGTTATACAAATACTCGCAAAGCTTTAATTGATCATGTTGATGAAGAGGACAAGGATGACGTAACGATTCGTGACGCCATCGGAAGAAATCAAACGATGACTGCTATTAACGAATCTGGTCTGTACAGTCTCATCCTCTCAAGCAAGATGCCAAATGCTAAAAAGTTTAAGCGATGGGTGACAAACGAAGTCCTCCCTGCTATTCGTAAACATGGACTTTATGCAACAGATGATTTAATTGCAAACCCCGACCTTGCCATCGCAGCATTTACCGCATTAAAAGAAGAGCGTGAAAAGAACAAGGAATTGATGGCAGCAGTTGCGATTGGTCAGCAGCAAATTGCTGAGATGAAACCCAAGGCTACTTATTATGATGTGGTTCTTAAATGCAGGGATGCAGTCAATATCTCTGTGATTGCCAAAGATTACGGATGGAGTGCCATGCGCATGAACGAATACCTTCATGAAAAAGGGATTCAATTTAAGCAAGGTGATATTTGGCTTCTTTATCAAAAGTATGCTCCAAATGGATATACCAAAACCAACACTCACATTTACGAGGATAGCAAGGGTATCCAACATACGAAAGTGCATACCAAGTGGACTCAAAAAGGCAGACTTTTTATCTATGAACAGCTAAAGGCGGATGGTATTTATCCGCAAATTGAGATGGAGGTGTGATATGGGAATCAATAAATTCAATGCAGAGGGGTATCATGACCCAACTCCTCATAAAGCACTTAGCAATATCAACCGTGAGGAAAAGGCAGCAGCAAAAGCTGCCTTTAAGCCCCTTGTCTATATTTGCTCTCCATTTAGTGGCGATATTGAAAACAACAATAAGCGCACACGAGCATTTTGCCGTTTTGCTTTAGATAAGGGCAATATCCCGCTTGCTCCTCACCTTCTATTTCCACAGTTTATGGATGATAGAAATGAGAAAGAGCGTGACCTCGCTATTTTCATGGATATTATCCTGATGGGCAAATGCCAAGAGGTCTGGGTTCTAGGTGATGTTATCTCAAGAGGCATGAGTATTGAAATTGAAAAAGCAAAGAAACGCAGACAGCCGGTTAGATACTTTAATAAAGATTTTGAGGAGGTAGAGTCTCTATGAAGATAGCATACGGCAACAGCCGAATGGATAAAAAGTGGAAAAACACAGACATCAGCTGGGAGGACTTCTGCTCCCGTGTTAAGACCACGCAACGTACCACTGAAACCGTAGAAGAATATCGAAAAATGAGAAAAGGTGGTCAGGACTCCATTAAAGATGTCGGCGGTTTTGTTGGTGGCCACTTAAAAGATGGTAGACGTAAAAAAGGTAATGTTCTATCACGCTCCATGCTCACCCTTGATATGGATTATGGCACAAGTACTATCTGGGAAGAAATCTCTACCTTCTTCCCTTATCAGTGTTGTATCTATTCTACTCATAAGCATACTCCAGAAAATCCAAGACTAAGGCTGATCATTCCTCTCTTCCGTGATGTGGGAGAGGAAGAGTATGCAGCCGTTAGTCGCATGGTCGCAAAAGAAATAGGCATCGACCTTTTTGATGATACGACCTATGAACCAGAACGATTAATGTATTGGCCGTCTACTTCAAGAAACGGTATTTTTGTGTATGAGGAAAAAGATGGCTCGCTCCTTGATCCTGAGGTATTTCTAAATAAATACGATGATTGGCGAGACACCAGTACTTGGCCCGTATCCTCTAGGCAGTCAGAAGTCCTTGACCGCTCATTAAAAGAACAAGCAGATCCACTTTCTAAAGAAGGTGTCATCGGTACTTTTTGCCGTAGCTACTCAGTAAGTAGTGCAATTGATACCTTTTTAAAGGATATATACGAGCCTTCAGCAATGATTGGTCGCTATGATTATATCCCGGCTGATTCCAGTGCCGGTGTCATACTCTATGATGATAAGTTTGCCTATTCCCACCACGCAACAGATCCTGCAAGTGGGAGACTGCTTAATGCTTTTGACCTTGTTCGCATCCACCGATTTGGTCATTTAGATGATCGAGCGACAGAAAGCACGCCACCAAGTAAACTACCATCCTTTATCAACATGTGCGAATTTGCCATTCAAGACAATGAAGTAAAAGCACAGTTTACGAAAGAGCGGATGGAGCAGGCAACAATCGATTTTACTGAAGATAACTGGCAGACAGTACTTGAACTGGATAAACAAGGAAAGATTAAGGACACCTTGGATAATATCGTTCTCATTATCCGCAACGATTCAGAACTAGAATCTATTGCTTTTAATAAGCACCGTGATGGAATCGATGCAAGAGATGGATTGCCTTGGGAACAGATGAAGGGTGGCTGGAATGATTCAGACAATGCAGCCCTTAAAGTTTATCTATCTAATAAATATGGCATCTACTCCCCAACCAAAACAAAGGACGCAATACTAGCAGTCGCAGCAGAGCGATCCTATCATCCTATAAAAGAATACCTGGATCATCTACCAGAGTGGGATGGAACCGATCGCGTTGAGACCTTACTGATTGATTATTTTAATGCAACAGATAATTCCTATACCAGAGCCGTTACTAGAAAAATGATGGTGGCAGCAGTCGCTAGAATTGTTCATCCTGGTACGAAATTTGACAGCGTTTTAATTCTAAATGGTCCACAGGGCATCGGTAAGTCTACCTTCTTTGCAAAGCTTGCAGGCGATTGGTTTTCCGATAGTTTAACCCTCACGGATATGAAAGATAAAGCAGGTCCTGAGAAACTTCAAGGGTATTGGATATTAGAGCTGGGTGAACTAGCTGGCATGCGAAAAACCGATGTGGAGGTTGTGAAATCCTTTATTTCAAGATCCGATGATAAATACCGTGCCAGTTATGGGGTGAATGTGGAAAGCCACCCACGTCAATGTATCATTGTCGGCTCTACCAATGCAGAAAGTGGATTTTTGCGAGACATCACGGGTAACCGAAGATTCTGGCCAGTGCGTATTAGTGGTGACGGTAAAAGAAAAGCATGGCAGATGTCCGTATACGATGTAGAGCAGATTTGGGCAGAAACTTTGATGCTTTATAGCCAAGGTGAAAAGCTCTATTTAGAGGGCAGTGATGTAGAGTTGGCAACGAATGAGCAGGCAGATGCCATGGAGAGTGATGAGCGAGAAGGGCTTGTTCGCACTTACCTCGATACACTTTTACCCGATGACTGGAATGCCCTGTCCTTATACGAGCGAAGAAACTACCTAAACGGTAGTGAATTTGGTGGGGAATCCCGTGTCGGTACGGTTGAACGTACGCTTGTTTGCAATATGGAAATTTGGTGCGAATGCTTTGGAAGGGATGCCTCCGCCATGAAACCTGCAGACTCCTATGCCATTGCAGGCATTATGAAAAAGATTAATGGGTGGAACAAGTACCAAGGGAACAAGAACGGAACAAGTAATTTTCCCATTTACGGTAGGCAACGTTGTTACGAGAAGAATGAGTAAGGTCGTTCCTTGTTCTTAGGCTGTTCCTTATGCTTGTTCTCTTAAAACCCCAGTCATTACCGATGTTTTGGCTTTACTGGAATGAGTGGAACAAGAGTTTTACTACTTAGTAATAAATTAATAAATAGTAGTAGTAAAGCATCGTAAGCGTGTGTATGCGCGCGTATAGGAAAAAACGCTAAAAGTTGTGCTTGTTGTTCCTGATTAATTTATGGAGGTCATTTATGCAAGAAAAATATATAGAACAAAAACTGGTAGCGACAGTAAAAAGCATGGGAGGTATGGCCCCGAAATTTGTGAGTCCTGGTATAGATGGAATGCCCGACCGTATTGTGTTACTTCCCATGGGAAGAATCGCCTTTGTCGAATGTAAGGCAACAGGTAAAAAGATGAGACCTTTACAAAATAAAAGAAAGAAGCAACTAGAGGCATTAGGCTTTCTAGTCTATTGCCTGGATGATGTAGAACAGATTGGAGGGATACTTAGTGAAATACAAGCCACATGAATATCAAAGTTATGCCACTGAATTCATTTTATCCCATCCCATATCGGCTGTATTTCTTGAAATGGGTTTAGGTAAAAGTGTGATTACCTTATCTGCCATATTTGATTTGTGTTTAGACAGTTTTCTCGTATGTAAAGTGCTAGTCATTGCTCCACTTAGAGTAGCAAGGGATACATGGCCTGCAGAAATCAATAAGTGGGATCATTTAAAAGGGCTCTCTTACTCGGTGGCAGTGGGAACTGAAAAAGAAAGAATCGATGCTCTCAAGAAACAATCCACGCTATACATTATCAACCGTGAGAACGTGGATTGGCTGGTTCATAAAAGTGGTATTCCTTTTCACTTTGATATGGTGGTCATTGATGAGCTGTCATCCTTTAAGTCCTATGGTGCAAAGCGGTTTAAAAGTCTACTTAAAGTAAGACCCTCTGTAAAAAGAATAGTCGGTCTTACCGGTACTCCCTCCAGTAATGGATTGATGGATTTATGGGCAGAGTTTCGAATTCTTGATTTAGGTCAAAGGCTGGGACGCTACATTAGCCATTACCGAAACACCTATTTTAAGCCAGATAAGAGAAACGCACAGATTATATTTTCATATAAACCACTGCCCGGTGCTGAAGAGGAAATCTACAAACAAATATCAGACATCACCATTTCTATGAAATCTACCGATTATCTCAAAATGCCTGAATACGTCAGCAATGAGGTGTTCGTTACTTTAAGTGATAAGGAGTGGAAGGTTTATTCGGAATTTAAGGAAGAAATGGTGGCTAACTTAGGCGATGAAGAAATTGATGCGGTTAATGCAGCCGTCCTTTCTGGGAAACTGCTACAGATGGCAAATGGTGCAGTATACGATAGCGAAAATAAGGCCCATGTGATTCATGAAAAAAAGCTAGATGCCTTGGAAGATTTAATCGAAGGAGCGAATGGGAAACCGGTACTTGTTGCCTATTGGTATAAGCATGATTTAGAACGGATTAAAGAGCGATTTCCAGTCAGACAAATTCAGTTATCAAAAGATATTGAGGCTTGGAATGATGGAAAGATACCCATTGCTGTTATTCATCCAGCCAGTGCAGGTCATGGTCTTAATCTTCAAAGCGGTGGTTCGACGCTCATCTGGTTCGGACTTACTTGGTCACTCGAGCTGTATCAGCAAACCAATGCAAGACTTTACAGGCAAGGGCAAAAGGATACCGTCATTGTTCACCACATCACCACCAAAAACACGATCGATGAAGACGTACTGCTTGCCCTTACTAAAAAGGAGAAAACACAAGATGCCTTGATTGATGCGGTGAAGGCGAATTTAGAGGTGATGCGATGACAGAACATTACCAAAATTTAGCCAATGCCATTATCTTAATGGCTGTTAAGGATTATAGAGATGCCTTAAAGAAATTAAAGAAACGTCCGCGTTATGGACCGGCACAAGATATGAAAAGCGAGGTGGAGAGGTTCTTCCGCTCTGATTGGTATAGAGAACTTACCTCTGTTGATGGGAGTGTCTTAATCAAAAAGCTACAAGCGGAGGTGAGCGAGCAATGAAAGCAAAAGAATATTTACACCAAGCCTACAGGCTAGACAAACGAATCCAATCAAACATTGAGGAAATGGAAAGGCTGAGGGAATTATCGACCAGTGTTTCCTCCCCCAGCTGGGGCGAGAGAATACAAACACAACGGCATACCGATGCTTTGTTTGTCAGATACCTTGAGCGAATTGAAGAACTACAAATCAAGATTAATGATGAGGTAGATCATCTTGTAGCACTTAAAGCAGAGATTCGAGATGTGATTAATAAAGTAACGGATATCGATGAACGCATGGTGTTACGTTACCGCTACGTTCATAACTTTACCTGGGAGCAAATCGGTGATGAGCTGAATGCTGATAAGAGTACCATTCGCAGATGGCATGGCAATGCCTTAAATCATGTTGTCGTACCTGAGAATCCAATTGTTATTCAAATGTTGAACAGCAATGAGCACTTTTGAGCAGAGATAAGCACCTCATCTTCATGTTACATTATAATCAGCAAGATAGAATACTTACCAAGCCTTGTGGGATGCGCCCTGCAGGGCTTTTTCTATGCCCAGAAAGCGAGGTGATATGATGCCAAGAAAACCAAAACGACCATGCAGTACACCAGGCTGTCCCAACTTAACCGATGGCCAGTACTGTGAAGACCATCGAGTAGAAGAGCGTAGGCGCTATGACAAATATCAACGGTCAAAGGATGTTAATAAGAAATACGGCAGAGCCTGGAAAAGAATCCGTGACCGCTATGCACGAGAACATCCCCTGTGTGAGATGTGTAAAAAGGACGGACGACTGACTCCCACTGATGAAGTGCATCACATCCTCCCTGTTTCTCAAGGTGGTACACACGATAGAAGTAATCTGATGTCCTTGTGTAAATCCTGTCACAACAAGATTCATTTAGATCTCGGTGATCGACAGATTCGTAGCTGACCCAAGGGGGAGGTCAAATCTCTAGACCTCTTATGGCGGACAACGGCCTGGGGCTTCGCGTGTAAAAATCAGAAATCAAAGGGGGTATTAAAGACTTTTAGGAAAGTGGGGTGAAAACATGGCGAAAGACGGTACAGCAAGAGGCGGTCAGCGTGTTGGTGCAGGAAGAAAATCAAAGGCTCTAACCGACAAAATCGCTGATGGCAGATTAAATGGTGCTCTGGTACTGCCAGAACCAACGGATATAGAAGGTGCAGATGTGCCAGCTGTAAAAGATTATTTAAAGGCTACTCAGAAAAATGGCAAAGACCTCTGTGCAGAAGATATTTATATCGAAACTTACAAGTGGCTGAAAGATCGTAGCTGCGAAATGTTAGTAAACAACCAGCTAATCGAGCAGTATGCCATGAGTGTTTCTCGTTGGATTCAGTGTGAAGAGTGCATTTCAGAATATGGCTTTCTTGCCAAGCATCCAACCACTTCCGCTGCCATTGCGTCACCTTATGTTGCGATGAGTCGTGAATACATGAAACAGGTCAACCAGTGTTGGTATCAGATTTACCAAATTGTAAAAGAAAACTGCTCTGTGGAGTTTGGTGGCAGAAGTCCACAGGATGATTTGATGGAGCGGTTATTATCTGCTCGGAAAGGAAAATAAAATGGAAAAATATAGAACGTGTGAAAGCGTATGTAAAGGTCATCCTGATAAATTATGTGACCTTATTTCAGATAGCATTTTAGATGCGTGTTTAAGAAAAGATAAATCTTCTCGTGTTGCTTGCGAGGTGATGGCTACCAAAGGACACATCATTGTTGCTGGTGAGATCACCTGCTCAAAGAGAATTGATATCAGGGGTGTTGTTCGCCGTGTTCTGACGGATGTGGGCTACAATCCTAGAAAGTTTTTAGTCTTTGTCTACGTCCATCAACAAAGTAAAGATATCGCAGGTGGTGTAGATAGGGCCTTGGAATCTCGTGAGGGTGATATGTCATGGTATTCCATGTTAGGAGCGGGTGACCAAGGCACCGTTTATGGCTATGCCACCAATGAAACCAGTGAGAAACTACCTCTCCCCTTGGTCTTATCCCATGCCATTTGCGAAAAGCTAGATAAGGTGATGAAGAATGGTGTGATCAAAGACATTGGTCCTGATGGTAAGGCTCAAGTTACCGTTGAATATGAAGGTGACAAACCAAAACGAATTAAGACCATTGTAGTTTCCGTTCAACACAGTGCAGATAAAGATTTAGATGTTTTGCGAAAGGAAGTCATTGCCCAGGTGCTTTGGCCTGTCTTTGAGAAGTATCCATTTGACGATGAGACTGAGATCCTCATTAATCCTAGTGGACGATTTGTTGAAGGAGGACCAGCAGCTGATACCGGTCTTACGGGAAGAAAAATCATGGTTGATACCTATGGCGGATTAGCCGCTCATGGTGGCGGTGCGTTTTCAGGAAAAGACCCGACAAAAGTTGACCGCAGTGGTGCCTATATGGCAAGGGCGATTGCAAAGAATATCGTTCAATGTGGCTTTGCTAAGCGATGCCAGGTAGCGATTTCCTATGCAATTGGAAAAGCAGATCCTGTTGCTCTTGAGATTGATACCTTTGGAACAGGGACGATTGAGGAAAGTATCCTTTGCCGTGCTGTGTTAGATGTATTCAATCTAAGACCTGCAGCCATTATCGAAAAGCTAAAACTGACGGATGTCATTTATGCAGATACAGCTACTTACGGCCATTTCAGATATGGCTTAAGCACGTGGGAATTTCTAGATTGCTATACAGAACTAAGGGAGGCGGTAAACAAATATGTTGATTGAAAAGAAGAACACAAAAGACCTCATCCCTGCAACATACAATCCTCGTAAAGATTTGAAACCAGGAGATGCAGAATACGATAAATTAAAACGATCCATTGAACAATTTGGTTATGTAGAGCCGGTTATCTGGAATAAGGTGACCGGCCATGTTGTTGGTGGGCATCAAAGACTGAAGGTTCTCATGGATATGGGCATCACAGAAGTTGAGTGTGTCATCATTGAAATGGACGAAGAAAAAGAAAAAGCACTCAACATCGCGCTCAATAAAATCAGCGGTGATTGGGACAAGGATAAGTTGGCCCTTTTAATTTCAGATTTACAAGGTGTAGATTTTGATGTTTCCCTAACTGGATTTGACCCTAAAGAACTGGATGACTTATTTAAAGACACGCTGAAAGAGGGGATCCACGATGATGACTTTGATGTGGAGACAGAACTAAAAAAGCCTGCTATCAGCAAGCTTGGTGACATCTGGACGCTTGGCAGACACAGGCTTATCTGTGGTGACTCCACCAAAGAAGAAACCTATGATGTGCTGATGAATAAAAAGAAGGCAAACTTGTGCGTAACAGATCCTCCCTACAATGTGAATTATGAAGGCACTGCAGGAAAGATTAAAAATGACCATATGGGAAATGATGCCTTTTATCAATTCCTTTTAGACGCCTTTATCAATATCGAAGAAGTGCTGGCAGACGATGCCTCCATCTATGTATTTCATGCCGACACCGAAGGATTTAATTTTAGAAAAGCTTTCTCGGATGCCGGTTTTTATTTGTCTGGCTGTTGTATCTGGAAAAAGGACTCCCTTGTACTGGGGCGTTCTCCTTATCAATGGCAGCACGAACCTGTGCTGTTTGGCTGGAAAAAGAAAGGCAAGCATCAGTGGTATACGGGCAGGAAAGAAACCACCATCTGGGAATTTGATAAGCCGAAGAGAAATGGAGACCATCCTACGATGAAACCTATCCCTCTGCTCGCCTATCCGATTTTGAACTCCTCGATGACTAACACCATTGTGCTAGATCCTTTTGGCGGCAGTGGTAGTACCTTAATTGCTTGTGAACAATCAGAGCGCATTTGCTACACGGCAGAATTAGATGAAAAGTTTTGCGATGTCATTATCAAACGCTACATTGAACAGGTCGGAACTTCTACCGATGTCAGCGTCCAAAGGGATGGGCTGAGCTACAACTATGATGAACTGGAGGTTGCTGATGGTTAATCTAACCCTTGGCAGTCTTTTTGATGGTTCAGGTGGTTTTCCTTTAGGCGGTTTAATTTCTGGTATTACCCCAGTATGGGCATCGGAGATTGAACCGTTTCCTATTAGGGTGACAACGAAAAGGCTGCCTTTTATAAAACATTACGGCGATATCTCAACCATGGATGGCAGTAAGATAGAACCGGTAGATATTATTACTTTTGGCTCACCTTGTCAGGATTTATCCATAGCAGGTAAGCGTGATGGCTTGGATGGTAAACGTTCAAGTCTTTTTTATGAGGCCATCCGAATTGTAAAAGAAATGAGGTGTGCTACAGATGGCAAAAAACCAAGATACATTGTCTGGGAAAACGTCCCTGGAGCCTTCTCATCAAACAAAGGAGAAGATTTCAGATGTGTCCTTGAAGGCGTCTGCCACATCAAGGATGAAACCTTATCAGTTCCTAAGATTGATAAGTGGAAACAAGCAGGAAGTATTGTGGGAGAACATTTCTCCCTTGCCTGGCGAGTGCTTGACGCTCAATACTGGGGAGTTCCCCAACGAAGAAAACGCATCTTCCTTGTCGCAGATTTTGCAGGTGGGGGTGCCGGAGAAATACTATTTAAGTCAGAAGGCTTGTCTGGGTATTCTAAAAAGAGCATCCGCTCGTGGCAAGGAACTGCCAGCAACTTTGCAGACAGTATTGGAGCGACAGGCACAATCTGCTTAAATGACCAAGGCGGAGAACGTATGGATGTGACAACCGATATCACTTGCACTTTAAGAGCGAAATCAAATCATCCGCCTTGCATCATGGACTCAGCAGTTTTTGATAATCACGGGAAGGATACACGTTTTACTGGACCAATCGATGTTGCTCCTACGATTTCAGCGACCTATGGAACAGGCGGCAACAATCAACCATTTGTTGTGGAGAATTCTAAGACTTATGATGTGCGATTTACCTCGGAAGGAACTGTAAATGCCCGTTCCAATGTTTACGAAAGTGATACGGCAAGAACGATTGATACGTCGGGTAATACACCGGACAGCAATCAAGGTGGTATTGCAGTGGTGGAATCTTATGGTTTACAAGGTTCTATGATAGGACGGGCAGACAAGAATGGGCCTCAAGGTGATGGTGTGAATGAGGAGCTTAGCTTTACTCTAAATACTGTAGATAAACACGCTGTGGTCTATGCAATTGATAGAGAGTCATTTAATTGCGGTCAAAACTATGCTAGAAACCTAGGAATTACTGAAGACGGAATTAATTCAACACTGAAGGCACAAGGCCCCAGTGCTGTTGCAACTCCTACCTACTCATCCAGTAAGGCATCGTTTTTTACAGATGCCAAAGAGGAACTGGCCAATACACTAGTTGCTACCGATTACAAAGATCCGCCACTTATGAATGATAATGACGGGATAGATTATACGGTGAGAAGACTAACTCCAACTGAGTGTGCAAGACTGCAAGGTTTTCCAGATTGGTGGTGCAGTGATTTAGGCATAGAGACCCCAACGATGGATGACCTTCGGATTTGGTATGACATTTTTGAAACATTCCGTAAAGCAACGGGAGCTTACACCAAATCTAAGACACTGAAGCAAATCACGAAGTGGCTTAAAAACCCTCATTCAGATTCTGCAGAATATAAGATGTGGGGTAATGGAGTAGCCCTGCCCAATGTATGTTTTGTCCTATCGGGCATTGTTTGGTTTACACAATTAGAGGTGAAATATTAAGTCTCATTTCTACACCTAAAAAGCGAGAAATAGCTTGCTATAGTAGTGTTTTAGAGTGATATATGTACATACCAAAACAAAGGAGGTTTTGTACATGGTCATTAAATATAACGTAACAGGAGCAGACCGAAAAAGGCTAGTTACAACACTGAGCAAAATTACAGGTGTGAAAGCAAAGTATCTAGGAATGCCTAGCATGGCTTATGAGGTGGGGGATTTTATCATCGACAAGGATGGAACACTTGAACTGGCTGGCAAGGCAGATAGCGAAGAAATCGAAAGTGTGACCGAGCATTTATTAAGTGAGGGCTTTACCCCAATGGAAGAAACTAAGGGCACAGAGGCCGCACAAACGGCGGACAGCGGAACGTTTGGTCTTTGTATCTCCATGCCAAGAAACAGCTTTACTGATACAGCATTAGAAAACGTAAAAGCAATCATTCAGGTAAAAGGCGAACTGATTCGTCATGCTTTGCGGCTAGACGATTTACCGATTAAGATTTCAGAAGAGGAAGTCTCATTTCCTTGGTTTGAAGAAATGCCTTCACCAGAAGAGGTACAAGCGTATACCCACTTTATTTCAGCTCTTTGTGAGATGGCAAGGAATCAAAAACGCATCATGGCAAAAGAAAAGGAAACTCCGAATGAGAAATATACATTCCGATGCTTTTTACTGCGCCTTGGCTTTATCGGAAAAGAATATAAGGAAGAACGGAAAATACTGCTTAGAAACCTAACAGGTTCATCGGCATTTAAAGGAGGAGCTAATAATGAGGATAATCAGTAAGGAAAGACTACATCATCTTCGTGAAAAGTATCCTGTTGGATGCCGTGTAGAACTTTTAAGGATGGATGACATTCAAGCACCAGTTATTGGAACAAAAGGAACAGTAATAGGCGTAGATGATATCGGTTCAATCATGGTGTCTTGGGACACAGGGTCTAGTTTATCCGTTGTTTATGGAGAAGTGGTATGTCAACAGTAAATCGGACAGAAATTATAAGGTCTTAGCCTTAAATTCGGATGGGCTGAGATAGCCCAAGGAGCTATGGACTCGGAAATTATTAAACCAGTTTATGTAGTCTCTAAGCTCCAGCCTTAGCCGCTCTAAGCTATCGAAATTGCGCCCATATACAAATTCGGCTTTGAATATTTTGAAGGTTGCTTCAGCTACAGCGTTGTCGAAAGGACAGCCTTTCAGACTGAGCGAACGCTCAATGTTAAATGTCTCCAACACCTCGTCAATAATTTGGTTGTTGAATTCGCTGCCACGGTCAGTATGGAACATCTGGATTTCTCGGAGATTGACTTTCACTGTGGCAAAGGCGTCATAAACCAGATTAGCATTCTTGTTCGGGCCTGTACTGGAACCAATAATCTCCCGGTTGAAAAGGTCTACCAGAATACAGATGTAGTTCCATTTATAGTTTACTCTAACGTAGGTCAAGTCGCTTACAACGGCTGCGTATTGGTCTTGACCATCAAATTTTCGGTTAAGTACGTTTGGTATAGGAGCCTCGTTGCATTTCCCGTGATGTACTTTGAAACGGCTTTTTGAATATGCGGACTCAAGTCCTCGTTTCCACATTATCCGACATATCCTTCGCCTGGAAACTCGTTGACCACGTTTTTGTAGTTCTACCTTGATTTTTCTGCTGCCGTACACCTTGCGGTTGTTATTAAATATTTCTTCAATCACCACTTCGAGCGCATCCTGCGACGGGGCGGCTTTGGCTTCATAGTAATATGTGCTGCGAGCAATGTTCAGACATTTACACAGCGCTGATATAGAGTATTTGTGAGCATTGCTCCGAATCACTTCTACTTTTGTGCGAATATCAGCGCCGCTTGCTTTAAAACGTCGTTCTCCATTTTGAGGCGCTGGTTTTCTTTGCGAAGCCTAATCAATTCTTGCTCTTCCGGAGTACGGTTCTCGCATTCCTTTGTAGACCCGGTGGAATTGATGCGCTTTACCCATTTGTCAAATGTTGTTGAGGATAAATCGTATTCTCTGATGATATCGGCTCTCGGCTTGCCTGAGTTGTATAGCTGAACCATTTGCTTCTTGAATTCTTCGCTGAAGGTGCGTCGGTCTCGTCTTTCTGTCATGTTGTTCACCTTTCGTTTTTTAATAGTTTAACATGACCTTATTTTTTCTGTCCAGTTTAGTGTAGCCTATCCACTCCCGCACTGGCTGGGGAAACAGTGCAGGCCAAGATTTTCTTTGACCATGTGGAGTTTTTCCATGACCACCATCCAGTTGGCCACTTCCGCAGGAGCTACAAAACCAATGATGAGGTATTTGACTGGACGCAGTATGTGTCCGTGCTCTGCAAAAAGCCCGGTGCGATTGAACATACCCGTTTCTTTCACCAGATGCCACAGCAGTGGCAGGCGTTCTTGGAACAGACCAGCGGCAGGGCGCGCAAGAATGCGCTCCAGCTGCTCAGTGAAATTGTCTCTGACGGTAATGCCGCATTGTGCGCCGATGCGTTGGAGCTCGCCGGTGAGAATGGCCGCACGGATGCAGACAGCCTCCGGCAGTGCTATTACATGATTGCGAAGAAGGAATACCGGCCTGATCCGCTGAAGCTGCCCGGTTCTCCGGCACTCCATTACAATCCCAACCTCTCCGCTTACGACGGTTTGATGGGAGGCGATGCGAATGTCTGAGGAAATTGAGCTGATGATGCGGCAGGTGAAGCTGGGCGGCATGGCCAAGGAATGGCGCTCTGTCCAGTTTGAAAATACAGAGCAATATGTGACCGATCTGCTGAAACTGGAGCTGAAGGAGCGTGAGGCCAACCGCATTAACCGTATGGTGAAGACCGCTGGCTTCCGGGTTCTGAAAACGCTGGATGATTTTGTGTGGGCTCCTGCCATTGAATTGCCCAGCGGCCTGACAGCGGAGTATATGCAGAAACTACAATTCCTCACACCCAAAGAGAATCTCATCTTTATGGGAACCGTTGGCACCGGCAAAACTCATCTTGCCACGGCCATTGCCCTGAAAGCCTGCCAGGAAGGACGACGTGTCCGCTTTTACACGGCGGCGTCTCTTGCCAATATCCTGCTGGAGAAGAACAACAAGGGCACGCTAAACAACTATCTCAGTACGCTGAAAAAGGTGGAGCTCATTGTGATTGACGAAATTGGTTTTGTTCCGCTCCACAAGGATGCTGCCGAGCTGCTGTTTCAAGTAATCTCCGACTGCTACGAACGCAAGAGCCTCATTATTACATCTAATCTGGAGTTCTCGCAGTGGAACACCGTCTTTGGCGACAACCGCCTGACGGCAGCGCTGGTTGACCGGCTGATCCACCATTCCCACATTGTGATCTTCTCCGGCGAAAGCTACCGGCTTACCCAGTCCATGCAGCGCCAGCGTACCCGCTGAAAAAAGCGCTCCAAAAAGTGAGCATTGGGCCCCGACCTGTTTGGCCCCCACAAAGGCCTCGATGCTGCACGCACAAACAACAAATTAGGTGCTCCAAGGTGCTAACCTTTTTGGGGACCTTTTGCTAACATTTTTACTTGACGAACACAATCCCTTACATGCTGGAACTAAAGATAGGATAAATGAGTGGGTAAAAAAGAATTCCCTTTCATAAAAACACTTGAAATTATGGTATAATCCTAATATGAATATAAAGATAAGAGAAATTAATAAAAATAACATATTAAAATACCTTCTCTATAGGGGAAGTGACATACCGGATGAATTAGAAAGTTTAATTGACGATTGTATCGAATTTGTAAAGAAAAATTATATAGGTAAATATACTTACAAAGTTTTTACAAAAGGAGATGAATCTTTAAAATCAGTTTGCATAGGTAATGATATTGTTGAGCTTTTAGAGACTTCTAATGATGTAATATTGATGGCCGTGACTTTAGGACAAGAAGTAGAGAGGTATATTAATAAATCTACTTATACAGACTTGACTAAATCTGTTGTAATGGATGCAGTTGCAAGTGCAGTTGTGGAATCCTTGGCAAATGACATAAATGAGATGCTAGAGGAAAGATATAAACCAAGATTCCTTACAGATAGATTTTCACCAGGCTACGGAGATATGCCTATAGAAGTGCAAAAGAACTTTTTAGATTTATTGGATGCAAAGAAACAGATTGGCTTAGGGACTTCTTCATCTGGAATTATGCAGCCTAGAAAATCCATTACAGCAATAATTGGTATTTCTAATATAGAGCAAAAGAATAGGCATAGGGGTTGCCAAGCTTGTAGACTTTATAAGGTATGTGATTTTGTAAAGAGAGGGGTTACTTGTGGATATGAAGAATAAAGTAGTAATATTAGATGGAGCTATGGGCACCATGCTACAAAAACGAGGAATGAAAGCAGGAGAAATTCCGGAACTAATTAATATAAATGATCCTGAAATGATAGTTGATATTCATAGAAAGTATATAGAAGCTGGATCAGAAATTATTTATGCTAATACATTTGGCGCAAATAGGAAAAAGTTGGCGGGACAAGATCTAAATACTATTATAAAAGCTGCTCTAAAGAATGCTAGGAAAGCAGCTGAAAATACAGATACGCTAGTAGCATTAGACATAGGACCTATAGGTGAATTACTAGAGCCTATGGGAACACTAAAATTTGAAGAAGCTTATAATGTTTTTAAGGAAATTGTAATTGCAGGGAAGGACTTAGCTGATTTAGTTGTTTTTGAAACTATGACAGATTTATATGAAGTAAAGGCGGCTGTATTAGCTGCTAAGGAAAACTCGAATCTTCCTATTTTCACTACTATGACTTTTGAAGCAGATATGAGAACTTTTGCAGGTGTAAACTTAGAGACATATGTAAATGCAATAGATGGTTTAGGAGTCAGTTCAATAGGATTAAACTGTTCTCTAGGACCTAAAGAAATGTACAATATGACGAAGACATTAGCTAGTATTACGGATATGGATATAATTATTAAACCTAATGCAGGACTTCCTGATATGGAAGGTAATTATGACCTATCAGTGGAAGAATTCGTTGAATATATGGAAAAGATATATGATCTAGGGATAAGATATTTAGGCGGTTGCTGCGGAACTAATGAAAAACATATAGAAGCCTTAAGTAAAAGATTAAAGGATAAAGAAGTTGTTCAAAGAGAAAATAGACCTATTTCAGGAGTTTCTTCAGCTACTAAATTTGTAAGCAATAATGAATTTATAATAGTTGGTGAAGGATTGAATCCAACTGGTAAAAAGAGATTCCAACAGGCACTTAAAGAAAAGGATATGGAATATATCATAAGTAATGCTATAGAACAAGTGGACAATGGTGCCCAAGTACTAGATTTAAATGCAGGCTATCCAGGAGTAGATGAAGGAGAAATTCAAGAGATTGCTATTAAAAGTATACAGTCTGTTTTGGATACACCAATTCAAATTGACAGTTCTAAGGTAGATGCTCTCGAGAGAGGGCTTAGGGTATACAATGGAAAGGCAATTGTAAATTCTGTAAATGGGGAGAAAGAAAAGCTAGATGCTATTCTTCCCTTAGTGAAAAAATACAATGCTCAAATCATAGGTCTTACACTAGATGAAAAAGGGATACCAGATTCAGCAGAAGGAAGATTAGTAATTGCAGAGAGGATAGTAGAGGAAGCCTTAAAATATGGAATAAAAAAATCTGATATTTATATAGATTGCTTATCCTTAACAGTGTCCTCTAATCCAGAGCAGGCTAAGGAGACCTTGGATGCTACTAAAATGGTAAAGGAAAAACTGGGAGTAAAGACAGCCTTAGGAGTATCTAATATAAGCTTTGGTCTACCTAATAGGGGATTAGTAAATGATGTGTTTTTAGTTATGGCTATGGATGCAGGATTAGATTTAGCTATAGTAAATACAAATTCTAAAGAAACAATGGATGTTATCACAGCTTTCACTTTATTAGATAATAAAGATTCAGGAGCTCTAAACTTCATTAATAGATTTTCTAGTGCTGTAAAATCCGAAGAAAGAAACACCAAATCATATAATCTAGGTGAAGCTATTTCCAAAGGTCTAATTGAAGTTGTCCGTGCTGAAGTTGCTAGACTACTAGAACATAAAGAAGGGCTGGCTATAGTAGATTTTGAACTAATACCAGCTTTGGACAAGGTTGGAAAGGATTATGAAGAAGGAGATATTTTCCTACCACAGCTTATTAAATCAGCAGAAGCAGCTCAATCAGGTTTTGACATAATAAATAAAAAAATAGCTGAGAATGGAACTGAATCAATATCTAAAGGTGATATATTGCTTGCAACAGTAAAGGGCGATGTACATGATATTGGTAAAAATATAGTAAAGGTAGTTTTGAAAAGCTATGGCTATAATGTTATAGACTTGGGTAAAGATGTGGCTATCCAAGATGTAGTTGATAGTACCCTTAAATACAATATAAGATTAGTAGGTTTAAGTGCTCTTATGACTACTTCAGTAGAAAGCATGAAGGATACTATAAAAGCATTGCGTGCTAATGTTCCAGATGTAAATATAATGGTTGGTGGTGCTGTTCTTACAGAAGAACATAGTAGAAAAATTGGAGCTGACTTCTATGCAAAGGATGCAAAACAAGGAGTGGAAGTTGCGAGAAAAATATTTGGAGGAGATCATGACTAAGAGAACTGATATTGTATTTCCACTTCTTTTCGATGGTGCAATGGGAACTTATTATCCTGAAGTGTCTAAAAAAGCCTTACCAGAGTGTGAGATGGGAAATATTTTTGATAAAGATACTATTTTTAAAATTCATTGTGAATATATAGATGCAGGAGCTAAGGCAATTAAGACTAATACTTTTCAAGCTAATAGTATTTCTCTATCTAGTGACTTTGAAGTAGTTGAAAAGGTCATTGAATCAGGTATTAAAATTGCTAGAGAAGCTGTAGGTGATCGAGATGTGCTGATATTTGGGAATATTGGACAAATGAGTCCCAAGGAAGCGACAAGTGTTGATGATTATATAGAGATTGTAGACGTGTTTTTAAATAATGGTATAAGAGATTTTCTATTTGAAACCTATTCATCCATGGATCATTTAAAAGAAATTGCTAGTTATATTAAATCCAAAGAAGAGGATTCGTTTATTATCACATCATTTGCTATTGGAGCAGATGGTCAGACTAGGATGGGAGAATGGGGCGAAAATCTAATAAATGAAGCAGCTTCTTGTGAATATATAGATGCGACAGGCTTTAATTGTGTATCTGGTCCACTTAGAATTAGAGAATATCTTGATAGAATTGAGATTCCAGATTCTACACTTTCCATTATGCCAAATGCTGGGTATCCGACAGTTATCAATGGTAGAACCTTTTATCCTAATAATAAGGAGTACTTTGCAAATGCAATTTTGAAGATGATGGATTTTGGTGCAGAAATTATTGGCGGTTGTTGTGGAACTACTCCTGACTACATTAAGGAGATTGCAGCTATACTTCCAGATTATGAAAGAAAAGAGAGAGTTAAAAAAGGTAGCAAAAGTATAAGACTTGAAACTCCATATGAAGAAAATTTATTTAGAAATAAATTGGAAAATGGCAAGAAACCCATTGCAGTAGAATTTGATCCTCCACAAGATTTAAATATAAAGAAGTATATGGAGAATGCAAAAAAGCTAGAGCTAGCTGGAGCTGATGCTATAACTATTGCTGACTGTCCTGTAGCAAGAGCTAGAATAGATGCCAGTTTAGTTGCTTATAAGATTAAAAATGAATTGGGGATTGAACCTATTGTCCATATGACCTGTAGGGATAGGAATATCAATGCAACAAAGGCTATTCTACTTGGATTAAATGTGGAGAGCATATTAAATATAATCCTAGTGACTGGAGATCCTATTCCAACAGCAGAAAAAGATGAGGTGAAATCCGTATTTCAATTTAATTCCGCTAAACTTGCTAGCTTTGTAAATGAACTCAACAAAGAGCTGTTCACTAATCCAATGAATATTGGAGGAGCTTTAAATGTAAATGTTAGAAACTTTGAAGCAGAGCTTAAGCGAGCTAAGAATAAAGAAAAAGCGGGAGTGAATGTATTCTACACTCAGCCAGTAATCTCAGAAACTGCCGTTGAAAATATAAAATTAGCTAAAGAAGAGCTTAATTCATATATTATGGGCGGAATTTTTCCCATTGTAAGCCATAAAAACGCAATATTTATGGAAGCTGAAATTTCCGGGATTCATGTAGCTCCAAATATTATTGATCTATATAAAGATAAGAGTAAAGAAGAGTGCAGTAGACTTGCAGTAGATATAGCCTACGACTTTGCTAAAAAAATAGAAGATCATATTGATGGGTATTATATAATGACTCCTTTTTCTAGAGTAGATGTAGTTTCTGAATTAATTGAAAAAATTAATAATAAGTAAAATAATTTGTGGGTATTAGGTAAAACAAATGATGTTGTTAATGTAAACAGATATGTATCTTGGTATGTCAACAGTAAATCGGACAGAAATTATAAGGTCTTAGCCTTAAATTCGGATGGGCTGAGATAGCCCAAGGAGCTATGGACTCGGAAATTATTAAACCAGTTTATGTAGTCTCTAAGCTCCAGCCTTAGCCGCTCTAAGCTATCGAAATTGCGCCCATATACAAATTCGGCTTTGAATATTTTGAAGGTTGCTTCAGCTACAGCGTTGTCGAAAGGACAGCCTTTCAGACTGAGCGAACGCTCAATGTTAAATGTCTCCAACACCTCGTCAATAATTTGGTTGTTGAATTCGCTGCCACGGTCAGTATGGAACATCTGGATTTCTCGGAGATTGACTTTCACTGTGGCAAAGGCGTCATAAACCAGATTAGCATTCTTGTTCGGGCCTGTACTGGAACCAATAATCTCCCGGTTGAAAAGGTCTACCAGAATACAGATGTAGTTCCATTTATAGTTTACTCTAACGTAGGTCAAGTCGCTTACAACGGCTGCGTATTGGTCTTGACCATCAAATTTTCGGTTAAGTACGTTTGGTATAGGAGCCTCGTTGCATTTCCCGTGATGTACTTTGAAACGGCTTTTTGAATATGCGGACTCAAGTCCTCGTTTCCACATTATCCGACATATCCTTCGCCTGGAAACTCGTTGACCACGTTTTTGTAGTTCTACCTTGATTTTTCTGCTGCCGTACACCTTGCGGTTGTTATTAAATATTTCTTCAATCACCACTTCGAGCGCATCCTGCGACGGGGCGGCTTTGGCTTCATAGTAATATGTGCTGCGAGCAATGTTCAGACATTTACACAGCGCTGATATAGAGTATTTGTGAGCATTGCTCCGAATCACTTCTACTTTTGTGCGAATATCAGCGCCGCTTGCTTTAAAACGTCGTTCTCCATTTTGAGGCGCTGGTTTTCTTTGCGAAGCCTAATCAATTCTTGCTCTTCCGGAGTACGGTTCTCGCATTCCTTTGTAGACCCGGTGGAATTGATGCGCTTTACCCATTTGTCAAATGTTGTTGAGGATAAATCGTATTCTCTGATGATATCGGCTCTCGGCTTGCCTGAGTTGTATAGCTGAACCATTTGCTTCTTGAATTCTTCGCTGAAGGTGCGTCGGTCTCGTCTTTCTGTCATGTTGTTCACCTTTCGTTTTTTAATAGTTTAACATGACCTTATTTTTTCTGTCCAGTTTAGTGTAGCCTATCCAAAGACCTTTGCAGGAGGATTGACGATGACAGATAAGATAAAGGAGCAGATTATTACCATTCGAGATACAGGCCTTACTAATATGTTTGATGTGAACGCAGTCCAAAGAATCGCAGATGAGATGGAATTTTATGAACTGGTCATTTTTTTGGAAGAAGAAAAAGCCAAGTATGTGAAGTTCATTTTAAACGGTGATGAAGATTAAATCATAAATAATTCAATAGTATAGGGGTTTGAGCGTGCAGACGCTCTTTCTCTCGTCATACAGCTTAAGGCTGTATTTTTTATGCTCATTTTGAAGGGAGGTGACCGCAATTAGAAAGCTCAAGAAATATAAACCGACACCTTTTATGGCAAAGGACTCTATCTACGATAAAGATGCTGCAGATTATGCGGTCAACTTTATTGAGTGTTTAAGTCATACCAAGGGGAAATGGTCTGGAAAACCATTTGAACTGATTGATTGGCAAGAGCAAATTATCAGAGATCTCTTTGGAACACTGAAACCAGATGGCTATCGGCAGTTTAATACAGCCTATATTGAGATTCCTAAGAAAATGGGGAAATCTGAATTAGCGGCAGCTGTCGCATTACTGCTTACCTGTGGTGATGGCGAAGAAAGAGCCGAGGTTTATGGATGCGCTGCAGACAGGCAACAGGCGTCCATCGTATTTGAAGTGGCTGCTGATATGGTACGTATGAGCCCGGCTCTAAGTAAACGAGTTAAAATCTTATCGGCAACAAAGCGGATCATTTTCCAACCGACTAATAGTTTTTATCAAGTGCTTTCAGCAGAGGCTTATTCAAAGCATGGTTTTAATATTCATGGTGTTGTTTTTGATGAGTTGCATACGCAGCCCAACAGAAAACTCTTTGATGTCATGACCAAAGGTTCTGGTGATGCCAGAACACAGCCCCTATATTTTCTTATCACCACGGCAGGATCTGACACAAAATCAATCTGCTATGAAACCCATCAGAAAGCCAAAGACCTCATGGAGAAAAGAAAGATTGACCCTACTTTTTATCCGGTTATTTATGGAGCAGATGAGTCAGATGATTGGACCAGTCCAAAGGTGTGGAAAAAAGCGAATCCAAGCCTTGGCATAACGGTAGGGATTGATAAGGTAAAAGCCGCTTGTGAATCAGCCAAGCAAAACCCTGCAGAAGAGAATGCCTTTAGACAGTTACGACTTAATCAGTGGGTCAAACAGGCGGTTCGCTGGATGCCAATGGACAGGTGGGATAAATGTGCCTTTGCCGTAAATGAAGAGGATTTACTTGGAAGGGTATGCTATGGCGGACTAGACCTTTCTAGCTCCATTGATATTACTGCCTTTGTATTGGTGTTTCCTCCCCTAGATGAGGATGATAAATACATCATTCTTCCCTACTTTTGGCTGCCAGAAGAAACTCTAAGTGCCAGGGTCAACCGTGACCATGTTCCCTATGATGTCTGGGAAAAGCAGGATCACCTTAAAACAACCGAAGGAAATGTAGTTCATTACGGTTTTATTGAGAAGTTTATTGAAGAACTTGGCGAAAAGTACAATATTCGTGAGATTGCCTTTGACCGTTGGGGAGCCGTACAAATGGTTCAAAACCTAGAAGGCATGGGTTTTACTGTTATCCCCTTTGGTCAAGGATTTAAGGATATGAGTCCACCGACTAAGGAACTGATGAAACTAACGCTAGAAGAAAAGGTTGCTCATGGTGGGCATCCTGTACTTCGTTGGATGATGGATAACATTTTTGTTCGAACAGACCCGGCAGGCAACATCAAGCCGGACAAGGAAAAATCATCAGAAAAGATTGATGGTGCAGTGGCAACGATTATGGCTCTTGATCGAGCGATTCGTTGTGGCAATGATACGAGTGCTTCGGTTTATGACAACCGAGGCATTCTCTTTATATGAGGGAGGTGATTGGTTTTGGGATTTTTATCATCCATTTTTAAGGCGAGAGATAAGCCTGCTGATAGAGCGGTGAGTTCCAACTATACCTTTTTAATGGGTTCAAGCACAGCAGGTAAAACAGTGACCGAGCGGTCGGCACTACAAATGACGGCCGTATACTCTTGTGTTCGAATATTAGCTGAAGCAGTAGCAGGGCTTCCTCTGCATCTTTATTGTTATACAGAAAATGGCGGCAAGGAAAAAGCAATTGACCACTCCTTGTATCGACTTTTGCACGATGAACCAAATGCTGAGATGAGTTCCTTTGTGTTTCGAGAAACAATGATGACTCATCTTTTATTATGGGGGAATTGTTATGCGCAGATTATTCGCAATGGCAAAGGTGAAGTTGTAGGACTCTACCCCTTGATGCCAAATCGGATGTCAGTTCATCGAGATGAGAGTGGGCAGCTCTATTACTTATATACCAGAGGTGCAGATGATGTGAACAGTACGAAGGGAATGACAGTAAAACTTAGTACCTCCGATGTACTTCATATTCCCGGACTCGGGTTTGATGGACTGGTTGGCTACTCCCCGATTGCGATGGCTAAAAATGCGATTGGTCTAGCCATTGCAACAGAGGAATATGGAGCCAAGTTCTTTGCTAACGGTGCTGCTCCAAGTGGTGTGCTTGAACATCCAGGAACAATTAAAGAACCTGGAAAAGTCAGAGAGGCTTGGCAGTCACAATTTGGTGGCAGTGCCAATTCCAATAAAATAGCCGTGCTTGAAGAAGGGATGAAATATACACCTATTTCTATCTCACCAGAACAAGCACAATTCCTTGAAACAAGGAAATTTCAAATCAATGAAATTGCTCGGATTTTCAGAGTCCCTCCCCACATGGTAGGCGACCTTGAAAAATCGAGCTTTTCTAATATTGAGCAACAATCCCTTGAGTTTGTGAAATACACCTTAGACCCGTGGGTAGTGCGTTGGGAGCAAACCCTAGCCCGCACCCTTTTTACACCCGAAGAAAAGAAAAAATACTTCTTTAGATTCAATGTGGAGGGTCTTCTTAGAGGGGATTATGTTAGTCGCATGAGCGGGTATGCCACAGCAAGGCAGAACGGTTGGATGAGTGCAAATGATATTAGGGAACTTGAAAACCTAGACCGTATCCCTTCAGAGGATGGTGGTGACATGTACCTTGTCAACGGCAATATGCTCCCACTTACCAAAGCGGGTGCATTCGCAAATACAAACGAGGATGGAAAGGAGGAAGACTTGGATGAAGAACAAGATTTTTTGGCGATGGAAGAACCAAGCAAGCGAACAAGAAGAACGAGTTCTTGAGCTTTATGGAACAATTGCTGAAGAAAGCTGGTTTGATGATGATGTGACCCCGCAGATGTTTAGAAATGAACTCTTTAGCGGAAAAGGACCCATCACTCTATGGATTAACTCACCGGGTGGAGATTGCATTGCCGCAAGTCAGATTTATACCATGTTGATGGATTATCCAGATGAGGTAACCGTCAAGATTGATGGGATTGCAGCATCAGCCGCTTCTGTCATTGCCATGGCAGGAACAAAGGTACTAATGGCTCCGACAGCACTCATGATGATTCATAACCCAGCAACCATCACGATGGGCGATCATGAAGACATGAAACGAGCGATCGAGATGTTAGATGAGGTGAAAGAAAGCATTATCAATGCCTATGAGATTAAGACTGGAGTATCTCGCATCAAACTATCTCATTTGATGGATGCTGAAACCTGGATGAATGCCAACAAAGCCATAGAACTTGGCTTTGCAGACGATGTGCTAAAGGATGAGAAACAATCCGAACCCACTTTCTCTGCCTATGCGTTTTCTAGAAAAGCAGTGGCAACTAACCTACTTAACAAAATGGCAGAAAAGAATAAACCAATTCAGGCGGAGGAATCTCTAAAACCACAAGGGCGCTCAATTGATGAACTCAAGGAGCGTCTTTTAATTATCAAAAAATATATATAAATGGAGGAATTTTACTATGACGATTACAGAAATGCGTAACAAGCGCAAAAAGCTCATTGAAACAATGGACGGGTTCTTGGACACTCATAAAACCAAGAATGGCACATTGTCCGCAGAAGATGATAAAACCTACAAAACCATGGAAGATGAGATCACTGAACTCACGAATGAAATCCATCGCATGGAAAGACGTGAAGCAATCGAGGCTGAACTTGAAAAACCTGTCAGCAAGCCAATCATTGAAAATCCGATGAATGGTCGAATGGATAACAGTGAAATTAAAACTGGCCGAGCAGCTGATTCTTATAAGACAGCAATGCTTTCAGCTCTTCGTTCAAACTTCCGTAATGTATCCAATGTCCTGCAAGAAGGTGTTGATGCTGATGGTGGATATCTGGTTCCAGAAGAGTATGACACGAGACTGATTGATGGGCTGAAAGACGAAAATATCATTCGTAAGCTGGGTCATACCATTACCACATCTGGTGAGCGAAAAATTAATATTGCAGCTACAAAACCTGCAGCTGCATGGATTGATGAGGGAGAGGCACTGACCTTTAGTGATGCAACCTTCTCTCAAATTAATCTGGATGCTCACAAACTTCATGTAGCTGTAAAGGTTACCGAGGAACTGCTCTATGACAATGCCTTCCAACTGGAGAACTACATCATTGAGGAGTTTTATAAGGCTCTGGCTAATGCCGAGGAAGATGCCTTTATTAATGGTAATGGTACAGGGAAACCACTGGGTATTCTGGCTGCAAGTGGTGGTGCTGAAGTCGGTGTAACAGCAGCATCTGCAACGGCGATTACTGCTGACGAAGTGATTAACCTTGTGTATTCCTTGAAGCGTCCTTATCGTAAAAATGCCGTGTTCATTTTAAATGACCAGACCATAGCGGCACTTAGAAAACTAAAGGACGGTAACGGAGCCTATATGTGGCAAGCAGCTCTTGTTGCAGGTGAACCAGATAAACTACTTGGCTATCCTGTTTATACATCTGCTTATATGCCTACCATTGAGGCAGGAGCTAAGACCATTATCTTTGGCGATTTGTCTTACTACAACATTGGAGATCGTGGTTCTCGTTCCTTTGCAGAACTTCGTGAGCTGTTTGCAGGTAATGGCATGGTCGGTTTTGTAGCTAAAGAACGTGTGGATGGCAAGTTAGTACTACCTGAAGCAATCAAGGTTCTTCAGCAGAAAGCCTAACGGAGGTGCGATATGGATTACAACACAAAAAACTACACCGAACAAGGCGGAGATAAAACCGTCATCGCAGGAACGTTAGAGATTAAGGAGGGAGCAACCGTGACAGGTCTCCCTTCTTCTTTTACTCCTGCAGAAAACCAAGCACCTAGTGTGGCAGAAGATATTACGAGTTTAGTTGCTGATTTTAATGCATTGCTTTCAAAGCTAAAAACAGCCGGACTCATGGAAGCTGATTAAAAAGAGAAAGGATGGTAGCGGTATGACACTGATTCAAAAGGTAAAGGCAAATTTGATTTTAGAACATGAAGCTGATGACGAACTCTTAGAGATGTTCATCGCCGCTGCTGTCAGTTATGCCGAGAGTTATCAGCATGTACCAGAAAAGTACTACACCGATCACCCCATGCCACCGACTACTGAGCAAGCCATCATTATGCTTTCTTCTCATTTTTATGAAAGCAGAGATGGCAGTACAGGTGGCTTCTTTGCAGATAATGTGCAGGCGGGTCAGCAGGTTTGGAAAACGGTCAACCTACTATTAAGACTCGATCGGGATTGGAAGGTGTAAGAGATGAGTTTTGGAAAAATGAATAAATTTGCTGATATTAAAGCAATTACAACAACGAAAGATAGTGAGGGGTTTGCCACTACATCACAGACCATACTTGCCTCAGTTCGAGTTTATCGAGAAGGGCGTCATGGCAGTGAGAAATGGGCAAATCTCTCTGCTTTTTCTGAAGCTACGGATCTTTTTAGGTTTCGTGCTATTCCAGGAGTTGAGGTTACGACAGAACACTTTATTGAGTGTGATGGAGAGCGTTTTGATATTACCTCGGTAGAGAACGTAAAAGGTCGAGGTATGTATACAGAGATTTTGGCAAAGAAGGTGGTGAGCAGTATTGGCAAAAGTTGATATTAAAATGCCCGATGATTTTTTGCTCAAGATTTCAAAGCTTGGATCTGACTTTGACCCTGTTGCCGAAAAGGTGCTAAAAGCAGGTGGCGAAGTCGTTTTCAAACGAACGAAGAGAAATCTTTCTGCTGTAATCGGTAAAGGTACAAAGCATGAATCACGATCAACGGGTGAATTAGAAAAGGCACTCGGTGTCACTTCAGTCAGGCTAGATAGGAGCGGAAACCACAATATTAAAATAGGTTTTTCTGAACCAAGGTCTGATGGAGAGAGTAATGCAAAACTAGCCAACATCCTTGAATACGGCAAACACGGTCAGCCTGCAAAACCTTTTTTGAAACCAGCTAAAAGTGCATCAAAGTCTGAGTGTATCTCAGTAATGAAAAGCACCTTTGAAGAGGAGGTCAAAAAGATATGAGCATTCTAGCAGACTTACAAGTCGCTTTAGAATCACTGGATGTTCCAATAGAAACAGGTATGTTTTCGGATACTGCCCCTGGTAAGTACATGGTGATTGTTCCGATGAGCGATAGCTTTGACCTTCATTCGGATAATCTACCATGCATTGATGTTCAAGAGGCACGGATTTCAATTTATAGCAAGGGCAGTTATACAGCGTTAAAAAATCAAGTGGTGCAGTTATTGTTGGCTTCCAGTTTTACCATAACCGCACGCAGCTACATCGGCTTTGAAGATGATACGGGCTATTACCACTACAACGTGGATGTAGCCAAACATTATGAAATAGGAGGTAATTAAAAATGGCAACAATTGGTCTGGATAAACTTTACTATGCGACCATCACAGATGATGAAAATGGCGAAGAAATCTATGGCACACCCACTCAGCTGGCAAAAGCAATCTCAGCCGAGTTATCTGTTGAACTGGCAGAGGCAACCCTCTATGCAGATGATGGTGCGGCAGAAATCGTCAAAGAATTTAAGAATGGCACTATCTCTCTTGGAGTAGATGATATTGGCTCGACTACTGCAGCCGCCTTAACCGGTGTCACGGTTGATAAGAACAACGTTGTGGTTTCTAACAGTGAAGATGGCGGGGATCCTGTGGCCGTCGGTTTTAGAGCAAAGAAATCCAATGGCAAGTATAAATACTACTGGCTCTACCGAGTGAAATTCGGTATTCCTGCCACCAACCTAGCAACAAAAGGTGACAGTATTACATTCTCAACACCAACAATTGAAGGTACGGTTCTCCGAAGAAACAAGCCGGATACAAGTGGTAAACATCCATGGAAAGCGGAAGTGACCGAAGGCGATAAGGATGTACCGGCATCGGTTATCAGCGGTTGGTATACAGAAGTCTATGAACCGGATTACACAGTATAAGGAGGGATAATTCATGGATAACGAACGAACAGCAAGCATTAGTATTGGTGGCGATGAATATGTGCTACTACTTACTACAAAGGCAACAAAGGAAATTGCAGGACGATATGGTGGTCTTGAAAACCTAGGCGATAAGCTAATGAAGTCTGAGAATGTCGAGATGGCACTTTCAGAGATTGTGTGGCTGATTACCTTACTGGCCAATCAAAGCACCCTTGTCTATAACATCAAGCACAAGGATGCACCGAAGGAATTACTAACAGAAGATGAGGTGGAAATTCTCACAAGCCCGATTGATTTGGCAGAGTACAAAGAGGCAATAATGAATGCCCTTTACAAGGGTGCAAAAAGAAATGTACTCAGTGAGGAAAGCCCAAAAAACGCAGTAGCCCCGTAAGTGACGAAGAGTTATTTACGAGGCTTTTATATTACGGCATCAGTCTATTACATCTGACCATGGATGAATTTTGGCTGATGCCGTTTGGTTTGCTACTAGACTTGTGGGAGTGCCACAAACAGTATCAGGGGCTGGCAAAACCAAAAAGAGAGATATTTATCGATGACATTATCCCTGATGGAATCTGACAAAGGAGGTGGAAAGCATGGCAGATAATTTCGGCTTGAAAATCGGTCTTGAAGGCGAGAAAGAATTTAAGAAAGCACTAACAGATATCAATCGTTCCTTTAAAGTACTTGGCTCTGAAATGAAACTGGTAGCCTCAGAATTTGATAAAAACGATAAGTCTGTACAGGCACTTTCCGCCAGAAATTCAGTCCTCAATAAAGAGATTGAAACCCAAAAAAGCAAAATTGATACCTTGAGGTCGGCTCTAGAAAATGCAGCTACCTCCTTTGGAGAAACTGATAGAAGAACACAAAACTGGCAGATTCAATTGAACAATGCTGAGGCGGCACTCAACAATATGGAGCGAGAGTTAAGTAGCAATAATGCTGCTCTTGAAGAGGCAAACTCCAATTATGATGATGCCGAAGATGCTCTCGATGACATGAACCGTGAAATGAACGATGTCACCGACAGTGCTGATGATATGGGAAAAGAGATTGATGAGGCGGCTGACTCTGCTGAAAAATCTGAATCTAAGTTTAAAGGCTTAGGTACAACTCTAAAATCTATCGGCATTGCCATGGGAGCAGTTGCTGTTGCAGCAGGTGCGGCGGCTGTCAAACTGGGTAAAGAAGTCATTTCCGCCTATGCCGATTACGAACAATTAGTCGGTGGTGTGGATACGCTTTTTAAAGAAAACTCTCAGCAGTTACAAGACTATGCATCGAATGCCTATAAGACGGCAGGTCTTTCTGCCAATGACTACATGGAAACCGTCACTTCGTTTTCTGCAAGCCTTATTTCTTCTCTTGGAGGAGATACTGAAAAAGCCGTTAAATATGCGGATATGGCAATTACTGATATGTCTGACAATGCTAATAAAATGGGTACAGACATGGAATCCATTCAAAATGCCTATCAGGGTTTTGCTAAGCAAAATTACACCATGCTGGACAACCTTAAACTTGGATATGGTGGTACAAAAAGTGAAATGGAGCGACTCCTTGCCGATGCCGAGGCTATCTCTGGCATTGAGTACGATGTTTCTTCTTATGCCGATGTAGTTTCTGCCATCCATGTCATTCAAGAAAGCATGGGTATTGCTGGTACGACTGCTCTTGAGGCAGAGGAGACTATTTCAGGGTCCTTGAATGCTTTTGAATCTGCTTTACAAAATCTTTTAGTTGGTTTTGGAAATGCCGATGCGGATATGGAACAACTCAGTAAAAACATGGTGGATGCCTTTCAGTCGGTGGTAAAAAACATTACTCCAGTGATTGAAAATATCGTAAAGGCCCTGCCCATCGCAATTGAAGCATTATTGGATGCGGTTTCTGATTTGTTACCGACACTGCTTGCTACGGTGACCGATTTATTTACTCAAGTACTGAACGCACTGATGAACCTACTACCTACCCTAATACCGGTAGCAGTTGATTCCATCCTCGCGATTGTGAATGCCTTGATTGAAAACTTACCACTGCTAGTGGATGCAGCCGTTCAGTTAATTGCAGCTTTAGTGGATGGTCTTGGGCAGGCTCTCCCAGAACTGATTCCTGCGGCAGTTAATGCAATTACTACGATTGTGCAAGGTTTGGTGGATAATCTACCCATGCTTCTCGATGCAGCACTGCAGTTAATACTGGGTTTGGCTCAGGGGCTACTTGAGGCGATCCCGCAACTAGTTGAGACTCTCCCTACGATTATTTTGGCAATCGTTGATTTTATTATTAGCGCAATTCCTCAGATTATAGATGCAGGTATTCAGTTACTAACATCGCTGGTTTCTGCCTTGCCTGAAATTATTACGGCGATTGTTGAGGCGATTCCACAGATAATTGATGGAATATTAAATGGGATTTTAAGTTCGATTCCACAACTCATACAAGCGGGTGTCGACTTACTTGTTGCACTGATTCAAAATCTACCGACCATTATTACCACCATTGTAGTGGCAATCCCTCAAATCATTTCAAGTATTGTAAATGCATTAATTGGAAACATCGACAAGATCATTATGGCAGGGGTTCAGCTATTTGTAGCACTCATTCAGAATTTACCAACCATTGTGGTAGAGATCGTAAAAGCAGTGCCTCAGATTATTGGAGGCATCGTAAGAGCATTTACAAACTCCATGGGTTCCATCGTGACGGTGGGTGGCAACATTGTAAAAGGGTTATGGCAGGGTATTCAATCCCTTGCTTCTTGGTTATGGAATAAAGTCAGTGGTTGGATTAGTGGCATTTGGACTGGCATCAAGGATTTCTTTGGTATCAAATCACCATCGAAACAGATGGGGTGGGTTGGTGAAATGCTTGTGAAAGGTCTTGCAGGTTCTATCCAAGATAACGGTGATGAGGCTGTAAAAGCAGCTGAAATGATGAGCGAGGATATCAACGATGTGATGACCAGTCTGGCCAGCGATATGAGCACATCCTTGCCTACAGACTTTTCAGTGGATACTTCTGTAGGCGGCGTGATTTCAAACGCAGCGACCTCTTCCCTAGGCGGTGTCAGTGGTTCGCTGGTTACTGTACAGCAGATGATTGTACGAAGTGAAGATGATATCAGAAGGGTATCTCAGGAGCTCTATAACTTAATTCAGACAGGCTCTCGTGCTCAGGGTCGGTTTTCTACAACATAAGGAGGTGTGCCGATGGGTTTTTCATATAACGATGTTTCTTCAAAAAGCATGGGACTAAAAGCTAGGCTCACTTCCTGGCAAGTCTGTGGAGGAATGCGTAATTTTACCACCACCGTACCTGGAAAGTATGGTGTGACAGACTTTGGAGCTGATTTTGATTACCGAGAAATCAATGTAGCTTGCAATATCTATCCCAAGCATAGCTTTTCTGCTCTGGTGAGTACCCTTGACGAACTTTCAACATGGCTTGATCCCATGCAAGGGTTAAAAGAACTTGTTTTTGACGATGTACCCGACAGGTATTTCATGGCAAGGCTGAATGAGAAAGTGGACTGTGAACGACTCATTCGTTTTGCAGGAAGTTTCAACTTGAAGTTTTTCTGTCCTGATCCTTTTGCTTATGCCATTACGGATGAGAATTATTTAATAGAAAGCGAAGGAAGTCACACGATTACAAGACAGACCGGCAATGTTGAATCCAATCCTATGTATCGCTTGAAGGGAATCATCACATCGGGTGTGAACAATTCTATTTCTGTTACAACCAATGGCTTGGAAATGAAAATAGTGAATGCTGTACTTTTGGCAGAAGAAACCCTTGTCATTGATACAGATAAGATGACGGCTTATGTGGAAGACGAAAACGGGATAATCTTAAGAAACGCTTTGCCATACCTAGAGGAGATACAGTTTCCAAGTCTTCATGTGGGCACGAATACCCTAGCAATAACAACGAATAATGCTGTGTTTACAGCGCTTGAAATAAAGGCTCGCAGTAGATGGAGGTGATCCAGTGGCACTAAAAACAATATTAAATAAACAGACAGATTTTACGGGAGAGTTCCCAGTCGAATATGCAAAATCTGGACTGTGGCGATTTAATGATATATCGGTAGATGAAAACGGCTATCTTGCAGACTCTTCTGGGTTAGACAGAAAAATAGAGCTTGTCAATTATCTAGGAACAACTGCAAGCCTTCAAAGCGGCCAAAAAGGGAGACAAATCCGAATCAACATCAACAATCCCGCTACAGAAAAAACCTACCTTAAAGTGGCCAATGATGGTACTTTCTTTTCGGAGATGGGAGAGCGAATCCTTGTTGGCGGTTGGATGATACCGACTACTTATTCGGTGGGAAATACCTATTGCCCCATATTGAATACGCGCTATGGTCCTGGTCAGCCTATCTTTTACCTGTCGCTCTTTGCAGGCAGACCTAGAATCATGCTTTATAACGCTAGTGGTTCTCTCATACTCGACCAAACAACCACACCGCCTTTTTCACTCATCAATGGTGGTGTGTATTTTATTTGCACGGTCATAGAACCAAACAATAAAAATGCATGGATTGTACTGGGAGATAAGACGAGCGGAACAAGCTGGGTATCCCCGACCTATTCCTTTACAGGCACACTAAATCCTTCTTGCACGGCCGACATCATTATGGGCATGCATGCAGATGCCTATTGGTATGCTGGAAGATTTGATGACTGGTTTTTTGATATGGATTCAAGTCTTACAGTGGATGATTTGATTGATTATTTCAATGGGTCTCTTTTGACTAACGGTGGTGATATGGGCGGTGCTGTTGATGCTCTTAGCGTACCGGGAGTGGTGAGCTTAAGGGAAACAGAAGGTGTCTATCCAACGGAAGGAACACTATATACGGCTCCGGCAACGTGCAATCTATCTGGCACAGGTCGGGTCTCCGTTACCAGTGAATATATCTCTGGGGTATCTGCAGTTGGGCCGATAGAAACCTCAACAAGCGATGACCTAGTTCATTGGAGTGATTGGGTAGCCATCGCACTTGATGGAAAACTGGTATCTCCAAATAAGGCATACATTCGTTTTAAGGTCACACTTACTACCACAGATACGAGTAAGACCCCTCGAATTATTGATATCAGGCTATATGACATTCCAAAGTCACCTTATGAGAGGATTGGTTTTTCAAGACCGGTCGTACTGGATTCAAATGGGGCTTGGGAGGCTGTGTTAGAAAATGCTTATAACATTGTGGTAACCAGTGAAATCAATGGCGAGGATACGCTCTCCTTTATGATCCCCTACCGTGATCCCAAGCGGGGATTTATTGATAGCGAAAAGAAAATTCAGATTGTTGATGACATCTATAAAGTAAGGACTTTAACAGATACAAAAGACAGCGAAGGAAATCTAGCGACTGAAGTGTATGCTGAGGCAGAGTTTTATGACCTGACTTTTTCAGTGCGAAAAGAAGAGCATAAATTTGATGCAGAAACTGCTGAAGTCTCTATGGCTTATGCCTTAGAAGGAACGGAATGGAGCGTAGGCACAGTTAATGTACAAACCAAAAGAACCTGGACGAGTACAGAAAAGAATGCACTTTCCATCCTTCGCATGATTGCTGACTTACACGGTGGAGACCTTGTCTTTGATTGCCCGAATAGACTGGTCCATCTCTTAACGGTCTATGGTACGGATAGTGGTGCATTGTTCGCCTATAAGAAAAATATGAAGAGCATTAAAAGAGTCGTTGATACCAGAAGTCTTGTAACAAGGCTCTATGCCATTGGCAGCGATGGTCTTACCTTTGCAGACATCAATGGAGAAAAGGCGTATGTGGAGGACTATACTTATTCGTCTGATATTCGAATATCAACGCTTGATTGTTCTTCCTTTACCAATCCCTATCAGATGAAAGAATATACCGAGATGAGGCTTGCTCAGTATTCAAAACCAAACATCTCTTATGTTTTAAACGCAATGGATTTATCGGTGTTAACGGGTTATGAGCATGAGGCATGGTCGCTTGGCGATTATGTTCATGTAGAAGATAAAGATTTAGGACTGTCGGTGACAACTCGTGTCATACGAAGAGAATATAACTTACAAGAACCATGGAATACAGTATTAGAACTATCCACTACCCTTAAAAATCTGGGTAGTTCTGCAAGCCAGTGGGATAACGTGGCAGATTCTCTTGAAGGCACAAGTATGGTGACAAATAATGATATCCGGGAAATGGTGCCTTTTAATCTGTTGCGAAATTCTCGTGCTGATGATGGAATGGCTTACTGGGTTAACTCAGGCTTTGAAGTAGATGGTGATAACGGTGTAAGTGGGTCGACATCCTTTAAGGCAATGGGTGTAGCTAATATGACAAAAAGTATGGCTCAGACCATCTATCCAGCGAATCGTTCTAGCTACACGCTCTCGGCACAAATCGCATCTGAAAACCTTGAAAAGCTGAGTAGCAATTCACAGGTTGGCATTGAAGTGGTTATTGAATATGAAGATGGAACGACAGAAGCAAGGTTTATTGATTTGTATTAAGGAGGTGGATTGGTGGCCTATTTTTCAAGAACATCAGAAAAGATACTCCCAGAAAGCTACTCTTCTAAAGTAAAATCCATTACCATCCGTGTCTGTGTCACAAATTGCACAGGCACTTTTTATATTACGGATCTCTTTTTACAAGCAGGGTCAGTGGTCACGGGATGGGTAGGTCATCCCTGTGAAATAAGGTGGACGTTAGATGGCTAAGGTTAAATTTATAAGGTTGGCAGAAGTCATAAATAAAAAACAAGATAAGCGTGTCATGAGTGTAAGCATAAAACCTACCCTCTATGATTGCACTGGCATGATTTGGTTTACGGACATCCAGTTACAAGAAGGACCTGTTCTAAATGGTTATGCGCCTCATACAGAGAGTAGGTTAGAAAAACTAAAGGAAGATGGCAGTATCAAGAATCCTGTTTGGTTTAACGGTGTGGTCCGTTCAGAGGAAACCATTATTTTATTTAATGTTGGTGAAACCTCAGCAGGACTTGATATTCATATCTATCCAAAGCTTTCTATGTCTGCTGGAACAGTGAAACTAAGCCAAGGTATAGGAGGGCAACAGGTCTCCTTCCCTGGAACCATTGGAAAAGATGTTGATTTGGCGCTCCTAGCATCTACACGAGCATGTACCAAAAACGGAGCAAGCGAACCCATAGAGGGGTTCTATCAATACAGTGCTGCCTGAGACTCAAAGCACAAAGTGACCCTTGAAAAAGGGAAATCTGCAAGGGTGCTATTTACCATGCAAGAAATGCAAGACGGAGGTGAACCATTCTAATGGAACGACTAAAAGGCAAGAAAATCATGGTGTGGACTTTTATGGGAAATGCACGGATGTATGAAGCTTTAGAGAAATATGGAGACTGGATTGATACCATCGGTCTTTTTTCTTTTAAGGTACGAGCTACGGGTGAAATTGTTGAGAGTGGTGTCACCATCAGTAGTATGCTCCCCTACATTAACCGTTATCGTCACATCAAATGGTTACTTACCATTGCAAATGATGGAGCAAATAGTGTTTTCAGAGCATTGAGAGATAACACGAATGGCGCCCAGGAACTGTTTCTATCCGAGCTTATTCGTATTATGAAAAAGTATCCTTGGTGCGATGGTATTGATATTGACCTAGAAAGAGGCGATGACTATTCCACTCATGCTGAGTCAACCGCCATGTTCAAAAAAATTTACAACACCATCAAAGCCTATGATTCAAGTAAACTGATGAACATTTGCCTGCCGGGAATGACCAGTGTCAATGGCTCTGTCGGTGGTGAGAACTGGTGCGTCTATGGTGACCTAGACCCTTATTGCGATACCGCATCAATTATGAGTTATGGTATGGCTTAGTCAGGTTCTGCACCGGGACCTGTATCTCCAAGGAGCTGGCTTGAAGGGATTTATGATTATGCCGTTACAGTGATGAATCCCGACAAGATTTTCTTTGGAATGCCTGCTTATGGCTGGAACTGGCAAATCTATGACACACCAGAAAACCTAGGAAAAGCCTATAGGGGAACGTCTCATACCTACTATGCGGCAAAATACTGGATGACAGGAGCCTATAATTTCACAGACGATGCGCCTCCTCAACCTTTTATTCCCATCGTGGCTTACTGGGATGATGAGAATAAAGTACCTTGGGCATTGCCGCATGTCTACGATTATATGGAAGGAAGAGATGCCACTCGCTATAGCTATCCACTCTTATCTGCAAGCTACAATGGCAGACAGTATCTGACAGCCTATGGCAAACAACAAAAGTCAGCCTTTGGAACTGTTTATGTAGATCATGATGCCATGCCGGATAGTTATTCTGGTGTTGTTTCTGTTTCTAATAGCGTCACAACACTGGGTGATGAAGGTGCAGCAACCTATCATTTTACGCTTGCTCAGGCAGGTACTTATGATGTAGCAGTAAAGCTAGGCTTTCCCTTTTGGGATAAGAATAGTATTCACATCTCCCTTGATGGAAATGAAGTAGATTTTTCTGAAAACAGACTGTGGTGGCCTTATTGGAGAACGACTTTCTGGGCGGTGCTTAAAAAAGGAGTGAGCCTTTCTCAAGGAACACACACCATCACCATTTCCCTTGGGGCAAAGGGTGTACAGTTTTATGGATTTAGAGTCTGTTCTTCATTTTCTGAGAAGCCATCAGTTGGTGAAGCAGAATATACCCTTGCTCCTAGACATTTCAAAGATGTAAACGGTGATATGGTAGGTCCTGCAACAGGCTTTAAGTTGACACTGGAGATGTTGAGACGAAAAGCTGATTCAGCCCTTGTGTGGTATGAGGATTTTAGAGATGATAACCCTCTCCCCCAAAGCTACTGGACAACATTATCAGGCGAATGGAGTGTTTGGCAAGATACAAGCAGTTCGATGAATAGACCCTATTCCCAACTAGAGGGTAAGGGTCAGTTAGCATGGAACTACAACAATTTTTCAGATATCCATTTAAGGGCGCAGATTATTTTTCCTGAAACCTTCAGTGGCAAGGCAGGTGTTTTTATTGGAACGATTTATTGTTGCTTCAATTATGATAACCAGCGTATTGAACTGTATGAAGGTTCTACTTTAAAAGGTAGTTATGCCACCAGCTTTTCAAAAACATCGGCCGCAAACATTCGATCGAATCCAAGCTTTTACACTCTAGAAATTCGAAAGCGTGGCAATCAAGTGCGGGTCTATTCCTCTGCATCCAATACACTGCGCTTTACAGCCACTTGCTCGGATGTGACAGGGTATGCAGGTATTCGTTCGGATAATAAAGTCCATTGCCAGTTGCTTCGCTTAGGCGATGCTTGGACCTATGAGCCTTATGAACGCTTTGACGTGCTTATGCCAGATGGAACATTTAAAACTTATGGTCGGCTATCAAGAAGTAACTGTTCTTGGGATGATGAGTTTCAAGTGTTTACTTTAACAGCAGACCTTGAGGAATCAGCCACAAGAAGTGAAAGCATCTCCCTAGATTATGATTTTTTTCATTCAGATATGATGCCGTCCATTCAGTGCGGAAATGACTATAGTGTCACCATCATCCCAAGGGATATTAACATCTGGATATCTCGTCTTTTCTTAGGTGATGGAGATGGATTTTCCATTCTCTATTATCAGGATGTGGATAGCCTTGTGTACTGGGCAAATGAAGCAGCTTATCGGTGGAAACTTCGTGGCATGTGTATGTGGTCACTAGGTCAGGAGGATTTAAGGCTCTGGGAGTGGCTACCAAAGCAAATAGAGTAATCAAAGGAACATCTGCAAAAGTAGGTGTTCTTTTTATTTCATCAAAAGGAGGAATTTTAAATGAAAGAAATATGGAACTGGGTCCAAGTTGTGATAACAGCAATTGGTGGATTCTTCGGATGGTTTTTAGGAGGAGCAGACGGATTTTTATATGCGCTACTAGTCTTTGTAGTCATCGACTATCTAACAGGTGTCTTATGTGCAATCGCTGATAAGACCCTATCAAGTGAAGTGGGATTTATCGGAATCAGCCGTAAAGTGCTGATTTTTGTTTTAGTGGGTGTAGCCAATATTTTAGACGTTTATGTGATTGGTGATGGGAGCGTACTAAGAACAGCGATTGTTTTCTTCTATCTATCAAATGAGGGAATTTCGCTGTTAGAAAATTCAGCTCACCTTGGACTACCGATCCCAGAGAAACTAAAAGATGTATTAAAGCAGCTCCATAAAAAGAACGAGGAGGAATAATCATGAAAACTACAGGAATTGATATTAGTACGTGGCAAAAACCAAGTCAGATTAACTATGACCAACTTGCAAAAGAAGTTGATTTTGTCATCCTTCGAGCAGGATATACGGGCCACGGTACAGGAGTAAGTTTGCACAAGGATGATGCCTTTGAACAACACTATAAAGCCTTTCACGAGAGAGGTATTCCTATCGGTGTTTACTGGTACAGCTGTGCCAATACCAAAACCAAGGGCATAGCAGAAGCGAAGAAATGCCTAGAAATTATCAAAGGCAAGACCATCTCCTACCCTGTATTTATTGATACAGAGGATAATTATCACCAGCGACCAAGTGGCAAGAAAGCCATTACCGATGCGTTAGTAGGCTTTTGTGAAACCGCAGAAAATGCAGGCTATTATGCCGGTATCTATGCGTCTAGTTCTTGGTTTCAAGATTTGACAGAACTGGATCGTCTAGCACCTTATGATTTCTGGGTCGCTCAGTGGTCCAGTAAAGAACCGACTCTTCGTCATGGTATCTGGCAGTACACAAGCAAAGGTAAACTAAGTGGTTACTCAGGAAACTTAGACATGAATTATGCCTATAAAGATTACAAAGCGATTATCCAAAGTGCAGGGCTTAATCATCTTGGTAAAGAAGAAAAAATACCTGCTCCTACAGAAAAGAAATCGGTTGAGACGCTGGCCAAGGAAGTCATTCAAGGCTTGTGGGGTAATGGTGAAGAACGAAAGAAACGCTTAACGGATGCAGGCTATGATTATGTGGCAGTGCAATCAAAGGTCAATGAAATGCTATCTAGTAAAAAGTCTATTGATGCCATTGCAAAGGAAGTCATTCGTGGCGATTGGGGTAACGGACAAGATCGAAAAAACAAACTTACAAATGCCGGTTATGACTACATTTCGGTACAAAAAAGGGTCAATGAACTCTTGAAATAAGAACTAGTAAGATTGCCTATCAAGGAGTATTTCTCTTTGGTAGGCATTCTTTTTTTCTAAACCGTCAGATTCTATTACCTCCCGTGGCTACTAGGTAGAGGGCAACAAATAAATCGCCCTTTGGAAAGAGGTGATGGATATGAAACACAATCTCAAAATTAGTGTTTCTAAGAAACCACAGACAGGCGGACTTGTTACCTACCGTAATGTGTCCGTAAGGGAACGAATTCTTCGCTTTCTTTTAGGGAGTAAACAGCGTGTAACGATTGTGATCCCTGGAGATAGCATCGAGGAACTATCTATCTGTGAAATGACGAAAGGAGGTACTGACCTTGAGCAAAATAAAATTACTGCTTGAAGTGGTAAATGATATGCGAAGTCTTGCTGACAGCATACAGGCGGTTTGTAATGCAATGGCAGAAAGTGATTCTGCTCCCAAAGAAGTGCCTGCCACAAAGACAGAAACAGCAAACGAGCCGGATATCCCACTGGAAAAAGTGCATATGGTACTTGCTGAAAAGAGCCAGATTGGGTTTACTGCCGAAGTGCGAGGACTCATTCAAAAGTATGGTGCAGACAAGTTAAGTGCGGTTGACAAGGCTTACTACGCTGACATCTTGAAAGATGCGGAGGAGCTTGGAAATGGGTAATCATGCAATATTATCTGCATCCTCATCCCACAGGTGGCTCAACTGCCTACCCTCTGCAAGACTTGAACTGGAGTTTGAAGACCAAAGTGGTGAGTCAGCAAAAGAAGGCACAGCGGCTCATGACCTGTGTGAACACAAACTAAAAAAGGCACTTCATATGAGAAGTCAGCGACCTATCTCTGAGTATAACTCTGATGAGATGGAGGAATGTACAGATGCTTACGTTGACTTCGTTATGGAGCAGGTGGAACTTGCAAGAAAGTCTTGCACAGATCCTATCGTTCTTATTGAACAACGTCTTGACTTCTCTTGTTATGTTCCAGATGGTTTTGGGACAGGAGACTGTGTCATCATTTCAGATGACAGACTTCACATCGTAGACTTTAAATATGGACTGGGTGTGCTAGTTGATGCAGTGGACAATCCACAGATGAAGCTCTATGCCCTAGGAGCACTTGGAATCTATGATCACCTGTACGACATTAAAGAAGTGTCCATGACGATCTTTCAGCCTAGAAGAGAAAATGTCAGCACCTGGACAATACCGGTGGAAGAACTAAAAGGCTGGGCGGAAGAGGAACTAAAGCCCAGAGCTGACAAAGCCTTCAACGGTGAGGGTGAATACATCCCCGGTTCATGGTGTACCTTCTGTAAAGCGGCAAACAGATGTCGGGCCAGAGCCGAAGAAAAGCTAAAACTTGCAGAGAAAGAATTCAAGATTCCACCTCTGCTGACGGATGCTGAGATAGAAGAAATCTTACTTATTCTTCCCGACCTTACCAAGTGGGCGAATGAAATAACAGCCTATGCCACTGATGCAGCAGTCAATCACGGTAAAGAGTGGAACGGTTTTAAAGTTGTGGAAGGTCGCTCGGTTCGCAAGTACAAAGATGAAGGAGCCATTGCAGAAAAAGCCGTGGCAGGTGGATATAAGGACATTTACAGAAAGAGCCTTATTCCGCTGACAGAGATGCAAAAACTGATGGGTAAATCCAAATTTGAGGAACTCCTCGGTGACCTCATTTACAAACCACCGGGTAAGCCGACTCTTGTTCCAAACTCAGATAAAAGACCGGCAATGAACGTAGCAGATGCTAAAAACGAATTTAACGAAATTATAGAGGATTAAATATTATGGCAAAAATGCAAAACAAGACAAAAGTTATCACAGGTGTAAACTCAAGATTTTCTTACTTCCACGGTTGGGAGCCTGTATCTATTAATGGTGGTGCAGAAAAGTACAGCGTATCCGTCCTTATTCCAAAGGATGACAAGGAAACCATTAATGCCATCCATGCAGCAGTTGATGCTGCCATTGAGGAAGGTATCGCAAAGTTTGGTGGTAAGAAACCAAATAAGGCAGCCATTAAACTACCGCTGCGTGATGGTGATGTAGAGCGTGATGATGAGGCTTATAAAGGCCATTACTTCATCAATGCAAATAGCAAGACAGCGCCACAGATTGTAGATAAAAGTGTTAAGCCGATACTGGATCGTAGCGAGGTATACAGCGGTTGTTATGGCAGGGTTTCACTTAACTTCTATGCCTTCAACTCAAATGGTAATAAAGGTGTAGCTTGTGGCCTTGGTAACATTCAAAAAATTAGAGACGGAGAACCTCTAGGTGGTAAGTCTTCTGCAATAGATGATTTTACGACTCTTGTCGATGATGACTTCCTTGCCTAATAGAAACAATAAACTTGACGGTGGTGGAGGTCTTCCCTCTGCCACCTTTTTTCATTTAGGAAAGGTGGTAGCTATGAAGAACTTAGAAATTGATATCGAAACCTATTCATCTACCAATCTACAAAAGAGTGGTGTTTATCGTTACGTAGAAGCAGATGATTTTGAGGTGATGCTGTTTGGTTATGCGGTTGACGGTGATGAAGTTAAGGTCATCGATTTGATGAATGGAGAAAAGATTCCAAAAGAAATCCTAGATGCCTTAACCGATGAAACCATTACGAAGTGGGCATTTAATGCTCAGTTTGAGCGAGTATGCCTTTCACGTTATTTGGGCTATCCCACTGGGACTTATCTAAATCCTTCCTCATGGAAATGTTCCATGGTTTGGTCTGCCTATATGGGTTTACCTCTTTCTTTAGAAGGTGTAGGTGCAGTGCTAGGACTTGAAAAGCAAAAGCTGACGGAGGGTAAAGACCTGATACGATATTTTTGTCTTCCATGTGCTCCAAAAAAAATAAATGGTGGTAGAACCCGTAACCTACCCACTGATGAAATCGATAAGTGGCAGAAGTTCAAAGCATATAACAAGCGTGATGTGGAGGCAGAAATACAGATACAACAAAGATTGATCAAGTTTCCAGTACCAGAGGACATCTGGGATGAGTATCATCTCGACCAAGAAATCAACGATCGAGGCATAAAGGTGGATATGGATTTTGTTAAGCAGGCCATTGCCATGGATGACATATCTCATGAAAAACTACTAACTGCCATGCAGCAGATAACAAATCTCGATAACCCAAACTCTGTACAACAGATGAAAAGCTGGCTTTGTGAAAATGGTCTAGAGATGGAGACTCTCGATAAAAAAGCTGTCGCTGAGAAACTTAAGAAAACCGATGGTGAACTAAATGAAGTTCTTTCACTTCGTCAGCAACTGGCAAAATCCTCAGTAAAGAAATATACAGCAATGGAAAATGCGGTCTGTAGTGATTCAAGAGCTAGAGGTATGTTTCAGTTTTATGGAGCTAACAGAACAGGACGCTTTGCCGGAAGGCTTGTGCAATTACAAAACCTCCCTCAAAACCATATGCCAGACTTAAAAGAGGCGCGAAATATTGTTAGAAATGGTGATGTTGAAACACTAGAACTGCTCTATGAAGATATACCTGATACCCTTTCACAACTGATTCGTACAGCCTTTGTACCTAGAGTGGGTCATAAGTTTATTGTGGCTGACTTCTCAGCCATTGAGGCTCGTGTGCTTTCATGGCTTGCAGGCGAAACATGGCGAACAAAGGTATTTGCTAGTGGTGGCGATATCTACTGTGCATCTGCCTCCCAGATGTTCAGTGTTCCCGTTGAAAAGCATGGTGTGAACGGTCACTTGAGACAGAAGGGTAAAATTGCTGAATTGGCACTTGGATATGGTGGTTCTCTTGGTGCGCTAAAAGCCATGGGTGCATTAGAGATGGGGCTTGAAGAGGAAGAATTAAAACCGCTTGTGAATGCCTGGAGAATGTCTAATCCCAACATCACACAGTTCTGGTGGGATGTAGATCGGGCGGCTAAACAATGCGTGAAGGAAAATAAATCACAAGAAACCCATGGCATCGAGTTTCATTGTCTTAGTGGCATGTTTTTTATCATTCTTCCCTCAGGTAGACGGCTTGCCTATGTAAAACCGCGAATCGGTGAGAATCAGTTTGGTGGTGAGTCTGTTACCTATGAAGGAGTAGGTGGAACAAAGAAATGGGAGCGTCTTGAAAGTTACGGACCTAAGTTTGTAGAGAATATTGTTCAAGCTATATCCCGTGATATTTTGATGTATTCAATGAAGATGCTTAGTACTTATCGTATTGTGGCTCATGTCCATGATGAAGTAATTATTGAAGCTAATCCTCAAATATCGGTTACTGAAGTATGTAAACAGATGAGTCAAGTGCCACCTTGGGCAAAAGGGCTGCTACTTGACGCCGATGGCTATGAATGTGACTTTTATCAAAAAGATTAATAAAACCATCAGATTTCACCTCCTGCCGTGGCTACTAGGTAGGAGGTGTTTTTCTATGAACATTTTTGAAGTAAAAGACGGTTGTCCTACTATCAAGGGCAAAGCAGAACAGATGACAACAGAAGATTTGCAGAGGGAATATGACTTTCATATGGCGGAGAGCATTATCAAAATGCTTTATAAAGAAGGCAAAATTACAGCGGATGAATTACACAAAATATCAGCATTAAACCGAGAGAAATTCTCCCCTCGACTAGCCAAGATTATGTCCTAAAAACCTTGCTATTAGTGGCTTTTAGAGTGATATATGTAATGGATGAAAGCGAGGTGAGATGATGAAAAAGATAACAAAAATAGATGAACTGCCCCAAGGACAACTACCTAATACGAAACTTAGGGTTGCCGCCTATGCCAGGGTCTCAACCGATAGTGATGAACAGCTTGAAAGTCTTAAAGCACAGCGTGAACACTATGAGCGCTATATTAAGTCTAATCCTGAATGGGAGTTTGCTGGTCTTTATTATGACGAAGGGATCTCCGGCACCAAGATGGAGAAACGGACTGAACTGCTCCGCATGATACGAGATTGTAAGCAAGGTCGGATAGATTTTATTATCACCAAATCAATCAGCCGCTTTGCTCGTAATACAGTAGATTGTCTAGAGTTAGTAAGAAAACTGATTGATATCGGTGTTTATATTTATTTTGAAAAAGAGAATCTAAACACGGGTGATATGGAAAGTGAACTCATGCTTTCTATTCTTTCAGGATTTGCCGCAGAAGAGTCTGCATCTATTTCACAAAACTCAACCTGGTCTATTCAAAAGAGATTTCAAAACGGCAGTTATGTAGGTACTCCACCCTATGGATATACCAATATAGATGGTGAAATGGTAATCGTCCCGGAAGAAGCAGAAATCATCAAACGTATTTTTGCAGAGTGCCTTTCAGGGAAAGGTGGAGGTACTATAGCAAGAGGTTTGAACAAAGACAAAATCCCTGCAAGTAGAGGTAATCACTGGAGTGCAGGCACGGTGATAGACATGCTCCGAAACGAAAAATACATGGGAGATGTTTTGTTACAAAAGACCTACACTGATAGTAACTACAACCGCCATTCGAATACAGGTGAAAAAGACCAGTACTATTACAAGGACAATCACGAACCTATTATAAGTAGAGAAGACTTTGCTAAGGCACAAGATCTCATTGATGAAAGAGCCAAGATGAAGTGTAAGGGCGTGAAAAAGAACGTTTATCTTAATCGATATGCTTTAAGTGGCAAGATTGTCTGTGGAGAGTGTGGTCGCAATTTTAGGAGAAAGACAAACTACTCAGCTGGTAGGAGTTACATTGCTTGGAGTTGCATCGGTCATATCGAAGACAAAGAGAGTTGCTCCATGTTGTTCTTGCGAGATGGAGAAATAAAAGCCACATTTACCACCATGATGAACAAGCTTGCTTTCAGTCATAAGTTAATCTTAGAACCACTTTTCAAATCAATTAGCCAAATTGATGAAGAAAGCGACCGTGAAAGAATGGATGCTATTGATAAGCGAATGGAGCAACTCATGGAAGAACGCAACACCCTTATTACACTGATGGCCAAAGGTTTCCTGGAGCCTGCTCTTTTTAATCAGGAACGAAATGTTTTAGATAGTGAGATGAAAAATCTTTCAACCGAAAAAACAAACCTTGTATCAAATTCCGCGAGTGGGGTTTTGCGAGCAAACGAGATAAAGGACCTCATTAATTATGTGTCAGCAGATAATTTTAATGGTGACTACACGGAAGAACTATTTGAAGAATTTGTAGTGAACATCATTGTAAATTCCAGGGATGAGCTGACATTCAATTTGAAATGCGGTCTTTCCCTGAAAGAAAAGATGGTGAGATAAATGGCATATATTCCATATGGATACAAAATTCAAGACGGAGTGGTTACTGTCGATGAAAAGGCAGCAGGTCAAGTAAAGGTATTCTTTGAGAAATACATATCAGGACTATCCCTTACAGTGGCTGGCGAACAGGCAGGTATTGATAAGACACACTCAGTAATGGGACGTATTTTGAAAAACGTCAACTACCTTGGAAATGATACGTATCCAGCAATTATTGATAAAGAGATATTTGATAAAGCTGAAGAAGTTAGAGATAAACGTGCAAAGGATTTAGGACGAGTGGTAGAGCTTGCCGCTTTTACCTCTCCCCCTCCCAAAGAACGATTCAAAATGAAAAAGGCAGATAATAAGATGCCCGTGGATCCTTTTGAACGAGCAGAATACTTATACAGTCTGATAGAAAGCGAGGAATAAAGTGACAGAGAAAAATATAATGGTCATTCCTGCTCGTAAAAGAGTGGGAAGTACAGCCGCAAAAGAAAAGATAAAGAAACTTCGTGTTGCTGCCTATTGCCGTGTTTCTACAGAAACGGAAGAACAAAACTCTAGTTATGAGGTTCAAGTCGCACACTATACAGAATTTATAAAGAAGAATACTGAATGGGAGTTTGCTGGCATCTTTGCAGATGATGGTATCTCCGGTACGAACACCAAAAAACGTGAAAAGTTTAATCGTATGATTGCAGAGTGTATGGATGGTAACATCGACATGGTTATTACTAAATCCATCAGCCGATTTGCACGTAACACTCTAGACTGCCTTCAATACATTAGACAGCTCAAGGATAAGAACATATCCGTTTATTTTGAAAAAGAGAACATCAACACAATGGATGCCAAGGGTGAGGTGCTACTTACCATTATGGCATCTCTAGCACAGCAGGAAAGCCAGAGCCTTTCACAAAACGTTAAGCTTGGCCTACAGTACCGATACCAACAAGGAAAGGTGCAAGTCAACCATAAACGATTTATGGGCTACACCAAAGATGAAGATGGAAATTTAATCATTGTCCCCGAAGAAGCTGAGATTATCAAACGCATCTACCGAGAATACCTTGAAGGTCAGAGTCTAGTGGGCATTGGTCGAGGCCTTGAAAAGGATGGTATTTTAACAGCTGCAGGTAAACCAAGATGGAGACCAGAAACCATAAAGAAGATTCTTCTAAACGAGAAATACATCGGCGATGCCCTGTTGCAGAAGACTTTCACAGTGGATTTTCTTACAAAGAAACGAGTCAAGAATGAAGGTCATGTCCCGCAGTATTATGTTGAAAATAGCCATGAGGCGATCATACCAAAGGAACTTTTTTTACAGGCTCAGGAAGAGCTTCATCGCAGAAGTAATATTTACACAGGTGCAGACAAGAATAAAAGAATTTATAGTAGTAAATACGCTTTGAGTACCATAACCTTCTGTGGAGATTGTGGTGACATATACAGACGGGTCTATTGGAATATTCACGGTAGAAAAGAATTTGTTTGGCGATGCGTTACAAGAATTGAGCAAGGCCCTGAGGTGTGTAAGAACCGAACGGTAAAAGAAGCTGAATTATATGATGCAGTAATGACTGCCATTAACAGATTGCTTGCCGGTGGGGACAACATGATAAGAATACTGGAAGAGAATATACATGCGATAATCGGTGATACCACAGAATATAAGATTTCAGAGATTAACACCTTGCTTGAAGAAAAGCAGAAGGAACTAATCAGCCTTGCTAATAAAGGAAAAGATTTTGAATCCCTTGCAGATGAGATTGAAGAGTTGCGTGAAAAGCGTCAGACCCTTCTTGTGGAAGATGCATCCTTAAGTGGTGAGAATGAGCGGATCAACGAACTGATAGAATTTATACGCACCAACAAATATCGGACTTTACTATATGATGATACCCTTGTAAGGAAGATCATCCAAAATGTTACGGTGTATGATGACCACTTTGTAATATGCTTTAAATCAGACATTGAAATTGAAATATGAAACAATGTTTATATCAAACCGCCAATGAAGAGGGAGTAACTCTTGATTGGCGGTTTTTGAATTGACTTTAAAGTTAGTTTTCTTTATAATATTATTAACAAAATTGTTGATAAGCATATCAATAAGGAGTGAACTACATGAGCGATGTAAATAAGCTATTGGATGAGGCTATTAAGGAAACCGAAAACTTGCATGAAGGCGAAGTTTTTCTTGTTAAAGATTTGTTTAAAGGTTATGTATGGAGCAGAATACCTAGGAGGGATCGGTTGTTGCTTGGAACATTATTCTTAAATCTAGTAAATCAAATGGATGGCGAGTTAAAGGTGATTGAAAAAACCTCTTCAAATCAACAAAGATATAAGAAGGTTTGAATTAATAGTATACTGCTACAATTTCTATTAAAATGTGGGGCGGAAACTTTGCTCTATTTAGGAGCGCTAGTAGATGAGTTTTTCTTGCATATACAAATGAATAACACATTGGATTGACTATATAGGAATCTGCACCATAAGGGAAAATTGTTAAATCCGATGTTGAGATTGCAAAGAACTATCTAATAATCAAAATTTTAGGAGGCTATGCAAAAATGACCCTACAACAATTAAAATATATTATCGTTATCGCAGAGTGTGGCTCTATTACTTCTGCGGCACAAAAACTGCTTGTGGCACAGCCAAGCCTTTCAAAATCAGTGTCCGAGCTTGAAAAAGAGATGGGAATCACTATATTTTACCGCAACAACAGAGGTGCTTATCTGTCAGAAGAAGGCTCGAAATTTCTTTCTTATGCCAGACAGGTCATAGAGCAGGCAGAACTTCTGGAACAGCAGTATAAAGAAAAAGAAACTATCCGCCGTGTATTCTCGATTTCGTCACAGCATTATGCTTTTGTTGTTAACGCATTTGTTGCATTAGTTAAGGAGTATGGAGAGAACAAATATGAGTTTACCCTGCGAGAGTCTAGAACCCATGACATAATTGAAGATGTAAGAACCTCACGCAGTGAACTTGGTGTCCTGTTCTTGAGTAAATTTAATCGAGAGGTTATTTTGCGTATTGTGCAGACTGCTGATTTAAAATTTACTCCGCTTTTTAATGCAGCACCTCATGTTTTTGTCAGCCGTGAAAATCCTCTTGCAAAAAAGAAGTATGTGACACTTGAGGATTTGAAAGAATTTCCACGACTTACTTATGAGCAGGGTATTAATAATTCTTTCTACTATTCTGAGGAGCTGCACAGCACTGAAGAAAGTCCGAAAGGGATTATTGTAACTGACCGTGCTACTCTATTTAATCTTTTGATTGGTCTTGAAGGATATACAATATCCTCAGGTGTGTTAAGCAGTGATCTGAATGGAACCAATATTGTGGCTATTCCTCTTGAGAGTGATGAAATTATGGAAGTGGGTTATATATACCCTACAGACAGGCCATTAAGTTCAGTTAGTGAGAGATATCTTGAACATCTGAAGAACTATATTTCTGAATATCAGTCATAGCTTTTAGCTATGGAAACATATGAAAAACAAGCATTAACACATATCAGCCTTCCCGTGCTACACTATATATAGTGAGTACGAGGAAGGCCTTTTATTTCCTTGTACAATATAGTTAATGTTAGGAGAGATATTTATGCGTACTGCTATTATTGGTTATCCAAGAGTTGGAACTTTAAGAGAACTCAAATTTGCCACTGAAAAATATTTTAAAAAAGAGAGCTCTGCTGATGCTCTTAGAAATACTGCAAAAGAGATTAGAAAGAGCCAATGGCTGATTCAAAAGAATTCTGGTTTGGATTTTATCCCATCAAATGATTTTTCTTTCTATGATAATATGTTAGATACTGCGGTGCTGTTCAATATCGTTCCCAAGCGCTATTCTTCATTAGGACTGTCATCAATGGACACCTATTTTGCTATGGCACGAGGCTATCAAGGCGAAGCAGGAGACGTAACGGCGCTTGCCATGAAAAAGTGGTTTAATACCAACTATCACTATATGGTGCCTGAAATTGATGACGATACTGAACTGATGCTTGTGGGTACAAAGCCTTTTGATGAATATGAGGAAGCTAAGGAAATAGGCATTCACACAAAGCCAGTTGTTATCGGTGCGTTTTCACTATTAAAACTGTTGCGATATGTTGGGAGTAAAACAGCTGAGGATTATATCGGGGCTGTAATCAAAGCATATTCAGAGTTGCTTTCAAAATTCAATGAACTTGAAGCCAAATGGGTGCAGTTTGATGAACCGTATTTAGTTCATGATTTGACCAAAGAGGATATTGACCTTTTTGAAAAGCTGTACAACGGCATTCTTTCAGCTAAAAATGAAGTAAAGGTTCTACTGCAGACTTATTTTGGAGATATCCGTGACTGCTATAGAAATGTTGTTTCCCTTGACTTTGATGGTATTGGGCTTGATTTTGTTGAAGGAAAGGAAACACTTGAACTTGTGAGAAAAAATGGTTTTCCGGGCGAAAAAATTCTATTTGCAGGCATTGTAAATGGTAAAAATATCTGGAAAAATAATTACAAGAATACACTAACCGTACTCGACATACTGAAGGAAAAAGGAATTAGCACAGTAATCAGTACCTCCTGTTCACTTCTTCATGTTCCGTACACATTAAAAAACGAAACCAAGCTGCCTAAAAAATATACTGACCATTTTGCCTTTGCCGAGGAAAAGCTTGAGGAACTTGCTGAACTGAAAACACTGTCAGAATGTGATTACTCCAAAGTAGAAATTTTTTTAGCCAATACTGCACTGTTGGAAAACAGACCGGATTGTAATGACCAGACTGTTAAGGAGAGGGTTGCAAAAATCAGTGACAATGATTTTACAAGACTTCCTGAATTCTCTGCCAGAGAAGCTATTCAGAAAAGGGAATTTCAATTGCCTGCTTTTCCTACAACGACAATTGGCTCTTTTCCTCAGACGGCCGATGTAAAGGCGAACAGAACCGCATTTAGAAAGGGCGATATCAGTGAAGAACAGTATACTAGTTTCAATAGAGAAAAGATAGCCCAATGTGTAACTCTGCAGGAAGAAATAGGTCTGGACGTATTGGTTCATGGTGAGTTTGAAAGAAATGATATGGTAGAATATTTCGGAGAGCAGTTAAATGGTTATTTGTTTACTGAGAAAGCATGGGTGCAGTCATATGGAACCCGATGTGTCAAGCCTCCATTTATTTGGGGAGATATTTCCAGAAGTAAACCTATGACAGTAGCGTGGTCGGTTTATGCGCAGAGTCTTACTAAGAAGCCTATGAAGGGTATGCTCACTGGTCCCGTGACAATTTTAAACTGGTCTTTCCCTCGTGAAGATATATCTTTAAAAGAAAGTACCTATCAGATTGCTTTGGCAATTCGTGATGAAGTGCTTGATTTGGAAGAGAATGGTATCCGTGTGATTCAGGTTGATGAAGCCGCTCTACGCGAAAAGCTACCTTTGAGAAAAAGTGATTGGTACAGCGAATATCTGAACTGGGCTATCCCAGCATTCCGCCTTGTTCATAGTGGTGTAAAGGCGGAAACACAGATTCACACACATATGTGTTATAGCGAGTTTACTGATATTATTAAGGAGATTGATGATATGGATGCTGATGTAATTACCTTTGAAGCTTCTCGTTCTAATTTACTTATACTGGATTCCTTAAAGAAAAACAATTTTAAAACTGAGGTAGGTCCCGGTGTTTACGACATTCATTCTCCAAGAGTACCGTCTGTAAAGGAGATTAAATCTGCTCTTTATAAGATGCTTGAAAAAATCAGCCCTGAAAAGCTGTGGATAAATCCTGACTGCGGATTAAAAACGAGAGGGGTTGCTGAAACGACTGCAAGTCTTAAAAATCTTGTAGAAGCAGCAAAAGAATTACGTAATGAAAACAGTTGAATTTTTTAAGAAAAAGACGGTGTTGTCCTACGAGGTATTTCCACCCAAACGAACATCACCAGTTAATACAATCTATGACACTTTAAGTGAATTGAAGGAATTATCTCCTGATTTTATCAGTGTGACATACGGTGCAGGCGGAGGTAAAAACAACAACCAAACCTTTGAAATTGCTTCAACGATTAAAAGTTACGGGATTGAAAGTGTTTCACATCTACCGTGTATCGGATTAACAAAGGAGGACGTATCTGCAAAGCTTAAAGAACTTAAGCGAGCAGGGATAGAGAACATTTTAGCTTTGCGAGGAGATGTTCCCAGTGAGGACTGTATCCAAGGAGATTTTAGATATGCTTCTGATCTCATTGCTTTTATTAAATCACAGGGGGATTTTAATATCTTAGCAGCTTGTTACCCGGAAGGGCATATTGAAGCAGAAAGCAAGTTAGAGGATATCCGTAATCTTAAACGCAAAGTTGATGCTGGAGCAAATCATCTCGTCACACAGCTTTTTTTTGATAACGAATTTTTTTATTCCTTTATAGAACGCTGTCAGCTTGCAGATATCAATGTTCCGATTGAAGCAGGAATCATGCCTGTAATAAATAAAAAGCAGATAGAAAGAATGGCTTCTTTATGTGGAGTTACTGTGCCGAAAAAGTTTGTTACGATGATGAAACGCTATGAAAATAATCCCATTGCAATGCGAGATGCTGGTATTGCGTATGCGATAGACCAGATTGTAGATTTAACTGCACAGGGTGTTGATGGGATTCATCTTTATACAATGAATAACCCCTATATTGCCAGAAAAATACACGAAGCAATTCATAGTTTAATTTAATGATATCTCTTTTTTATCTTCATGTATCTTGTAAGCTATAGCTTCATTCTGACTGATATGTTCCCCAAAACGACAGTCAATCTTGGATATGTTTCCAAGTACGAGCCTCAATAAAAATGGGGCTCCGAACAATGATTTTGATAGCTATAAACTCATCTCAAAACAGCTTGTTTGCTGAATCATTGCACCTTCATCTTTTTTGGTGGGCAAATGGCTTAAATTGACGAGGAAATCCATGAATGGCGTACCGTATGCTACAATTTTTTTCATCAGAAACCCTCCTTATTGATGCTGTGCGCCCGGCGGGTGACTGAGCATAACAGTAATGCCGTCTTCCGTGGACAAAGACATTTCTTCTACACCTGCAGGAATGAAAAATTCATCGCCTCTTTTCAGCGGCATCTCACCGCCGGGGTAAGAGAGAACGCCTGCGCCTTCTGTTACGATACCGATTTGTATAAACCCGGTATTGCGCATTGCTATATTACCTTGCTGTACTTCTAGCTTGGTGCAAGAAAAATAATCTGTCTCGGTAGCGCCGATCAATATCGATTCCTCTCCCCATGCGCCGCTGCGAATTACGGGAGGCGTAATCAGCCAACGCTTTAAGTTTTCTTCATAAGTACAACCATCATAAATATAGGCGCCCAACAAGCGCTCATCGTATACCTTTCCTTCTTCTTCACTCATTTCGCCATGCCGTTTCCAGCCAACGGTAATATCAGAAGGTTCTTGGACTTCAACCACAAAGCAGCCTGCGCCGATGGCATGGGGCAATCCTGCGCCCACGAAAAAGACATCTCCTACGTTTACCGGGATTTTATGACAGCAATCTTCCATTTTGCTGACATCGCCTTCATAATAAAGCGCTTCAAACTTTTCGCGAGAAATATCATCTTTAAAGCCCAAATAAACATAAGGCGGTTCAGGGACATCATCTCTTAGGCCAATGACAATCCAAGACTCTTCTTTGCCATAATCGCTATTAAAATGTTCCTTGGCGTAAGGACGTGTTGGGTGGCATTGCAAACCCAATTGATACTGCGCATCCAAAAGTTTTACTAGCACGCCCAAATTGTTGCCGGAAATTTTTTGATGCGCTGCGCCCAACACATTTGCAGGATCTTCTTCAATGGCTTCAAATAGATAGACTCTTCTACCATCCGGCAAATCAACCTCTGCTCTGCCGTCATACGGATCGCCCTTTTCTGCCGCGTTTACAACAGAGATGGTAGAACCGACCCAGGCTTCAGGGCGTCCATCATCTTTTGCAGGTGTAACACCACGAAAACGATCAATTTCACGCCCACCGGGATACCGTACAATTTTATTGGGGACCAGCCGCCAAGGGATACGATATAACTCCATAACTTCCTCCTCCTATGCTTCTAAAATAAGACCAATTAATTAAATCATATCATATTTTTTTTTATGCTGCATATGAATATATTTGCGGAAATCAAAAAGAAATTATAATGAAATTGATACTGCCGAAAAAGAAGTATGCATGGGCAAAAAGGGAAGCGAAATTGATTTTAGATTGCGCAAAATCAAAAGAATATAAAAACAAGCTTGAGACTTTTCCCAAAATGTGTTAGGATTTTTATGCAAATGAAAGAAAAAAAGGAGTCAAGTTTATGACAAAAATTATAGCAAGCCCCAGTCGGTATATTCAAGGGAAGGGCGCGTTGCAAGAATTGCGTATGCATGCAGAAAAATTCGGGAAGCATTTTTTTGTACTCATTAGTGAATCCGGTAAAAAAAGAGTTTCACATATTTTGGATGCTTGTACGGGCGGCACTGATTGCAGCGTACATTATGAGATGTTTGGCGGAGAATCCAGCAAAAAGGAAATAGAGCGCGTGGTGGCGCGTATGCAAGAAGTTGGCGCGGATGTGGTCATTGGCATTGGCGGCGGAAAGATTCATGATACGGCAAAAGCAGCAGCTTTTTACGGCAAAAAACCTGTTGTGATTGTCCCCACCATTGCATCTACAGATGCGCCATGCAGCGCGTTATCTGTTATTTACTCTGAAGAAGGTGTGTTTGAAGAATATTTATTCCTGCCCGCCAATCCGGATGTGGTACTGGTAGATACAGATATTATTTTGCATGCACCGACCAGACTATTGGTAGCAGGCATGGGAGATGCATTGGCAACGTTTTTTGAAGCAAGGGCTTGCGTGCGCTCGGGTGCAACCAACTGTGTTGGCGGAACGGCAACAGTTGCGGCGGCAACACTGGCAGAACTTTGCTACAAAACATTATTGGAAGATGGTTATAACGCCGCGCTTTCTGTGGAAAACAAAGCGTATACAAAAGCGCTAGAGAATATTGTAGAAGCGAATACTTATTTGAGCGGCATTGGGTTTGAAAGCGCAGGGCTGGCCGGCGCACATGCATTCCATAACGCGCTGACTGTTGTAGTAGAAACGCACGCAATGTATCATGGAGAAAAAGTTGCTTTTGGAACGCTGGTACAACTGGCATTGGAAAACGCAAAAGAAGAGCTGGAAGAAGCAATGTATTTCTGCGCGTCAGTTGGCTTGCCCATTACGTTTGAAGAGTTGGGCATGGTAGCAGTGCGCGAAGAAAAGTTAAGAGAAGTTGCAACCCTTGCTTGCGCAACAACAGATACAATGGGGAATTTACCTTTCCCTGTTGCACCGGAAGATGTGTATGGGGCGATGGTATTTGTAGATGCGCTAGGAAGAGAGATGTTGGGGCATGATCATGAACATGAATGCGGTTGTGGGTGTGGGCATGACCATGCATAGGAACGCTTGTTATTTGTTACAAGGTTTTGGAAAAACAATATAATAAAAAAGTCGTTATCATATTTGATAGCGACTTTTTTTATGCGTATCATTTTTTCGATGGAGCGTATTACCGCAAAACATATTCATAAGTTTCATTGCCTAGTGTCATGAAAACTGTAACAGGATTTTCTGAGGTTTCTACTTCTTCCGGGCAATTCACCAAAAATCGAACGCCCAACGTCTCAAGAGGTGCAATGTCTGTAAGAATTGCATAAGTAAAGCCAAGAGAACTATCTTCAGGTACGATTTGCGCGGTATATTCAAACCCATCATTAAAACAAAAGAGATGCTTTAATAATTTATGGTATAAATCAAAAGCATACAGTCATGGAACTAAATGATTTATTATATGAAGCAGAAGAAGAAGAATTGTTGGGGAACTAATAGAGGCGCATATCAAAAAAAGCTGTGCAATACACTGCACAGCTTTTTCACGAACTTCTTGTAACTATTCCAAATTATTATGATAGTAACTGATGCGATCAGATTTCCAGCCTTTTTCATCCATGATATAGCTGGTAATGCAATCACAAACCATGACCACTACTTGGAAGTAAGAACGGACAAACGCAATGCCAACCTCTTCGCGTTCCGCTTGTGTTTTTGCGCCAATGCGCTCAATCACCACGTTAACATCTGCCAGCTTCCCAATGGTAGATTCCGCGTTGCCGGAAATGAGCGCCAGTTTCGCGCCATGTTCTTTGCATTGCTTTGCGATTTCTACCATGGTTTCCGTTTCACCGGAACCAGAACCGATGACCAGAAGATCACCCTCATGAATAGAAGGGGTCGAATTATCACCCACCACATATGTTTTTAGCCCCAGCTGTGAGCAATTCATGGAAAGGATTCGCGTTACATTTCCCGAACGCCCCCAACCTGCGACAAAAATACGATTTGCAGCAAGAATTGCAGAAGCAAGCGCATCAAGCTCTTCTTGCTTTATGTTCATGAGCATTTTTTTATTATGTTCGCCTAACGCTTTGCGATAAGCAACTCTATCTTTTACCAAACTCATTTTGCGCCCCCCTACTCTAAATTATTATGATAAAATTGTACATCTTTAAATGTTTTGCCCAGCTCATCCATGACATATGCCATAATCACATCTACCACCATGATGGTTGTTTGATAATAACTGAGCACCACAGCAGAAGGTGCATCCTGCCAGCTATCTAACGGCACTGCACGGGGGATGACAACTTTAAGATCCGCCAAATCACCAATGGGAGAATCCGCTACGCTGGTAACAAGCGCTAGCTTTGCACCATGCGCTTTGCATTGCTTTGCCATTTCCAACATAGTTGCAGTTGTGCCTTTTCCCGAACCAATGACAAAAAGATCGCCTTCATGAATAGAAGGGGTAGAATTATCGCCTACCACAAAGGTTTTTAAGCCAATTTGAGAGCAATTCATGGAAAGAATTTTGATCATATTCCCTGCACGCCCCCAACCTGCGACAAAAATACGATTTGCTTCAATGATTGCAGTAACAAGCGCATCAAGCTCTTCTTGTTTTATACTGGTGAGTGCTTTAATATTTGCATCTGCAACTTGTTCGCGGAGCTTTACTCTATCTAACATAACCTTCTCCAGTCTATTCCAAATTGTTGTGGTTATAACGAATGTCATCTCCGGTCAAGCCGCGTGCTTCCATAACATACGCTTGCACACAATCCACTGCCATGAGCATAACATGATAAAAAGAGCCACTTCTATCTTCTGGCAATTTTGATTTTCTTTCACCACGCGGAATGAGCACATTGATATCCGCTAATTTGCCGATGGTAGATTCTTTGTTGCCGGAAATGAGCGCCAGTTTTGCGCCATGTTCTTTACATTGCTGCGCAATGATTGCCATTGTTTTTGTTTCGCCGGAGCCGGAACCGATGACCAATAAATCACCCTCATGAATGGAAGGGGTAGAATTATCGCCGACGACAAAAGTTTCAAGACCTGCCTGTGAACAGTTCATGGAGAGGATTTTTACGGAGTTTCCTGCGCGCCCAAACCCTGCAACAAAAATTCTGTTTGCTTCTAAAATTGCATCTGTCAATGCATCCAGTTCGCTCTGTTCGATGGAATTTAATAAATCCGCATCTCCTTGTGCAATATTTGCACGTAACTTTACTCTGTCCATTGCCATAATATTTCTCCTTTATTTATAAAATGAAGCCTCTGCAAGCTTGCGCTTGCAGAGGTAAATAAGACAAGCTCTATTCCAAATTATTGTGATAAAAGCCGATGACTTCGCCTTTTAAACCTAAATCTTGCATGACATACGCCATAATCAGATCAACCGTCATGACCAGCACTTGATAGTAAGAGCCTCTTGCCATGGGAACGCCATCCGGATCAAACTCTTTTCTTGGAATATGCACAACCATATCTGCCATATCACCAATGGTAGATTCTCTTGCAGCTGTAATAAGCGCTAATTTTGCGCCATGTTCCTTACATTGCTTTGCAATTTCAACCATGGTCTCAGTTGTACCTTTGCCCGAGCCGATAACAAGAAGATCTCCCTCATGGATAGAAGGGGTAGAATTGTCGCCGACAATATGCGTTTTCAGCCCCATTTGGGAACAGTTCATGGAAAGAATTTTTACGCAATTCCCAGCGCGCCCCCAACCTGCAACAAAAATACGCTTTGCCTCGATGATGGCTTTTGTAATTGCTTCTAATTCTGCGATATCGATGTTTAAAAACATCTCCATATCTTCTTTTGCAATGACATCTCTCATTTCTTCTCTTGTCATGATATATTCCTTTCTATTCTAAGTTGTTGTGGTTGTAAACGATATCAGCGTTGGTAACACCAAGTTTATCTGCCAAATAAACGCGCAGAATATCACAAACCATTACCATAACATGATAAAGCGAACCGCCACTTGCCGGAGGTGCATCTTCTGCCCAGCTTTTTTTGGGGATTACAACATTTACATCTGCCAATTTTCCGATGGTTGAATCGGGATTCCCGGAAACAAGCCCTAATTTTGCGCCATGCTCTTTGCATTGACGGGCAAGAATTGCCATGGTTTTGGTTTCGCCGGAACCGGAGCCGATGACTAAAATATCATCCGGCTGAATGGAAGGGGTAGAATTATCTCCCACCACAAAAGTTTCCAGACCAATTTGAGAACAATCCATAGAAAGGATTCTGATGCAATTTCCTGCGCGCCCCCAGCCTGCAACGAAAATACGCTTTGCTGCCAGCAAGGCATCTGCCATTGCATCCAGTTGCGATTGATCAATGGAAGCGAACATCTCAACATCTTCTAACCCCATACGTAATCTTTCTTTGAAACGATCCATACTAATTTCTCCTCTTCTAAAAATATTGATTTATTGTATCTGCATAGGAAGCAGATATAGAATGTAACACTAATAAATAGTATACACATTTTATGCAGTTGATACAAGTTGCGGGTAATAAAAAACGCAGCCAAAGCTGCGTTTTTTATTGTGTATACTATTCTAGATTGTTATGGTTATAATGAATGTCTTCGGAAGTAACACCCAAGACCTCACAGACATATGCCATCACAATATCCGTTACCATTAGCATAACATGATAAAAAGAGCCGTGTGCCTTTGTGGGCGTGCCTTCAGGAATATCCATTTTTGGGACAATGACAGGATATTCACTTAACTTTGCAATGGTAGAATCGGGGTTGCCTGTAATGCAGCCGACCTTTGCGCCATGATCTTTTGCTTGCTTTGCGATGAGCGCCATGGTTTTGGTTTCACCGCCGCCGGTGCCGATGACCAGTAAATCACCTTCATGAATCGAAGGCGTTGTGTTATCTCCAATGATATGCGCTGTCAAACCAGCTTGCGAACAGTTCATGGCGAGGATCTTTACAACATTCCCTGCGCGCCCCCAACCGCCTACATAAATGCGTTTTGCATCAATGATTGCTTGTGCAAGATTGTCAAGCTGTGTTTGGTCAATTCCCAAGAAAGCTTGCTGATCTTGTGCAATTAAGTCTTTTCTTGCTTGTACTCTGTCCATAATCATTACCTCCTAATTTCCTTTCAATATATATAATATACCCCAAAAGAGATAGGATATAAACAATTCTATAGAAATTCGTTGAAAAGAAGAGAAGTAAAGAGTTTGTGGATTTTTAGAGAGGAATGCTAAAACCTAATAGCAAACGAAATATTGACAAATTCTAACTGAAGGTCGCTTCCCCAGTATATTCGGCTTTGCTGTTTCAACAAGCGGCTCTCTTTTGACGGAAAAGTGTAGGGGATTTGAACAAACTATGAAGGTATCAAAAAAATGCTTGAAAATAGGGGTTTTTTAGTATATTATTAAACGCGAACAAGCAGGAAAATACTTATCATAAAACGTTGCAAAAACGATTAAACAAAAGAAAGAATAATAAACAGGAGTAAGTTATGGGCTGGTTTGATTTTTATGACATTGGAATAGATTTAGGGACGGCAAGTGTGCTCGTCTATGTGAAAGGAAAAGGCATTGTATTACGGGAGCCTTCGGTTGTAGCCATTGACCGGAATACAGGACAGATGGTTGCGGTTGGAGAAGAAGCGCGGGTGATGCTGGGCAGAACCCCCGGTAATATTGTTGCCATACGCCCTTTGCGGGATGGCGTTATTTCTAATTTTCATGATACAGAGCGGATGTTGCGTTATTTTTTACGCAAAGTAATCGGGCGCAAGCTTTTCATTAAGCCCCGGGTTGTGGTTTGTGTGCCTAGCGGTGTGACAGAAGTAGAAAAACGCTCTGTCATTGAAGCAACAGAAGATGCCGGCGCAAGAAGAACGCACTTGATTGAAGAGCCGATTGCCGCAGCCATTGGCGCAGGGCTAGACATTGGGAAACCCATTGGGCAAATGCTCTTAGACATTGGCGGAGGAACAACGGACATTGCTGTTATTTCGCTGGGTGGTGCAGTCATCAGCGGCTCAATCAAATGCGCGGGTGATAAATTTGATGAAGCGATGATTCGCTACATTCGACAAAAGTACAATATGATCATTGGGGAACGGACGGCAGAAGATGTGAAAATCAACATCGGCTCAGCCTTCCCGCGTAAAGAAGAAGCATATATGGAAATCACAGGGCGGAACTTGATTTCTGGGCTACCAAAAACAATTACCATTAGCTCCAACGAAACCATTGAAGCGTTTGAAGAGCCGTTAAATCTCATTATGGATACAGTGCATAGCATCTTGGAGCGGACGCCGCCGGAATTATCTGCGGACATCGCGGAGAATGGGATTTGTATGACAGGGGGCGGCGCACTTCTGTATGGGCTGGATCGCCTGTTGACAGAGCGCTGCAAGATTCCATGCTATGCAGCAGACGATGCGATTTCTTGCGTTGCCATCGGAACAGGGAAAGCGCTTGAAAACATTGATATGTTTGGAACAAGCGCAGTATATGATTATCGCCGCGGCGAGAATTACTACGACGGATATTAATAAAAAACCTCCATATGGAGGTTTTTTTGAGGCTTTGCTTATGGATACTTCATTATACTCAGTTACAAAAATAAGAGAGTTGCTGGCAAAATACAATTTGGCGCCACTGAAGAGTTTGGGGCAGAATTTTTTGTTGGATCAAAATATCGTGGCGAAAATTGCAGAAGCGGCAGTAGAAGAGAATGAATATATTTTGGAAATCGGGCCGGGCATGGGCGCGCTTACACTTAGCCTCGCAGCGCGCGCAAAAAAAGTTGTTGCCATAGAGATTGATAAAGGCATGGTGAGTGTATTGCAGGAAACGCTGGCAGAGCAAAAAAACGTGGAAATCATACATGCTGATTTTCTCGCGCTTGATTTGGCAGAAATACAACAAAAGTATTTTAATGGCGCGGCGTTTGCCGTCGCGGGAAACTTGCCCTATTACATCACATCAAAATGCATCATGAAGGTATTGGAGACAGAAAACATAGAACTAAAACGTTTTACTGCCATGGTGCAAAAAGAGGTTGCGGAACGATTGTCTGCTATGCCGGGCGAAAAAGCTTATGGTGCTTTGACGGCATCTGTGGCGTATTATGGAAAAGTTGAAACGTTATTTGATGTGGGGAAAAACTGCTTTTACCCGGCGCCGGATGTGGCATCTGCCATTGTGCAGCTAACGCCAGCGCGTTATGAGGGCGTAGGAAGGAAAGCATATGCGAAAGTTGTACGCACGCTTTTTGCCATGCGCCGAAAAACAGTATTAAATAACCTAAAAGCAGGATTTTCACTAAGCAGTGAAGCAGCGATGTGTGCCCTTGAAAAAGCAAGCATCGCACCCAACGCGCGAGCGGAAACACTGGACATATCGGATTTTGCAGTACTGGCAAATGTTTTGGAAAAGGAAAATTAAGCAACCAAAAACAAACGTAGGTTTTATTAATACGGCGCTTTTTATGGACTAAGTTTAAGGATAGGCGCCATTGTTTGCGGCATTACATGGTCGGTGGTAAAGGTGCGTATACCGAGTGCATGTAAGTTGTAAATATGCTGGGCGTTGTTCACCGTCCAACAGCTATACAGCAACCCTTTATCAGCTGCCTCTTGCAGCAAATCCTTATTGTCTTTTGATATTTGATGGCGTACATCTAAGCCGATTTAATTTGCTTCGGCAAAACGGATGGTATCTTCGGATAAGCTTTTTGTTAACAGCGCGGTAAAAATATGCGGCGCAATTGCTTTCATACAAGCGGCAAAACTTTCGTTAAAGCTGATGACGGTACTTCCACCCTCCATATCACAATCTTTCAAAATTTCATAAATTTCTTCTGCATAAACAGTCGGCATTTCGGCAGATTTCACTTCCACATAGGCCATCATATTATAACTTTTGCACAAGAGAAGCGCTTCTTCCAGTGTGGGGATGCGGATATGCGCATCATCTTCATCGCGCCCATATGAATATGCTTGTAAATCAGCGTAAGAAACCTCCCTTATGGCAATATCAGACTCCAATGTACGCAAGAGCGTTTCATCATGCATCAAAACCCACATGCCATCTGCCGTACGGCGAATATCAAATTCACAACCCCAAAAGCCGGCCTCGCCTGCAGCTTTAATAGAAGCCAATGTGTTTTCCGGCGCATCTTTTGTATATCCTCTATGCGCAATTAGAGAAAGATCTTCTTTCTGTATTTGCATTTCCGGCGTAACTTCAATGGGTATGGCGTTTTGATTTGTACGCACATGCGCTTGTTTTTGCACAACAAAAAATACCATGAGCAAAGTGCACAATGCGCATAGAGCAATCTGCAAAGAAAATACTTTTTTGGTTTTGTATAAGATGTTTCTCATAATATCATCGTTTTAAAAGTCATAAGAACATAGAAGTTTACTTTTTCCAGCGAAGTGTTGCGCTGCCATCTTTTTCATACGCTACGGCTTGCCGCTCCATCTCAATGCTATCTGCCATTTCAAAATAATCTGCAATGGAATCAAACTGCAAATTGGCATTTTCTTTTATGGCATAGGCATGTTTTGCTTTGTTGCAAAGCAGCGTATAGATAAGTCCGCTTTGGAATTCGGCAGACAAGATAACTGCTTCTTCCGGGTTTTCGATATAATAATCTGCGCCATGCCCTGTTCCGATAGCGCCTGAAACATAAGGATGCAACGAAGGGATTACACTCGCAACATCGCCCATATCTGTGCAGCCGGTGCCCCATTCTTTGGAATCATTGACTTCTTCTTTTCCAACCAAATGGCAAGCATATTCATACGCCAATGCATGGAAATTTTTATCCGGATGTAAGGGGAAATACCCCATAAGATCGGATAGCGTAACGTTTGCACCCATTGCAACTGCAGAAGCTGCCAGCGCGCGATTTACCTTCTCATTTGCTTCTACCATGGCTTCCAAGCTGGCGCCTCTCACATAGCTTTCAAGCTCTGCCGATTCAGGGATGACATTCACTGCAGCACCGGCAGAAATCATAATTGGATGAATGCGAATATGGTCGTTATCTTGCATGGTTTCCCGCAATGCATTGATGGCGTTAATCCCCAGCGTTGCAGCATAAAAGGCATTGATGCCTTCGTGTGGTGCGCCGCCGGCATGCGCTGCTTTGCCTTCAAATTTTATGGTTTTGGATAAGCAACCGTTTGACCCCAGCGGGAACCCAATGAGCCCGTTTCCAGAGCCGGTGGTATGTACCATCAGCGCCACATCCACATCATCAAAATAGCCACGATACATAAACTCCACTTTTCCGCCAAAATAACGAATGATGCCTTGCTTTTTAAGTTCTGCGCGGCATCCCAGCTCCAAAAGCTCTTCCGCCGGGACAGCAACAAAACGAATTTTTCCATGCATGCGTGAAAGCAAGCGCGGATCGCGAAGTGCATATGCAATGCCCAAAAGCGCAGCGCATTGCGCATGATGACCGCAGGCATGGACAGCGCCTGTTTCCAAATTGCTTTCCGGATGATTGGCGCATAACACACTGTCCAGCTCGGCCATGACAGCAATGGTAGGGCCAGGATTGCCGCTATCCAGATCTGTATAAAACCCGGGAATATTACCTGCAAGCGTTAAATCGTATCCCATCTCTTCAAACAATTCTTTTAAATATCCATGGGCATACCATTCGCGGTAACCTGTTTCAGGATGCGCCCAAATGTCACGCTCGGCTTGCAACATGGTTTCATAATAGGGCTGCATGGCTTCTTTTAATAATGATGTATTTACAAACATAATGGCCTCCCTTAATTTTTTCTATATATAATATAAGTGTAACATAGGGAAATAAGAGAAACAAGAAAAGGCTACTCCGATTTTCCCGGCTGCTCTTTTGCCTCTTCGGAAAACGCATTGATTCCGGCGGGCAGCCCCCAAATATAATATTTGCCTGCTGTTTTTAGCGCAGAAAACATACTTTTTTTTGCATCAGGGTTACTTTGCAAAAAGAGATTAATCCATTCTCTGGCGCGGACACGTTTGGTATGCCCATCCACCGGGCAAGGATTTTTATAAATAGGAATGTTAAGGCGATTGACTGCGCCGATGATTGCTTTCTCGGGCAAAGAACCAAAAGGGCGAATGAGTGTAATATTTCTGCGCGAAAGATAAGAAACCGGCGCAAACGTGCTCAGTTTTCCTTCGTAAACCAGGCTAAGGAGTAAAGTCTCAAGAGCATCCTCTAGATTATGGGCATAAGCCACTTTATTGAACCCTAACGCATTGGCGCGTTCATAAAGCGCGCCTTTGCGCATTTTGGAGCAGAGCGCACAAGGGTTCTTTTCCTTTCGAATATCAAAAACAACCTCTGCAATGTTGGTATGGATTGTTTCATGAGGAATCTCCAGCGTTTGCGCATAAGCAGCAATGCCCGCCGCGTCAAAGCCGGGAAACCCCACATCTACCGTGAGCGCCATCAATGAGAAATCTTGCTTCATATATTGTTTGTATAGCTGCATGGCATAAAGCAGCAACATAGAATCTTTCCCGCCGGAAAGACCAATGGCAATTTTATCACCATTCTTTATCATATGATGCGCCTCGCAAATGGTGCGCATATGCCCTAAAACCTTTTTCATGGTTTGCTTCCTTTGCCCAAAAGATATTGATTAAAAAAAGTATAGTATGAGGGAAAATAGATGTCAATTGGCATAGTTGTAATATGGCGAAAAGTAATTGCGTGAAGCAGTTGCTTCATGTATACTAGAACAAGATAATTGATACAAAAAATCGTAAAGTATAAAAAACAAATAGAGGTGTAACATGAGTAAGCTTTTTACTTCTGAGTCCGTTACAGAAGGACATCCGGATAAAGTATGCGATCAAATTTCAGACGCAGTTTTAGATGAATTGATTAAAAAAGACCCACATGCGCGAGTGGCCTGCGAAACAGCTGCCAATACCGGACTTGTTTTGGTGTTTGGAGAGATTACGACAAGCGCTTATGTGGATTTACAAAAAGTTGTAAGAGATACGATTCGTGGCATTGGCTATAATGGCGGTGAAAGCGGGTTTGATGCCGATAGCTGCGGCGTAATCACTTCCATTGATGAACAGTCAAGCGATATTGCGCTGGGCGTGAACAATGCACTGGAAGGCAGAGAAGAAGGGAAAATGGACATTGGCGCGGGAGACCAAGGCATGATGTTTGGCTACGCTTGTAAGGAAACCGATACGTTTATGCCATATCCCATTGAAGCGGCGCATCGTTTGACCCGTCAATTGGCGAAAATACGCAAAGAAAAGATGGTAGATTTTTTGTTGCCGGATGGGAAATCACAAGTAACAGTCGAGTATGTGGATGGCGCGCCGAAGCGCATTGATACGATTGTGGTTTCTTCCCAGCATGTGGAGCGAGCTTCGCTTGCAACGCTGGAAGAATTGATTCGAGAAGAAGTCATTAAAAAAGTACTGGATGAAAGTATGATTGACGATAAAACAAAAATTCTGGTGAACCCCACCGGAAGGTTTGTCATCGGTGGGCCACGGGGAGATTCTGGGCTGACCGGACGTAAAATCATCGTAGATTCTTATGGTGGCTATGCGCGGCATGGCGGCGGTGCTTTTTCCGGAAAAGACCCGACAAAAGTAGATAGAAGCGGCAGTTATGCAGCGCGGTATGTGGCGAAAAACATCGTTGCAGCCGGGCTGGCAGATCGCTGCGAAATTGAACTTGCCTATGCCATTGGCGTGGCGCAGCCAGTTTCCATTTTTGCGGAAACATTTGGGACAGGGCATGTATCAGATGAAAAAATCATGGAAGTCATCAAAACCTGCTTTGACTTGCGCCCGGCAGCAATTATTGAAACGTTAAAGCTACGAAGCATGCAATATAAGCCGGTGGCGGCATATGGACATTTTGGTAGAGAAGATCTCAATTTGCCTTGGGAGCAGCTTGATATGGTAGAGGCAATCAAAGGAGTTTTGTAATTCGTGTCATACATTGAAGGCATTGTTGTTGACATTGTCTATCGAAACGAAGAAAATGGATATACCGTTTTGGAGTTGGATGCAGAGGGGAACCTGATCATTTGCGTGGGCAGTATTCCGCTCATCCAACCGGGCGAGTATGTGCGCTTTTACGGCGCATACACCACGCATAAAACATATGGGCGGCAGTTCAAAGTAACAGGCATTGAATCGAAAATGCCTGAAACAGATGAGAGCATTCGCCTTTTTTTGTCTGGCGGATTAATCAAAGGCGTGGGCGAAATCATTGCATACCGCATTGTAGATGTTTTTCATGAAGAGACATTTGCCATCATAGAAAATGAACCGGAGCGTCTTGCAGAAATACAAGGAATCAGCCTAAAAATGGCGCGTAGCATTCATGAGCAATTCATGGGCATGCAGACAGTGCGTAGCATGGTAATGCAGTTACAAAAGTTAGGGCTTTCCATCAATGAAGCGATGGTCGCCTACGAAACATATGGCGCCAGCGCGCCGTTTCTCATAGCAAAGAATCCTTATCGATTGATGGATGACATTAGAGGCTTTGGTTTTGTAAAGGCAGATCGCATTGCACAAGGCCTTGGAATTGATGAATACGAATCGCTCAGAAGAGAAAGCGCATTGCGCCATATGCTGCAACAAAAAATGGCGGCAGGGCATACTTGCTTTCCGGCAGATGCACTGATTACACAAACAGCGCAGTTTCTAGGCGAAGAAGAAGCGCTTTTGCTGGATAGCTTACTCATACTCATTCGCAAAGGTACTGTTTCTGAAAATGTATATAATGGCATACGCGCCATCAGCGAAGAGCAGGCATATTTGGCAGAATCCTATGCTGCATATAAACTGGTGCAATTACAGCAGGCAGAGCCCAAAGTGGCGGTTGGCGAAAACGTGATAGAAGAAGTATTGCTGCAAGATACCGTTCTTTCTGAAGAGCAGGAACGGGCAGTGAGCATGGCAGTGGCGGAGCCGATTTCGCTTATCACCGGCGGCCCGGGTACAGGAAAAACTACAATTTTAAACCAAGTGCTGCATATTTTTGAGCGGTCAGGCATTGTTACATTGTTGGCGGCGCCCACCGGGCGCGCGGCAAAGCGAATGGAAATGGCCACCGGGCGACCGGCAAAAACCATTCATCGCTTGCTGGAATATGGCGCAGAACCGGGCGATGAAATAATGGAAATCAATAAGTTTAGAAGAGATGAAGATAACCCCATTGAAGCAGATGCACTCATTATCGATGAATCCTCCATGATTGATATTTTTTTATTGCGCAGCTTGTTGGCGGCGGTAGAACCGGGCACGCGGTTGATTTTCACAGGGGACGCAGACCAACTGCCTTCTGTTGGGCCGGGCAATGTACTAAAAGACATGCTGCATTGCGGCGTTTTGCCGTATCGTGTACTGACAGAAGTGTTTCGCGCCGGAGGAAATATTGTGCTGAACGCACACCGCGTCAATCAAGGCGAAAAAATAGAATTGTTTGAAACAGGGGATTTTGTGTTTTACCCAACGCGTACGGCAGAAGAAGCCATGGAAGAAACCATGCGCCAATATCTTTCTGCCATTGCTGCAGGCGGTGTATTGGAAGAAACGCAGATTTTATGCCCGGTGAAAAAAGGTGTTTTGGGCATTAACAACATCAATATGGAAATTCGCGAACGCATCAACCCGCGCTTGGTGGGAAAAGCAGAAATCACCTTTGGAGAGACCATATTTCGCGAAGGCGATAAGATTATGCAGACCGTAAATAATTACGGAAAAGAATGGCATATCAAGGGCGCTTCTGAAATTTTAACGGCGGGCACAGGTGTATTCAATGGAGATATGGGCGTAATCGATAAAATTGATACGCAAGCACGGTTGATTTACCTTTTGTTCGACGGGGACCGCATTGCAGAATACGAGCATACGGAACTAATAGAAATTGAGCATGCTTATGCAGTGACTGTACACAAAAGCCAAGGCAGCGAATTTGATACAGTGATTTTACCGCTGTTTTATGGATATAGTGATTTTTTGACACGGAACTTGTTATACACAGCGTTGACCCGCGCCAAAAAGAAGTTAATCATCATTGGAAAGCAGCAAACGATAGAGAATATGATTCGCAACGCAAAAGTTTCGCTGCGCTATACAGCGCTGGATCATGAATTGAAAAAGGAACAAGCCTTTTTGGAGCAATTGCAAAAAGGAGAAAGCAGAGGGGGATATGAGGAACCGCTTCTCAACATTTTTGCAGAACCGGAAGAAGGAGATGCTGGATTTCATATTTCCTGATGTGCCCGCGTGCGTATATTGTGGCGCATCGCTTCCTATGGGAGATGCCTGCGAATCTTGCGAAAAAACATTGCAACAAAACCGCCTGCAAGAGCCAATTCGCTTTGTGGATTTTCTCTGCCATAGCGCATATGGCTACCATGAGCAAATTTCCACTTTAATACAAGGATTTAAATTTGATGATCGACAATATCACAGCGCATATTTGGCGCGAGAAATGGCGATGGTGTTACGAGAGCGAAATGTACGTTTCGATTTTATCACAGCTGTACCGCTGCACAAAAAAAGAGAAAAATTTCGCGGCTACAATCAAGCAGCACTGATTGCAGATGCACTTGCTGAAATATACGGAAGCGAAAAGCGAAACATATTAAAGCGCATTAAAAACACAAAGCCCCAATCTTTATTGGAGCGAAGCGAGCGGCAAGCGAACGTGAGAGATGCTTTTGTATTGGAAAAAGATGCGGATGTATTTGGAAAGAAGATACTTTTAGTTGATGATGTCATTACGGTAGGCGCGACCATGCAAAACTGCGTGAAAGTTCTGCTGGAAAGTGGCGCAAAAGAAGTTGTGGCTGCAACATTTGCTGCTGCCATTCACTAGAAAAGCTTGCATCTTTTCTGAGAAACCGTATAATAAATAAAATCCATTCTTTTGGGTCTGTGGTTGAAAGTCGATGCCAGTCGCAGGCAAAACGATCCACGTAAGCCGGCAAATGTCCGGTGATCATGGTGCGGCTTAGAAGTAAGTCCGTCCGAAATTTTCGAGAGAAGTAGTAGTGGGGAGGCAATGCCTTATGAGCGAACCTTCCAGACGGCGAGTGTGGGGGCAAAAACCAGGTCAGCCAAAAGTATGGATTTTTTATGAAAAAATGCGCATAAAAGAGGAAATAAAATCATGTTTGTGGAATTATGTAAATAAGCACAACATGATTTTTTTTTACAGGAGGTGCATCATGAGATTAAGCATTGTAGGAAAAGGGATGGCAGTATCTGATTATCTGGAAAGCATGGTTGAGAAAAAAGCATCCAAACTGGAAAAGTTTTTCAAAGACGATACAGAGGTCATTATTACGCTTTCCATTGAAAAGATGCGGCATATTGCGGAAGTAACAGTTCCTTTTTATGATGGGACATTTTTGAGAACAGAGGAAACTTCGGGAGATTTATATAGTTCTGTCGATGCCGCCATTAAGAAACTGGAACGAAAAATCAAAAAACACAAAACACGCCTACAAAAGGATTTACATGAAAAGGCGTATGACTATATAGAAGTAGAATATGAAGAAGAAACGGCGCCGGAAGTGGTACGGCAAAAGAGCTATTCGCTAAAGCCGATGGATATTGAAGAAGCAGGCGAGCAGATGGAGCTGCTGGGGCATAACTTCTTTGTTTTTACAAGGGCAGAAACGGGAGATGTAAACGTACTATATCGCAGAAAAGATGGAGATTATGGGCTACTAGAACCGGAATACCAGTTTGATTCATAAATTATTGGATGATAGTAAAAGGGCTGCCGAAAACATACGGCAGTCTTTTTTACTTATAATTTATGAAGAACATTTACAGTTCTTTCATATGCGAAGCGCCTGCTATCATTGAATGTAAGAGGCATAAATGATACAATACCAAAGGAATAAAAAAAGAGGTAACTTATGGCGTTATTCAAACGAGAAGATAAATTTTTAAGAAAAGCCAGAAAAATTGCGGATCAAGTTGCGGCGCAACAAGAGTATTTTAATGGACTTAGTGATGCGGAGCTGGCAGGAAAAACAGAGGTATTTCGCGCGCGGTATCAAGACGGTGAAACGCTAGATGATTTATTGCCCGAAGTATTTGCGCAAGTGCGGGAAGCAGCGCGGCGTGTTTTGGGGCTAGAGCATTATTATGTACAAATATTAGGCGGGATCATTTTACACAATGGTGATATTGCTGAAATGAAAACAGGCGAAGGGAAAACCCTTGCGGCAACGCTGCCTGTCTGCTTAAATGCACTGGCAGGAAAAGGCGTACATGTTGTTACCGTAAACGAATATTTGGCAAAGCGAGATAGCGAATGGATGGGGAAACTTTATAATTTTCTCGGCTATTCAGTAGGGCTGATTACAAGAGAAGGCAGCGTAGAAGAAAAACAAGCTGCTTATAATGCAGATATTACATACGGTACAAACAATGAATTTGGGTTTGATTACTTGAGAGATAACATGAAGGTAAGAAAAGAAGATTTGACCCAACGCCCGCTTTTTTATGCCATTGTAGATGAAGTGGATTCTATTTTGATTGATGAAGCAAGAACGCCGCTTATTATCTCCGGCGCAGGAGATAAGGGCACAGAAATGTATGAAGTGGCAGATCGCTTTGTGCGTACGCTGAAAAATGAAGTAGATTATGTCATAGAAGAAAAACAAAAAACCATTAACTTAACTGAAGATGGTGTCCGCAGCGCAGAAAGCTATTTTGGCATTGATAACCTGACGGATATGGAAAACATTACAATCAACCATCACATCAACCAAGCATTGCGCGCCAACTATATTATGCGCAGAGACATTGATTATGTGGTGCAGGATGGGCAAGTTTTGATTGTGGATGAATTCACTGGGCGGCTCATGATTGGGCGGCGCTATTCTGATGGGTTACACCAAGCCATTGAGGCAAAAGAAAAAGTAACGGTGGAACGAGAATCAAAAACACTTGCTACTATTACATTCCAAAACTATTTCCGTATGTATGAAAAACTGGCGGGAATGACGGGAACAGCAAAAACAGAAGAAAATGAATTTCAAGGGATTTATGGGTTGGCAGTTGTGGAAATCCCAACCCACAGACCTATGATTCGAGAAGATAGAAATGATGTTGTATTGCCGACGGTGCAGAGCAAGTTTACGGCAGTCATTGAAGAAATTGTGGCAGTCCATGAAACAGGGCAGCCCATGCTGGTGGGGACGGTTTCGGTGGAGCATAGTGAACTGCTGAGCAAAATGTTGAAGCGGCGGGGCGTACCCCATGAAGTGCTAAACGCAAAACATCATGAGCGCGAAGCGCACATCATTGCACAAACAGGCAAATACGGCGCAGTAACCATCGCGACAAATATGGCGGGGCGCGGAACGGATATTCTGCTCGGCGGCAACGCAGATTACATGGCGAAAAGCGATATGCGCAAACAAGGTTATGATGAAGATATGATTTACTCCGCTTCTATGCTGCTGGAAACGGAAGAGCCGGAAATTTTAGAAGCACGCCGCATTTACCATCATTTGTTGGAGCAACATGAAGCGACAACCAGTTTAGAGCATGATAAAGTCATTGCCGCAGGCGGTCTATATATCATCGGCACAGAGCGGCATGAAAGCAGGCGCATTGATAACCAACTGCGAGGACGCGCAGGTAGGCAGGGTGATCCCGGGGCTTCAAGGTTTTATGTGGCGCTGGAAGATGATTTGATGCGCTTGTTTGGCGGCGAGCGGATTCGCATGATACTGGATCGTTTTTCGGCGGGAGAAGATATTCCGCTGGAATTTGGTATGATTTCAAAGCAAATTGAGCGGGCACAAAAACGCATTGAAGAACGAAATTATACAGCAAGAAGCCATGTTCTAAAATACGATGATGTCATGAACAAGCAACGTGAAGTCATTTATGGAGAACGCAAGAAGGTTTTGATGGGCGAGGATTTATCTTCCACCATTACAGAAATGATTTCTTCTGCTATAGAAGCAACGGTAGGAACTTATATAACCGGAAATATGGCAAAAAGGGATTATGATATTTCCGCGCTGATACTTGGATTATACGATATGATTCCGCGCGTATATTGGACGCTCAGCGAAACGACGCTTGGAGAAATGGATTTTGCGGCATTACAAGGGTATGTATTAAGCGAAGCCATGGAAGCCTATGAGAAAAAGCAAGCGGAACTGGAAGCAGAAGGGCTAGATATGCGAGAAGTAGAGCGAGTTGTCATGCTTCGCGCAGTGGATGATAAATGGATGGACCACATCGATAACATGGAAGAATTGCGCCAAGGCATTGGGTTGCGCTCTTATGGGCAGATGGATCCTGTGGTGGCATTTCAAACAGAAAGCTATGATATGTTTGACGAGATGATTGCTTCCATTCAGCGAGATACGGCAAGAATGCTATTTGGTGTAACCGTACGCAGTAGAGTGGAGCGAGAAGAAGTCATGCAGCCGATGGAAGCCAACTACGATGATGCAGAAGAAGCAAAAAAGGCGCCCAAACGTGTTGAGAAAAAAGTCGGTAGAAATGACCTCTGCCCATGCGGCAGCGGAAAGAAATATAAAAACTGTCATGGAAGACAGGGATAAGTGTAAAAAAAGGGGTGAAAAGCATGATCCAGTTAGATGGATATAAAACGATACTGGAAGATACCAAAAAAATGCTGTTAGAGGCAGGTGAGTCACTTTGACCTCGCTAGCTTAAGTGAGCAACTTGTAGCATATCAAACAGAAATGGAAGCACCGGATTTTTGGGAAGATGTTACCCATGCAAATTTGGTGAATCAAAAAATGCGCCCGCTGGAAAATACGCTAGAAGCGCATGCGGCGCTCACGCGTATGGTAGAAGATTTGGAGACGCTTCTTTTGTTGGCGGAAGAAGAACAAGATGATAGCTTGGATGGCGAAATAGAAGAAACGGCAAAGACGCTGGAAAGTGAAGTGCGTCAATTTCGTTTGGCGGTGCTGCTTGGTGGAGAATATGACGCCAATAACGCCATCGTTTCGCTGCATGCCGGTGCCGGTGGCACAGAAGCACAGGATTGGAACGCCATGCTATACCGCATGTATACACGCTGGGCGGAGCGGCATCATTATAAAGTAACGGTACTGGATTATTTGGATGGCGATGAAGCAGGCGTAAAAAGCGTTACCATGCTCATTGAAGGGGTAAATGCTTACGGTTATTTGCGCAGCGAAAAAGGTGTGCACCGGTTGGTGCGCATATCTCCTTTTGATTCTTCTGCGCGGCGGCATACTTCTTTTGCTTCGGTGGATGTAACACCGGAGATTATCGGAGAAGATGAGAGCATTGAAATTCCTGCAGATGAAATGCGCATTGATACATATCGTTCTTCAGGCGCAGGCGGACAACATGTCAACACGACTGACTCGGCAGTGCGTATTACGCATATTCCTACTGGGATTGTTGTGCAATGCCAAAACGAACGCTCGCAAATTCAAAACAGAGAAACTTGTATGCGTATGCTTCGCTCCAAACTGGCAGAAATAAAAGAAGCAGAAAAGCTGGCAGAACTGACAGAATTAAAAGGCGAGCAAAAGAAAATTGAATGGGGCAGCCAAATCAGATCTTATGTGTTTCATCCATACTCTATGGTAAAAGACCACCGAACATCAGAAGAGACAGGGAACATTGACGCGGTGATGGATGGAGATTTGGATGCATTTATCAATGCATACCTGATTACAAGTTAGGAGAAGTTATGATAGAAGGCATTATTATTGTGCTGGGCATTTTGCTGGATCAATGGAGCAAAGCTTGGATTTATACAAATCTGTATCGGCAAGCGGTTTCGATTATTCCTGGCATGCTAAGCTATGCCTATACGGAAAACACAGGCGCCGCTTTTGGTATGCTTTCCAACAGTACATGGTTACTGGCAGCGGCTTCCGCTATTCTTGCAGGCGTTCTTTTTTATGTTTTGGTAAAATACCGAAAAGAACTGAGCAAGCTTTCTAAAATTGCATTGGCGTTTATGATTTCCGGCGCGATTGGAAACTTGATTGATCGGGTTTTTCGTGGGTTTGTAGTAGACTTCATTCAGGTGGATTTTGTAAATTTTGCAGTATTTAATATTGCAGATATTATGGCTGTGATGGGGACCATACTGCTCATTTTGGCGCTCGTTTTTGTGGAGTACAAAAATGTAAAAGAGATTACGGCGAAAAACGGAGATGACACAGATGGCGATGCATAACATTTTCATTGCCGATACTGCTGCCGGGCGGATTGATGCATATTTACCTACATTACTACCGGAATACAGCCGCTCCTTTTTTAAAAATCTGTTGGATGCAGGGCATGTTTTATTAAACGGGAAAGCCGTCCGCGCCAAAGATAAAGTAAACATAGGAGATGAAATCACCATTACATTGCCGGAAATTGAAGAAATAGAAGCGTTGCCGGAAGAGATTCCGCTCAACATTGTCTATGAAGATGCAGACGTAGTTGTCATCAACAAAGCGCGCGGGATGGTAACGCATCCGGCGCCGGGAAACGAGACAGGTACGCTGGTCAATGCACTTCTGTTTCATATCAAGGATTTATCCGGCATCAACGGAAAGCTGCGCCCGGGGATTGTGCACCGCTTAGATAAGGATACAACAGGCCTATTGGTTGTAGCGAAAAATGATGCGGCGCATAAAAGCTTGGCAGAACAAATTGCAGCAAAAGAGGCACACCGCATTTATACAGCCCTTGCCATTGGCAACATCAAAGAAGCGGAAGGAATGATTACAGCACCCATTGGAAGAGACCCCAAAGACCGTAAGAAAATGGCGGTGGTGCATGGCGGAAGAGCGGCGACTTCCAGCTATCGTGTGTTAGAGCGCTTTGGCACTTATACACTGGTAGAAGTTTCCTTACAGACAGGGCGCACGCATCAAATTAGAGTACATTTAAAGTATATTGGAAACCCCGTTGCGGGAGATGCGATCTACACCAAAGCCAAAATACCTTTTGCAAAAGAAGGGCAATTGTTGCATGCAGGGAAGCTGGCATTTCGACACCCACGCACAGAAGAATGGATGGAATTTGAAGCGCCGTTGCCTACTGATTTTGAAAAAGCACTGGAAAAATTGCGAAATACATAATTAAAAGTAGCCGAGGGCTACTTTTTTTGTACTGAGAAGTGTTTTATAAACAAAGTGTGAAAAAACGACAGAAATCGTATCTAATTTACAGAAAATGGGGTATGCTAAAAAATAGAAAACAGTAAGACAGATCAAAAAGGAGAATAGAATGAAACAGCGCAATGTCTTTTTACTTGTATCTATACTATTTATTTTTTTAATGGCTGCCTGTCAGCCCACACCCGAAAAACCAATTGTTGAAAACAAATCAAAAGCAGCAGATGCACTTAAAGATGCCATTACAGAGGAAAGCGAGATCCATAATGACTTTTCCGATGTACCTATTTTATATGAAAAAGAATTGGAAAATAAAAACACAAATCAAAAAGTATCCATTCAGGCGGAGATAGAATTGCCTGAAATCGATAAATTTCCGATTGCAAAACTCACCCCAACTACCTTTACGCAAGAAGAGATTGATGCAATGGTTTACGGCATTATGGGAGATGATTTATATGCGCCGCGGGATTTGGAGAAGGACTATTCAAAAGATGAAATCATGCAAATGATTCTGGACTTAAAACCTGGAAAAAACTCAGATTTATATGAATTGGATCCGGAAGCATATAAAGATGAGATTCAAGAAGAGCTTTCTTTTTATGAAGGTATCTATAAAGTGGCGCCGGAAAAGCCGATAACTAGAAAAGGAAATACAAAAAAGGAATTTTTCAAAGAGGAAAATGCTTGGAGACTTTCGGTGGAAGCGAATTTGGGGAAAGATCAAAAAGCAAATTTTGGTTATATAGAGCGAGAAACAGATTTTTTGAGTTTTGGATTTTTGAACATAAAAAAGGGTGCGATCGCGGGAGGGTCAGAATTAACAGATACAGATATTATCGGGAAAGGTGTCTCAATTTCTTTAGATGAAGCGAAATCTGTTGCAGAAACAACGTTAAAGAACATGGGGCTGAAAGATTATTCTTTTGCTTATGCGGGATCAATGCCGGGAGAATCGGGTGTATTGGATTACGAAGAGGGCACAACATACGAAGATTTAAATAAATGTTATGTCCTTTACTATATGAGAAACGTAAATGGCCTCGTAGAAAACTATGTAAATGATGTTTATGTGCAAGAAAAGGCGCAAAACGTAGGCGTATACAACTATGTTTGGAAGCCGGAATATATTCGAATTGCAGTAGACGATAATGGAGTATTACAATTAGATTATTGGAATCCACGAGCAGATGTAGAAATCATTTCAGAAAATGTGCAACTAAAACCATTTTCAGAAATTCAAGAAATATTTGAAAGCCAAGTTTTGATTGAAGATTATGCAGTGAACTGGAGTGAGAATCCTGTTGGAACTGAAGTTTATGTGGAGAAAGTAAAACTGGGCGGTATGCGCATTATAGATAAAAACAACAGTGGAGAATATCTTTATGTGCCGGTTTGGGATTTCTATGGAAGAGTAATAACAGAGCATAAACAGGGTACAGGCGAAACAGGGGTTTTTGATGAACCAAATAAATGGACAGAGCGAGAGCTAGGGTATTCCCTTCTTACCATCAACGCAATTGATGGAACAATTATCAACAGGGCGCAGGGTTATTGAGTTGTGACCGAGTTGTAAAGCTTATATTTTTTGGAAAAGAAAATGTCACGTTTGATGCCTTTCATGTGTCTTATAAGTAGAAGCTGTTTATGAAAACACAATTGCGTTATTGATGACCTATAAGGGTTTGTGAAAAGATGGCTTATAACGAAACGAAAAAATAATAGAGGGAAACAATTGCATATGAAAAAAGTAATATTATATATATTTGCATGTTGTCTATTGTTTGTAAGTTGTCAGCAAACACCAGAGACGCCCTTTGTTACAGATAAGAGGGTATCTACAAATAAACTATGGGAAATCATTGAAGATGAAAGTGTTGTCGAAAATGATTTATCCGATACGCCATCTACTTATAAAAAGACATTGCAATCCAAAACAGCAGAAATTCTTATAAATGTTGATGCCGCAATTGTCTTGCCGGATATAAAAGAATTTGCCATTGCGAAATTACGCCCTTCACAATACAAGCAAGAAGAAATTGATGCAATTGCTTATCATTTGTTAGGGACAGAGTTTTATTTTAGGCAAGAGGATAAAGATTTATCCAAAGATGAAATACTCCAAATTCTTTTGGATATAAAATCAGGAAAGGGTTCTGACTTATATGAACTGGATCCGGATGCATATATGGATTCACGCAAGGATGAAATTTCATATTATGAACGACTATATTTGACAGCACCCGAAACCACGTAAAGAAGAAAAGGTAATACAACATTGATGCCACTAGAATCAGTAGAAGGAAGTGCCAGTACGGCGAAGGGGGTCGGATTGGTTTCGGTAGATGGAACAAAGAGCGTAGTTTTTATGGAGAACCGACTGAACGATGCATTTATTCAAACCCAATGGTCTTATGGCATTGAAGGGTATAACCCCAATGGAACGATTCTAGAAGATTTTGATATTGGGCTAGAGATATCCTTGGAAGATGCCATTGTAATTGCAGACAATGCAATTGCAGGAATAAAAATGGAAGAACAGTTTTCCTTTCAATGTGCAGGAACGATGCCCTCTTATGCTGAGTTATACGATGGCAGAATTGAAGGCATTACATCTTATATGGATATGGAAAAATGCTATGTCTTATTCTACACGCGGAATGTCAATGGGTTGAATGAAACGTATGTGGATCGTAACCTAGTGGAACAACATGCTGTGCAGGGCAATGCATATAATTATATTTGGCCGCCGGAGGCAATTCGTATTACAGTTGGCGACGCCGGTATTCTACGAATGGATTATCTTGGGCCGACGGCAGAAGTCGAAATCATCAAAGAGAATGCGCCAATACTTTCTTTTCCAGAAATGATTGGGACTTTTGAAAAGCAGATTGTAATGGGTGATTTTTTATTGCCGGAAGATGAAGGTCGCGTTGAAAAAATTGAGGTAAATGTTTCAAAAGTGATATTAGGATCGACCAGAATTTTGAATGAGAGAGAGCCGGGGACATACCTACTTGTACCCACATGGGAATTTATTGGGATCGTCACAAAAGAATACAAGGAAGGCGAATGGGATGACACCAGCAATATATATACAGATAGACGCTTTGGCTATAGCCTCTGCACCATCAACGCAATTGACGGAACAGTGATTAATAGAGCGCAGGGGTATTGAGCTGTAAAGCTGATATGATTTGAAGGAAAAAAGGGGAATAGAATGCAAAAGAAAAAGAATTTATTATACCTATGTCTTGTATTGTTATTATTCTTTTCCGCTTGTCAAAAGACACCTGAGCAGTCTTTTGTTGAGAACAAGTCAAAATCGGCAGATACACTCAAAGACATCATTACAGAGGAAAGCGAAATTAATAATGATTTTTCGGATGTCCCAGCTCTTTATGAAAAAGAGATGGAAAACGAAAACACAAAACAAAAAGTATATATCAACGCAACCATAGAGATGCCCGAAATCGATAAATATCCTGTGGCGCAGTTTAGCCCTGTAAAATTCACACAAGAAGAGATTGACACTATGGTTTATGGTATCATGGGAGATGATTTGTATGCGCCAAGAGAGATAGAAAAAGATTATTCGAAAGATGAAATCATGCAGATCATTCTAGATTTAAAATCCGGAAAAAACTCAGGTTTGTATGAAATAGACCCGGAAGCATATGCAGATGAAATAAAAGGAGAAATCGAGTATTACGAAAATATCTATAAAGTGGCGCCAATTAAGCCTGTTGTAAGAGAAGGTGATACAAAGCCAAAGCCAGATCCGGAAAACAAAGATATTCTTTTGATGAGCGTAACAGCCAAGTTAGGGAAAACAAAAGAAGCATTTTTTTCTTATACAGACAACAGTGGGAAAATGTTAGAAATTTCTTTTCACAACATAAACGAAAGATCTGTAATTGGCGGAAAAGAAGTTAAAGATATAGAAATACAAGGAAAAGGAGTCACAATCTCTTTAGAACAAGCGAAAGGCGTAGCAGAAAGTACATTAAAAGAAATGGGGTTTGGAGAGTTTTCTTTTGCATATGCGGGTTCCATGCCAGGAGAAGAAGTTGTTGATTATAGTAATATAAAATCATATGAAAAATTAGACAAATGCTATGTCCTCTATTATACAAGAACGGTGAACGGACTTGTTGAGAATCACACAAATTTTGCATATACAGAAGTGAAAATGCAGGGGCAGGGAATATACAATTATATATGGAGACCGGAGTTTATTCAGTTTGCAATAGATGACACAGGCGTTTCCAGCTTATATTATTGGGGACCAAAGGCCAAAGTAGAAGTATTAACAGAGAATGTACAACTAAAGCCATTTGCTGAAATACAAGAAATTTTCGAAAAACAAGTTTTGATAGAAGATTATAATTTATATCAAGAAAGTGGTATTATAAGCACAGAAATTTATGTAGATAAAATAAAACTAGGTGGTATGCGTATTATCAATAAAGATGGGAAAGGCGAATATCTCTTTGTGCCGGTATGGGATTTTTATGGGCATGTGAAATACGAATATGCTCCTGGTATGGGTGATGTAGCACAATTGGATTATGAAAACAAATGGATAGAAGATGGACTAGCCTTTTCCCTTCTTACCATCAACGCAATTGACGGAACAGTGATTAATAGAGCGCAGGGTTATTAATTTATGAGGGAAAAGACAATCACAAGAACGGCAAAAACCGAAGTGGGGCGGGCAATTTTGCAAAAACCATTCTTCATGGCAGTGTTGGGCTTTGTGGTTGTTTTTCTTTGTATTTCTTTTGCGCCATTTGTAAAAACGTTGCGCGAAGGCGCAAACATAGCATATGGAGCACATTTATCAGAGCTTATAAATCGATTGGAAGAAGATGCGATTTTGATGTTTTTGCCGGTGCTTTCAGCTGTTCCATATACTGTTTCGTTTGTGGATGATGTAAAAACAGGGTTTATAAAGCCATACATGATACGCGCGGAAAAGAAAAGCTATATTTATGGAAAAATATTGGCTTGCCTTTTATCCGGCGGGTTGGCGATGGCAATCGGTGTTATACTCTCCTTTCTATGCACAGCATTGCTCTATGCTCCCATGGAGCTGCCGCCACAAGAAGGAGAGCAGTTGGCGCCGCTGTTTGCACAACTGCTACAAAAGCTATTATTGTTTTTTTGCGCAGGAAGCTTTTGGGCGATGACGGGTATGTTGTTTTCTGCATGGACAAACAGCCGCTATATGGCATATGCTGCGCCGTTTATTTTTTACTATGTCCTTATTATTTTATGCGAGCGTTATTTTGCAAACATGAAGATACTATACCCAAAAGAATGGTTGGTGCCTTCAGTGGGGTGGCCGTTGGGGAATATTGGTGTGATCATATTCTTATGCTGTTTTACTGCATGGATGATATTGCTTTTTATAAGCGTAGCGCGGAGGAGAATTGCAGATGTTTAATATAAGCCGCGTATGGGCTGTTACAAAATATAATTTTCGGCAATGGCATAAAAACCTGCGCGTAATTATCACATTCTTTTTGGCATTTATTCTTTGCTTTTTATTGTCAGACAAAGCGGTCAAGTTTGCCAATGAATGGGGGACGACGATGCAGCTCGTAGAAGCGTTTGTCTGGACATTTGGAGATAGTAATTCCATACTGCTTTCTTCCCTACTACTGTTACTTTTATTCGCGGATATGCCTTTTTTATCAAGCGGAACACCGTATTATTTGGTGCGCATTGACCGAAAGACATGGGTTTTGGGACAAGTGCTATATGTGATTTTGGCAACGCTTATCTATTTGCTGTTCATTTTATTGGCAACGGCGCTGGTATGTATGTCAAACTCGTTTATTGGAAATATGTGGAGCGAAACAGCAGCAATCTTAGGCTACTCAGGCGCAGGAAAGCGCGTGGCGCTGCCGGCGCTTGTAAAGACATTGGAACTTTCAACACCATATGAAAGCATGGGGACAATTTTCTTATTAATGCTACTGTATACACTGGTTATGGTATTGTTGATGCTTTTTATGAATTTGAAATATGGGCAGATGGCAGGAATCATTAGCGTATTTGTATTTAGCCTGTTTGGTTTCTTGTTAAATCCGGAAACGTTGCAGAACATATTGAATATCCCTTCTGAGCTTATTTATAAAGCCAATGTGTTGGTGGGATGGCTTTTGCCCCTGAACCAAGCGACATATCATATGCATAATTTCGGCTATGATTTATTGCCGCGATTGTGGCAAACTTATTTGTTTTTTGGCATAATTATTATTGTATGCATATGGGGATGTACACGTGCTGTGAAAAAATACAATTTTGATTTCCGTGGCGGAGGTGTGAGCATGAATGTGATTATTTCCATAGAAAATGTGACGAAAGTTTTTGGAGAAGATATTGTACTGCAAAATGTAACGCGAGAATTCGAAGAGGGGAAAATTCACGGAATTGTTGGGAACAATGGCTCGGGGAAAACAGTACTTATGAAATGCATTTGTGGTTTTTATCAACCCTCAGAAGGACGTATTTTTGTAAATTACAAAGAAATCGGAAAAGATGTTGATTTCCCCGAAGACATTGGGATCATTATTGAAACACCAGGGTTTTTGCCCAGTGTTACGGGAAAAAAGAATTTGCAAATCTTAGCTTCGCTAAACCGAAAAATCGATAAAAAGACGATAGAGGCAACCATAGAAAACGTTGGACTAGATCCAAATTTGAAAAAGCCGGTATCCAAATATTCTCTTGGCATGCGGCAACGCTTAGGAATTGCCCAAGCAATTATGGAAGATCCTTCTCTACTCATTTTAGATGAGCCTTTCAATGGGTTAGATAAACATGGCGTCGCACAAATGCGCACACTACTTGATGATTTACGTAGTAGGGGGAAAACAATTTTGCTGGCGAGTCACAATCAAGCAGATATTGATATACTTTGCGATACAGTTTGCGAAATGGATGCAGGTGTTATGACAATGGTGCGAGGATAATATGGAACTAATACGGTTGGAAAATGTGGCGAGAATCAATGATACATCAAAGCGTATTTTAAGCAATATTTCCTTTTCTGTTTTTGAAGATGAATGGGTTGGTATAACAGGCCCTGCGGGGAGTGGGAAAAGAACGCTGGCGCATGTGATTGCCGGTTTGACAGAAGTGAGCGCAGGGAAAGTATTTTGGAGGGGTGAAGAGATCGCCAAAAGAACGGAAAATGCATCGTTTTGCAAAGAGCAACTTATTATATTGGCAGAAGGTATATCTTTTATTGAAGAACTAACGCTGTATCAAAATTTAACGTTTTTCTTTGATGGGCTTCCAAGGAAAACACAGCGCGACAAAATAGAAGAAATTGCAGAAAAGTATGCATTCTCCTCTTTTTTATATGCATATCCCAAGATGCTCAGTGAAAAGCAAAAATCTCTTAGCCGGCTAAGCATCGGAATAGAAAAAGAGGCGAGTATATTTCTTCTCCAAGGCATGTTGGCACGTTTGCTAAAAGAAGAATGGGAATCGCTTATTTACTTTTTACAAGAAAACAAGCCAAAGAAAAGTGCAGTCTTACTTTTAGAAGACGATATTTTTATAAACAAATATGCACAGCATATTTACCATCTCAATAAAGGCGTACTGGAGGAATATGTTATATGAAAAAATGGATGAGCGTTCTGTTATGCATAATGTTGCTATTGGGGTGTTTTTCAATTGCTTTTGCAGAAGGGCAAACGGAAGAACAACCGACAAGTTCGCCGGAAAACACAACAATGGGCGAAACGTTTTTATCGATTGACAATGAAAATATATATGAAGGAATGGATGTCTCTTATCGCAATGGTTATATGCCCAGCGTGGCAAGTGGTGCGGTTACCATCATCCTTCCGCTGGTAACAGAGGCAAACATCAAGAATAACAAGGTGACGGTATCGCCGAATTTGGGGGATCCCGGTAGTTCGCCTTTTCTTTTTAAGAATTATCAAACAACTGTATCTTTGGGAACCCACAAAATAAACAACGCTGCAACCACAAAAGAAGCCTATAAAATACAACTTTCTTTTGCGCTTTCGGCAGAGAGAGTGAATGGCGCATATCCTGTATCATTTGAAGTAGCAGGAATAGATGAACAAGGCATGGCGTTTGCGCAGGTTTTTACAGTATACGTTACAATTACAGATGGAAAAGCACCGATGGAAGAACCCGCTGAAATAAAACCTTCACACCAACCTATCGTGATTATTGCAAGCGCGCGTATGGAAGAAAAGAAAATTGTTGCAGGAGAAGCGTTTTCCCTGTTTTTCACTTTGAAAAATACCAGTAAAAAAGCACTATACAATATGACTGCAACATTGACCAGTGAAACGCAGGAGCTTTCTTTACAAGAAGAAAGTAATGTTTTATACATAAGCAAATTGGGAAAAAATGAAGAAATGGAACTAGAAGTAAAATATAAAACAGACATTTCTATTCCGGAAGGGAAATATCATGTGGCAGTTTCACTTACATATGAAACCGCTGAAGTGGAAAGCTTTTCGGCGGAAGGTAGTGTTCCTGTAGAAATTACACAACCGATGCGCATAGAAATGACACCGCCAAGCGTGCCTGATGTGGTTGTAGCGGGAGAGACCATACCACTTTCCTTTCAATTTATGAATTTGGGGCGCGGAGCTGTCTATAATGTAAGGTGTGAAGTAAAGGGCGGCGGGTTAGAGCCCAGCGGGCAAGCCTTTGTAGGTACAATGGAATCGGGCACAGAGGCCACAGCAGATATTCGCGTTTTTATCGGCACAAGAGATATGGGTGAAGGCTTAACAAAAGCAGATGATAAATATGGAGAAACAACGGGGCAGATGCTCCTCTTATATGAAGATGCGGCAGGAAATGAATATAGCGAAACGCATGACTTTTATACAACCATTCAGGCACCTGTCATCGCGGGAGCAGAGGCTGAAGAGGAACAAGAAGGCTTTTTACTTGGGCAGTGGTGGATTTCCCTTGCCGTTTTGGGCGCGCTCATCATTGGAACGCTTCTTTTCTTTATCATAAAGAACAAAAAAGGGAATGAAGAGATTTCTGCATAAAGGAGAAAGCGATTGCGGCAAAGAGAAATCATAAAAACTGCATGGTTTACAAGAAGGCGCATTTCAAAATGGATGATTATCTATGTTACGCTTGGATTTCTATGTCTGCTTTTGGCAACCAATATTTATTGTGTAGTCAAAACAGAGAAAAATCAGCCTTGTGAAATTGATGTTTCCATGCCTGTTGCAGATGAAAATCTGCTTCAAGAAATCAAAAAAACAAAGGGCATCTTAGCTGTAACGCCGGTATATCAATTGCAAGCAACATTAGAAGTAAACGGATTTTCGCTTACTTTAGAAATGGAAGGCGTAGAGGAATCTTTTTTGCCGCAAGCGTTTCTTTATGGTGCGGCGACTTCGCATGCAGGAAACATGCCGCATATCATATTGACAAAACCGGCAGCACTTGGATTTATGGATCAAAATGAAAAAACGATAAAAGAGGATGCCATTGAAAGTACCCTGTTAAGCGATATTAGTACACTTACGATACAAAAGGGTATGCCGGTTTTGGTTTCCGGCGTGATAGAAGAAGAGAGAATGATGGGCTATACAGACATTGCGGCGGCAAAGAATATTTGCTTGTATGAAGGTATTGTTCCAACTTATAGTATGATAAGATTGCGATTGAAAAATACCGGTATGCAGCCCGAGGTGCGCCAAGCATTAGAAGCAATGGGGTTGCAAAGCATGACAACCGAAATGACTGATCCATGGCGATACGAAAGTTTATTATATACATTCTTGTTTGTGGGAGGAGTCTTACTGCTATTGTTGGGATATACAAAGGGGATTGCAACGGTACAAAACAGTTTTTTGCAAGAACGAGATGCATATAATTATTTAAGAGCAAGCGGGTTTTCAAAAAGGAATATTTTAGGTTTGTTACAATGGCAAAATAATATATGGCTTGGGAAGAGTTTTGTATGGGCCTGGGGGATTTATTACTTGGTGCCACTTTTGTTGACAGGGCAGATGGGCGCGCGGAATGTTTTTCTATATAAAACTTCTATTTATGCGCCACTCATTCTGTTTGCCACAATGGTTGTCTTTTTGTTTTTGCAACAAAAAAAAGCAAAAAGCCTTTATGAAAAAATGTTTTAATATTAAAAAGCACTGCATTACAGTGCTTTTTTTATTATTCTTCCAGTAAAATAAGTTGTTGTCGGTTCACATCGCCGGAACCCAGTGTGATGACCATATCGCCCGGTTTCCAATGCGCCAATAAATACTCTTTGATGTCTGTGAATGTGGGTAGATACAAACAGTTATTTGAATGGGCATTGATGCCGGCAATGATGTCGGTGGCATGGATATCGCCCAGATCCACATCTCGCCCAGGGTAAATATCAGGCATCATAACCACATCAGCATCTTCAAAAGAGAAAGCATATTTTTCTTTCAATGTACGCGCGCGAGTAAAAGAATTGCACTGAAATAAGACATATAGCGTATTATGTGGATATTGTTTTGCGGCAGCAAGGCAAGCCTTAATTTCCGTAGGATGATGGGCATAATCATGAAAAATCTGCACGCCCTCTCGCTCACCAATGCGTTCAAAACGACGCCCCACCAAACGATATGAAAGCAACGCTTCTGCGATATTAGGAACAGATATTTGAAAAACATGATAACAAAATGCGGCAGCAGCAAGTGCATTTTGCACGTTATGCATGCCGGGTACTTGCAAGGCGATGCGCCCTAAATTTTCGCCTTTATAGCAAAGATCAAAAGAACCACTGCCCATCTCATCAAATGTAATTTGCTCAGCAGTATAATCACTACCACCGGTTAAGCTATACGAAACAACTTGCTTGTTTGCGCGCGTTAATACTTCGCGGGTATTTAGGTCATCTGTATTGGCAAAAACGATGCCATCAGCAGGCAATAAGTTGAGAAAATCCACAAAAGTGTCTTTGATTTCTTCGATGTCTTTGTAATAGTCCAGATGATCATCATCAATATTGTTTAAAATAATATGGGTTGGATGCAGCGTCAGAAAACTTCGCACATATTCACAAGCTTCTGTAATGAAAACTTGTTTGCTCCCCACATGCACGCCGCCGGATAAGAAATCCACTTCACCGCCTACATGTATCGTAGGATTGATTTCGGTATCTTTCATAATGAGCGCTAACATAGATGTGATGGTAGTTTTTCCATGGCACCCTGCGACACAAACTGTTTTTTCATATCCCTCGCTAAGCTTTCCCAGCAAAACAGAGCGCTCCAACATGGGCAGATGAAGTTCTGCTGCGCGTGCAAACTCTACGTTTGTTGGCTTAATGGCGGCGCTATATATAATAAGGGCTTTATTATCAATATTTGCGGCATCATGCCCAATGAAAACAGGTATGCCTTTTTTTACGAGAATATCCGTAAAGTTAGATTGATTTTGATCCGATCCGCTGACCACATATCCCAAATCATGCATGATTTGCGCAAGGCCGCTCATAGAGCAACCGCCAATGCCAATGAAATGAACCGGTTTATTCTGAAAATCAGAAAGCTGAATGGACTTTGTGCTTGTCATATTGTACTCCTATATGCAAATTCTCTACCTATATTATATAGCATCTCGAAACCTGAAGATATACTGGTTTGTCCGAAACCAGCTACATTATACAGAGAAACTATGAAATAAGCAAATTTCTTGCGAAAGGCTGGCATTCTCCGAAAAAAGATGATAAAATAACGAATAATAAGATAAAAAAGAAGGATAAATTTCGGAGAAGTTATGAGAAGTACAGTGACAAGAAAAGAAAGATTAAGTGTGATAAGTGCGATGTTGGTGGAAAATCCAAGTAAGCTATATTCGCTATCTTATTTTTCAGATATGTTCGGTTCTGCAAAATCCACATTAAGCGAAGATGTTTCTATCATAAGAGAGTCTTTTCTAAAAAGAGGATTGGGTGAAATAGAAGTTTTGATGGGCGCAGGCGGTGGTGTGCGCTATATGCCTTGGCTGGATGAAGCCTTGAAAAGAGAAGTATTGGAAGAGATTTCTGTAAAGCTGGAAAACCCTTCGCGTATTTTGCCCGGGGGCTATATTTATACGGCGGATATTTTTTATACGCCTGCCTATGTAGATAAATTGGCGCGTATGCTTTGGGGCGAGTTTCATCGGGCGAACCCTGATTTTATTATTACAGCAGAAGCGAAAGGTATTCCGCTTGCCATGGCAGTGGCGCGGCTGTTTGATCGCCCGTTGGTTGTTGCGCGGCGCGAAAACAAAATGACAGAAGGCTCGGTTGTTACCATCAACTATATGTCTGGCAGTTCTAGGAGAATACAGACCATGTCGCTGGCCAAGCGTGCTGTAAAAGAAGGACAACGTACTTTGATTATTGATGACTTTATTGCCGGTGGTGGCACTGTACGCGCCATTTTTGAAATGATGAAAGAATTTAGTATTACTGTAACCGGATGTGGCGCGGCAATATCCACCAAAACACCGGAGAAAAAACGCATCGAAAACTATAAAAGCCTCATGGTTTTGGAAGAAATCAACGAAGAGTTGCAAAAAATTCATGTAACGCCAGTGCTATAGCGAAAATTCATAAAAGAAAAAGGATTTATACTGTTTTTTGTCGAATAGACAAGAATAGAAATGAAAATAATATGGCAACGGAGGAGCAACAATGGTTATTTCTGAGGTTAGAGTTAGAAAAGTAACAGCACCGGGAAAGATGCGGGCAACAGCTTCTGTTATTTTTGATGACATGTTTGTGGTGCATGATATCAAAATCATCGAAGGGCAAAACGGATTGTTTATTGCCATGCCAAGTAGAAGAATCCCTTCAGGAGATTTTAAGGACATTGCGCATCCAATCAATACGGAAACGCGGGAGATGATCCAATCTGCCATATTAGAAGCCTATGCTGAAATGCTGGAAAATGAACCGGAGGAAGAAACAGCGGTTTATGAAGCAAGAGAGGTAAGTACAGAAGAATAAAACACGAACCTTAAAGTGAGCTTGCTTTTGCGCAGGCTCTTTTTTATGCCCTGAAAAGCACATGTTTGAGGAGAAAAGTGATGAAAAGAGAACAGATGTAAACTGAACGAAAAAGAGTTGATGACAAAGGAAGATTCGACCTTTCAAATAAAGCGAAAAAAGGGGAAAAAAGTAGTTGACATGGGTGGGTGTATTTGATAAGATAATAAAGCGCTCTTCGGGGAGACCGGGGAGAAGCACCTTGACAAGAGAATAAAGTATAGACAAAAAAAGCATCAAAAAAAGCTTAAGAAAAGAGCTTGGACGAACTTTAACGAAAAGAGTAAAACGACGAAAGTCGATAAAAGTTTTTCATTAAGAGTTTGATCCTGGCTCAGGACGAACGCTGGCGGCGTGCTTAACACATGCAAGTTGAACGAAGCTACCCGAGTGATTTTTTCGGAATGAACTCGGTTAAGACTTAGTAGCGGACGGGTGAGTAACGCGTGAGCAACCTGCCCATAAGAGGGGGACAACAGTTGGAAACGACTGCTAATACCGCATAAGACCACAATACCACATGGTAAAGGGGTCAAAGATTTATCGCTTATGGATGGGCTCGCGTCCCATTAGGTAGTTGGTAGGGTAAAGGCCTACCAAGCCGACGATGGGTAGCCGACCTGAGAGGGTGATCGGCCACACTGGAACTGAGACACGGTCCAGACTCCTACGGGAGGCAGCAGTGGGGAATATTGGGCAATGGGCGCAAGCCTGACCCAGCAACGCCGCGTGAGGGAAGAAGGTTTTTGGATTGTAAACCTCTGTCCTATGGGAAGAAAAAAATGACTGTACCATAGGAGGAAGCTCCGGCTAACTACGTGCCAGCAGCCGCGGTAATACGTAGGGAGCGAGCGTTGTCCGGAATTACTGGGCGTAAAGGGTGCGTAGGCGGCATATCAAGTCAGGAGTGAAATACCCGGGCTCAACCCGGGGGCTGCTTCTGAAACTGATGAGCTTGAGTTCGGGAGAGGAAAGTGGAATTCCTAGTGTAGCGGTGGAATGCGTAGATATTAGGAGGAACACCAGTGGCGAAGGCGACTTTCTGGACCGATACTGACGCTGAGGCACGAAAGCGTGGGGAGCAAACAGGATTAGATACCCTGGTAGTCCACGCTGTAAACGATGGATACTAGGTGTGGGGTTCGAGTGAATTCCGTGCCGGAGCAAACGCAATAAGTATCCCGCCTGGGGAGTACGGCCGCAAGGCTGAAACTCAAAGGAATTGACGGGGGCCCGCACAAGCAGCGGAGCATGTGGTTTAATTCGAAGCAACGCGAAGAACCTTACCAAGGCTTGACATCCCGGTGACGAGTGTAGAGATACATTTTTTCTTCGGAACACCGGTGACAGGTGGTGCATGGTTGTCGTCAGCTCGTGTCGTGAGATGTTGGGTTAAGTCCCGCAACGAGCGCAACCCTTATCATTAGTTGCCAGCATGTAAAGATGGGAACTCTAATGAGACTGCCGTGGATAACACGGAGGAAGGTGGGGACGATGTCAAATCATCATGCCCTTTATGTCTTGGGCTACACACGTGCTACAATGGTCGGTACAAAGGGCAGCGAAGCGGTAACGCCAAGCGAATCTCAAAAAGCCGATCCCAGTTCGGATTGTGGGCTGCAACCCGCCCACATGAAGTCGGAGTTGCTAGTAATCGCGGATCAGCATGCCGCGGTGAATGCGTTCCCGGGCCTTGTACACACCGCCCGTCACACCATGGAAGTTGGGGGCGCCCGAAGCCGATGACCTAACCGTAAGGAGGGAGTCGTCGAAGGTGAAACCAATGACTGGGGTGAAGTCGTAACAAGGTAGCCGTATCGGAAGGTGCGGCTGGATCACCTCCTTTCTAAGGTGTTAAAAGTGAGACCAAGCGAAGGTCTTAAGCAGAGATGCTCGTCTATACTTTCTTCGTCAGGGTTATTTTGGGGGTGTAGCTCAGCTGGGAGAGCGCCTGCCTTGCAAGCAGGAGGCCAGCGGTTCGATCCCGCTCATCTCCACCATTCTTCTTTTTTTACAAAAGGAAGAGTAAAGCACATTGAAAACTATATAATAAGCGAAAAACAAAAACAAAGAAGTAAGGCAAAAAGAAGCGAGAAACAAACTTTTTTATTGAAGAAAAAGGGTAAAAAGAAAACAATTTTACTGTAGATAAGAAAGCTGAGTAGAACGTTTCATCTTAGAAAAGACTGTGTAGAGATACATAGGACACGAAAGTGTATAAAAAGTACTTAGGTGTACAAAGCTGATCAAGCGAACAAGAGCGTAGGGTGAATGCCTAGGCATCAAGAGCCGAAGAAGGACGTGGTAAGCTGCGAAAAGCTATGGGGAGTTGCAAACAAGCTGTGATCCATAGATATCCGAATGGGGAAACCCGGCAGGCGGAAGGCCTGTCACTGCATACTGAATACATAGGTATGTAGAGGGAACCCGGTGAACTGAAACATCTTAGTAACCGGAGGAAAAGAAAGTAATAACGATTCTCTAAGTAGCGGCGAGCGAACGGGGAAGAGCCCAAACCAGCAGTCTACGGAGTGCTGGGGTTGCGGAGCGGCAACAAAGTGGAGTGAAAGCGAGTAGAAGATGGTTGGAAAGCCACACGATAGGGGTAATAGTCCCGTATACGAAGCGGAAGCGAAGCGAGCCGGATCCAGAGTACCACAGGACACGAGAAATCCGGTGGGAAGCAGGGGAGACCACTCTCCAAGGCTAAATACTACTTGATGACCGATAGCGGAATAGTACCGTGAGGGAAAGGTGAAAAGAACCCCGGGAGGGGAGTGAAAGAGAACCTGAAACCCTATGTTTACAAGCAGACGGAGCACTATTAGAGAGTGCGACGTTGTACTTATTGAAGAACGGGCCAGCGAGTTACGTTTATGCAGCGAGGTTAAGGTGTGAAGCACCGGAGCCGCAGGGAAACCGAGTCTGAATAGGGCGAAATAGTTGCATGAAGTAGACCCGAAACCGGGCGACCTATCCATGAGCAGGTTGAAGCGATGGTAAGACATCGTGGAGGACCGAACCTTTGCGCGTTGAAAAGCGTCGGGATGACTTGTGGATAGCGGAGAAATTCCAATCGAGCTCGGAGATAGCTGGTTCTCCTCGAAATAGCTTTAGGGCTAGCCTCACTTAAAGAAATGTACGGAGGTAGAGCACTGAATGGGCTAGGGGGCCACAAAGCTTACCAAACCTTATCAAACTCCGAATGCCGTACATGAATGAGTGGGAGTCAGACAGTGTGAGCTAAGTTTCATTGTCAAGAGGGAAAGAGCCCAGATCATCAGCTAAGGCCCCAAAGTGCAGGTTAAGTGGCAAAGGATGTGAGAGTGCTAAGACAACCAGGACGTTGGCTTAGAAGCAGCCATGCATTTAAAGAGTGCGTAACAGCTCACTGGTCGAGTGAACTTGCGCCGAAAATGTCCGGGGCTAAACCTGCCGCCGAAGCTATGGATTTACATTTTTAATGTAAGTGGTAGAGGAGCATCGTATACGGGCTGAAGCCGTACCGAAAGGAGCGGTGGACTGTATAGGAGAGAGAATGCTGGCATGAGTAACGAGAGAAGGGTGAGAATCCCTTCCATCGAAAGCCTAAGGTTTCCTGGGGAAGGCTCGTCCACCCAGGGTAAGTCGGGACCTAAGCCGAGGACTAGATGGTCGTAGGCGATGGACAACAGGTTGATATTCCTGTACCGGCATGTATTGTTTGAGAGAAGCAGTGACACAGGAGGATAGGTTGAGCGGGTTGATGGTAGAGCCCGTCCAAGCGTTAAGGCTGGGAGAATAGTGAAGTACGTTTTCCTTTAAGGCTGAGGCGTGATGGGGACAGAACATAAGTATGGAAGCAACTGAATTCACACTGGCGAGAAAAGCTGCTATTGAGATACATGGCGCCCGTACCGCAAACCGACACAGGTAGGCGAGGAGAGAATCCTAAGATGAGCGAGATAACCCTTGTTAAGGAACTCGGCAAAATGACTCCGTAACTTCGGGAGAAGGAGTGCCAACAGAGATGTTGGCCGCAGTGAAGAGGCCCAAGCGACTGTTTATCAAAAACACAGGTCTGTGCGAAATCGAGAGATGAAGTATACGGGCTGACGCCTGCCCAGTGCCGGAAGGTTAAGGGGAACTGTTAGCGTAAGCGAAGCAGAGAACTGAAGCCCCGGTGAACGGCGGCCGTAACTATAACGGTCCTAAGGTAGCGAAATTCCTTGTCGGGTAAGTTCCGACCCGCACGAATGGCGTAACGATTTGGGCGCTGTCTCAACAAGGGACTCGGTGAAATTGTAGTACTGGTAAAGATGCCAGTTACCCGCGACTAGACGGAAAGACCCCGTAGAGCTTTACTGTAGCTTGGTATTGGGTTTTGACATTAGATGTACAGGATAGGTGGGAGGCTAAGAAGCATGAACGTCAGTTTGTGTGGAGCCGCTGTTGGGATACCACTCTTCTAATGTTGGGATTCTAACGATATGCCGTAATCCGGGTATCGGACAGTGCCAGGTGGGCAGTTTGACTGGGGCGGTCGCCTCCGAAAGAGTAACGGAGGCGCCCAAAGGTCTCCTCAGCATGGTCGGAAATCATGTGTTAGAGTGTAAAGGCAAAAGGAGGCTTAACTGCGAGAGAGACATTTCGAGCAGGTACGAAAGTAGGGCTTAGTGATCCGGCGGTATCGAGTGGAAGAGCCGTCGCTAAACGGATAAAAGTTACCTCGGGGATAACAGGCTAATCTCCCCCAAGAGTCCACATCGACGGGGAGGTTTGGCACCTCGATGTCGGCTCGTCGCATCCTGGGGCTGAAGCAGGTCCCAAGGGTATGGCTGTTCGCCATTTAAAGCGGCACGCGAGCTGGGTTCAGAACGTCGTGAGACAGTTCGGTCCCTATCTATCGTGGGCGTAAGAAGTTTGAGAGGAGCTGTCCCTAGTACGAGAGGACCGGGATGGACGCACCGATGGTGTACCAGTTGTACTGCCAAGTGCATAGCTGGGTAGCTAAGTGCGGAAGGGATAAACGCTGAAAGCATCTAAGCGTGAAGCCCCCCTCAAGATGAGACTTCTCATTCCTTTAAGGAAGTAAGACCCCTTCAAGACTAGGAGGTTGATAGGTCAGAGGTGTAAGTGCAGTGATGTATTGAGCTGACTGATACTAATAGGTCGAGGGCTTGATCAAAGAGCAAGGCTTTACGGAAATGGAGTAAGTGAAGTAGTTTATTATATAGTTTTGAGTGTGCTTTAGAGCCACACCCTGCGAACACGAACTGAAGGTGAAGTGAGAGCAGCTGGTGTTGCCTACGCAAGGGTTGTCCAAGAAGGAAGTGATTGGGAACAACCTACTGCGAGCGCCACACCCTGTGACGAAGGAACGATGATTGCAGACAACTAAATACAGTGAAAAACACAGTAACATGTGTTAAAATTTCCGGTAACTGACACTCTAAGAGCATGAAATGCGATTAGTAAGTGGAAGGCTATGCAGAGCGAAAGCGATGCTGGCGATAGTGTGCGAAGCACGAAGACAAAAGGCACACGAATAACTAAATATGTGAAAAACACAGTAACATGTGTTAGATTTTCCGGTGGCGATAGCTAGAGGGATCCACCTGTTCCCATCCCGAACACAGAAGTTAAGCCTCTATACGTCGAAAGTACTTGGCTGGCAACGGCCTGGGAGGATAGATAGCTGCCGGATTCAATATTCCTCCTTAGCTCAGTTGGTAGAGCGTTCGGCTGTTAACCGAAATGTCGTTGGTTCAAGTCCAACAGGGGGAGCCAGGAAGCCTTTGCAGAAGCAGAGGCTTTTTTGTTTGCAAAAACAAATGCGCAGAAAATAAATTTATATTCCAGCCAAAGGAGACAGCGAGGAGGTGCCTCCTTTGGGAGATTATCTTCGACTAGAGAAACGAAATTCTAGTAAACTAAGATCTTTCAATATCTGCGCTACCTGTAACTAGCTCTACGCCATATATAGGTTGTGCCCAGACATAACGAGCGCCTGTATTGACACCAACACTGGTATATGTATATGACGCATTGCCGTTTACAATAGGAGACGCTTTATTTGCATTATACCATTGCCAAGTATTATCATTTCTACTACATGAGGTGCTAAGAGTTGTTTTTACAGTAGATGAACTGAAAGTATGTGTTTCGTTTTCTTGTGCTCCTCCGGCGAACCACACAGTATGTGTCTGTCTACCTGCAAACCTCGTAATTGAAATGCTTAAAATCAAAACGGCAATCGCAAAACAAAAAAATAACTTTTTTCATGATTAACCTCCTTTCTTTTGTTTATAGTAGGTAATATACAATCATAAGCAGCCCTCCTTTCCGAATCAAATATTATCATAGGGAAACACTTTTCCTCATGACAGAATGTACACTGGATTGATATATTTTTCTTGTAAATTGCCAAGCAATAATTGTAGAGAAAAGGAAAATGAAAAGAGATGCCAGAAAAATTGCGATGAAAACCGGAGATAGCATGAGAAGAGAAGGAACGGTTGCCAAAACCTTTTTTAGTGTGAAAATTCCAGAGAAGATACCCAAAATACCAATTATCACAACGCAAAATCCCACATAAATGAGAAGCTCCAGTAGAATTGAAATAAATATTTGCCGTTTCTTCATTCCAAGGGCACGCATAATTGCATAAGAATGGCTTCGCTGTTGCAAAGACAAGGAAAGAATGGATAAAAAAGAAGTGAGAACCAATCCGCCTACGATAGAAAAAGTGATGAAAAATGCACGGTTTATCGTATCCATGAAGCGTTGATCTTGTTCCAACTGATCACGCAATATGAAAATATCAGAATAGGGGTTGCTGGCAATAATCTTTTGCATGGTTTCTTCTATTTTTAAATATTGGGCTTCGGAAATGTCCTTTTTAATGTGGCGGAAAAGGTTTCAATGCCCGGGAAAAGGCCGGTGTTTTCTGCTGTCGATAAAGTCAAGACAATGGTAGGTCCATCATATTGGATTTCTTGCCCGTTACATTCCAAAAGGAAAGGTTGATGCATTACTTGCGCCAAAGGCAATGTATATGTCTTAGCAGCAATCAGCGCCTCAGGGTTTTTGATTGCCTCATTGGGCGGGACGCTAGATTCTAGGGCAATGAAAGAAAGCGCATTTTTGGATGAAAAATATTCCTCTGAGATAATCGTAGCCTCTGCAGTTGAGGTTTCTCCTGTGTATCTAGTAACGTCAGGCGCAAATAAGATAGCACTATTTGTTGTATATAATTCTGTAGGAATAGAAGGGTACTGACTTTGGAACGCGGATAAGGAATCTACATCCAAAATGAAAACATTGAAATCAAACATTCCCATTATTGAAGGTGTATCTATGAGAGAGATTTCTAGATTTCGCATATCGGGAACACACCACTCTTTCCAATATGTATTATTGGCATCGTTTATCGTTAGCGTCATGCCACAGGGGTTTTGTGAAGTGCCATAATAGGTAACAAATTGGATTCCTTCCAGGCGGCTTAATTCCTCGCGTATGGAAAGCGGGAAATAAATATCTTTGGAAAAGTGAAAAGGGAAATAGGAATCGTACGTTTTAAACCGCCGTAATTTTTGTGAGTCAAGAAAGAAATCATTATATGCAATGGGGTTTTTTTGATAGTACGAAATGGTAAGATTAGAGAAATATAGTTGACTGACTGCGAAAAAAACGCACAGCACGCAGATGAGAGACAGTAGCATGACGAGTTTTGGGAAATTCCGCTTTAAGCTGCTTTGGAACAAAAAAGTGCTTACATTTTTCTTTATTTTAATTTGATTGATGGGGTCTTTATCGGCTTTTAAAGTAGATAAGGAGATACTACGCATTTTTTTTATTCTTTGTAGATAAGTGAAAAGTTGAATGACAATAAAAACAACAAGAGATATGCTGAGCATTACCATACTGGGAGATGAAAAAATCTGCGAGAGGATGGAGACAGAAAAAACAACTTTAATAAGAAAGGAAAGTAGAATAGAAAGGGCGAACCCACAAAATACGGAAAGAAAAAGTATGATAAGGGAATGCAATCCATACATGAAAAAAGGGAATTCATCTTCTGCGCCAAGAAAGAATAGTTTTTGATACATACTTTCATAATGCGTCAGATAAGTAGCATGCGCTTTGTAAGAAACCAAGACAATGCTGAGAGCGATGACAATTAAAAACAATACCATAAAGAAGTCAAAGGGCCCCAGATACTCACTGTAGGCGAGGCTATAGAGATTATCATTGACCGCATATTCTGTCATATTATATTTGCTCATGAATTGGAAAGATTCTATTTGGCCACCATCATTCTGCATGAGCGGAACACCTGCGAAAAAAAGCAAAGTATGCATGGCAGAAGAGGGAAGCGTTGTACTTTCAGTGATAATTCCTTTGGGGAAATCAGTGCGACCGGCTTCATAACCGGTATCTGCAATACGCCAATGGGTAGAATAATCGGCCAAAATGCCGACGAGCTTTAAATCCAGTCGTTCGTTATTGGCGTTTGACAGGGAAATTGTATCGCCTATTTCAGGCGAGTCAGAAAACTGATACAGTGCATTTTGCTCCAAAGCGATTTCGTCAGGATTGAGAGGGAAAGCGCCTTGCAGTAGACGGATCTTACCAAGTGATATTGCAGTTTCATCAAAATGACCAAGCGTAATGGGAGATGCACTTCCAATAATATCCCAACTGTCATACAATATGATTTTCCCATAAGATGCAATACTAGCATCCTGCAAAATACTTTCTTTTGATTGCTGCATATCAAAAAGCATTGCATGAAAGATACCGTATTTTTGTGAAAGCCCATCAAAAATAGTTGTCTTTACAATCTGAATCAATGGAAAAACAGTTAAGACCAACGAGAGCAAAAGGGCATAGACAATCATGAGGAAGAAAACGCTTTTTTTGTGTTGCCACAAGGAGAATAAACTGATTTGTAGCATGATGATCACCATCCATAAAAAGTAATATTTTTGGTAATATTACGGAGCCTTTTGGTTTTGGAAGTGATGTTTAGTATATTCAACATTCGACGATATACTTAATTATAGCATAATGTGTATTCTTTTGCTTTTTGGGTATATGCTAAACCAATTATGTTAGAATGCTCACTCTGTTTTTTAATACAATCGTTAAGATGTTTACAACTTCCTAATATTCTTATGGTATCCTTTTTATGAGGTGGCTTATGGCAAACATATTGATTGTGGAAGATGAAAAAGCGATTCATGAACTTCTATACAAAAGCTTGACGTTGGTGGGGCATCAATGTAAAAGTGCATATGACGGCAGGGAAGCATTGGATTTTTTGGCACAGGAAGCGCCCGATTTGATTTTGCTTGATCTTATGCTGCCTGAAATAGATGGCTTCATGTTTATGCAAATGCGGCAGCAAAAAGAAACGCCGGTGATTATGATAACGGCAAAGCATCAGTTGCATGACCGCATTGCAGGATTTGATGCAGGGGCGGATGATTATATTGTAAAGCCGTTTGAAATACTGGAAGTGATTGCGCGCGTGCAGGCGGTGTTGCGCCGCGCCAACAAACAGGAAGCCGCCATACAAATTGGAGAAGTGCAGATTGATTTTTTGGCAAGAGAGGCATCCATAAAAGCGAAAAAAATAGAGCTTACACCACAGGAGTTTTTGCTGCTGGAGGTGTTAGTACAACATAAGAATATGGCGTTATCGCGCGAACAATTGTTGGAACTGGCTTGGGGCTTTGATTACCTTGGCGATACACGTACGGTGGATGTGCATATACAAAAACTGCGCAAAAAGCTTTTTTTGCATAACGAAATCAAAACCGTATACAAAATGGGATACCGCTTAGAGGTGCGCACATGAAGTATTGGCAAAAAACATTTCTTATTACCATAATATTGTTTGTTTGCATCATCAACCTTCTTATTTTTACTGTGCTCCGTGTATCATTTTCCACATCACTGGCCGCAGAACGCGAAAAAGCTTTTTTTGAACAGAATTATATTATCCGCGGCTTGCTGGAAGTCAATACAGGCGGAAGTTTGGCGCGGAAGCAGGAAATGCTGGAACGTTCTTACCAATATTCTTATTATGATTATTATAAAAGCAAAGCAGTGCATCTTGCATTGCGAAACCAAAAGGGAGAAATCATTATGAGAAGGGAAAATGGCTTTGTAATGCCCGCTTTGGACTATGAAGATGGCAATCAATCCGTCGTACAAAAAACGGAAGAAGATGTTTTCCTTTTGGTAGAAGGAGAAATAGGAGATTTGGGATATTCACTTATTTCCATGCGCTCTGTAAAAAGTATGTTTGATAAATATGAGCATATGAAAATACAATTTGTCGCAATAAGTATGATTACCTCGATTGTGCTTGCAATCTTTTTAGCAATTATCCTACGAAAGCTAAATGATCCGCTTATACAACTGAGCAAAACAACAAAAGTTATTGCAGCCGGGGAATATACTGCGCGCATAACCGAGCGAGGCAGCGGAGAGATAAAAGAGTTGGCGGAGCAATTCAACCGCATGGCAGCGCAAATAGAGACACAAATTGAATACCATAAGGAAATGGCGGAAAACAGGCAAAGGTTTATTGATGACTTGGCGCACGAGATGCGAACACCCCTATCTGCTATTTCCGGATACGCACAATTGCTTTTGGTTGCGGTGAACACGGAAGAAGAACGGCAAAAAATGTTAGGCTATATTGACATAGAAAGTAAACGCCTTTTGGATATTTCAGAAAAATTGTTGTTACTGGCGGAAAAACAAACATATTCCATACAAAAAACACCGGTTTTTATACGAGACTTAATGGAAGAGATAAAAAATGTTTTTCATATGCAAATAGCACAATCACAAATTACATTCATCAATCAGATTGACCAAACGCTTATCTGGGAAATAGATGAAACATTGCTGTATATCTTGCTATCAAATTTGCTGCAAAATGCCATTCGAGCATGCAAGCAAAATGGCATTGTAAAAGTGATGAACGCTGATAACACAATTATGATATGTGATGATGGCGTAGGCATTGAAAAAGAAGACTTATCCAAAATCACTGAACCATTTTATAGAACAGATACTTCTCGCGCGAGACGTTATGGCGGCATAGGGCTGGGGTTGGCGTTATGCCAGAAAATTGCCACGCAACTGCATATAGAAATGAAATTTTCTTCAGAAGTTGGGAAAGGAACAAGAGTATCTTTAGAGCTTTTACAACTCTCTGACAATACAGAAAGAAGTTCCGTATAAAATCCTTTTATGATAAAGAAAAAAAGGAGGCAGAAAAGAATGAAACAAGTAAAAAGAATATGGCTACCAATTTTTGTTGTGGCACTCATCGCGCTTAGCGCAGTATTTTTGGCAAAAGGAATTGACCTTGGCTATGAAAAAGAAGCAAAAGCGGTTATAACAGAAGAGGCACCGATTTCCATTGAGGCGGGAGAAGAGGCAGAACCCAACAAACCATATGGAAGGGTTATGCCGGGCTCACCAGGACCTTTGCCCAATAGTCTTGATTATAAGGATGTTATGGCAAAGGCAACGCAATATATTGGAGATTTGACAGATGAAGATCTTTCTCAAAAAGATAATGCAGTATTCTATTTGTTGTATACAGAAGGAGAAAGTTATCCACCGATTTACAGGATTATGTTCGATATACAAAAGTGGGATACGAGTTCAAGCGACATTGAAGGTGGAAAACCACTGGAGTATGCATACTACTGTGAAATTGATTTGTATAGCGGAGCGCTGAGAAGTATGTATAAGACCTTACCCAAGCAAGAACATGAAGGAGTTCCTACTGTGGATGGAGAGCCGGATGATACATATTTTGATGAAAATCCTGAAACAGTAGATAACGAAAGCTTAGAGAGAAGCGCAAGGGCATATATTGAAAGTATGGGGTTTGGAATAGTAAAACAATCTGCCGTGGACGGCTGGCAATATATTGGCGATGACGTACTGGTAAGTTGTCACATATTGTTGGAAAGTGGAGAGTACTATATGGTTTCAATATTATGGCCCAGTCAAGAGATTACTGAAGTAGTAGAAGTAGAAAAGGGAATTCCTTATTTTGATGATGCAGGAGAATATACCTACATAAAATAAAAGAAAAGGATGCGTATACGCATCCTTTTTTCTATCTATTATTGTATACTGAAAGAAACAAAGGAAAAGAGATAAAGATACATGACAATGAAAAAAGAATATCCGAAGCCAGCGCTGACAGCCGATATACTCGTGTTTACAAAGAATGTGGAAAATGAAAGGGAAATACTGCTCATTCAACGAAAGAATGATCCGTTTGCAGGGATGTGGGCATTGCCCGGTGGATTTGTAGATGAAAACGAGGCAGTAGGCGAGGTGGCGCGGCGAGAATTGCAAGAAGAGACGGGCGTCCTACTTACAGAAGTTACGCAGATGCGAACCTATAGCATGCCGCATAGGGACCCGCGGGGATGGACGGTGAGTGTGGCGCATATTGCGTTTGTCGAACAAGAAAACTTATGTATCAACGCCGGAGATGATGCGGTAGAGGCAGCATGGTTTACATTACGCTGGAAAAAAGGAAACGATGAAATTGTATTGCAACTGCAGCGCGAAAAAGACATTTTTGAGGTAAGACTCATTTCTGCAGGTGTTGCGGAAGATGGGTATCGTATTATAAAAAATGGCGGATTGGCGTTTGACCATGCAAAAATGATTGTAGCAGCAATTGAGGAATATATTGACTAAAAAATACCGATGCAATCGTATGCTGAAAAGCTTAGAGCAATTCAAATATGGATTTTTTTTGCAGACATAAAATGAGTAAAAAAAGAACGATATTGCAAAATATCGTTCTTTTATGTTTTCTGATAAGAAATGTTTATTCGTCTCTTCCTTCCATATGCGCACACATCAGGTGGCTGGCATCGCAAAATGGCATGTTGTTGGATTCGCCGCAACGACAAAGCGTAACACGATTTCGGATTTCATAAAGCGTTCCGTCTGCGCCTTCTATTTGAATGCCGCCTTTTACCCAAAGCGGACCGCGATGGTTTTTGGGAACATCCTGTACTAACCCAATTTCGCATTCTAAGGCTTCTTCTAATTTTTCGCCGTTTTTCTTGACCACAGTGAGCCACCCCGAAGGACAAAGACAAGCTTCATAAATTGCTTCTTTTTGCTCTTCTTCTGTAATAGCATCGATTGTTTTTTACCAAACACCTTTGCCGCGATCGCAAAATCTAGCAACTGCGCAAAGAGATTCTTGATCCATCAAATCCAGTTCTTTGCCACGATAAACACCTGCCTGCTGGTCATAAGGCAAATTACTTGCCACTTCAGTTCCTACAAACTGAACGGTAATATGCGTTCCGTCGCAATAAGGTTTGTTGCTGGAATGCCCACAACGGCAGAGATAGTATGTCTCGTTTTCGGGATATACTTTTTCCTTTTGCCAAGCTTTGCTGGCGCCTGCTTCATCCGGAACAATAACTTCTTGTTGTAATGGTACATTGCCCAAAACCTCATAAGGACCATTGAGCAAAATACGAATTTTTTGTTTCGCCATAATATCCTCCTCACAAAATAGTACAGCTATATATGGAAAATTATACTATAACCTCTGAAAAGAAACAACCATGAAAAAATTATGTGATTCTTTTGAATCATGTTATACTAACTACGAAAAAGAAGGAGAAAAGGAGAACAGTTATGTCATTGCCGGAAAAAGAAAAACGAATCATACGAAAAACAGCGGATGTTGTAACATGGCTACGCATTGGATCTTATGTTGTAGCGGGCTTGTTTGTCTTAGCAGGTTTATTGCAAGCCAGCGTAACAGATATCTATGGGGAAACGAGATTTCAATTTTCTGTACTCTTGTCTGTTTGGCTATACGGCGGGTTAGCTTTTTTATTGCTGTATGGATTTGCGGCGCTTATTGAAAATTCGCAAGAGCAGGTAGACCGCACGCGCATCAACAACATACTGTTGGACGAAATATTGCAAACACTGCAAAATATGGAGAAGGAACTGCAAAAAGTTGTTGAGGCAAAAAGAGAAGCGAAAGAAAAAATAAACTCTTTCTCGCCGCAAATTACACCTGAAAAGACAGAAGCACCTATGAAAAAGCAACCGCAACAAATGGAAGATGGCAAAATAAAATGTAGCGCTTGCGGGCATGAACAACGAGCAGACCGAACACAATGTTGGAAATGTGGTACATTGTTTGAATAGAGCAATTTGTGGTAAACTTGCGGAAAGTTTGTAAATTGTGGAAAAACCGTAGGTTTTGTATTGAGTTTTTAGGAGAAACATATTAAGATGGTGGTTAGAGAAGTAAAACACCTTAGGAGCGTCTATGCAAAACCCCGTTTTACAATGTAGAAATTTAACAAAAATATATCGGGTGGGCAACAATCGCGTGGTTGCATTACAAGATGTGGATCTGGATATTTATCCGGGGGAATTTGTTTGTATTGTAGGAACCAGCGGTTCAGGGAAATCCACGTTGCTTTATTTATTGGCGGGGATTGAAACGCCAACAAAAGGTCAAATCCGTGTATTGGATAAAAGAATAGATACAATGAGCGAGGGTGAACTCGTAAAATTCAGGCTGCAAAATGTGGGATTCATTTTTCAGTCTTTTAATTTATTGCCGTATCAAAGTGCGCTGGAGAATGTGGCGATGCCTCTTATGCTAAAAGGCAAAACAAAGTTAGAACGAACGCGCATGGCAGCAGCGGCATTGAAGCAAGTAGGCTTAGGCGCGCGCTTTAAGCATAAGCCAAGCCAGCTTTCCGGCGGGCAACAGCAAAGGGTTTCCATTGCGCGGGCGATGGTGGGCAACCCTAAAATTATTTTTGCAGATGAGCCAACGGGAAATTTGGATAGCCAAAACAGCGAAGAGATTATCACGCTTTTGGAAGAAGAGAGAGAAAAATATGGGACAACGCTCATTATGGTAACCCATGACATTGACAACGCGAAGTATGCGGATCGTGTAATACATATTAAAGACGGAGAAATTGATGAAATCATATCTAGGGAGGCAATACATGAAGAAGTTTAGTCTAATCGTAGTATGCATGTTTCTTTTGGCTTGTATAATGCCGCTTGCTGCAAACGCGGCAGCGCTGCCGGTGAACGGAGAAACGACAGAAAGCCCAGCGCCATCTGACGGGAATGATGATACGTCAGTGCCTCCGGATTTAAATGATACAGCAGGGTTGCTTGCGTTGGATAAGGAGTATCCCTTGTCAAATGGGTCTTACGCCAGCGGGTACACGCCAACCAGCTATAAGAGCGGGAACCAGCATCTTGTAAAAATACATGTGCCGTTAAAATATGCGGATAATGTGGAAAGCAAAGTGCAAGGGTATGTTGAGATTTCACCTGTTCCGGTAAACGATTTGAAACCTAGTAATAAAATGAGAAAAATAGATTCTGCAGAAATTGGAGCGGTATCAGGGCAGGCGCCACCAGATTTTGAATTGGAAGTTGCCAGCGAAACCTATAACGGTACATATCCGGCGCAGTTTGAAGCCAGCTACACCGGTACAGATGGCATAAAATACGAGCAAGTATTCACCATTTTCTTTGCAGTAACAGGAAAAGCGATGCCTTCTGAGGGTGGCGGCGAAGCGCCCAGTGGAAACCAACCGCGGGTTATGGTGACAAAATACGAAACAGATAAGGAACTCATTGAAGCGGGCGGTGAATTTCAGCTGGACATTGAATTTACCAACCAAAGTAAATCAAAATCAGTCCGTAACATTAAAATTACGATGAACAACGAAGGCGGCGTTTTCTTGCCGGCGGATGGGACCAATACAGCGTATGTGGATAGCCTAGGCGCAGGAAAATCTGTCACAAAGACGTTTCATTATACGGTAAGCCCGGATGCGGAACCCAAACCCAGCAGCTTTGGTATTGAGCTGGTTTATGAAGATGGCAGCGGTACGGAAATTACAGACAATGCGATGATTTCGCTTTCTGTATCACAGCCGATGCGTATTAAAATCGATAACCCACAAGTGCAACCTGCATATGAGGGAGAACCGATTTATGTTTCTATGGGCATCTTTAACTTGGGGAAAAGCCCGATTTATAATTTGATGGCAACCGTAGAGGGGACAGGCCTTTCTGTAGAGCAAAGCTATTATGGTGGAACGCTGGAAGGTGGCGCCAGTAAAACAGTAGAGCTGGCTGTCATTGCCGGCGTAGGCGCAGGAACTGGAAATGGCGGAGGAGATGACCTCATTCCCGAAGGAGAAGGAGACGGCGAAGCGCCGACGATTATGCCAAGAGACGGCATGGAAGAGAGCATCGAGCCTATGGTAGCGCCTCTGGCGGCTATGGACGCGGCAATTATGCCCGGCGGCATTATGGGCGGGGAGCAGCAGGTTTCCGGTAAAATTAAGCTGACTTACGAAGATGCACAAGGCAAAGAATATGAAGAATACAGAGAATTTACAGCAACAATATCTTCCTTTGACCCGGGGTTTGAAGAGCCCATTGAAGAGCCAGAACCGGAAAAGAAATTTCCATGGATTTGGGTGATTGTTGGTGCGGTTATTTTAATCATTGCCGTTGTCATCTTACTGGTATTACGCAAACGGAAAAGAGATAGGGCATTAGAAGATGAACTTCTTTGAGTTAATCGAAACCGCTTTTCGCAACTTATATCAGCGGAAAGCGCGGACAATTTTAACCATTTTGGGCGTTATCATCGGAACCATGTCCATTACGCTGATGATTTCTATTGGCATTGGATCAAGGCAGCAGTTTGATGAAAATTTTACGCAGAATCAGGATCTGACCAAAATTGAAGTTTATACTTCAGGAATGGGGCAGGAGACAACGCTGAACCAACAGTTGGTTGTGCAGATTGAATCAGATGAGCGTGTGAAGGCAGTATTGCCATACCGCTCCACAAGCGTTTATTTGCGTAGCACAAAGTATGTAACAGAGACAGCACTTTATGCAGTGCCGTTTGATGTTTTAGAAGAACTATATAGCGACAAGCTGGAGTGGGGCAAAATCGAAAAATCCAAAGATGTTCGTTTGATTGTAGGCGGCGACACAGCGGAATATGATTTTCATTTGCGGCAGCCGGGGCAGCAGGATATTTGGGCGATGCCTATGGCAAGCGGGATTGATTTTGAAAACATTCGCTGGGATTTTTATTACGGTGGAACTTGGTATTATGGAGAGAATGCTGCAGAGGCACTTCCCGAAGGCGTTGTTGCGCCGCCAAAGCAAAATGCGGTTGTGACAGGTGCATTTACCACCAGCAACGATATGTCTTATGGCATTTATATGGACATGGATGTGTTTGAGCGCGCTATGCGGCAACACAAACCCTTTTTTGAAGAGATTGTATGGAATAAAGATTATGAGCGGCTTTCTGTTTATGCAAACGATGTGAAGCATGTTTTGGAATTGGAGACCATGTTAAAAGACTGGGGATATGAAGCGTATTCTCCTATGACATGGATTGAAGAGATGCAAAAAGAGAGCGAGCGGCAACAGCTTTTATGGGGCGTTGTAGGTGCCATTGCGCTCCTTGTTTCTGCCATCGGTATTGCCAATACCATGCTCACCTCCATTATGGAACGGCGAAGAGAAATTGGAATTTTGAAAGTATTGGGTTGCTCTTTGTTGCGTATCAATATGATGTTTCTTGTAGAAGCGGCGGCGATTGGGCTGTTGGGTGGGGCAGTTGGTGTAGGGCTTTCTTATGCGCTTGCAGCAGTGCTGCGGATTGATAGCATCGGTGGTACGTTTGGGGAGAGTGTACGGTTTGTAATTACGCCCGGGCTTGCCATTGGCGCGTTGTTTGGTGCAGCAATTATTGGGATGATTGCAGGGCTATACCCTGCTTATCGGGCGACAAGAATGTCTCCGCTTGATGCATTGCGCAATGAATAAAAAAGATAGATTTGTCAAGATAAGCGAGTTCGTTCCAAACCTTATCGTTTCGTTGCAATATGCAACGAAAGAAAACATCACGGGACAAGTTATTTATCCATTCAAAGAAGCTTATTTGAGGCAAGGAACGGCAGAAAAGCTTCTTTTTACACAGGAAAAATTGCAGAAGACAGGACATCAACTGATCATCTGGGATGCGTTTCGCCCGGTTTATGCACAGTTTTTGTTGTGGCAGGCAGTTCCTGAGGCAACGTTTGTTGCAGATCCAAGAAGTGGATATTCAAACCACAGCAAGGGGAATACACTAGACGTTACATTGGCAGACCATGCCGGTCATTTATTGCCGATGCCTACAGGGTTTGATGCCATTACACAAAAAGCAAATCGTGCATATGAAGGAATTTCAAAAGAAGCAAAAGAAAATGCTTTATATCTGGAAGAAGCAATGTGCACTGCAGGTTTTACAGGATATTTTCATGAATGGTGGCATTACGAAGATACGGAAGTGTATCCTGTGGAACATCAATTTTTACCGGCAGAATAAAAAAGAGATTGACATGTATTTTTATTTTTGCTATGCTAATAATAGCTAAATCGTATTAGTGCAAGGAGGTAAGGCATGGCAAGAATGAAAGACATTGCGGAGAAGGCAGGCGCTTCTATTAGCGCTGTTTCGTTTGTGTTAAACGGAAAAGCAGATAAAATGCGCATCTCGCAAGAAACACAAGAGCGCATTCTGGCTGCAGCGCAAGAGTTAGGGTATGTGGCAAATATACAGGCTAGGCGGTTGCGTGCATCTGCGTTTATTCCAACCATTGTTTTAAGTTGGCCGGCATATATTAAGGACATTCCGTTGCTGCGCTTTATGGATGGTCTTGCTGAATACCAAAAAAGATACCAAAGCATGGTAGATATTGTGCTCCAGCCTTATACAGAACGTGCTTTTTCTCAAGAATATATTCTATGGGTGGAAAAAAATTATAATGCTGCAATCTTTTTTGGATTGCAGGAACAAGAACGCTCTTTGGTAGAAGAGCATGATTTTGAAATTCCTGTTTGTATGCTGGGATGGCAGTCCGAAAAGCATGCGTATGTGGCGGCAGATGCATATGATGCGGGCTATGATACGGCGAAGCTATTTGCAGCGCATGGGCTTACGCGCATCGGGTTTGTCGGGGATACCTCAAGAGACATTAATGTGCTAAATGGTTTTAATAAGGGATGTCAGGAAAGCAAAATTGCGTTTGATGCCAACATGGTATGGGATATGCCGCATACGCCTTATGGGGGCATACGCGCAGCAGAGGAGATCGTTGCAAAAATAGATAAGCCGGAAGCAATCATGTTTGCCAGCGATGAAGCCGCCATTGGGGCAATGCAGCTTTTGGAAAGCCGAAAAATAGATGTGCCTGCGCGTATGAAAATAGTTGCGCAAGGAAACAACCATTTGAGCGAATATTTAATTCCATCTCTTACGACGGTATGGGCACCGATGGATGAGATGCTTTTATATGCGCTAGAGTTATTGCGAAACAAGATGCAAGGAACGATGCAAGAAAGCAAATTATATAAAATGGAATTTGCATATCGAGATAGCTGCGCTGCAGCGCCGGGTACAAAAGCATATCGTATTTTTATTTAATCATTATATCTAGAAGGAGGAACGACAATGAACGCAGTATTAAAGAACATCAAAGAACGCAGAAGCATTCGCGCCTTTCAAGAGGAGCCGATTGCAAAAGAGAAGTTGCAAGCCATTGTAGAAGCCGGCGCATGGGCGCCCACAGCAAGGAATACACAAAGCTTTCAATTGGTTGTACTAAGTGATACAGAAAAGATTGCAGCGCTTTCTAAAGCGATGGGAAATGCGCTAGGCAACCCGGGGTATAATATGTATTATCCAACGGCGCTGATTATTGCAGCCAATGATCCTGAAAACGGGGAAGGATACGCAGATTGTTCTTGTGCGTTGCAGAATATATTTCTGGCAGCACATTCGCTTGAGGTAGGTTCTGTTTGGCTGAACCAGCTAAAAGATGTTTGCAACGATAAAGAAGTGCGCAGCTTGCTGGATAGTTATGGATTGCCCAGCAATTATGTGGTTTGGGGCGCAGCAGGGTTAGGCTATACAGATAATTTGAACCCCCCTGCACCGGAACGAAAGGTTGTCATTCACTACGCATAAGTTTGGAAGATAAAAAAGCCACCCAAT